>SSGX01000010.1 GCA_008017155.1 Neisseriales bacterium | reverse complement strand
GGTCAGTTATGTCCAGAAGTAAAAAAGCAGCTTTGGGGAGGCGAGTTCTGGAGTAGTGGCTATTTTGCAGCTACAGTTGGTCAGCATGGTAATGAAGCAAGCATAGCAAATTACGTGAAAAACCAAGGAAGGGAAGATTATAGAAAGCTTCATGAAAAGAAGCAATTAGTGTTATTTGGGTAGATACCGCGTCTGCTTGCAGCGCGGAGATTCATTCAAAATCACCGATCCAGACGCAAACTACCCACTAAACCCTGGCAGCAGTGCATATGTTTATATCCAAACTAAATAAGGCTCTAAATCATTATGATCCTTATGGACAATTAAGAGTCAATAGCTTTCAAACACTAACTGTGCTAATCTGTTTTTTTTTGATAAATTTTATATATAGTCCACCGTATCTGGAAACTTTGATAATCATACTTGCATTTGGCTTACTAGGCACAGCAAAAATTGTTAGTTTTTATAAACGGCAGCAAGCTACTATTATTTTCTCGGTTGTAACTACAATCTACGCTATACTGGTTAATATGGTAAGAGACTATAACTTCCTATCTGTACTGATGGTCGGATTTGGGATGGGTACAATGTTTCTACTTTCTCGTAAATTCCCCTTTATGGCGGGAATAGCAGTAATGGCTAATTTATTGGCAGTCGTAGTAATAAAGTTCCCAAGTGCAGGTAATAGTTATGTCTATTTAAATTTTATAATTTTAATATGTTTTTATCTTATTATCTGTCTTGGAATAATGAATTTATTTCCAAAAGTTTATTATGTCAGAGTTTGGCTCAGAGCATGTTTTTTGACGCTGGATGCTTTTGATGAGTACTTTAGAATTTCTGCAATTGATGGTGACACTCCTTTAGATGATAGAAAGATAAAACACTTTATAACGTTGAATAGCTTTACCCGAAACATTAGTATCAAAGATCATGGTTTTAGACTTAGACGGATGAATATTTTAATTATGAAATTATATATGTTTCTCATAGCAGCAAGAAACAATGTAGCTATAAGCACAGAAACCGAACTTATAACTATTGCAAATGCATTAAAAGAAATTTGCCTAGCAATTTCCGAAAGTAGACCTTGTACGAATACAGCTTTAACAACTAAAATTAAAGATTCAAAGCAATATGTAATTCTTGAAGAGCTCCGTAGTTCGTGGAATAAGTTATGTTCAAAAATATAGACATTTTTACCGAGCGCTATATACAGATTATCTTTGTACTAATGCTAGTACAAATGATGTATCAATATATGCATATTCCTCATAGCACTTGGTTAATAACAACAATATGTTCTATTTATGCAGGTTTTGATCCTAACGCAGTTCAGAAAAAAGCCTATATGCGTGTTAAAGGAACATTCGTAGGCATAGCGGTAGTTGTTATTCTATGGTATTTCATACATTTTGATTATAGGGTTTTAATTATTCTTATAACCCTTTGGCCATTATTACTTATACTATTTACTAACCTGCCTTACAGTAAGCTAGTAATATTGAATACTGCATTTTCTGATATGTGTGTAGAATGGAGTAACTCTACTTCATTTAGTCTCTCATATTACATCTCAGATCGAATAGTATGTACTTTGATAGTATTTTCAATCTGTATTACTGTAGAACAGCTTTGGTTTAAAAAGAAAGCTCTTGCATACTTAACTTATTACCAAGCACAGAGAACTTTTATCAAAAACTTGGCAAGCTATTTTGAGATCGTTGTAAATCAGCGTGGAACTGCAAAAGAATTGAAGATTAATAATATAATTGTTCAAAATATCGATAGGCTTACTAGACTTGTTAATGATGCTGATAATCATGAATACAAAAAAAAATTGGATGGAATGCTTAAATTCAGCAGAGAATTACATAAAAAAATGACTTGCTTAAATTATTTAGAGCAATATAGTCCATTTGATAGACGAATTCAAACTCTTAGTACCGAAATAAAGAGTGAATTAGCCAGTCTAGAATCAATGGTGGGGAAACTTAAAGATGAAACATAAAATAAATTTAGCACTCCTAACTATTCTAGGTGTTTTTATAAATGGATGTTCTTTGTTGGCGCCGGATCGTCCTGATCCTATTGTAGACATTCCTGCCAGTTTTCAATTTGGAGAAATTCAGGTAGAGAGTAATTTACCATACATAGCTTGGTGGCAAAAATTTGATGATAAGAACTTGAATCAGCTGATAGAAAGTGGATTAGTAGCAAATAATTCTATTGCTGAAGCAAAAGCTAATATTCACTCAGCGCAAGGGCAGCTAAAAAGTATTGAACTTAGTTGGATCCCAAGCATTTCTCTTTTTGCTGGTATTTTTAATATGTATCCAATTCTTCCTCAACCACAATCATTTTATGGTGGGTTTGCTGGCTATGATTCATTAAATATCTTTTCTCAAATTGCGAAACAAAAATCAGCTAAAATAAATCTTGAAGCTAAACAAGAAGCTTTTAAAGGGACTAAACTGGATGTAATAACTAATATTGCAATTGCATACTACACATTGATTTCTCAAGAAGCTCAGCTCAAGCTTTACCAGCAATATGTAAATGATATTATAGAACAAATAAATATTCACCAAAAGCGAAAAAATGGCGGCTTAGCAAATACAGCAGAAGGTATCCCACTTGAACAAAATCTGAAACAAGCAAAAAGTCAGTTGAAATCAATTGAGAATAATATTATAGTTAGCCGAAATGCACTTAATTATTTGCTAAATAGAAACCCAGGTACTGCAATACTAACATCTGACTTTAATAATACCAAAACCCCTTATGCAAACTTGACTTCAACTCCTGCTTCCGTTATTGGTAATCGCCCAGATATAAAAGTAGCAGCACTCCAATTTAAAGTAGCAGCACAAAATATAACCGCAACTTATACTGAATTATTACCGTCTTTTCAGCTTCTTTATGGACCCTCGCAGCTGCTTACCGGTGGACTACCGGGTATGCCAGATGGTTCATACGTAGATTTTCAAAGTGAGTTTGTTAATTGGTCATTAAAACCTTCAATTTTTGGTGATGTAGAAAAATATGAGGGTAGTGAAAAATATTACTATGCAAATTATATTGATAGCGTTAGAAAAGCATTACGAGATGTAAGTAATGATCTTGCGAGCAACAATATTACTAATGAAAGATATCGGCTTACACAGAGTGCCGCTGCCGATGCTACTAGAAAATACAGTTACACCTACAATATGTATAAAACTGGTTTAAAGGCATACTCCGATACTCTTCAGGATAAAATAACTCAAGATGAAGCATTAATCAGTGTGAATCAAATGAAACTGTCACAAATGCATGCTATAATTTCATTATATAAAGACCTTGGTGGTGGCCACCGCTTTAATGAAAGCGAAGTAATTAGTAGCACTACGAAGTGAAAATAAACATTTACCTTGATTGTCTAGCTCCTAAGTTTTTTGTAATAAACATGAATGATAATTTTTTCCATTCCGCTGGAGTTTTATAATACTTCTGAGAATGAAGTTTATTGGTATTTTGTAAAATATAACTCTCATCCCAATATTTAATTCTTTAACTTTAAACAAGTAAAAACCTCATGAGGAAATAGATGGCATTAAAAAAATCACTACTAATAGCATCACTAGGTACTTTAATTGAATATTATGATTATGCACTATTTTCACTATTCTTACCTTTTCTGACTCCCGTATTTTTTCCCGCCCATTCTCAATATGATGCTTTAGTGATGGGATTTTACGCGATACTAATTGCTTCAATAGCGCGACCACTTGGTGGTCTGGTTTTTGGCTATATTGGTGACAAATTTGGTCGTAAAGTAGCATTAGTTATTTCATTATATGGCATAGCTATTGCCACATTGATGATTGGAATATTGCCGAGTTATCATGTAATAGGTATCTGGGCAATGATTCTTTTAACATTGATTCGCGCTATACAGATGCTATGTTATGGCGGAGAATATAGTGGTGCTGGTATTTATGTTGTTGAACTAGCAAAAAATAATCGGCCAGCTCTGATTGGAGCTCTTTTAACTGCTATGGCATTGGTTGGTTCTGTGGTTGCTTCATTAGTAGGTATTGCCATAACCTCTATTGATAAGGTAAATCCGAATTGGCGAATTGGCTTTGTCATCGGTGGATTAATGGGATTAATTGCAATCTATTTCCGTCGTAGTATGACCGAATCAATTGGTGAACATGAACGAATCCAAACGCCTAGTTTTAAACAAATATGTGTGCTATACCCAAAGGAAATCTTTGCTGGAATTTGCATTGGTGGATTCTCTACTTTACCATTTACGACAGTACTAACTTTTATTAATCCATGGCTAAAGACTAATGGTTATCTTGATAGCTTGCAATTCATGCAGTTTCAGTTTGTATTATCTACTATTGCTGTAGTTACACTAGTTCTTGCTGGATTCTTTGCTGATAGATATAGCCCGGCAAGGGTAATGAAAAAGGGAGCTTTAGCACTGCTAATCTTAACTATTCCTTTGGCGATAATGCTTGAATCAATGAATCTTTATTGGATTATTTCTGCCGAAATTATACTAGTAATACTAAATGAAATATTGCTCGGACCATCAAATGCATATCTGAAGCAAATTTTTCCAGTAAATTGTCGTTATCGAGGTGTTGCCGTGAGCTTCTGTCTGGGAATGTCTTTGATTGGTGGTCTCACACCTGTAATTGAGAATTATTTATATAAAGCAACTGGACATTTATATAGTATAGCGATCTGGATTATTATCGTCAGCTTTTTAACATTATTATCATTAAATAGTGTGAAGAGAACAGATCAATAATTTTAAATACTATGCTCTTGGCGGATAATTATTTCATCCAGTGTAGTTATAAATCATAGTTATTTTGAAAGGCTCTATGTTAAGTATTAACTTTATTGATACGATAGCTCATAATCAATTCTTAGCACTATTTTTAAGTATAACTTTTGGTTATATGATTGGTAAGATCAGAATCGGTTCATTTACCTTAGGTGGTATTGGAGGTACTCTAATCTCTGCTATTCTTATCAGTATCATCGGTGGTAAGCTTGATAATCAAATTGGTGATCTAGGCTTCGCTTGCTTCTTATTTGCAGTTGGTTATGATTGTGGACCACATTTTGTTAAAACATTTAATACTAGGAATATAAAACATGTCTTACTAACTATATTTCTTGTCTTAATTAGCCTGGTTGTAGTAATAGCATGTGCAAAATTATTTAATTTAACAAAAGGAATGGCTGTTGGTATTGCTGCTGGTTCTCTAACAACTTCGGGGATTATTGGAGCTGCTACAGATTCATTAAATAATCTGAATTATACAAATTCAGAACTTAACATAATACAAAACGATATAGCCACAGGCTTTGCAATTACTTATCTCTTTGGAACAATATTCCCTGCTATTTTTTGTACCACTATTCTAGAACTATTGTATAAAAGAAATATTCGTAGTGATGCATTGCTAGAAGAAAATACTATTCGCACTAATGAGCAGATTTTAGTAAAAGGCGGATCACAAAATTTAACTCTTCAACCATTTGTACTTATGGTTATTGAAGACATAATGATTGATGGAAAAACAGTCTCGGAGTTAGAAAAAGCATATAATGGTGGTATGTCTGTACATAAAATCCGCCGTAATGGACAATTGATTAGCGTAAAACCTCAAACACAAATATTCAAGCACGATAAATTATTAATATCTAGTAAACCTAAAAAACTAATCGAATTAGCTACTCAACTTGGCTCTATAGTTACCTGGTCCGCCAATGAATGGAGTATCAATTTAGTTACTAAAGATATTATTATTACAAACAAAAAATATGATGGTCTAAAGATATCTAAAGCAATCGAAATGCAAGAAAATGGCTCATTTCGTCGTGGATGCTTGCTAAGCGTTAAACGCAACGATAAAAAGATTGATCACATAGATCTTGAGTTCGAATTCCATATAGGTGACATAGTTGAAGTATATGGGATTGAGGAAGAAGTGAATCAGATAGCTCACATTGTAGGCGAAATTGTAGCTCCAAACCCAAAGACAGACCTCCTTTTTCTTGCCGTAGGCTTAGTTTGTGGTCAATTAATTGGGCTATTTAAATTTAACATACTTTCTGTTTCGTTTTATATTGGTGTACTTGGAATGCTATTTGCTGGAATAACTCTTGGTTGGCTAAATAACCTATATCCGAAACTTGCATATGTCCCAAAGTCAGTAATTAACTATATGCAAGATTTTGGGATTACCACCTTTATAGCAGGGATTGGTTTGTCAACAGGTGCTTATGCTATAAGTGGACTATGGCATGATGGAGGGAAAATCTTTTTTATTGGATTCTTAGTAGTTGTAGTACCGTTATTATTAACTTATTTGTTTGGACGATTTATACTAAAATATAAGAATATTTCATTATTTGCCGCAGCTTTATGTGGTGCTAGAAATGCTGAGCCTGCATTTAGTTTAGTACTAGAACGTTCAGGAAACTTCATACCAACATTAACATTTTCGGTTGCCTACACTATTGCAAATACTATATTAATAACATTAGGTCCAATTATAATTTCTATTATCTAAACAAATTTAACTTTACTGAAAAGGGAACGCAATTTATGCGACCTATATAGTAACTTCAAAAATTTATCTTGACCACAATACTAAGTAAAATTTCTTAATAGTTTCTTGATACATTACATAAAATAAAAAAGCAGATTTTACAGCCATCTTTGTTGATAATATTAATTCTTAATCATTCATTTCTCTTCGAAAAATAATTTATATTTTAATGCAAAACTCTTATCTTTCCTCGTGATTCTTGACTATACTCCAGAAAGTAAATGTCCCAGAAATAGGACATATTTAGCTTTAGTTATCGAATAATATTATTCTTATAATAAAAGGTATCCTTCAAAACATGGATAATCACCTTGCTTATTAGATATTCCAGATAGAAAAACAATCTGAATAAAGTAATAAGTTTAATACATTAAATAAGTATAGGATTAAACCTAATAAATAGAAAATCATACTCAACTAAATTTTATGATCTGGAGTAACAAAATGAAAATTACGGTTCTAGGTGGCGGTGGCGTTCGATCACCATTTTTAGCTAAATCAATCCTTAGTGGTGCGCATAAAATTGGAATCACCCACGTAGTTTTTATGGATACCAATAAAGAAAAATTAAGAACTTTTGGCAAAATAGCTCAAAAGATAGCCGAATTAATGAACCCGTCGATAAAATTTGAAATTACTTCTGATCCTATTGCCGCAATTACAAATGCAGATTTTGTAATTACTACACTTCGAGTTGGCGAAGATAAAAGTCGAGTTATTGACGAACGAGTAGCACTAGATTTAGGGGTGCTGGGACAAGAAACAACTGGTGCAGGTGGTTTTGCAATGGCAATACGTTCAGTACCAGCACTTCTGGAGTACTGTTCACTGATTAAAGAATACGCAAAGCCCAATGCACCAATTTTTAACTTCACTAATCCTTCAGGAATCGTAACTCAAGCTCTACGTGATGCTGGTTATAGCAATGTTTATGGAATTTGCGATGCACCTAGTGGTTTTTCTCGTCAATTACAAAATCTTTATGGAGTTTCGGAAGATGAGATCAGCTTACGCTGCTATGGACTTAATCATTTATCTTGGTTTGACCAAGTAAAAATTAAAGGACACGATATAAGTGATAATTTATTGAATGATTCACGTCTTTATCAGCAAACCGAGATGAAGCTTTTTGATCCAGAGCTTACAAAATTATCTGGAAATTTATTGCTAAATGAATATTTGTATTTTTACTACTATCGAGAAAAAGCTCTCCAATCAATTTTAAACGCAAAACAAACACGCGGTGAAAATGTACAAGCAATTAATGATGCAACACTTGAAAGACTCATTGATTTTGATATTGACAATAAGATAGATGAAGCATTTTATATCTTTATGGATGCTTATTTAACTCGCGAAAATAGCTATATGACACTTGAAGCACAAACCGAACGAGCAATCACACGTAAAACACCAACCTTGAAAGAGTTTATTGCTGAAGTTGATGATGGTGGTTATGCAGGTGTCGCACTGAGATTTATTCGTGCGGTGGCAACAGGAGAAAGCACCCAAATGGTTTTATCGATTCCGAATGCTGATGCAATAGATGGATTATTAACAGATGATATTATTGAAATAAGTTGTATTATTAATAAAGATGGTGCGCATCCTATTAAAATTGGTACGATTCCCGAGTTACAAATGAATTTAATCCGCACCCTTAAATTTTATGAACGTAGCGTAGTTAAAGCAATTCTTAATAAAGACAAAAACGAGGCAATTCGCGGCTTAATGGTGCATCCATTAGTTAATTCATACTCAATAGCCAAGCAACTCGTTGATAATTATTTATTAGCCCATGAGATCGAGGGATGGCACTGATGGTTACAGTAATTAGCAAATTATTTATTGATTTGATTTACTCTGGATTAGAACGATTACCCCACCCCGGTGAGGAGATATATAGTAATAGCTTTGATATTAATCTAGGTGGTGGTGCTGCACTAATACCAATTGTATTAAATCGTTTAAATGTGCCGAGTAAACTAGGAACTTTTTTAGCTAATGACTTACCTAGCAAAATAGCACGTGAACTATTGAATAGTCTAAATTTTAAAAACTTCACTAATTTGTATCCGAATAATGATGTTAGTCCTGTTGCAATTAGTACAGCAATCTCAATGCATGGTGACCGTAGCTTTATTTCATTTGCAAATGAGATTAATCAAAAATATTTATCGGATGAGGAAGTATATCAATTTTTTACTGGCTGCCGGATTTGCTTTGCATTACCAGATTACCCCAAAGTTATGCATCGCCTATCTAAAGAAGGGACTCTAATTATTTATGATACAGGTTGGAGTGATGACCTAAACCTTGAGGCACTTAAGCCCATCTTGGAGTACGTTGATATTTTTACTCCAAATGATAAAGAGGCGTTGAAATTAACTGGCATGACAAATATAGATCAAGCTGTTAAAACTTTAGCACAATATGTCAAATATCCAATCGTAACATTGGGTAAATCTGGAAGCATTAGTTATAAAAATGATCAAATCTTACAAGTAGCAATTCCTTGTGAATTTCGAACTATTGACACTACTGGCGCTGGCGATAATTTTATGGCTGGAGTAATTTATGGCTTTTATCATGATTGGGATTTAGTGAAATGTATGCAAATGGGAAATATTATTGGTGGGTATTCAACAACTAAACTTGGTTGCTATAAAGCTGCAATTAATGAAGAGATTGCAATGGATTATCTGAAAATGTACGATTTTTAATGTAAGGCATTCAATGAGTAATAAATTAAAGATAATTTTAACTTTTCTCAGCTTAAGTTTTATTTCAACTGGAATGCCTGTTTTTGTTATGCAGGCGATTAGTTATTATCATATTAGTCACAACTCGGCAGGAACGCTACAGCTTTTCTCTGATGTCCCTAAGCTAGTTGCCTCTTTTGTTATGTTTGCAATTATAATCAAGGCTGGTTTTCGTAGATCTTTAATTGTTACTTATAGTATATTTATCTTGATATGTCTGATTGTTCCATTTATTAATACAGTCAATTCCTTACGAGCATACATAATTATTTCTGGATTAGTTTTTATAATCATAAAAATTATTTCTTATAGTTCAGTTGGATTAGTTACTAAGAATGATATTGAACATGCAAGCTTTATAAATCTAATAGAAGCCCTTTATACTACAGGAAGTATTATTAGTTTATGGCTTTATTCAGGCTTTATTCAGGCTTTATTCATGTTATGCCGGAAGAATGGAATCGAGTATTTTGGGCATTTGCAGCAATAAGCTTAATTTTGTTAATCATATGGCTCTTTACTAAATTTGATGAGTCACAGATTGAGAAACAGGAAAAATTATCACTGATTGAGCAATTTAAGGGAATTGGTTTTCTAATTAATCGTGGTTTCTTAATCTTTGCATTATTATTGGCTTCTTACGAAACCCTAGAAATGGGAATTGGCTCATGGCTACCATATTTTAATAGTAGCATTTTAGACTTACCTGAAGCTTTGAGTATTCAAATTGCAAGTTTTTTGGCTATGGGTATCGCACTAGGACGC
Source organism: Neisseriales bacterium (assembly GCA_008017155.1). Classification (GTDB taxonomy): domain Bacteria; phylum Pseudomonadota; class Gammaproteobacteria; order Burkholderiales; family UBA11063; genus Aquella. The sequence continues at coordinate 64,160 of SSGX01000010.1, read as the reverse complement.
TTTACTGGAACTTTTATTTTACGCTATGTACAATGGTATAAAATGTTTGCAGTTAGCTTGATAATTGCAATAATATTAACAACGCTAATTTTGAATAATATTCAACCGGGTATCGGCAAAGATGTAGATAATATTTTTAATGCACCGATAATTGCTTTTGGAATTCCTTTATTGGGATTTTTTATTGGTCCGATTTATCCTACCCTAGCATCATTATTATTAACTAGTGCCCCCAAATCACAGCATGCTTTAATTACAAGCGTGATTATGATCCTATGCGCTATTTTTGATAGCAGCTCTGCAAAAATCATTGGAAGTTTATTTGAGAGCATAGGTGGAATTAAGGCTTTTATGTTTGCAACAATTGTCCCACTTATCATATTGCTATTATTCCTACTACCATACAAAAAATCAACAATAAAATGTAATAATTAGCTGCTGTTAGCTAGAATAAAATAATCCAACACCATTTGTAAATACTCCTAAAGTCGAACAAATATGTCCCAACAATGGGACAAATTTACTCATATAGATCAAATAAAATATATAGATCTTGATGAAGTTCCAACTTTACTCTCTGGTTATGTAATTGAGGGAACTACAATGGAACTATTGCAGTAAGTAAACTTGATGGTGATATCAATATATACATATTCACTACTTAAAATCAGCAGGTCTATAGTACTAGTGAATTAATATCTAATGCTAAGGAATCTATCTTCTCAAGCATTTATTATTTCTAATAATAACGATTACTAATCCACTACATCTTAACTTAAACGAGGTCTCAAATGAGAAAAGTAAACACAATAGATGGAGGATGTGATTTAAGTTTTTTAGATAGTTTTATTTGCACTAAAAACATGTATCACACTCATTGTAAGCTTATGAAAAAGATGAAAGTAACTAACAGTAATAGTGTAGCTTACAGGCTTAAATTCATCGATAAAACACTTAAAAAGAAACAACAGTTTAATTTTAAAGAATTTGAAAGAGATTTTTCGGTATAACGTAATTATTTGCGCATATTTGCATTTATAAAGAACTTATATTACAATTCCTTTGTTTAAATTAAAATAATTGTAATTAGAATCTAATAAAATAGGAAAAAGGATGAGGCAGAGATATAAATATATTTTAGGATTAAAACTGATCATCGGAGTAGCATATGCCGAACCGACTGTAGTCTATGATGATAATGAGAGTGGAATCAGTCGTAAAAGCATCAATCAAACTGATGATGAATACTTTGAAAATGACTCAAGTATACTTTTACAACAACAAGAAATAAAAGATTTAAAGAATTCATATATTTCACCATACAATTACTTGCAGGATCCAATTGATCTTAATATGGGTACGCATCAATCTGCCGAATCAACTGGAACTTTCCATCTAGGTACCAGCGTTATTGGTAATATCAATGCACCAACACAAGGGCAAAATAGAGCATACAATACTGATATTTTTCAAGTCTGGGGACAAACTGAGCGCGTTGCTGGCTTTGCACTTGGCGGCGGAGGTACTGCTGTTTTAAATTTTAATCAAACTGGGCAACCAAACACATTTGGTACAACTTCGGTATTTACCTTATCACAGGCATATGTTGATTATCAGTATAGCAATAAAGTAGATGTAGTAGCAGGAAATATTCTTATTACAACCCCATGGGTAAATAGCTTTGGCTCACAACCTGGGGGCACCTATGCTATGGGAAATAACCCATATCAAGGTGTGATGGTAAATGTGCAAGCCCTCTCCAGTTTATTACTGACAGGCTTCTACGCTTGGAGCTATATGCAATATCCAAATAACTGGTTTAATCAACAAACCTACTATAACACCAATGGTGCTAATCTATTATCTGGGATTGGTAATACAACAACAAATGGTCCAGCAGGACTTGGTTTAATCTGGAATCCAGTTGATAGTTATTCAGGACAGATGTGGTTTTATAATTTTGCAGACTATGCCCAGATGGCATATGTGGATAATACCTATCATATACCTCTTGGTGGTATATTTAGTATGGATGCTAGTGCACAGGGCTTTATGCAGTCATCATCAGGTTCTGCAATAACAAATCAGGTTAGTTTACCCGGACAAACCAGCCCAGCTGGGGTAGTATCAAGTAATGGAGTCGGTGGGAAGCTCGCTCTAAATATTGGCAATAATACAACCAGTATTTCTTATAATAATATTTTTGGTAGTAGTGGTTCATATCTAAACGGCGGAATGGTTACACCATATACCTATGGAATGGAAATTGATCCTCTTTATACTACTCCAGCGCTGACATCTCTTGCTGAACTAGGCTCTGGCTTTGCTTATACATTACGTAATAGCACCCTTTTTATGGAAAACTCGCTGAAGTTTAATCTTTCATTTTCCCAGTTTTTTGTCAACCAGATTTATGATACTCAGCCAAATCTGGTTACAGAATATGATGCATCTTTACTATATCGCATCCCACATACCAATATGAATGTTTGGACACGTATGGTTTATCAAGATCAGGGTGAAGCTTACGGTGGTGCTTTATGGCAGCCACGTGTGATATTTAACTGGACATACTAAGTTTGTGATTCTAAGGCGTGTAATCCCACGCTTAAATCAATTTAAGTAGAGAAAAATTAGCTTAAACAATTAATAATTACATAATTTGCTAGGTCCAGAAATACATGTGGAGCACCAAGAATTGTTGATGGACTTGAAAAGAAATCGAAATTCATTGCTATAAGTAAAATCAGGCATAAAATCACTCCCCCTTGGTTTAAGCCAATGGGAGCAAAGGAACATAAAACAACTACAAATTCAAAGCATAAAATACCCGGTATTTAGTAATTTACTGAAACGAAACTTTGAGATGAAACTCCAGAGATTATAGCTCTTCAACCCGAAAAATGAACTCATTGCTCAAAGAATCTGGCACTTTCATATGGTAACCCTTTTTACGAATTATCATTTTCAGTTCATCTGTGTTCACAACATTAAATTTAGTATAAAGACCACGATTAATTACCTTTATTACCGCAGCATCGGTTATTTCCTTACCAGTTGCATTAGATAAAATTTCGGCAATTTCAGAGCGAGATTCACAATGGAACAACAGAAATAATATTTCCTTTTCTCGTTTTGTTAATTTTAACTCACCAAAATACTCACGATTTGGACTAATATAATCATCATTCCTTTTTAGCCGCTCTTTAAAACGATACATACTTATTGGCACAACCGGAACTTCTGCTTGAACGAGAACAGCAATGACGTTATCAGTAAATGGATTAATTACAGGACTATATGAATATAGCAACATTTCATATCCGGGCTTACGGGTTTTTAGGACTGACAAGAAACGAATAGATTTTTTGTTATTCAAACAATCTGCAAGATTTTTTGTAACAAATAACTGCCGATTTTTTTCACGTTTAAACCCAGTAATAAAATTTTTACCAATTATACCCTCTTCGTCAACTTGCTGAATATTTGGAGATAATTTATCAATTACTATGATGTCAAAATTAGTATCAAGCAAAGCAAAAAAAGAATTTTGTTTGACACCTCTATAAAAGTTGCAGACTGTATCAAATAACTCATTATCTTCTTGATTTTTAGGGTTATAAGCACTAGTTAGCATTTTAGAATAACTCCATAATTATACTCACTCATTTAGACTACGATTATAACGTACAAGATACGGACTTTTGTGAATTATTTAATAGACCTCTTTCCTAACCTGCTTCTTTAACTCTTATTCGTTGTCATAAAGTCTTTTGCGATACTCATGTACTAACATGTACATTCTGTTTCTCAACGCCTTTATTCCTAGTCTAAGAGAAAAATAATTGGTTATGAAAGAGGTCTAATTAACAAACTAAAAAACTTATTTTATCTACTCAAAATACTAATCACTAATTGTCTTTCTCTTTTTCAGCCAGATTTCAATAAGTATATAAGCTGAGATTATACCGATTATACCACCGATTATCACATCCCCAATCCGATAAAGTGCCACTTCAAACGAATGGTTGGCAGCATAGACAACAGCACAAAAAGAACGTAATAAATATCCCGGGAAATAATCTTTAAACATTTTCAAGCTCAGACAAACCAGTATAAAGCAGCTATAAGTTATCCAAAGAGAAATTGGCAATAAACTACCGACTATCAGCCCACAACTAACGCCAATTAATCCAGCAATCGCACGCTGTCTAAATTTCAATAATGCACTTTCAAATTCGGGATATGTAACGCTTAATGCCGACCAAATCACCCACTCTGGCTCATGCAAATGAAATACTTGCCAAGCAAGAACTGCTAGTAATGTTGGGATCACATACTTGAAATTAAAGATAAAATTTGGATTGTTGGGTGTGATAAACTGTAAGCTAATTTTAGTAAGCGGATGCTTTAACGGCAAAAGTAAGACCAATCCCGCACTAGCTGTAGCCAGTAACATAATTTCAATAAGCTGATAAAAACTTAGAGGATATTCCCCGAGCTTAACTGCACCATAAACACAGCCAATGATAACCCAGCTCGAAAGTACTCGTAATTCACTATCCATATTATCAATCACCCCGGCAATTAATGCAAGAATTAGCGTAGCAAATAAAAACCACTCCCAACCACTTTGTAAGATAAGGTGTAAAAAGTAAGCAACTAAACAAACGAGCAATGAATTTAAGAGAACAAATTTTGGACTATTATGACTTGCCGTATATGGGATAACTCCACATACAGCAAGAAATGAAGCGGTTAGCCACATGAGCTGACCAGTAAGAGCACTTACAATAATACCGGGAATTACCGCTGTTAGCATCATCAAAAACCAGCGATAATTTATCTTCCAGCCAAAATCAAATACGCTACTAGTCATTTTTTATTACTGACTCACTATCAATAACATTTGCCATATACGTTAGCATCTCAAGAGAAGCTTCATGCCGATGCGGATGACTACTAGCACAACAATCACCGATCACGTTTACAACATAGCCTCTATCATGAGCATCACGAGTTGCGGATTGAATTGCTACCTCGGTAGAAACTCCAGTCAAGTATATTTCTTCGATACCATTAATCCGTAAGACATGATCAAGATTAGTACCATAAAATGGGTTAACTACATTTTTGCAGATTATTGGCTCATTTGGATCATAGTTAAGATCAGCTATAATCTCAGTTCCCCAAGTCCCTAGCTGAAGCTTTTTATACTCGACTGCTTTGGAAAATATCGGCGATTTGGCATTTGCCTCTAGATAGTTCTTGCTAAAGCCGACGATAACCCACACTACTAGCCAGTCAGACTTACGCGCATGCTCAAGGAGTTTATTTAGTTTATTAAATGCATCATTAGCGGCAAGCATAGGATAATTACCAAATGCACCATCTTTATGACAGATTTCATTAATATAATCGATTAAAATTAGTGCTTTTTTCATATTATTTTCCTTCATGAGTTGTTAATAAATGTAGTTTAATTAGCCCTTCAATACTTTTTACAATATTTTTGGGTATTATATTTTGGTTTTCAAAAAGTTTTAGTTTATCTGGGTTCTTTACGAGTTTAGTCCAGATAGTTGCACCACGAATTAGATCCAATATCTGACAAGCCAAAATATAACAATTATCTTTATTATAATTATTTTCTCTGGCAAAAGCCCCCAAGAAATCGGACAATGTCTTGGTTATTCCAGTATGGTTACCAAAAAACATCTCAAATAGCTCGGGAAATTCATTTATCTCGGCAATTAATATCCGATACATGTTCACAATAGCATCAGTATTATAATAGTCATATGCCTGCTGGCTATAATCTTGGACACCAAAATATAAGTCATCCAAATTCTTTGCTGCTTTAGACTTAAATACCGGTGCTTTTATCTGATGTAATTCCTGATAATAAGTAAGGCTTGCTACAAATAACTCATTTTTATTTTTAAAATGAGCATAAACTGTTGCCTTAGATACCAGAGACTCTCTAGTCACTTGATCCATACTTACCCTACCATACCCTTCTTGCATAAAGAGCTTGGTTGCCGTTTCCAGAATTTTTTGTTTTTTTGCCATCTTACACCAATTAAACTAAACCGTACAGTTTAGTATTGTAACAAAATCATTCAGATATGTCAACCCAAATATTGAAAAATAAAAAAGCTCCCTACGAGTAGTTAAGTATAAAGGGCTTTCTTTATACTTGTCTACTTTATAGGGAGCAGATCATTAAAGGGAGCTTAATCATTGAAAATAATTAACTGCTAAAGCCAAGTGCCGGAGCGGATTCGTTATTTATCATAGCTCCCGGGAAAATTGAATAGATTGTCTTACCATAAAAATAAGGCAAGCCCCAAAGGAATATTGAGTCAGCAAAACTCTCACAACCAGCACAGGGAGCACCAGCGTATGGCAACAAGGTATTACCCGCAATTGCATTCCCCCAATAAATAGTCGGGTTTGCAAGAGGATAACTTGAATTAACCTGATTCCTTCCATCATAACTGGTAAATACCGCATTAATTTGCATTGGTGAACTAGGACAATAAAATCCTTCAAATTCTCCAGTACAAACAGGAAGAGTATTATCACTAAAGATTATAAACGGTGTCCCACTATCGAATGTTCCCTGATAATTTGTATTGTTATAACTCGCATTAAATAAGCTATCTCTAGTATAAAGAAGATTGACATTTGATGTAACAGTATTATTTGATTGGGTATTGATACCAAAAGTAAGCGTACCAGTAAAACTAGTTGCACCATTTGCCGGAACATTAGGAAACTGTAATAACACCCCATTATTATCAACAGGCATACGAATCACAGGAGTACCAATTAACATTGATTCGGGTAAATTAGTCACAGGAGTGCAAGTTCCATTAACGCAGGTGTAGTTTGTATCAGCATCATAAACGCTATTACGAACACCAATGATTGCATTTTGCCCAGCTGCGATAAAATCAAAATAACTACCAGTTGCATCACAGGATGCAGGGATTCCAACTTGTGGCTGACTATCATCGATAATCTGGAAAGGTACGGATTTAGCCGTTTCACCGCCCCAAACTACATCAGTCAGATTCATTGAGCCAAAATCATACCCTGCTGCATAATTGGCACAAGTGTATAATGGCTGATTATCAAGCGTAAGCTGCGGATACATTGCCGCATTTTTTAATACCGAAGCAGGCACGCGCAAACCATCAGAACCGGTATCAAGAAGTACATGATCAATTGTTTGACAGGTAGTAGTACCCGGGACACACAAAGTTACTGTTACAAATGGACGGTTAGGTAAAGCAGACTCATTAACGCCATGATCAACAACAATTGGAGTCTGATTGTAGGCTAGTGCATTATTTGATGAAGATGAACTACTTCCGCCATTACAAGCAGAAATACACAATGCTGTAAGAGATACAAAGATAATAGAATAATTTTTCATTTGGATACCCCTTATTTCAAATCAGCTAATGTCAAGTTAGCAGGTAATTCTGCCTTCAAAAGTGCATAGCCACTAAATGCACCTGCAATACCAGTAACACCAGCATCAAAAATGGTAGTAGTCACTTTATGCTGACTTGTTCCCATATAAGCACTTTTACTTGTCTGGTAAGCTGGGAAATACGCGCCATAAAGCTGACGTAAATTAGGGATATGTGAACCACTCCATTTTATGGCAAAAACATTGCCATTTGCTACATATTGAATAACGGTTATTCCATCATCGGTAATAAAGCTATATTGATCATAATTTGCTTGCTGCTTTAACTGCGCTTTGCTAGTAGCAGTTATATTCTTTGCCGAAGATAGATTCTGACTACCACTACTTGTAGTATTTAAAACTTGAATATCCTTATTTATCGAATCAGGACTCTCACCCAAAGTAGCATAAGAAAGACTACTAGCCAAAATACTAGCTAAACCAATTAAATATTTATAACGCATACGCCGCCCTTTAATATAAAACAATTAGATAATAAAAATACGCATTTTAAGAGCATGATAACCAATGGGCAAGCCCCTGAGCACTGATCTGATTATCTACACCGACCGATCGCTGAAATGCCTGACGATCTAGAATAATACCAAAATCACTTGCTTTTTGCCACATATAACCATCAAGCTTACGACAAATAGCAGCAGTCAAATCTGATTCACCTTTGCAACTATTGGTAATCTCGACAAAATCATCAACCATAGCGTGTAAAATCGCGGCATAGTGAACGACATCTGTAACACCACCGAAATGAGTAGGATAAAATACATCAACGCCAGAATCTCTGATTAAATCAATCGATTGGTGCATTAGTTCTGGATTAAAATTAACCGGAGTAGTAGTCGGGAAAATAAAACGTTCACCATCCGCATTTACAAGCTCAGGATAACAAACACCAAAGACATCACCAGTAAATACTGCATTTGCCTTAGTGTCAAATATTGCAATATGATGATTAGCGTGTCCGGGTGTATGCCTACAGATAATTTTACGCTGCCCTAGCATCACTTCAAGCTCATCTGAAGCTATAATTAGCCGCTCTTGATCAATAGGCTGTAACTTGCCATACATTTTAGCAACAAATTCTTCACCATAAACGCCGATAACACTCTGTTCCAGTACCGATGGATCAACCATATGCCTAGCTCCGCGCGGATGAACTACCAGTTTGGCATGCGGAAATTTCGCCATATACGCACCAGCACCACCAGCATGATCAAGATGAATATGGGTAAGGAAAATATATTTTACTGAGTTCTCATCCAGCCCAATATCTGCTAGCATCGATTCTACATAAGGAAGCGAATGTAGATTAGCCGTCTCGACTATTGCTGCTTCATTACCTTCGTGAATAAGATATACTGCGGCAAGATTATCGCGTACATAGTGCGCATCTATCGTATAAATTCCTTTATTGTTTTCAAGCATTTTTTCATCATTCATAATATTTGATTCACAAAATTATACATTATTTTGTTATAGGTACGTTCGCTATAAACGAAGCCATCTGCGTTAAATTCGCTACATAAGAATAAACACCTAAAAGGTTATTTTCATAAACGGTATTAGCAGAAGAAAGTAATGCCCCCGGATAAAGTACATCTGTCCAGACCGCAAGTGGGGAAAAGCCATCACCATCTCTAGTTATATGGACAAAAGTCGGCTGGTACCCATAGTTAAGGCTGCCTATAGCACCGACATCAGCAGCTAGATTGTAGCCACCTCTTCCATCACTGGTAATGCCCTCAAAATGACTCACCACGCTATCAATAGGCAAATTATTATAGGAATAATCAGTCCAGTGCGAAACAGTATCCGTTGCCAGATCATAATCAGCAACATAGCCAATATCTAGCCCTTGTGCATTTAGGTTGCTATAGCCACCTGCAATAGTATAACTCGTACCACCATTATGCCAAATACCATAGATTGTTACACTAAGCGCGCCCCCGGGCTTACTAATCTGATGATATTCATGAGTTTTGATATTGTAAACAAAAGCTTTCCCGGCTGGATCATTGCTAATATTATAGTTTCCAGCTACTAAATCGCCCATATTGCTATGAGCAATAGTACTAATTGCAGAAGGAGGCATTAGAACTGTCCAATTATTCGGATTATTGCCATCGGTAAGCGTCCCCTGATATAATAGCCCGAATGAAGTCGCGCCACTTTCAACCGAGTTATAGCTACCAACTACATTAATCGTCCCAGAAGTGTCCCCATTATTTGGACCATAAAGATTGGTTGACTGAACCGTAACCCCAGCAGGGGCAGGATAATTTAGCTGATACCATTGCCCGCCAATGCCATTTAATGGTCCGGCATAAACTAGCCCTAGGCTAGCAGTAGTACTTGGTGCAATCGCACTAATATAAACATCTAAAGAACCATTAATCTTACGAATGCCAGTAACAAAAGTAGCTGTAGATAAATAAGCCGGAAAACTAGTATATTCTACAACTGGAAATAAACTTTCTGCTAGGATTCCATTATATTTCCATAGATCATTTAGATTACCATTTGTAGTCGCTCCATTGCCAGCACCACCAAATATCCATAGATTACCATTAGCATCAATCCAGCCAATACCATCTCGGCGTGCACCGGGCATATTACTAGATGCTGCCACACCCTTACTACCATAATTACCCATGGCATTTGGCACAAAGCTACCACTTTCCCATGTCCATTGATTGCTATCAGGATTATACATCCATAAATCATTTAAAAGCCCAGAAGTCCCATTGGTAAAACCAAAGCCGCCGAAAAGCCAAAAATTACCATTTTTATCTGACCAGACAAATGGAATCCGATGATTTCGTGCGCCCGGTGTATTATTACTTGCGGCAATACCCTGCGTGCCGTAAACTCCATCTTGATCACGACTCTCGCTACCTTTCATCCATGTCCATTGATTATTAGTAGGGTCGTAGCGCCATAAATCATTTAGCCAGCCAGCCGTTCCACTTGCATCATTACCAAAGCCACCAAAGAGCCAGAAATGACCATTATTATCGACCCAGCTTACAGCATCATAGCGCGCACCTGGCTGATTTGTAGCACTAGCAATTCCCTGCGTCCCGTAGATACCAATCGCATCAGTGGTACTCTCGCCACTTATCCATGCCCACTGATTATTATTTGGATTATATTTCCATAAATCATTAAACCGATGCGCAGTCGGATTTACTCCGCCAAACATCCATAGATTACCACTACTATCTGTCCATGAAGTCGCACCGATCCGACTACCCGGATTATTCAAGTGTCCAGCTATACCTCTGATACCATATATCCCCGGGACATCAACCAGTTTACTACCATTTTGCCAGACCCATTGATTAGTATTTGGATTATATTCCCACATATCATTTAGGTAGCCAAGATTGCTCTCATTATGCCCAAGCCCACCAAACATCCATAAATTACCACTAGCATCGCGCCAGCTAGTTCCACCAGAACGAGAGCCGGGAATATTCGTTGTGGCTGCGACTCCTTGCGTACCATATACACCATAAGCACTACTAGTATTACTACCACTGATCCATGTCCAAAGATTAGTATTTGGGTTATACTTCCAGAGATCATTTAGATTACCACTCTCGCTACTGGCATTTCCATCACCGCCAAAAATCCAGAAATTACCACTCTCATCAACCCAGCTAATCGCGCCCCAACGAGCACCCGGAATATTACTTGTGGAAGAAACACCCAATGTTCCATAAATACCAAAAGCATTACTCTCATTACTTCCTGATTGCCATGTCCATGACACCGCTTGTGTAGCATTGCTATTAGAACTTCCACCTGATGAACATGCACCTAATGCAATAATGCTTCCGAATAGAAGCGCCTGCGAATAATACTTTTTCATTAATTGTAACTCTTTAATTATTTATGAATATTAATAGGGTCTTATTTTAGCATTATGAGCTTGGTTAATGGTTGCCATGTCGGCTGAATGAATTAGTTTTTATTTTTAGCTTATTTACCCTAAATTCAGGAATAAACTAAAAAATAGCCACTAATGATATGGTATTATCTGGTGTAATATGGTATATTTATGGTGTTATTATGGTAAAAACATGGTTAATATTTTTAGGTTAATTAAGACATGAGAATGAGCCCAGCATTATTTAGTAATGTTCCTGCTAAAGATTATATGCATCTTTTTGATGCTGGTAATGTTAATGGTAAAAAGGTTGCTGAATATCTGAAGTATAAAAAAGAGGATATTTCTGTTGCTGCTAGTGTACCAATATCCTCTGTACGTTATGATGATAAAATGCCAGATGTGTTACGTCAGCGCATGACAGAGTGGGCTATTGCCATTAACTTAATAGCTGGTTTTTTTAATGATCCAGAAAAAACCATTTTATGGTTTAATATCCCAAACCCACAGCTTGGCGACATTACTCCTAGAGACATGATTCGCCTTGGTCGGTTCAATAAGTTACTTAAGTTCATTCAAGCTGCCTTGAAGCAAAATGAGAGGTAGTTGCATTGAGTATAACGTGGAAAAACCGCAACAAGAAAACTGTAGTTCAGTTACTTGAACAAGGCACACCTCATAGTATTAAAGCGGCTAAAGAAAATACTGAAAAACTAATTCGCTATCATTGGGACTTTTACTATGAATTAGCAGCTCAACGCAATCAATATCATTCGCAGCTTCTTGAGGCTGTTCGTAAATCAGTAAAAACTAATCTTGAAATAAAAAATTGGCAACGAGCTTTGGCTTATAGATATAGCTTACATCCACTGTGTACTAAAGGAAGTATAGCATTTATTGGTGGAAGATTTAATGCTGGCGAGGATATTAATGCTGAAATTAGTAATTCTAACGCATTATACCTTGCAGTTGATAAAGATACCGCTTTACAGGAACACTTGAGTCAGTCAGCAACGAATAATCTTTTAAGTGCCAGAGAAATTGCACTTACAACCCCCAACTCGGAAACAATAGTCTCGATTTCTGGAAATTTAGATAGCTATATTGATTTAAGTGACGAAACTAGCTTAAAGTATGTAATTGAGATAATTAAGAACTTTACAATTTCTAAACGTCTCACCGACTTAGCTAAAGAATTAGGTAGTGAAACGCCTACCGTAGTAAAATCAGCTAAAGCATTGCATGCGTCTTTATTAGCTCCTAATTGGACAGTAGCTCCATCAAACTATGATGTACCAGCCAATTCACAGATTTTTGGTAGTCTGGTTAGAGAAGCAGGTATACAAGGTATTTTATATCCATCAAAATTTACATCCAAGAATTGTCTCGCGATTTTCCCTGAGAACTTGCAAGGTACTGATGCTTATATTAGCTTAGATGGTGAATTACCGCTCGATAATATTCTACGAGAATTAAATAAGCATACTTGGAAAATGTCCGAACTAAGCTATGATGAGATTAATCAGGTTCGATCTTCTGATAGGGTTAATTGAAGAAATCAATATTCAAATTTTTATGTTTAGTTAGTCTAGAATTATTTGATAATATAGAAAATAAATAATTACTTTCAGGGTAATAAATTATGAATAAAAAAAGAAAACCCATTAACTCAATACAAAGAAATAAATTATTAGATAAAAATGGTTATTCTTGTTGCGTATGCAAAGCGACGAATATTGGATTACATTTACATCATATAGATGGCAACCCCGATAACAATGATGATAGTAATATAGCAGTACTTTGTGTAAAAGAGCATGACAAACATCATCGACCATCACAATATAGAGATAATTTGAATCATATTGAATTAACTTCTGAAAGAATAAAACAAAATAAGGATAGTTGGGAAAATTTTGTCTTAGAATCTAAGAAACCTCAACCACAAATATTGGCAGTGGTCAATGCATTTGGAACTTCAGAGAATGTTACAACAATCAGATTAATTTTTCAATGGACTAACATTGAAAAAATTGAATTTCAAAAAGACTTTCATCATGTTGATATTCCATTTAAAGAAATCCCTGATCTAATCCTTTCTGAAATACAAAGGTTTGGGGAAAATATACAGCTTATAATATTTGACCAAATTGAAACAATCGAACATTGCAAAAATCGCCATGGTGCTTTAAGTCGGATTGTAAACTTAAATTATGCAACTAGGATTATCTCTCCAGATTGGCAAAATAAAGCGAGATGTAATATCTTTATAAATCCGATAAGACCTTCGCTCGCTATTTGTATTTTTTTCGAGAGTGAAAAAGATCCCATTTATTCCGTATCTATACACAAATGTGGCAATGATTTCCATATACATGATGAGTTAAATGATATTAAAGTGCCATTTTTATTAAATAAAATTCGTACCCAGCTAACTAATTTAGTCAACTCTATCATATTCGAAGAATGGAATATTAACCCTTTGAATATATTAATTGCAACAGGAAAACATGATAATCCAACAATAATTGATAAATTATATTTTCCTAAAATCTGGGAAGCACATTAAATATCTAGCCAGTTTATCAGCCAACTTCTTACTAAGTAATAGCATATTTTAGTTTCGTAATGCACGGCTATTCTCATTTAATCCCGATCATTATTTCAAATTCAGCATTCTCTGGATTTGCAGCTTTAGCCCCGTAGATTTCCAAATCTGCCACATAGCTACGTTCCAGATTTAGCGACCAGATTTCTTTCCATGCATCATAAACCGCACCAGCAAGGATATTACCTGTATAAACTTTCTTAGCATATTTACCACCAGCATAATGTCGCCCGGAGAGTCCATCAGGAATTTCATCAAGAGTACTTACGCGGCAGCCAAGGAGTGCGGTATATGGCTTAGTATGATCGCCCTCGTAATCGGTGTAGATACAGCAAATTTCATCATCAATCCGGTTTGGAATTCTTTGCATAATCCCCTCCGCCATGAATCGCCCCCATAGCCCTTGCATATCATTAGTTAATTTATCCAGATCGCTATTATTTGTCCTGACCGTAATACCGATTATGTTAAATTCATCTAATTGTATAGTTTCCATTATTTATCCTATTTTTAAGTTAGATTTTTGATGATTAAAATTTATTGCGGATTATCTCGCATAGTCCAGCATGGCTAAAACCAAGTATCTTGGTGCTTGTCACATCGCCAGCAAATAGTTTATTTAGTTTAGTGGTGATACGCCCTTGCTCTTCTTGATTCATGTTTTTAACAAAATCGATCAGAATTATCCCCAGTAAATTTCTAAGGCAAATCTGCTGATAAATCTGCTCGATAACTGCGTTATTAAGAGTAAATGCATTCATATCAAGACTCACACTATTAACATCGATAACATGAATACCGTGTAATGAAGCGAGCGCCAGAGTCGCCCCATTGGCTAATGTGATTATCGATTGATTAAGAAGCTGGCTATATTCATCGATATTGCTAGTCAGATTAAGCTTGGGGTCGAAGCTTATCACATCGATTTGCCAGAGATCTTGCCAATATCTGATCTCATCATAAATAGTTTCACTATTAGTGATAAATTCAAAACCACTCTCTAGGCGGAATGAGCGTAATAGTTTTAGATAGTTCCGCTTACCAGCAGATATTAATCCTAGATTATTGCTAGCCTTGATGACCTGTATCTGCTCCTTAATCATATCTATTTCATTAATCACCAGACTCAGATCAGATTCATCATTGACTAAGCTACGCAGTATCCATCGCCCATGATTTAGCTCGGTACGTGATATCAGCTCCTCTTTTTTAGCTTCAGAGAGTTTTTTGGATTGGAGAGCAAATTTATCATCTTCAAGCCAGACTACATATTTACCAGCGAGCTGTACTCCGGGGCGTAATTTTGCCTGTTTGTGCGTATCACCATGCCACGCTAGCTGACAGATAATATTACTTCCATTTTGTACTCCAGTTTTACCAGCTTTTAGATTTATCCAGCCACTAAGCCCCGGCAAGTACTCGACAAAAGCCGAGCATGATTTATGATTTACTCGGCTTACTCGCGCATTAAATACCGATTCGGTAGCTGGCTCGTTCAAATCATCCTGTAAGACATAAACCAATTTATCATTAGCGTAGGCAAAAGAATAGACCGTTTCCCCAGTTTGATAAACCAATACTCGACTAAGTTGCATATCTAGCTAACTCAGCTAATAGATGCTTGACCGTATTTAGGGGTAAGCCCATTATCGAATAAAAGCAGCCATCTATCTTCTGAATAAATTGTCCGGCAAAAGTATGGATACCATATGCGCCGGATTTATCTTGATAATCCCCAGTTGCCAGATAGGCATGAATATCTTCATCTGTCATCTGATCAAAATAAACGCGGCTCTCACTACTCACAGTTTTATGAAATTCGCCATATTTTAGCGTGACCGTAGTGATTACCAGATGATGATTACCCGCAAGTGTCCGCCACATCCGAAAGGCATCTTGATAGTCAATCGGCTTACCAAATACCACATTATCAAAGACAACCTCGGTATCTGCCGTCAGTACTGGCATCATAGCTAAGTTATTTGCCAAAACATGTTTCCATGCAGCTTCAGCTTTTTCATTACAAATCCGTGTCGAATAATCACGAAAATTCTCGCCCGGAAAGACTTCTTCCGGAATATCTATCTCCAATAAATCAAAGTCCACGCCCATCATCGCCAATAATTCACGTCGTCTAGGACTTTTTGAAGCTAGACAAATTTTTGATATGATTTTAGAATCCATAATTACCGTTATTAACCCTTCATTTTTCATTAAATAATAGTTGACAGATATAGCATTTTGAACATATAATCATGTTCTCAAATTGAAACAACGCCTCAATAGCTCAGTCGGTTAGAGCGACGGACTGTTAATCCGCAGGTCGTAGGTTCGAATCCTACTTGAGGCGCCATTTCAACCTTCCTAGTTTTCTGTAAGTTCCCCAACAAGATTTTCACTCAAAGCAACTTTTATACTTTCTTTACTCATATTACTTGATAATAACACCAGTAACTTCGCTAATGCAGCTTCAATCGTCATGTCACAGCCACTAACAATACCTAAATCATGCAAACAACTACTCGCATAGTCATTAGAAACACGACCTTCAATCACTTGCGTAATATTTACAATTATTACACCTCTAGCCACAGCTTCTTTTAGCGCATTCACTAACTTCTGATTATGAATCGGAATATTGCCACTACCATAAGTTTGTAAAACAACCGCATCTAGTTCGGTATTCATTAAGGTATCGGCAATAAAATCGGTTGTAAATCCCGGGCGCATACTTAAATCAAGTATCTTAGCTGCTTTTGGCATCACCGGAGCAAAGCTAAACCGGGTAGCTTTTAGCCAACGGCGATTAAACCAGTTGATATGAATACCAAACTCAGCTAAAGGCTCTTCATCCACCGAATCAAAACCAAAAAATCGATAGGTACTTACCTTTTGTGCCCGACAACCACGAAGTAGTTTATGATTAAATGCAATCGCAACCTCGTTTAAATCATCGCGACAAGCAGCAAATACAGCATCAATCAGATTATTCCAGCCATCACTTCGTCTATGTACCAATGGCAATTGTGATCCGGTCAATACCACTGGTTTATCTAGCCCACGTAAGGCAAAAGCCAGCACACTAGCAGTATATGCCATGGTATCAGTTCCATGAATGACGATAAAACCATCGTATTTTTCATAATTGCTAGAAATATCTGCAATCATTCTTTGCCAGTGTTCCAACCTAACATCTGAAGAATCAATCAGCTGTTCATATTCGATCAGATCAACCTTGATATTACTTACTGGCTCTAGGGTATCAATCTGTGATTTGAATAAGCCATTAACTGGCTTTAGTCCATCATCGGTATAGTCCATACCAATAGTACCACCAGTATATAAAATTAATATTTTTTTCATTTATTTGATTAAACCTTATTTATTTTTAATATTTGGGCTAAGTATGGTGTATTGCCCCTTATACTGCGACCAAAACCCATCATCTAATGTAAAACGATAACGCTCACCCACATTGTATAAATTAGCACTAACCTGTGCTGCCTCTCCTTTAGTTTTCGGGATTTCAACAGCAAAAAATGCTAAACTTCGTACACTCCTTGGATCATTAACCTCACCTGTGCGATAGATGCTATTATTCGGACCTTTATTATGATCTAGCGCGACTATTTGCATATCATCAAGAGTCATCCCAGATTTGCTACCAACCATCGTTTTTGCCCGAAAAAGTCGCATCTGACTATCTTGCAAACGAACTTTCTCCGACGCAGTATATGGATAATCTTTAATCAAGCTGCCATCCTGATAATTATTCGTATGGGTAAATGTTCCCTTATCGGTCAGTTTATAGGTAAATTTATGATCTGGTGCTACTTCTATTGATAAAATTTGTTTATTATCCACTATCTGATAAAAAACTGGATCAGGATATTTGGCTACCAGCTTAGCGATATCTGGAATAACTGCTTTAGCTGTGGCATAATTCTGAAGAATATCCTTACTAAAGTCATCATCTATAGCCCCAACTGCTTTATCTGAATACTCAACAGTTACTTCATTAAAAACTGCTAGATTCTTTTCATTGATCCCTGCTGAGACAAAATTTGGATAATCCTGCCTAGATAAAGCAAGGTATTTGAATTTATCTTTTTCTGCTACTACTTGGATAATCTGTCGATCTGGGCGATTATCACGATTCTTTGCCATTACGATGCTGTCATTTTCGCCATTAAAAGTTGCAAAAGTTGTGCATGCGAGTGCCGGATAAATGAACCCGAGCATACTGGTGACTATAAGTTTTTTCATTGCTACTCCATGAATCTATCGAAATATAGTTTTCAGTATTTTAACATATGTAGACAGCTGCCTCCCTATGTGACAATAAATAGTCTTTATTCGGCAATCAACCAGTGACCACCCGTGCAAAAACGCGGTAGTTAAAAATACTCGTAGCAGATAAAATCTCGCTATCAACAAATCGAAGGGAATCTACAATGAAAAAAATTAACCACATCATGTTAAGCTTATTATGTATGATTGGTCTTGCTGCTTGTAATAGTGGCGGAGGAAATAATCAAAATAATAATGTAAATAATTCGGTTCAGCAATCACAACAAATGCCAAACTTACTTAGTAGTAAAACTAACTCAGCAGGATTCACACCCGGAGTAGGAATAATTAACTATAGCGTAGCTACTGATTATTATTACGGCATGCAAAATAAAGCACCTTCATTAAAAGCAGATATGCAATCACATCAACAAACAAAATTGAAATATGTCTTCCCTGATATGGGATCGCTTGATGTAGATAACACTACCGGAAATCCAGTTTTTACCGATATTACCTCAAGTAATACAACATGCCAGATGCAAGATAGCAAAGGTAAAACACTTGTTCCTGCTGTCATTAATTATATGGCTCAACCGCAACTTAAAGAGTATTTATTCAGCATAAATCAAGAAACAAGCCCATTAGGTCCATGTGTTGGTGGAGAATCAGTAAATCAGTATTATCACAGCATTGGTCTTACTTCTATACCTTTATTTGAATACACCAGTAACTTTACTACGGCATTGGCAAGTAGCAGCGTTGGTACGGTACAAATTCAGCAGCTAGCAAAGAGTATCGCACAGATTATCAATAATGATCCTTATGCCTATGGGATGGCGATTGATAATGAATCTGCAATTTCTTCTGTAGCAACACCAGCAAAAGAACTCACCTTCTTTGCAACACTATCACAACAGCTAAACACGCAAGGCAAATATTTATTTGTTTTTGATGCAAATACGACTATGAAACACATTTATAACAATGGCGATCCAACGGATAATATTCCGCCACAAACAAACGTGGTAGCAATGGACCCATTATATGATCAAGAAGCAGTTCCACAAAACCAACCATTTGGTCCAGTTCCACTTGATCAATATACAAACGATACTCATAATGAAGTAACGAACTATTTTAAACCAACTAACCAAAACCCTCCAGTTATGTTTGTTGCACCAGCAAGCTCAACTAATACTGTTTGGGATAGCGTAGAACAATATAATTTCTCGATTCCGGGACAAGTAGAAAGTAATCCAACACAAGCCACAACAACTACAACTTGCGATGTAAGCGGCACAACTATGGCTGGGGATGCAATTGACTATAACACACTATCAGATATCCTAGGAACAACAGCATTAAGTAGTTTCTTATCTCAATCAAATTGTATTGCCTATAAAAACGTAACACCAATGGATTCTTTTGTTCAAGCTGCTACTAATGAGATCAAAGCAAATGCAGTATCGCAACCCAAATATTATGGCGTAGCAATGTACGCATGGAGAATCCACGCATTTAATGATATAGCATGCTCTTCTCACTATATAAATCAAACTCTAGCTGAGTCTGATTTGGAAAAGGTATGTAACCAAACTTTCCCGGCAAATATCCCAGATAATTCATGGAGCGACTATTCAGCACTTACAAAACTGTAAGCACTAAACAATAAAAATATGGGGGCAAAAATGCCCCTTTATTTATATACTCAACAAATTTTTTTTACCATTTTTAATTGTTACTTTTTGTAACAATTAATTTCCTTTAGATTTCTGAATATGACTATCCACAAATGTAAAAAATATTAGCTCATGCATAGAACAATATGAATTTATACAAATAAGTTCATTTATTTCAGATATATGTGTAAATAAAATAATATTAATCAAAAACAAAGTAAAATATACAAATAATACAATTAATTAAACATTATTTCTATACTTTTATTTAGACAAACCCAAATAGCTAATGATTTTTGTATAACTCTTATACGTTTTTATCAGTAGGCATTTTTAATTCGATTCGTTACAATATCATCATAATAATAAAATGACTCAGATAATTTTAATTAAAAAATTAATTAAAAATCTGCAAAAATAAAACTAAGAAACGAGGGAATAAAATGAAAACAGCTAAATTACAATACTTAATGCTTGCAGCAGGCATAATTACTTTAACCGGATGTAATTCAGGAACTAGTGCCAATACAATTGGTAGTGGAAATACTTCCGGGCTTAAGGTTGTCTCATGTACAGGTATTCCAACGTGGAATAGTAGTACAGCTTATTCAACACCAAATACAAAGGTTGTTTATGATAATATTCAATACAAAAATAACTGGTGGACACAAGGACAACGTCCCGACCAAAATAATGGAGTAGCAGGAAGTGGACAACCGTGGACAAAGGTTGATAATTGCAGTTCAACACCTACGCCCACTCCAACACCGACCCCTACACCAAGCCCAACCCCAGTACCTACCCCTACTCCGACTCCAGTACCAACGCCAAGCCCTACTCCAACGCCCACTCCGGCAAGCTCTGGGTTACCAACGCATATTTCATTTACCCCACAAAGTAGCGCTTCAGGTAATTTGTACTATCATTTGAATTTACCATATGGCTCCGGTAATGTTGAGACAATGACTCTATCAGCAAATTATACCGACTTAATTATTTCAAATTATGTTGCTGGTGCATTATTAGGGCATTTAATCCATAAAAAAGCACCAACACTAC
This sequence comes from Neisseriales bacterium, assembly GCA_008017155.1. Lineage (GTDB taxonomy): Bacteria > Pseudomonadota > Gammaproteobacteria > Burkholderiales > UBA11063 > Aquella. The sequence goes on along the minus strand of SSGX01000010.1, from coordinate 43,128 downwards.
AGTTCAACCGAGATTATATTTATGGAACTCTATGGGGACAATTATTACAAGAAAACATTAGTACTTCAAGCTATAAAAATAATACCAATTGGATTAGCCCTGATACTACCACAAGGAATGCATTACTAGCTTCTGGTCAAGGTGGTCCATACCAGATTAATGACTATTCAAAACGACTAGAAACCACTGCGGGGATTGGTCTGATAAATTTTGTTGCTTTACAAAAAGGACTAGGCTATACCGTTGAAGCACAGGATAATAATACCCAAACTGCTAGTAAGGGGCCAGACTCGTTGGATGATAAATATTTTGGACCGATGGCGGCTGCTTATTTCCATCTGAACGATATGAATCGGATGGCGATGAACAATGCTGATAGTTGGGGACCACAGTATCAATATTACACAAGTTGCATGAATAATCTATCAACAAATCAGGCATCACAATATAAGTATAATATTTATGACATGCTACTTAATGCAGCTTATAATGCCGGAACATATTCAACTATTCTGAAAGACTATTATCGTGTTTGTGCAGGCATGTACACAACAAGCCCAGAAAATACACAGATAAATCTGATGGCTGATTATACCCTGTCAGATAGCCTATATAGAAGCCAATTTGGTACATCCGAAGCGGCAGGTAGTACATTTATTATATATCCTCGCCAAATTAGGATTTATCTAGATCAGATGTATAACCAAAAAAGCTATAATTCAGCAGCGATCACTGGTAATACTCAATTAAAATTTAGCCTCTTGGATGTTGAATATGTATTCCAAAATGCAATGGGAACTCTAGCTTATGTAAATAGCTCAAACCAATATGTATATGTTGATAAAAATGCAGCTAAAACAGCCTACGAAAATGCTTTATCAAGTTTAAATCTAAGTTTGAGTGGCTTTTTAAATATCGGCTCAGCTAGTGACAAAACAAAATTCTTTGATCTACTAGATAAAGCAATAACTAATCTAGCAACTAGCCTAAACACTGATTTTGGCGCAGTTACCCAAACCACAATCGGAGCAACATCTGGCGGTGGCAGCAGCAGCGGCGGAACTAGCTGTATCAGTAGTAGTGGCACCTATCCAACTGGTAGAGGTAGCTATACTTCAAACACAGTAATCACAGGAAGCGATGGCAAGCTTTATAAATGTAATATTGCTGGCTGGTGTAATAGTGTCGGTGGTGCATGGGCATATGAACCGGGAACTGGCTTATACTGGAGTGATGCTTGGTCACTATATACATGTAACTAGAATCATCGATATTTAACAAATTAAATTTAAGGTCTCCATAATTATTGTGGAGACTTTTTTACATTTTAATTAATCCTAATTGCTATTTTGGTGATAACATTAGTACCTAGCTTAGTTATATTTATGTAACAAGATAAAGAAAGGAATACTAGATTGAAAAAGACTTTAATTCGCGTAGCTGCTATTTTAGCTAGCTCATATATTACATTTACCCTAACTGGCTGTGCCAATGCAGCTTTAGCAATAACCGACCCTCGCAGCATAACAACACTCACTGATGATCAGTATATCATGCGTAATCTACAAGTAAAATATACAGATAAAGAATTTGAAAGTGCAAATATCCAGACTACAGTTTACAACCATGAAGTTTTATTGAATGGACAAGCACTAAGCCTTATCCAACGCCATAGAATTGTTGAAGCTGCAAAAAATATGGAGCGTGTAACAAAAGTTTATGACTATATGTATATAGCCAAAACTGATACAGCTTCAACCACAAATGATACAATGATAACAGCCACAGTAAAAAGTAAACTTTTTGCTTCTGAAGATGTAAATAGTAATGATGTAAAAATAGTTACTTATGCTGGAGATGTTTATATTTTAGGAATCATCAAAGAAGAACAGTTAAAAAATATGGTAACCGTAGCAAGCAATGTTGATGGAGTTAAGAAAGTCATTCCTCTAGTTCACTATAAGACATCCGATAGCAAATTAAATCTTCCAGGTACTGAATAATTTATTTTATAAAATATGATTTGAAAGCACTGATTTTTATCGGTGCTTTTTTTATAAAAAAACCGCCGATTTCTCGACGGTAAGGCAGAAAATTGCCAATCAATGGCAATCAGAGGAAGGAACATATAAATGAAAAAAATCAACGAAATTATACTACTTGTCGGACGATTTATTTGTCCCTTGATGAGACAGTTTTATCATTAAACAAAATGGTAATAATCATCATATGCCCTTAATCTGCCCCTCACCAATCATACAAGTATCACCAATAACATTAATGCCAATAATTTTATCTGAATAACCACTAACTATCACGTGCATAAGACTTGGTCGCTCAAGGTATGAACCTTGCTTAATCGTTATCATCTGACCAAATTTACAAATATGATGCTTTACCAAATAAGCAGCAACAGGACCAGCGGCACTTCCAGTAGCTACATCCTCAACTATACCATCATTATCCCAAGTTCGCCCTTCACCTCTATATAAATCATAAAAATAGACAAACTTAGCATCAATTTTAGACAGCAAATCCGAGACATTCTTGTGCCTAACTTGATCAAGCCCTGAAACTAGTGGAACAATCAAATAATTCAATCCGGTTGAAACGACTTCTAAGGGTAGTTGGGCTAAGTTATGATGATTAAGGTTAAAAGCATTTAATAACTCCGAGACAAATAATTGAGGAGCTTCAGTAATAAACTCTGGTATTCCCTGCTCCATTGATGCAGTGTAGTAGTAACCACAAGATTTCTTTGATTCGATTTCTACAGATTTAGTATTTAACTTGATTTTTAGGTTAACTTTATCCAACATTGGAAAGCGTTTATCATGAATAGCAGAAGCTGCTCCAATTACTGGATGTCCAGCAAAATCAAGCTCTTCCTCTAAAGTAAATATCCTTGCTTCAAATTCTGTATTATGCACAGAGTCAAGAGGATATAAGAATATTGATTCAAAGTGACGCATTTCTTTAGTAACCAGTTGCATCAATTGCTTACTAATATGGCTTTCAGGAAAAATATAGTTAAACTATTTCCTGAAAATCTTTGCTTACTAAAGACATCCACATGTTTATAATACATAAACTTATACTTTTAATAATATCAAAATATACTTGGCGGCGTATAATTATAAGTAAGCTGAGATGTATCAAAGCCTTGTTCTTTTGCAATCAATATTATTGCTTTAAGATCGCTTTCTGGCACATTTTCAGAACGGGATAATATCCAAAGATATTTATGATCTGGACTTCCAACCAATGCCATCTTATTATAATCAACATTCAAAACCCAATAATCCCCATAACCAAAAGGTAGCCAGCGGATAAATTTTGGCAAGAATGTCACCTTCAATTTAGCAATATTATGTGACTCAACAAAGCTTGCCATTCCTTCCGCGATCTCAGGAACGCTATCTCGAGTGTTACACTCATTAGTAACAATTATTTTATTTTCATCATCTGGGTTTAGCTGATACGTTGCGGTAACTGGTGCCATACATTTATCTTCGAATTTATTGGGTAATCTTGCAATTTCATACCACTTACCAAGGTATTTGCTACTATCAAAATTATCAATTGCAGTAACATCGCTAGCATAGCTATAAAAAGAGCTAGCAACCAGAATCATACTCATTATTATTTTTTTCATATTCTCTTTCTTTCAAAATTCATAAATTGCAATTAGATATTAATCATCCGAATTATTAGCTATACTATGAAATACATAGCAAACTATTCAAGCTCTAGATTATAAGAGATATACAACGTAGATGTAATAAGTTCTGCCTTATTTTTATTCGCTTAGGTAAGAGGATAACAGGGAAACTAGATAGTTCTTATGAATTTGTTGGAAACCATGAGTAATTAGAATTAAAAACAATAACAGATTAGAGATTTTAATGGTGCCGGGAGAGGGACTTGAACCCTAGAATGATATTATATAAATCATGTAAGCAATTGTTATAATTTACGATTGTAAAATCATGATGCAAACATAACCTATATATAACTATATTAAACTATATACTTTGGTCACCAGTTTGGTCACTGAGTTTTAACCAAGCACATTTAATTATTATCTATTTTACTATAGGTAAAAATTAAGGGTGCTTTTTTCATTTAGAGATACGAAAAATGTTTATTAAGAAAAATCACCCTATTTACAAAAAAATTACTATGGTAGGTCAGCAGCTACAACACAATGGTATTAGCTACAACGTAGTTGATGAGATATTTGGACAGTATGAAATTGAACCAGATAATCCAGTTACTATCTGGAAAAAGAAACCTTGTTATTAACAGCCACCTTCGGGTGGTTTTTTTATTGTTTGGAGTAAACCGTGCAAATGAATAAAATACATCAAGGCGATTGTCTGGAATTTATGCTGCAGGTACCGGATAAATATTTTGATCTGATCTTAACGGACCCGCCATATGGCATTAAAGTTTTGCGAAATGGTGGATCTCACGGGACTGGTCGCATATGCGCTCCTGGTGATTATAGTTATGCAGATAATAGCTGGGATGGATGGAAACCACCCAAACAGTACTTTAATGAAATTTTTCGCATTAGTAAACATCAAATCATTTTTGGCGCAAATCACTTTATAGAATCAATGCCCCGTAATTCTAGCTGCTGGTTAGTCTGGGACAAAGACAATGCTGATTCAACTTTTGCAGATTGTGAATTAGCTTGGACAAGTTTCAAGACTGCAGTTAGAAAATATAAATATCGATGGAATGGGATGCTGCAGGCAGACATGAGAAATAAAGAAGCCAGGATACATCCAACGCAAAAACCAGTTAGGTTATTTTCTGCAATACTGCAGGATTATGCCAAATCTGGAATGAAAGTATTTGATCCGTTCATGGGTTCTGGTACCACTGCTATAGCGGCAACCAGTCTGAGTCTTGAGTGGTGCGGTTGTGAATTGGATGCTGGATACGTAAAACGTGCGAACGAAAGATTAGAAAAAGTTCAAATGAATTTATTTAATCTAGCCTAGCAATTAGCTAGGCTTTTTTATTGACATGACGAGCTATGTTGCGATAGAATAACGGTGAGAAAAAAACCACCCCGAAGGGTGGCGAAAAAACTACTTAATCAATCTTAACAATTGAATAAGCTGGTTTACTAGGTTAGCGATTGCAGTAATGGCAGATATTACAACAATCATAGTATTAACCAGTTTTTTCATAGTACCCTCCTTTCCCTGCCCGGAAGGCACTAACCACTCAGGCGTCCAACCATTAAGAGGTTAGCGCGAAGAGCAGGAGGAGATTATAGCATAAAGCCGTCAGTTTAAATACTGGCGGTTTTTTATTGCCTGTTGACATTTCAGATTACATGATGATAAGATAGCGCTAAGGACTTGAAACATCCTCGTATAAGCGGTACAGCCTATGCCGTAAAACATGGCTTTTTTTATATCTATACCAAATATTGTATAAGGTCACGCAAGCGTGATTCGTGTATATCAATAGGTTACACAAACAATGTTCGGGGGCGAGCGAATAAAATAGCCGTAAGGTAAATAAGCTCAGCCGTCTTATACCGGTGTTTCAATCCCCGAACTACCCCTATTTGAAACTAGGGAAATTTGAAACAATGTATAAGGAAATCATCATGTCTAATCAATTACAGGTTATACAACCTAAACTCATACCCCAATCACAAGGTAACTTTGTACTAATCAAAATGCCAGAAGGCTATCGAGGTCATTTGCATTGTCTTGATTTTGTTATTGAAACCAATTACAAGGTCATTGATGCAAAAATAGCTTATCTGCTTGGTATTAGTCACGAATGGTGTACTGAATATATCGGTGGAGAACAAAATTTTACAAAATTCAAAGTGAAAGCATTGCATGGCATATATGGAGTGCTGGACTGCATTACCGTAGAACAGTTTCATATTCTTTGTAGTAAAGCACGTAATACACGTGCAGATAAATACCAACCTAAATTACTTGAATTAATTTCACAAGTTTTACCCATAACCAGACATGATGATAAGGAGAATCAAATCATGACTACTAACCAACTTATTAATATTAACCAGCAGAAAATTGGCGACCAACAAGTTAATGCGGTATCAGCTCGCGAATTATGGAAGTTTTTGGAAAGTAAACGAGAGTTTACTCATTGGGTAAAGCCATATATTACAGAAGATAATGACTATGGCTTTGTTGAAGGTGTTGATTTTATAGCGGTTGACGTTGGCGTCAACCGTATAAGTCAGCAGGTTATGAAAGATTATTGGTTTACTATCGACATGGCAAAAGAAGTATCAATGTTATCAAAAACCGAAAAAGGCAAACAAGCTCGTAAGTATTTCATCGAGTGTGAGCGCAAGGCAAATAACCCACAGCTAACTATCCCACAATCATACTCTGCTGCCCTACTTGAAGCAGCCAAGTTAGCCGAGCAAACCGAAAAACTACAGCTTGAACTAAAATCAAAGGATGAGCAAATTGCACATGATAAGGCTTTTACCAAACTGGGTAAAATGATGACTATGGCAGATGCTACTATCAAAGTTGGTGATTATGCCATTATGCTACAAAATGAGCACGGTATTAAGATTGGACAGAACCGATTATTTGAATGGCTACGTGAGCATGGTTATTTGTGTAAAGAGGAAAAACAAAAGAACCGCCCTACCCAGAAAAGTATGGAGCTTGGCTTGTTTACATACACGCAAAGACTTATTACCACTAATCACGGTGAGGAGATTTTTAGCTTTACCCCACGTTTAACTGGCAAGGCTCAGGTATATTTTATTGATAAGTTAATTAAAGATTTTAGCCCTACGGCTGCATAAGGAGAATAAATTGAAGATATTTACACATGACTACTACGGGCATACCGTCCGGGTACTAAAGACTGATGATGGTGAGCACTGGGCTAACATTGATGAGTTTACCAGTGCGTTGGAAAATATGCATACTAAGCATTAATCATAGGGTGCTACCGCACCCTTATCCTTTCAATACAGATATTAATGGTGGTAAATATTTTACTATCATAATGACTGTACCGCAAGTCATTGTACCCCAAAGCAAAGATCTTACTTTGCTACATTTTTCCAACATTTCGCACATTTTTCTAAATTCCTTATTGACATTTAAGTCAAATTTCATTTATAATTTCCCTTGTAATCATTATATTAACCTAGCTAGGGTTCCCGCCCTATGACGCTAGGTTTTTTATTTAATTAGGCGGTAGTAAATACCGCCGCCACGCTTTTGCCTCACCAGCCGTGGCTACTGGCTCCACATCCCTTGCAAATAATCTAATTTAGTCTTACAGCTAAAATACTGCTCTGCCCAAACAATCATTGTGACTCCGGCGTCTTGACAAGTGAATAGCTCTCTACTCTCACTATCGGTAGTGATTCCGGCTCTGGCTGCAGCACCCAATTTGGCAGTAGTGGAAGCTTGCAAGTTGGCTGCGGTTTTGATGTGGCGCAGCTGATCAGCATTGTACTGACACAACTTAAGATCATTGCTTTTCTGAATAAATTCATTCTGTAACCCCTGAAATCTCAACTGATTATTAGACTTTGCAAGTTCAGCTGATTCGTTAAGTTGAAATATTTTTGCTTGAAAATAAGCTGTATTTGCTTGTTCTGCTAGCTCGTAGTATTGACGTGTCTCATTTTCCCCGGCTGCTCTGCCCTTGGTGTAAGCGACGAAAGTTGATAGGCTTCCGCCGATTAGTAGCCCGATTATTGCCCATGTTTTTAGTTTGTCTAACATTCATCATACCCCCAACATTTTCTTATATTTGATTAACTTCTGCCGCCGATCTGTCAATCCGTTTAGACCGCCATTAATTTTACGAGTAACTGCAGTCAGGTCATCACTTAATGCTAATGCTGAACAACCCTTATCCTGCCAGAACCAGATAGCAGACAAGATAGCCCCCTCCTCTGTCAACAAAAAGCTATTTAACCCTGCCATAGTCAATGCCAGCCACCTGCCTTTTTGATTTAGCCAATTAAGGAATCTAACGCGATTATCCATACCGGTCAGCTGGAATATGCCATGTCCCCGCGTATCAAAACCATCATTGTCTGCAGTACCATTTGCATCATTACCCATGCGGCTACCGTAAACTGTATTGAATAGCCATGGCTGCGGGCAAAAGTCCATGTTGTGCGCTTTGAGTTCTGTTTGTTTTGCTAATATCTGGGTTTTTCTGCTTGGCCATATTTCTAAGGCACGGGCAAATCGGTACTTGCTACCCTCTAGTAACTGGGTAAATCCAGCTGATTCATGATCTGCCTGAGCCAAAAAGTGTGCCTGTTCCAACGGATTGTTCATGTTGCACTCACATAAATAACTTGTAATATCAACTACACTTATCATTATTTACCACCTTTCACAATCACATGATTTAATCTGTCATCAAGCAATTTAACCGCTTTCTTTTTAACAAAATCTTTTACATTTGATAATATAAAAATCCGCTTGCCGCGTAATTTTTCAAGCAACTCAACAAATATTAGTACCTCCCCGGCAATAATAATTCCAAGCGTTACTTCATAAAACGGTAAATCAATACTTACTTTTTGTTCCCATGCCCAAGTTAGAATGTGTGCAAAGTAAGTAAAATACGACATGAACGCATAAATAACAAACCACTTTAGATAATATTTTGGGTTGTTAATTAGCCAGGCATTCATTGCGCAAAGTGATGCAAGTATCAACATGCCGGGTAAAGTGTCCCGGAACATCGACCAACTAAGTAAAAACAGCATAATTTCAAAAGCTGGAGAGTTATTCAAGTTCGGCATTTTATCCATTCGACAATCTCCTGTATGCCTTTACAAGCTCCGCCCTGATCTCAGCCAATGAGTATGGCAATCGGTAATAAGTAGCTATATCGTTAGCAAATCTGTCTATTAATGAAGTTAAATCAGCATTATAATCATGACTAATTAGATACCGGATTTGAGTTGCGAAAGCTTCACACTCATAACGCAATCGCCACTTATCGCTAAATATATATCGTAGCCAGAAAGTAAAGGGCTGGCGCTTAAACTGCGCAACATGGACTTTTTCATGCTCAATAATATCTTGCCTATCTACTAATTCAGGCTTGATAAAAATTATCGTACCGATAGTGATCGCATTATTCCCAGATATTATTTTGCTAAATAAATTTGTCTTAATTATCTTCATGCTTAATTTTATTAAGACCTCTTAAGTATGCACACTCTAGAACCATAGCTTCTTCATATCTAACACCATATCTATCCCCAGCTGGTAAATATGGAATTACCACTTTTCTATCTTCTGATAAAATCTCTGGCTGCTCTTCCCATTCATCATAACAAAGTATGCCATACTCAAAAGGGTCTAAACCCTCTGACTCAAAAGCCGCCTTCACTTGCTGAGCGATAACACCAAAGTGAAGCCTTGCCTTATTATTTTTCTTAATGACTGAATCTTTAAACTTAAATTGTCGATAATTTACTTTACCCCAAGCCTTTAATACTCTTTCATCAATTTCAGCAATCTGCTCTTTCTGTCTTTCATCAGATGTGTTAATTGTTCCTGTCCCTGCATATACTACAGACCACCTAAGCGGAGCCGTGCCGAGCGAATAAGTATTATCCGCCATAGATTTAACCGATGCACCAGGGGCAATTTGAAACATCGCACTATCGCTTGAATCGAAAAATGTAATATTTGTCGTGCCACTCGCTTGTGTGCCCATTGACCACTGCTTAGTGCCTGCACTATAAAAAGTATAATACCCATACGCACCCGGCGTATCGACGCGCATTTCAGCAGATCCCGCGCTATCAGACTTTGACATAACCAAAGCATTGCCAGCAGGAGTATAGAAATCCCCCAACGCTCTGGCTACATCGGGATCGCGACCAGTGCAAACGGTTTCAGCTCTTAAAGTATAAGATCTAATCGGTGCATTTATCATATTTAACTTATCGGCTGTAATATCAACTGCCAATGCCCTATCATTTGGTGAGTAATAAGTATTAGTGGCGTCATAATAACCATAAATCTCTGTAAGATCATTATCGTTGTCAATAGATCTAGTACATGCTTCGACTGTAAGCCCAAAGAACTTATTTCGTACACAGCCATATGATACCGTGTTGTAAGCAATTTTAATTGCAGTTGGGGTTGTGTTTGGTGAAGTTCCTGATAAAATACCCTCAAAAGCACAGCCAATAAACGAATTAGTATCACCAGCATCAATCTGTAAACCAGTGTTAGACCCTGTCTCACCAACGCGTACTGATATGAATGTATTTCTATTATTACCCGAACCTGGCTGAGTGGGTGGTTCTTTTAGCCAGATTCCCATTGTGCAATTTCTAATGTCTATATTCGTGAATGTGTTGTAGTAGCAATATGAGTCTGAACCATCTACTGTTGGGCCACACTTTAAAACAATGGCTTCAGCTACTCCGCGGATTGAGATATTCGTAATATTATTAAATTCGACATCACTACGAACAGATGTAGACGCTTCATCCACAGGGGCTAATCTAATTCCTGAAACATTACTATAGGTATTGGACGGGTTATCTATTTGCAAATTATAAATACCACCGTTTAAGCCGGTCATTTTAAAAATAATTGTATTGTCAGCAGCTGGACAAATTTTTGTTGATATTGCCCCAGCCCCCAGAATATGGACACCACCTGGAACCTTAACTGCAATATTCGTTGTATCCCCATCTGCCGGCTTAACCCTATAAATTCCTTTTGGTACATAAACCTCGCCACCTCCACCTGCTTCAACCGCTTCAACCGCAGCTCTAAATGCAGCACCATCATCAGTGACGCCATCACCAACAGCGCCAAAGTCTTTAACAGAAACAATATCTCGGGCTTTGTTTTGAAATATTCGCTCCACTGCTCCGCTGCCAGCCTGAATAAAAGTATCACCGGGCGAGCCGCTCGGCAATGTTTCGTAACTTGGATTGCCGGATTCATCAAAGCCGAGTACTGTATTTGGTTGGTCACCGACATATTGAATATTTCCATCCGCATCAAACCACATGAATTTTTTACGTCGGCTAGATAAATCCCCTAGCGTCAAGTTCCCGGATTCATAATCTGGTAGTTTTACCGATCTTGAGACATAATAAGCTAACTGTTGCACAATAGCAGTTAACTTATCTAGCCCCATCTCGTGGGATTTTGCAGGGAATTGATCGCCTTGGATGTAATTAAGTAATTGTTTTAAATCAACTCCAATGCGGGCAATAACAATCTTTGCTCCGCTGCTTGGTGCAGATGTAAATACAACATTGCCACCGCTTGAGTTATTAACGCCAGTAACTGAGTAATGAGTAGTGAGGGTTTTTAGCACACCATCGACATAGACTTTTAGCCATGTGTTAGATTGAATTGGGAAAGTATAAGCAAATGTGGTAGTAACACCGTTGCCAGTGTATGATAAGCTATTAGTTTCGGTAGAAATCATTTTGTAGTCTCTCTAAATGTCATCGCGACACTTTAAGTATTCAGTAATATTATCACATAGTTACAAACTATTGCAATATGTATTTTAATTTATATTAGCTATTAATATTGTACTGCACTAGTTGGTGGTAGCCAAAATCCTTGTCCGTTCTCTTTCTCTATTCGGCGCTCCATTCTGCGCAAATATCCGGGGTTAAGGTATTCCTGTAATCCATATGCAAACAAGTAGTTAACCAGTATTCGAGAATAAAATGCATTAATGAACGGAGTATTGTCAAGCGCCACCCTCAAGGCATTACCGCGCACATCCTTACCTTCTTTAATTGAACTATATAATGCTGCTGCATCGGTAAGCGTTCCGCCAAGTACCGGACCCGCTAAAGTATTTGCCATACTACCGCCAAAACGATTATATTCACCAAATAAGAAATCGCCAAAAATACCAAGCCCACCACCCTGCAATAATGCTGCTGTCATGGTTGCGGTATTCGGGCGTCCCTCATCATCCAAGAACGGGCGCGGTTTTCTACCTTTGCTAATGTCTTTCATTGCACTAGCAACATACCCCATAATTGTAGTGGCTGCAATATACTTGCCGATGTTCATTGCCTTTGTTCCAAGCGTAGCATCCTGATTAGCCATGCCAAGTAATATCTTGCGCATATTACCAATACTGAATGACCTGAACTGCATAACGAATCTAGCAATCACACCGCCAGCACTACCCGGATTAAGACCACCCCAAGTTTGATAGTACTTGGTTGCCGCATCAGGTTCGATGATCATATGAGATAGCGCATCATGATAGTAATTAGTTAAGCTAGTTTTTAGTTTATCAATATATTTATCAGTTGCAGCTTCCAAAACATTACTAGCAGCACCTTTGCTTGCAAGGTGAGATTTAATAACATCTCTGATATTATCTAACTCTTGCGGCACTAAATAAGTATTACCATCAGCTTGCAGCTGCTTGGTTTGTCTTAGTATATTCCAGTCGTCTGCTTCAATACCAAACATCTGTAACGACTTTTGAAAGCTATCCGGCAAACTATCAAATTCATGCTTAGTGAATCCACTAACATAATTCATTAAGCTATCAGCGGCACTAAGTCTAGCGCTATTTGTCCACGCGTCAAGTCCTGTCATTTTGAAAAATCTATTCACCCATTTACTTATTGTCTGATTGGTTCCTGGCTCTAAGTAACCATCACGATAAGCATTCTGTAGCATAGCATCTGAGAATATCCCAATTGACCCGATGATCTGTTTTTTCTCCGGGCTGAATGCACTAAATTCTTTTTGAAATAAATCAATAGTGTTAAATATAGTACCACCCATGCCTTGCCGATTTAGGTATGATGCCGCATTGGTTAAGTCAGTAACCGCTGACAATGGAGCACCACCAAGCCGTGCCATTGACGATAGAGCAAGAACATTACTAGTAAACCTAGCCCACGCTTCACTAAACGGAATATCAGCCCTCCCATCAACCACTTTCAGCATTTGCATCATGTTGTTGTCAGTAAATTTGCGTAGCTTGCTACGCTGTTCCGGAGTGAACGAAGTTTTAAGAAATTCACTAGCAATCTCTTTTATGTTGCGCTCATAATTAACACCCAAAGTGGTCAATATTCCAACCTTGCGGGCGTTACCTTCAATAGTCTGGATAACAGCAGATTGAAAATCCCGGCTACCATATTTGTTGCGGTAGTTAATTGCGCTGTCCGCATCTTTAAAAATAAGCTTACGTTGCTTCTGTCTTACAGCTCGCAATGGATTGCCAAATTCAGGTAGCGAACCATTGCCACTGCTAATATGTTCCCCGGTTGATAGTCCTTCATATATCCCTTCCAATAACTCATTGTCAATCATGCTCGGTTTGATATTCATTGCTTCGGCAGTTTTAGCTATATCTAATGATTGCAATATGTCTTTTTTCCAGTTTTCATAACCAGCGGCACGGATTCTAGTTTGATTATGGATGGTAGCCTGATTGCTCAAGTAGTGTTTGATCTTGTTAACCATCATGCCATTTTGACGCATGGTATTAGTGATATTATCGTACACAGACATTACTATTTTTGCGGCTTGTACTGCTTCTGGCGTAAATCCTTTCAGTTCTGCGCCATCGTCTATTGCCCACATAACTCGCTGCATTTCATCATTAAGCGCACCAGAATAAAACATATCTCTAATACCTGCCTTACTTAGCTCAGTATCTAATTGTCCAGTAAATATGCGCTTCGCATTACGCACTGAATCCCCAGCGGTAAATGATCTGGAGTTTTCACGCTGCAATGTAGTGCCAATTAGTAGTGATCTAATTCCTGCCTTAGGGTCACTAGCAAAGTTCTTAACGAGATAACTAGTTAATTTTTGCTTTACTGCCCGATCATGTAGCAATGATACTCGATGTGCCTGCAATCCATAATTTAGTTTCTTCATGGCAAAATCAATGGCATACTGCTGTGGATTTGGCTGCATAGTTTCAATTGCGCGGTTATATGCACTCCACATGTCACCATAGATAGCATCAGTCAGATCACCACTTAAACCAAGTGACTTAGCAGCTGCGATAAAATCTTTTTTACTATCAATTGAATTAAATATATCCGGATTACTATCAAGAGTAGATTTATATTCGGCGGTTTTAGCTATGATTTCATCTATGCTATCAATTTCTTTTTGTACTGTGTCAAGCACCTCATCTTGAGCCTGTGAAAATAACGCCATGTTTCCAACTCGCTCAGGTGTATTAGTAGTGGCATAATTACGTAAACTTGATAATGCCAATGCATTAATATCGGCGTCATTAAGCCGCAGTGTACTTTGTAGGCTTGGAAATGTTTTATATAGCCATGCCTTTACTTTAGCAATCAGCGATTTTACTATCCCATGCTCAGGCATATTTTCAACCAAGTATGCTAACCGTTCCTCGGCTATAAATTGCGCTGGAGTATCAGCTGGTACTGCTGCATCAACTATGCGCCCCATGTTGCTATCCATTTCTAAGAAATCATCCATGTGCTTGATTAATTGATTAAAGCCTTTTTCACCCAGCATATTGCGCATGTTGGCATGGACACCCACCTCATGCAATACAACTCCCTTAACTTTTTCCGGGTCAAGATTTTTAGCTACAAGATATATTTCACCATCTTTGAACATACCCTGCACATTGTCAGGGTGCTTGCCGGGTAGGTCTGCTGCTGTTTCTACAATCTTAATCTTGCCTGATTCAAGCAACTTCACCCCATCATCACCAAACTGACTGACAACTTCGTCCATAATTTTACTAGTGTGTACAGTTGATTGTTTTGTTTGTGAATACTTGACAAGTGATCCATTATCTAGTAAAATAACTCCAGAGCCATTATTGGACTGAACCAACTTGGGCAATTGTAGCCCTCTGTTCGTAGCCCATAAGTGGCTTTTTTCTTTGTTCATATACACAGTAGAAGCAAATTTAAAATTATTTTTTACAAACTCAATTTCTTTTTCTCTACCATATACACTAGCAATCCTATTAACTTCTAACCGTTTTTGTTGTTTATTTAAATGAATTGCGCTGATAATAGATTTTCCATCTTTATCAATAAGTTCTGTTAATACAACAAAGCTATTGGAGTGTGTTTTAGATTTGAAAATCATCACAGGATTATTAAGCTGTTCTGGAAGTTGCTTAATAATATCTGGAGTTAAATTATGCTTTTCGGGATTGCGAATAACCTTGTGCATAACATCTTGAGTTATTATAAGTGGCTTATCTTCTGCCCCTAGCATTTGCAGTACATGGGGTGTTTTACCAATAGTTAAATGGTGATCTGAAATCATGCTACCAGAATCCCACTCATCCACCTGCTTCCGGAAATTATCCGCGGCTTGATCTGGAGTTAAATCAGGCTTCTGTTTTTTGCTGTATAGCCCCATATCAGACAATTGCTGTATCTCGTCAGCTTTTGCTTTCAGCTTGTCGGTTTCTCCGGCATAGTCAAAATCTATTTGATCATCAAACTTAATGGGTTCTTTCAGTGGTTCAAGCGGTGGTACATCACGAGTGACGTAGCTATTTTGTAAGTCTTGACTAGTTTTTAATTCTGCTTTTATGTCATCAGCAGTTGCTTTACCTATATTCTGATCAGCATCTAGTAAGCTTGATACAGTTGGAGATATGTCATTTTCTATCTGTGTTGTACCAACTTCGAATGCAGCTTGCCTAGTATTTGGCTGTACCGCATCAGCTATCTCTGCCGCTGTTTTTGGCTGTGTTGTGTCTAAATTAATCCTTGGTTGCAAACCCCCCAGCACAACATGTAATCCACCACCAATTGCACTACCAAGTGCCAGATTAGATAATGACTGCATAGCAGTATAATCTTCGCCCATTTCGCTGCGCATTGGTGCTGTGATAGCTTCTAGCGGTATATTCCCTACTGCACCCTCAACAGCACCGAACGCAGCACGGGCAGCAACTCTACCAAGTAATGTAGGGGCAGCCTGTCCAGCTAATTGTAATCCCTCAATACTTGCAGCAGTTTTAGCTAATCCCAATACCCTAGCTGCTCCAGCAGCTGGAAATACGCCTGTTGCTAGATTGATTGGGTCAAGCATTGAAGCACCAAGCATAACCGCCCCACGTAATGGCGTACCAATAACATCTGTATCAGTTGCCTCGTCTATGGTCCGCATTGCCTGTCTGCGTTTTGCCTTATCAAGCAAATAATACATTGCTACATCATTGTACTTGGTTGCATCAGGAGCTTTATCGGGGATACCCGCACCAGCCCACAATTGATCAACTTTGTCTTGGCTTAGCTTTGGTCTTTGATTAGCTTTGTAAATATCATATACAGCTCCAGCAATTCCGCCGCCTGTCTCAAATGTAGGTAGCCCCAGAGTCGTATCAATCCATGTTCCAACTGTCGCGGTAGAACCTTCGGCAAGTGCGCTATATGCGGTATTTTCTAACGTTTGCCCTAGACTTGGCTCATTGACCACTTCTTCAGGTGCGCCGATAGTCTCTGGTAAATCATCAGAATATAAAGAGATTGGCATATTTAATGCTTCCATTAGCGCATTACTCCCGTCATTAAGTTGGCTTTATATTGTGCTGCCTCAGCCTGCTGTTTAAGTTTTGCCGCCTGTGATGCAGGATTTGCAATTGTTAGCTCTTGGAATGTTTTCTTAATTTGCTGACCCTGCTTATTCAGTACTGGATAAGGTTTATTGTCTGAGCCGGTAAACCACATACCAACCCCCGATTCATCTGCATTAGTCATCCAGTATGAATTGCTCTTAACTTGATCAACATATCCGCGCGCATCTGGCGCCAAGTTCCACGGGTTTAATAACTTAAGGTTACGAGTATCCAAATCATTATCTGTAATAGCATCAATGTAGTCACGTAAGCCATTGTCAATAACTTCAGAATCGTAACTCTTCGGTACTCTAATATTGAAACTTGTTGACTTGTTAGAGATATAATTATACTTATCACTCCCGGTAAACATGTCGGATGCAGCCTTAACTGCATCTTTCTTGCTCATACCACCGCGCACATTGTTATAAGCAAGCTTGGTTATTGTGTCTTTAATGTCGCCGATTGCTGTACTATTGATCTGTCCAATTGGCATACTTGCATAAAAAGGCTCTAGCTGTTTACTAACCTCGTCGTCAATATCTTTTGAATTTTTATCTGGCAATGCATCTGCCAAGGTTTTAATATCAACATCCGCAACAGTGGCAGCCATCTTGGCAGCATATGGAGTAGGCGCAGTCATAATGCTAGTCAATCCTTTTGGTAAGTTTTTATTTAACTGCAATTGCCTTGCAACTAACTGAAAATCTTTACCATATTGATTTTTTAGGTTAGATAGTAATTCTGCTTTGTTCTCACCTTTTTGATTCTGTAGCTCGGTAATAATACTATCTTCTTGAGCTCTGCTCATAAGTGATGGATAGGCTACGCCCTGCTCTTTTTGTACCGCAATAAGCTTGCTATAATAATCAGCCTGCGCTTGCTGCTTCAATACTGGGTCTGCTATTGTACCAATCTTGTTGTATGCAGCAGTGACAGTAGCGCTATTTTGCATAGCCCAGCCTGCCGGGTCTTTCTGAATTGCATCGTGCTTGGCTCTGATTGCCTTTAATAATTCCTGTTGCCGCTTTAAATCTCCAGCAAAACCCTGCTCCTGTTTTGGCGCATATGACTGAACTAATGACATCTCTTGTGCTGGCGTCATATTATTAATCATAGATATATCTCTACCAAGCTGAATAGCGCCAGTATATTGAGTATAGGCTTGATGTGCTTTGTCCGGTTCTTTCGGGTACATTGCACTAAATTGCTGCTCTGACAATGGGGTAAAAGACATATTGCCGGTGCTTGCCATAGCTATCTGATCATTCATTGTCTGAGTTAAATTAACCGCTTGTGCTTGCTGCCTAGTGTTCACTTCGTTCTGCAACCTATTAGCATATTGCACACGTTCCTCTGGGGATAGATCAGCAATTACCGGGTGGGCATTAACCGCTAGCTTTTCAGAATCAACATATTTTTTTGCTTCCTGATTGTATTTGCTATTGTTAATCGCGATAACTTCGCCAACGGTTTTGCCTTTCATGTAAGGGTTGGCGTCAATAACTTTCTGATCTACCACCTGGCTAACCGGTGCGGATTTATCAGCCTTCAGCAATTGATTTGCCCCGCCGCCACCGAAGTGGTGAGCCAAGTATAACTCCTGATTGCTAGGCTCTCTGCCAAGTCCGCCACGTAATTGATTAAGATTATCAGTTGTTAGTTTGTTAAATGCATCTGTTTGCTCTTGTAGTGTAGCATTTTCAGATAACCCGTAACGTTTACGAGTGGCATCAGTAAATTGAAAAGCGCCCTTTGCGGTTGATGTTTTACTTTTTGCTGCGGTGTCAAAACCTGATTCCATGCCTCCCACCGCCAATGCATATAATGGGTCTAGTCCACCCTGCCGCGCTACTCTTGCAACTTCTGCTTGTGGTGTTCCCTCAGGTAATTGCCCAACAGATGGGCGCAACATATTCAATCCAGCCTCAGGATTATTAAGCAAGTAATAATTCATGGTTGTATATTTATACGTGCCGTCTACTTGCTCTTTTAACTTCTGCCGCTCAATTTCAGATAGCCCAGATGCATCAATCATTGCATAGCTTTTAGCTTTCATTGCAGCATACTGGCTTGGGTCTTGCGCTAATATTGCTGCATTATTCTGGGTCATATCTTTAACATTGTTTAACTTTGTGTTAGTAAACATAGTGTTTTCAAATTCAGCACCTTTGAGAGCAAAAAACTGCCTCTGCTGTATAAATTCATGCTGTAAATATCTGCGTCCAGCCGAACCTTCCGGATAATTCTCTAAGGTCTTATTAGTATATTCGTCATAATCTTTTAAAAATCCTGATGTAAATCCGCTTGCTGTGCCTGTAGCAGATCGCTGCGTTTCCTGAAATTTCTGCAACCACTGTACCTGCGCATCGCTGCCAACTTTACCGGCATCTAAAGTATCAATCTGATTCTGTTGCTCTTTCTGTACTCGCGCTATCTCTACATCAGTAGCCATTGATTCGCCAGCCACCTGATTAATGCCCTGTCCAGCTTGACCTAACCCGGCAGCAACCGGATTACTGATTGATACATTCGGGGCTGGAGCAATGTTACCGACTAAGTTAGCTGTTGTCTGCTGATCATACTGTACTATTTTAACCATTAAAATTTACTCCCAGATAATGCGCTAGAGATTGCCGCGCTATTATAATAGCCACCACCAGCTGAAGTCATGCGTCTGTTGTATCCCATATACCCACCAACGCCAGATAAAATATTACCTGTGGCGCCAATATACCCACCAGCAATAGTCGGGTTAATCTGTGACTGTGCAACTTGAGCTTGATATGTTGATTGATCAGCTTGCGAATTAAGGCTACTTGCATTAAGCATCCCGCTATAAAGTGTATTCTGTCTATCAAGCTCCGCATTAACAGCTGATTGGTCTATTAAATCTCCAGCAGTGCCATCAAAACCAACTCCAGATTCGGCGGTGGCAGCTCGTTGTCTCGCTAGTGATTGTTCTGCTCTATTCGCTTGTAAGTTGCTATTAGCAACAGATTGCGCCATTGTATTTTGTGCTTGTTGCTGATATAGTTCAGCATTGTAATTAGCTGCATTCGTTTGAGCCTGTAAGCTTGCTGCCTGAGCCTGTGCGCTTCCTATTGATGATACTGCACCAAATAAAGTACCAACCCCCAATAAACCTAAACTAATTGGATCAGCCATTGCACTCTCCCACAATCATTGCATATAGTTTTGCATCTCTGCCGTCAATTTCATAACTTCGCATACGCTCTGCCTCACAACTAAACCCCAATAATTCTGCCATTCTGTGAGCTTGACTAAAATTACAATCACAAGTGCATTCAATTCTATAGCCAATGCAATTTTCAATAAAATAACGCTTAACCTTCTTTAATATCGCTGGTAAATACTTGCCGCAATCATAGCTAAGTAATGACCATGCGATATACCTACTTTGATGTACTTTATTAATCCCACCGATAAACACAATCCGATTATCTACAATCACGGTAAAGCCGGATAAGTGTGTATAGCTCTCAGGGTTTAACCAGTTGTAAAAATGTTCTTGGTTTTTTTGTAGCTGAATTTTAGTTAAGTGGTCTGGCTTAAATTTTATAATTATCATTTTTCGTATACCTCCACAACAGGACTAATAGCAACAACTGTCACTGGTAACGGATTATCAGTTGTGACAGACAGGCAAGCATCGGTAGTAATCGGCGCATCTAGAGTAACCGCAACATCCCCAGTATAGATTTGCGTTGGTGTTCCCATTGGAGTATTGCTATTTCTTAAGTCAATATCAGTGTATGGAAAATCACCCTCGCCAGTTCCAACTTTTGCCCCAGCAGACTGATATAGTCTAATTAGCAGTTCTGTAAATTTTTTCTTCTTGCCTTGCGCAGTTCCCTGAGGGCTGCCACCTTCAAGCTTCATCGTTGTAAGCATTGGCACGTAAGGATAGCCAATTTGTGCTTTGGTAACTTCAATGTCTGTCTCAACTTGACCGCCAACAGTTACAGTTTTATTTGCATGTACCGCCCCATTTGCTAAGATTGCAACTGTGGCATTTGGTAACCATGTTAAACCGTTAATAGTAGTAGTTGCGCTACCTGAATAAGTAACGCCACAATCAACATAATAAGCATTTTCTTGAGTGTCACTAGAGCTATAAGCTGCTGTCATAAACTCAATATAGCGCTTTGTTTGTCCGTTAATCGTACGTTTAACTACCAACCAAAGATCATCGCGCGCGCCGTCATAGCTGGGAATAACCTGCAACGATTCGACAATGCCATTTCCCCCCAATATATGCTTATGCCAGCCAGTTACGTTTTGGGCACGGTTATAAGTAAAGCCAAGCAATACCCCGTCTTTACGGGCACACCACAACACATTATATGGTTCACGTTGAAAAGATATATCAACAATCCCGGATTCAGTTATATGATCTGCCAAAATAGTTACATCATTAGCCAACAGATTATCAGTATTAAAGTCATAGACTGATTCGCGTAATTTTCTGCCGGTGCGTTGTACGAATAAGATTGCATTATCCACACGAGCAGGCTGTAATTTCTGCCCGCCGTAGTATGTAGTAATGTCGACTTTAACATTGCTTGGGCTGAATACTTCACCTTGTGTGCTTGGGCTAACTAATGCTTCACCATCGGTACTACCAACAACTAGACCAACCTTAGTCGGTACTAGATAAGCAATCTGGCTAACTTGATCAAAAGGCACAGTCAGCGTAATAGCGCTATCGTCTAATATCTCGCCAAATTCCTTGGCTGAGAAATTCTCGTAGTCGCCCGCACAGCTAAACCAAAGCTTTTGATCACGGGCAAATACTAATCTCTCACGGTAAAAAGCCACATGACTTGGATAGCCAACATCACTACGCCAAGCTGCTTTGCTCCATGCCCAACTAGTAGCACTGTCAGTATCAACGCTAGTGCTGAATACCGGGGTTAGATCATCGCCGGTAACTGTAATTGATTCTGGCGCAGGTGACGGAGTTGGCGTTGGGCTGGGTGTAGGCGCTGGAGCAGAGCCGATTAGCGTTGCTCCAGATTGAATAACTCCAGTTGATGGATTATCGGTTACATTCATATCTAGCGCGCTAGTCAATGTTGCACCACTACTACCGATGATCACAGATGTTAATGTGTTCTCAGTGTTGCCAGTATTTGCAATCTGCCGCAAGACTTTCCCGGCTGCCGTAGTTCCGTTGGTTACTCCGGTAACCTTAACAACACCAATCTGATCAGCAAGATACCACCAGCTAACTTCGTCGCCGTCCCAGCGTCCACCTTCATTGTGAGTTGGTGCAACGTACCAAGTTTTTTTATTAACAATCGATGCATTGCAGCCATAATATTTGCCATCGTTACGGACCACATCACCGACATCTGTTGTGTTGCTTGTCCCCAATTGCGATGCCCACGGCTTAATAATCGGGTCATTAGTAACTTCAAGCTGTAGTTGAGTGCCAATCATTGCCGTAGTAAACACATTACCGCCAGTTGCAGATAAAGTTACATTGTATTGCGCAAAGTCAGAGCCGATATAGGTATTCAAGCCATCTACAGTAACTTTTATTGCTTTGTCAGTGTTGTTATCTTCGAACGGTCCGCCCTTAAATTCTGGCGTCGTTAATGTCCAGTTAGTATTACTTATTCGGTTTAGTTTACGTGGCGCATGGTTACGATTAGCAATGTAGATAACATCCCCGGATTGAACTAACGACAATCCAAATGTGCCCTCGTCTGTTGTTAAATCACTTGCGGTGTACGGTGTTGCAACTTCTAAAGCGCTCATGCCGGATTGCAATTGCGCATAGTTATTATAAAAGCGGATATACAGATTGCCAAATTCGAGAATAAAAGATTGCTGGAAATTAAAGACAAAAGAACGCAACCACACTCTATTAGCTGAGTTTTTAACTTCGGCAACGAATCTGGTACCAGGGCGGCGTGTTGCAGCTCCCTGAACTAATGGGATAAAGTTAGTCATTTCTTGGCAAGCTGCCGCATATTTTTCTATGTCGGTGCGCCCCTGCATTAAAGGGCTTAACTCTCCAGCATTAAAGGCTGTTTTGATTGGGGTAAATTTGGACATGGTTATAGCCTTGACATAATCCAGTCGCCATCAACTTGACTGGTGGGAGCTTTTTCAATTGCGTTAGCCTTAAGGGCATCACGCTTAGCTTCTTTGTGTAGTTGCCCCAATCGATCAAGCATTGCGCTATCATTTTTCAGAAACTCAACTAATTTCATTGCTATTTTAATTGATAGCATCTCGACAAAACTATCATCAAACATTGATGTATCTGTAACTCTTTGTACATATCTAATTTTTAGCGGTGCTTCAAAATTGGTTAGTATTTTTTTACCTTCGAGCTTATACGCACTTGTAGTTGTTTGATTATAAAAGCCATTGTTGATATTAAGCGCATAATCATTAACTTGCACCAACTTAAGACAATCGCTGGGTAATTGATATTGATATTGGTATCCCCAATCTGGAGCATCTGCCAAAGCAGCAAGCGAAGCTCTTGTGATCGCAAAGTTCCAGCTGTGAGCACGTAATAAAGCATCGCGAGCAGTTGGGTAAATCTGGATAAATTTACGTCCAGCGTTAGTTGTATCGTCCGCTGTAAGTACTGTTTGTTCGCCAATGTGAATTAATGCACCATTGAGGATGTCGGTTTCGCTTGCCATGATTAAGCACCCTAGGTATTTACTGGTGGAAATTGATCGCGAACTACGCGCTGCTTAACTTCTTCAAGCATCTTTAGTAGCTGAGCTTTGCTGTTAACTTTTGCCAGATCATAAGTTAACTCAAGCGCCGCGGTAGTTGATGATCCGGTAGCTACAGTAACTTTGCTATAGTTGTCCGGTACGTTAATTGATAAGATTTTAGTTGCCATGTTTTGCCATTTCTAAAATCACGGTTTGATACAATCGCCCCGTGGAGATAAACCTAGCTATTGGTAGCGTAATCTACCGATAGCGAAACAGTACCATCTGCCGAGCCAACCGTGTTTGCAGTAACACATAAATCGTAATAACGATTTGGATCTTCCGATAGTCCCAACACTTCCCAAAGTGTTTTTTTAATGTTCGCAATTCCAAGAGTTGCAAATGCTGCATTATATGAACCAGTCGTTCTCGCGGTTGCCATTGATATACCATCAGCAAAGACGTCTTTGTCGGCTTCAGTACCGCCATTTTCTGCCGTTTGATAGAGACCAATATCGTAATCAGTCCCATTTGTAATAGCTGAATTTAACACTTCAATGCGACTAATTCTGCAACTTGAATGTAATCGTAATACACGATATACAGAACCGTCATCATCACCTGATGCAACTGCAACTGTTTCGACTGCATTCTTAAGATGTCCGCCGTTGACAATGGCATTAACTCTAACTAATGGAGTCGCATCAGCATTAGTGACACTTGTTGACTTTGTATTTACTACTGCCATGATAGATATTCCTTTCTTTCAGTATATGTTATGCTTCAGAGCATGGAAGCTCTACAACTTTTTTCTCATCGGTACGAGTTGCACCAAGTGAGATCATGCCGTATACTTGCCAAGGGTGACCACGCTTTGTTTTGAGTTGAGTTACGTCCATCTTCATATCATCCCATACCCCTAAGCACAAACCTGACTTTTTCCACATCACATTGCGACGGTAATTAGAGCCATTTTTAGGAATACGATTACTTAGAATAAACTTAACTCCAGCAAATTCAATAACCTCACCTTTTTCACCCAGTACTTTAGTGTTAGCGTATTCACCACTAATAACCTCAGGCTGGCGAAGTAAGTTGTAATGTTGAAGAGGACTAATCAGCATAAAAGTTTCCTCATCAGGATTAGTTTCGTTTTCCTGCATCAACTGTTTAGCTTTCAGAATTTTTTCAACATTTAATCCGGTTGCAGAGCCACCACCACCAACGTTTACATTTAGCTGTTGATTGCTGTCAAATGAAACAGTGCTACCACCATCCTCGCCAATTACTGCATCCGCATAAATACCAGCAATAATTGAATCGTCTTTACGACGATTAATTGCTGCCACCATTGATGCAATATAAGCCGATTTAGGATCATTCAACAATCTAAGCTGATCAAAAGTATCAACCCTAACAGCCCCATCAAACGAACGAGGGCGAACCCAGCGCCGAATGTTGGCAGGATTTAGTGGTGTAATATCTTCGTCACGAGCTTGAACCTCGCTTAATTCAAAAGAGTCAAAGCGATCCTCAACCGCTGATAACTTACCATAGGCTGGCTGCACTATTACAGAGCCCATTAATTTAGTTTGGGTTTGCTGTAGTTCAAGAGTTACATTTTCAGTATACTCACGTACCGACAAATCCAGATCAAAATTTGACATGATTAAAACTCCTTAAGAAAATCAGTCAGTTACTTTTTTTGTTGATGGCTTTTAGGTTTAACATCACCCGGTTTGCCATCAGCATCAGTCAACCACTTGATAACGCAATTAGCCTCGTCAAGTGTCTTTCCGATTTCCTTACCCGGATGATAGATAATTTTAAAAAGTTCAATTTTTTCTTGTGTATTTAACATCATTAACCCCCATGTTTCTTAGCAATTAATGCTTTCCATTCCGCAAGAGCAGCGGCATCACCATTTTTATAGCGGGCATACCATTCTTTATCATTCCATTTTGCTTGAATAGCTTTGTCTGCTTCTTCCCTAGTCATCGGCATTGGGTTATTGTTGGAGTTGCCAGCAAATTTATGTTCTGCGAAAAACTCACGTCCAAGTTTGGCAAATATATTGAAATATGCTTCTGCTCCAATTGCTGCCTGTATTTTTGCCATTACATCTGATTTATGTTCAGCATCCAGGTCAGGCGCCACAAACCGCATTGCCCGGCTGGCAAGTTCTTTGGCTGAGTCAAAGTCTTTGCCATAACTGTGCTGCAACTTCTCTAATGCACTCTGCTGATCTCTTTCATAAGCTTGCTGCTGCGCTTGATTTTGCGCATCAACAAAAGCATTCCATTTCTCATTTAATCCAACTGCCTGCTGCTTATTTAGTCCAAGATCATGCATCCACTTACTTGCCTCTTGACTGAAAGTAGGGTCTACCCCATCTGGAGCTTTAATTCCATAATCCTCGACTTTTTCAGGTCTACCAGCTTTACTATAAAACTCAGCCCATTGCTCTGGAGTTGCATCCTCGCTTGGTAGCGATAGTGAGGACTGATTGGCTTTGATTACATCTTCAATGCTACCAAAACCTTTTTCCACAACATAACCGCGTAGTGCCTCATCAGTAATTGACTCATGCCAAGCTGGCGGTGTTGGATTACTATCTACCGGATCTGTGGCAGCTGGTGGATTCGCTGGTGGTGTATTTGTTGTTTCTATAGTTGCTTGTTCTGACATTACTCTATCTCCTCAAAATAGTCTTTTAATTCTTTATCAGTAACCTTTATTTTTTTTAAGATATAAAGATATACCGATCTCCTACCCTCATTAAATGCAACTTTCAACGGGTCAACTGCGCCATTGAAATTTGTGCCCATGGTTACGTTATCAGCATAACAAAATCTGCTTAATGTTTTTAAAACAATTTCTGCGTCCTGAGTTAAATCACCGTTATCTTTTTTAAATAAATCACGAAACGCGATTGATGTTCTGAACTTGCGATAAGCCTCTTTTGCTTTGTCGTTAATTCTTTTTGTAACGCTCATTTTATAACCCCACCCCCAATTGTTGACCTGGTCCTGCTTTAGTGGCAATTTGCTGGGCAGTTGCCATATCTTTAGCTGACTGTGCCACTACTGGAGCAGCTTGTAATAGCTGTTGAACTTGAGCCTGTTGAGCCGCAGCAGCATCCATTTGCGCCAACTCTTCCGGTGATTTAAGTACATCCGCTGGCACACCCCAAATATCACAAATAATACGCATCGCCTCTGGCATGTTGAACATCTTAAGTATATTAGGGTCAAACTGGGCTAATCCAGCAGCTGTCTGCAAAGCTTTAAGTATTGATATTGCTTCACTTGAGCGCATGATCTTGTTAAGTGGTGCTTCGTATTCAATTTCAATTAAGCCACCTAGATCAATCAACTCTTGCGGCATTGGCGGTAATACACCTGCAGCTGAAAGAATATCCAGCTCGCGTTCGATCATTACACTAAATAATTCTGATTGCTGTCTGCCCATTGTAGGAGCAAGCATTTGCCCTTTTTCTTGCTGACGATACTCTACCTCCGTCGCAGTCATTTGCGGGGCTTCAACAAGAATCTGGAATAAATTGACTAAGAACGCATTATTAATTGTCTGCTGTGCATCCTGAATTAACTCAAGATTGATATTTAGATTTCCACCCATTTGCAATGGCATAGCCATTGGTCTACCATCACTACCAACCAATCCATAATTAATACTACCGGGCTGCCCACTGAATCCAAATTCCTCTGCATCATCAGGTAGTAACATTGGCGGATTCGCGTATTTTTCACCGCTTTGAATGACTGTTTTACGCATGCGGTTGATCATCTTAATAGTAGGTAAGACCGACATTGCCGGACTTCTGCCGTATATCTCGCCGATCTCTGTTTTATAGCGACTTACAGCATACGGGAAAGTTCGGTAGCCACCCTCGCTAACTATTTTCTTACCTTCAATACAGACATAGCAACTAGTATACTTAAATGACCCAATCTTGCCGTTATGCTCATCATTGGGGTAAACAGCATGAATAAACCAGTACTTAGTTTCTGGTTCTGTTTTAATTTTCTTGCGGATAATGTCTGGCAACTCATCTTCACCAAAAGCATCAGCTGCCTGCCTTGCAGTGTATTCAAACTTACGATATACTGTATCAATTCGCCCGACCGCATTTTCAGAAAAATAAATCTGTGCCAATGGGATTGATTTATAACGAATACCAACACCAAGATCATCATCAATAAACAGACAGCACGTACCGTACTTGCCGAGCGAACGATATAACTCGGAGCATTGACTAGCAAAATTAGCCCGTGGATCGTAACGAACTCCAAACATAATGTCAGTCACATCATCAAGATATTGTTGCGTTATTTGTGAATCTTTTAGTTTTTGATTATTGATTGATAATCGATGCCAACGTTGAGAACGTGGGGTTAGAGTAGAATCAATTGCAGCAACAAATCTGTCGCAAGCCTCAGTTGCAGTGTCATCAAATACCTTGTCGCCAACTTTTTGCCCTGGGGTTGGTGTGTTACCCTGAAAATAATTCGGGGCTGGGTCAACGTAATCATTTACTTCCCTCCATTGCGATTCGAAATTAGTGCGCAATCCTTCGAGCTGGTTTTGTAATCTAATTATCTTTGCGGCTCTATCTTCTTGCATCAGTATCACCCTAAGAGCGTCTTTTGACCGCCACCCATACTAGATGTGTCGCCATTTACGCCTGTCAATAGATTAGCCTGTTTACCCTTTGGCTTGCGGCTCAATGATTCTTGCTGTGCAATATCATTCTTGACCTGATTTACATCTGGAGCTGGTGGAGGAGCTGGAGGGGGTGCAGGAATATTTGGAACCTGTGGAGCTAGAAAACCCATATTGAAATCCTTTAAAGCCGTTATCACAACGTCTGATTAGATATTTGCTATTGTAGCATCAATTTTAATAGTTTGCAACTATTATTTAATTTACTTTAATAGTTTATTACAATGATAGACTGGTGTCATATGTAGCCGGAGCACGACGTTCACGTATTGGTTTAATTCCCACGGCTAAATATCTGAATGCATCAGCTGCATGAGACGACCAGTCGTGTAATGGTCTGTCTTTAAATGTCTGTAACTTATCATCATATTCTTTCTGATAGTTTCGTAATGCATCCAAACCACGACCGCACTTAACCTCATCAAACCAGCATTTAGGCAACATCATCCTAGCCGCATGAATACCATCATCAACGGACATTTGTGGTAATACTCGGGTCTTGCTAAGCCCCATATCTCGCAGTGTATCAATTCTGCGTTTACCTGTCCCAAGTTCAGATACATTTGCATCATGAGGTAATAGATGCTCGTAATAAGTGTATGGTTTTTCTGCTAACGCTTTGCAGTAATGATCTAGTCCCACTCCGCTATTTTCGTAGTAGTCAATAATCCTAATCTCTTTGCCAACTTGCTGACAAAACCATATAGCAGTGCTATCACCAATCCCTAAATCCCAAGCAGTAATAACCGGAACCATTGGCTCATTTGGAACTTTACCTATACGTTTTTCTTTATCTGCCAGTACCAGTAATTTACCGTAATACGCCCCGGGCAAAGCGCTATCAAAACTACAATAAAACTCTTGATTAATCTGATCATCATCCATACCTGCTTTGCGTTCTTCATCAATCGCATCAAGAGATATGGCTTTTGTATCATCAACTGTGAGTAATTGAGCAAACCAGCCAGAGTTTTGTTTTGCCATATCAAAGATACGCGCACCATGATTGCGACCACGAGGAGTGTAAATGAACAAAGCCCAGCCACCGTTCTCTGCCAATATCGGACGAATATAGTCCCAAGCTTTCGGATCAGCAATCGAGTACTCAGAAAACACTACGCCAACCGGATTAGCACCGACCAAACTATCGTAGTTATCAGAACCAACACACTGCCATATTGAACCGTTGAGCAGCTCTATTTTCATCTCTTGTGAGTTTGATGACTTCCGTATTTCTGGTGGAAATACTTGATTAATTATCCGGCGACCTTTGCCGTCAATATTATCCCAAACAATCTTACGTACTTGTTTTTGTGTTGGCGCCATGTGCCAATAAACACCTACACGCTGTAAAGCTTGTGTTGCAGTAAAATTAAGTGAAAGCGAATCTTTGCCAGCTCTACGATGCCAAACGACAACAGCCCGCCTACCGCCATTCTCCAAGTATCCCCAAAGTGGCATCTGATAATCGCGCGGTGTCCAATTATTTGGTATCGTAATTTCCATTTTTATCTCAAAAATTCACTATTACCGCCATAATAGTTACTTCTTTTTAACCCTAAAAACAATCTTGATAAACGCAATATAAGCTACCAAAAATAGCAGTATTCCCCAGTCACTCATTTTTATCCTCATCATCTTTTTTGGCAAAATTAATTACTTTGACCGTCAAGCCCACCTCACCCTGATTATCGACCTCAATTTTGTCGCCGTATTTCTTTGGCTGCATTTTAGCCATTAACCATTTTCGTGCGTCAACTCGTAACTTACTGCGTGTAATCCATTCAGTGTTAGGTTTCTCATTGCCGTTGTCATCAATAACCGTGTCATGCTCTTTATCGTCTGCAATCTCTAAAATTTCTTCGGCAAGAATATCAGCCCTGATGTCCCTCGCGCGCGCGTAATGGTTAGCCAGCTCTTTGTCTTGATTACACCACAACAAAAATGCCCCATGGGTGATCTTTTCTTTTTCGCAGGCTTTACGCAAACTTAAGCAATCAATAGTGATGCTTTTCAGAATGCGATCTATTAGAGCTTTAGACCTCTTGGCTGCCATTTTGATAACCTTTGATAACATTAAGCCACAAGCCACCCCAAAACTGAACATGATAGATAGCTGCAACAGTAATCACATAATTAACTTTGATCAGATCAATCATTTTGCACCTCATCAGGCATAACAGTTATTGTTACCTCAGTTCTTGGATTAACCGGGTCAAACATTACCCTACTACCATCTGTGCCACCAACGTATTGCCAGCTATCATCCTGAATAACCCCAAACTTAACTAAAACGTCATGCAATGCACTGTGCAGATTAGTTATGTCAACTTTTGTTTGCTTTGCCATGTGATAGATAGCTTTGATATTCAATCGACCAGCTGGGGCTTTATTGCCATTAACAAACCAGCCAGCATCTTTTTCGTACTGCAAGTATTGTTTTGATGGTATTAACCTTGGTTTACCATTACGGAATATGATCTGTGAATGGTTCTTTTTTGTTACCGGGTTTAACTGGATAGTGAATTTGATCATGCTACGCCCTTTACACGATAATCTTCACCATGCAGGACCAGAGATAAGTATCCGCTCTTAATCCTAGACTGTAAAGCGTCGCTAAGTCTAGACTTTAATTCTTCAGCAGAATAGTTGCTAATCATCATAGTCGGCAAACAATTTTCATATCGATAATCAAAAATCTCATAAAGAACTGTATCCTTGTAATCACTTCCTGCAACTCCAAACTCATCAATTACCAAAAACTGACAATTGAGAAGTTTTTTAAAAGTGTCTGGCTCGCGAATTTGGATGTGTGGCAACTTATAAAATTTGACGAAATTACATGTCATTTTTTCAATGACGCTGTTTATTAATGCCATTGCAAGATAGGTTTTACCTACACCAGTTTTACCGATTAACATGATGTTTTTATCAAACTGGTAAGCCTGTAATTTTGATGCCACCTCAACCTGCGATTGATGCAACGAATCAAAGCTTGCATCATGATAGCGCTTGCCAATACCAGCCTCATTAAGCCAATTTATTTTTTTTGCTATACGCTCCTGATCTTTTCTGGCTTCTCTTTCTTCGCGTCCGCATTTAACACATAAACCAGTGTGATCAGCCTCAACATAATCACCATGTTTTTGACAATGCGTTTCGTATTTACTGGGTTGCATCGGATTATTTCGCAAGTACTCAATGTAAGACTCAATCATTTTGAAACCATCACCACGCTTGTATTGATTTTCAGCCATTAGTAAGCCCTTGAAAAATCTTGCGAGTTGCAATTTTTTAATGGATTACCACTTGGTTGATTAGTTAAACGTCTTGGAGTAGCTAAGTAGTTAAGTCCTCGTTCAGATGTGTACAGAATAGAGTGTATTACCTCATCAATTGTGAATTGAGTTAAGTTCAACCGAATCTTAACGAGAGTTGCACGAATCTCATTTGCCGTTTTTTCTGCAAAACCTGAACTAGTTGCCAATAATCCGACCATCTGGATTAGGTTGTCATTTTGTGGTAGGTTTTGTTCTTTGTAGAGAGATAACCAACTACTAACTATAACATTAGTATTACTCTTTTTATAGTCTATTTCTATTAAGCTTATATCAGTATTAATAGTGTCCATTTTTTGGCATGTGCTAAAATTTGGACATGGGTCATGTTCATTTTTTGGACAATCGTGTTCAAATTTTGGACACCTATGTTCATTATTTGGACGTTCATTTTCTGGACAATCAGGTTCATTTTTTGGACTAATAGGCGTTGCTTTTTCTGCTTTAGAGGCTACCTGTTTTGTTGAGTGAAGAGTATAATCGTAACTTCCTGACATATTTTTAGAGCGAGAAATCCAGCCAGAATCTTCAAGTTCTTTTGCATATTTAGCCATAGAAGTGCGAGATTTTATGTTGATTTTTTTCATTATCTCTTCTTGATTAACTATCCATATTTCGGGTTTAGATGCTACGTATATGTAGATCATCTTAGCTTCACAAGATAATGATTCATCATTTATAAGTTTGTTGGGAATAATTGAAAAGTCTTTTTTGACTTGATTTTTTGAGATCATAATTGCTCCGATTAATTCATACCCCCGAAAAGATTTGCGGGGTCGCTGGCCGGCTTACCCGCATCGGAGAATATGACTGTTTAAATTCTTAGAGCATCAATAAAAAAATTATGGTATAATGAAATTATCAATACTCCGATTATCTGAGTGTTGTGACCAGCCTAATGTTCTCGTCCTGCAAGTTGAAGACATTAGGCTACTTGTGCTAAGAGCCTCGCGGCTTTTTGCTACCTCATGAGGTTGAGGTTAATTTATTATTAGGATTAAAAACATGGTATTAAGCAAAACCATACAAGACGATATTGTCAATTCTTTTAAATTTGACTCGTACACAGAAAATTCCAGACATTAATGACCCAACAAAAGAAAGATTTGCGCTTACTTATTCTTACGTAAGCAGCCATTACAGCCTTGCTGAATAACCGGGGATGCAGACAATATCTTTGCAAGCAGTTTTCTTATCTTGTATTGTTGATATTTTTGCATTACACCCTTAAACATGGTCGTTACCTAAAAATATACTGGTAACGTGATTATAACACATTTATTACATTACTGTAATATACTTTATTTCATTTTTGTATTATGATTAACTTAATTTCAGAAGTAAGGGTAAAAAACCTACAAAAAATCATAGATGATAAATTTGGAGGAAACGCAACTAATTTTGCTAGAGAAGCTCTAAACTTACCCGACGACAAGAAACCGACTGAGGTGTACTTATATCTAAATAAAACCAGAAAAATTTCAGAAAAAAAAGCTAGAGCAATTGAATTAAATTTGGATTTACCAACTGGTTATCTTGATAAAATTGAAGAGTCAAAAGATGATGTAGCACTGCCACAAAATAAATTTAAAATATATCAGTACGAAGCAAAAGCATCAATGGGTAACGGTATAGAGGTAATTACCCCGGATAACGTTGTAGGTTATGAGATATTTGATGAGAAGTTCTTATCTGACTTTAGAGTTAGAGAGGAAAACTTGGCAATAATTACAGTGATTGGCGATAGTATGGAGCCGACCTTACGCGGTGGCGGCAGGGTTGTAATCGACACATCCGTAAAAGATAAGATGGATAATAAAGTATTCGCTCTTACCACCAAAAATCATTTATGGGTAAAACGCTTAAGAATGACACCTGACGGGTATAAATGGCAATCAGACAATAGCGCGCATCGCGAATTTGATAAAAGCCTAAACGAAATGCCTACCACTGTTAGAATCATTGGAAGAGTTATTTATAGTTTAGGTCGTCCAGTTGATTAAAATTATTAAATAGTTGAAAAGGATAGATACAATGTTTGCATGGTTAAATAATAAATTATTCAATTCTAGACTACTCATGCACAAAAATCAATTCCTCTGGATATATGAAAGACTTAGCGACACAGATAAGAAAAAACTTAAAATGTGGATATATTTAGCAATAATACCTGTTATAAAAGAACCACCATATATCTGGTATTCAAATTTACTTAACATAACCGAAAGAGAATATCAGGTTTTGATAGATTTCTTGGAAGATGGTATCAGAATGATTGAGAAATCAAAAACAGCAGAATTGAAAAAAATTCAACCAGTAGACTATCAAATTCTTGCAATAAGATACTGGATTATTGCTATTGCAAGTATAAAACAATTAAAAATTAGAGAAGTGGCAATAAGAATAACTACCGAATTAAATTGGGATGGCTTGAATACCACTGATACCTGTATATCATTTGTTCAACTTCAAAAATCAATGAATTTACCGTTAAATTTACCCAAAGAAGACAATCAACTATCAGATGAAATGTTTTTATTTTCAGAGGTTGGAACTACAGTCATGAACATTGGGGTGTATCTAACGAGTATGGATTAAATTACACCCCAACACATAAACTAGTGCGGTGCATGTAGGAATGGGTGGGAAGGGAATGGTTAAAACCTCTCGTTAATTTCTCGAAACATGGTGATTAAGTTGCAATATTGAATGCCAAATGCATCGCATGGTTCCGGTAGTTTAATTCTATTTTTCATGTTTGGGTTACTGGATTCTTTTGTGACAATTTTAACCTCTCGGTATTTCATTGCATATGCCACTAGAAATGCATCCGCTTCGGTAGTAGATAAGAATTCAGTAATTGCAGCAGAGGTATAGTGACCAGATCTGCTCTGTGCCCAACCCACTACGTTTTGATATTGCGCCATCGCCCCATCCGTAGGCTTAAAAAAATCCTTAGGAAGGTTATTGGTGCACCATTAGGATAAAGCATCTGGGTTTTTGGGGTCTGAATTAAGTTCATTATAGATTTTATCAATACTTAGTACTATTCCTTTTTCTGATATTTCTTTGAATTTACCCCAAAAGCTAACCACAACATCCAATGGGTAGTTATCTCGATGGGACTGTATAAAAAAGTTAGCATCTAGTAGATAAATCATAATTCATCCAAAATTATCGGAAATAAATTTATAAAAGGTATCCCCACGCAGTCCAGTTAATTTGTATGCGTCTCTATGTAATATATCACCAGTTTTAACTGCACTATTTATGTAAGATGCGAATTTTAAGCTAATCCTTTTTCTTGTAGTTAAATAGAAATCACCACCACCTGATGATTGTTTGGTTTCACGCTCTTTATTTATGTATTGATTATAAAATTCAAAAAATTCTGATTTGCTTATTTTTTCTGTATCTAATGCTCTTCTTGCTATAACCAGTTCACTTACTTTAAAATGCCTAGACAGTGCATTAAAATTATTTTTAAGTCCAGGATTCCCCCAACAGTGATTAAACAAACCTTCAGGAACTAAAAATTCTGCCGCTACCTTATCGCAAAATAATTCAATTGCATCATCCGCAGGGATTAATTGTCTGAAATCAAATCCAGCAGTTTCCCCTATCCATATGTGCGCCAATTCATGCGCAATTGTAAACATCTGAGCGGATTTGCTGTCTGCATTATTTATAAACATAAATGGCACAATTTCATCAGTAAGTACAAACCCGCGACATTCATCAACTTTAATTGGTCTACGTGTATTATTACCAACAACACCATTAAAAGTCACAATTATTCCGCTATCTTCAACTTTTTTTGTTAAAGTGTCTAACGCACTTTGCCATGTACTAAACTCCATTGCCCAATTTTCTGGCAAATTTAGCACATCCCTCATAGATTCAACAACCATACCTACAGAATTATCTTTGAATTTACCTACAAACGATAATGGCTCACCACCTATAGTTAAAATATATTCTTTTAACCACTCTTGGCGCCGCTGCATTGTACATACTGTGTCAAATACTTCCAAGCTTGTGTGTGTTCCAGCCCCTGATTGCGTCCTAAAAAATGGAAAAGTTAGTTCCATTTCTGGTGGAGTATCAAGAAAAAAATATCCGAACGGAATATGCGTTTGCTCTGAAAATTTTTCTAATTGTTTTATTGTTGGAGCTTTTTCCCTGTTAATCCATTTTTGAACATTGGGTGACTTACTGATAAAATCTTGAAAATCTAAACCAGCTCTATTAATAGCCCAAGTTATCAAACTGGGTTTAATGTCAAGTGTGGTCATTTTGATGCTGCTTTTATCATAAAAAGTTTAAATTAATTTTTGGTTATAATATCCTTCCCACATTATATATGTATGCATATATGTAGGTCAATTTGCATTGCGGTAAATCCCTAAATTTATGATGCCAACGTAACAAATCGTAACACAGCGATACAAAACTCACACTCCCCAATAAAAATAAATCAACACCTCAGCTAATTAGATCAGTTACTTTGTGCGGTGCGGAATAAATATATTACAATTTTGTATTATTTATCTTGACGTTTATATTACGTTTTTGTAATAATACCGGTATGAAATAAAGTTATTAACCAAATTTCATCTTGGGAACGAACCCATGAAGTTGTTAGCCAAAAAACTGTGCAAGACTGGGAGCCACCCACTCACCGTAACCAGCCGGGTAGATCTTAAATAGAGCTTCGTTTGCTAAGTAACGTGGCTTACCTTTCGTTTAGAGAGGTGACATATAAGCAAATTGAGTCAGTCTGTTTATATGTTAATGAAAATAATAGTTTCTACTATCTTTACATTTTGGGTAGATATTAGTTGATTCCATGATGTGTCTTTCTTGAATAAATTATTGTTGTGGTAAACATAATTATACATCACTAAGGGCACATCACCGATTTAACCAAAGGAGCAGAAATTGAAAGAATACACCCAAAGCCAAATTATGGCAATGGCAAATATAAGCGCGCCGACATTTTGGCGATTGCGTAAAGATGGTGTTATTCCACCGCCAGATGATGACCGCCGAACACCGTACGTCTGGAACGCCGATAACCCCAAGTTAATTGAGTTTCTGGAATCCCGGAAGAGCAGATAACAACAGCCATTCTATGAGTGGCGTTAATGAAGCAGCTAAATTAATCTAACAAATTAAAAATATATACAAGTAACGGCTGCTTCATTAAATAATTTATTGGAGATATCTATATGAAAACAATTACTTTACCAGATAAAATAGTTGATGCTTTACTTAAGCTGGCTAAAGAATACACAACTCAAAATAATAGATCGCAAGCAATGCCTGTGTATTTTACTGTTCAGACACAGGAAAAAGTTCCTGCTTATATTGGTTGTGGTGAAGGTGGTGATTGGGTATTTGAATCATCAGTAGTTGCAGACACGACAGAAGATTTATTCGATTGGGCAGAAAACTACTTTGAGGGTGACCTACCCGAAGAATGGCAGAGTCTTGATACAGATGAGCGAGTTGGTTGGCTAGAAGATATGGGATGTAAATTTTATGAATACAATTTTGAACCAAAAGAACAAAATGCATTTTTAACGGCAAAAGCCTGTGATGAGCATATTTTAAGAAACCGTCATCATTACAGACAACCAAGATCCTACGGTAACACATTCTTTCGCAATCCAGAAATGGAACTCATTGCAAATATGCTAATTCAACTATCAAAGCAAGCCAGCTAAATAATTGGTTTTTTATTGGAGATATGAAAATGCTTATATTAGGGATAATCGTTGCGATATCAGCATTAGCGATTAATTATGATTGTTTAAATGAGGATGGAGATTTTAAATCATGATCTTAATACCATTTCGTGAACTAGACGAGTGGGAACAGCGCGAACAATGGGACAGAGAAACAGAACAGAAAGAAGATGAAGAAGCAAAGCGTGAAGGTCTTTATGTTACCCGTATTCCAGAATCATTAAGAAATAAATTAAAAGAAAGGCTTGAAAATGGAAGCGCTGAATTATTTAATATGTAAAAACTACGCTAGACCCCCAAGCGTTAGACAGCCAGATGAGCCTATTCCACAATCTGGAATTGTTGGCATTAACTGGAACTCAGTATATAAAGGTTGGCAGGTGTTTAAGAAAAGTAAGTACATCGGGAAAGCCAAAACACTTGCCGAAGCTAAAGAAATTATGAGGAGAGCTAAAAAATGACCGAAGCGGAATATCATAGTCACCCTGCAATGAGTCAATCAAAACTTAAACTGCTGCTGGAAAATCCGCGGCAGTTTTACTTAGAGCATGTTTTATTTATAAAACAAGATAAACCTACCCCAAGTAAAAATTTGGGTACTTGTCTTGATCTTGCTCTGACTGACCCAGAAGCATATGCAAAACTTGAAGTTAAGAACACAAAAACAACTTCAGTTGAAGGATATATTACCGAAAACTGGAAACGCCAAATTGACATTTGGATGGAGAGTTTAAATAACTATAAAATGGAAGATAGCTTTTTTGGCGGCTTAACCTTCGGCGAGATTACTGCAACGTGTACCAAGCAGGATATGATTTTTTACTCATACGCTGGCATTGATTGGCGTATGAAGACCGATTACTTAAACCGAAAGGCTGGATTTTTTATTGATTTAAAATCAACAAAAGCCGTCACAAGGGATGAATTTATCAAAGACTGCTTCAACTATGACTATCATATTCAAGCTGCAAGCTATGCAAATGGGATTAAGATAGCAGATAAATTATCGTATCTACCTCGAGCTTATTATGTGGCTGTTTCAACTAAAACAGGTGAGATATTTGCATTTGAATGCAGCGATCAAGTTATCCAGTTAGGGATGCTTGAGATTGAGCGCGGATGTGAAATATACAAACGCAATCTTGAAACTAACGACTGGGCGAGAGATAAGCCGTTATCAATTCTAACCGCCCCAGAATGGCAAGAAAATCAAATTTTATCTAACTATAATCAATTTTTTGGAGTATCAAAATGAGTACACAAATAAACTTTATCAACGAAGATCATAAAAAATTGCATGATAAATTAATTGGGGCAGGATTTAAGTATAAATTGATTTATTATTACGGCAGACATTTGACTAGACATTCTTATTTGAAAGATGATGAGTATTACTATGATTTAGGGTTTAAAGTCGTTCATACGGCGATTAACCGCTTACAAACAGCGATTAATACTAATCAGTGGAAGGCAAACAACTCTCGTAAGATGTCATTGAATTTAAACCCTTGGCAACTTGAGAAATATACTAAATATATTGAGGAAAAATAATGAACATAACATATCAACAAATAATGAATTTTTCACCTAAACCTTGCTATGATCCAGTGGATATAGGTATGCCAAATGATTATAATGACACGATAGTGAACTTCATTAAAGAATATCGCTGCAAAGTAAAATTAAAAAATGATATACAATGGACTTTGTTACGTAATGACTTTCTTAACGATCAAGAATTACGATTATTTGCGGTGTGGTGCACAAAAAGAGTTCAGCACTTGCTGACCGATAAGCGTTCAATTAATGCTCTTTACGTTGCAGAAAGATATGCGTTAGGACAAGCCACAGATAAAGAATTGGAAGCAGCAAAGGCAGCAGCATGGGCAGCATTTGCATCATGGGCAGCAGCAAGGGAAGCAGCATGGGCAGCATGGGCAGCAGAAAGGGAAGCAGCATGGGCAGCATGGGCAGCATGGGCAGCAGCAAGGGAAGCAGCATGGGAAGCAGCAAGGGAAGCAGCAAGGGAAGCAGCATGGGCAGCAGCAAGGGAAGCAGCATGGGAAGCAGCAATTGACGATCAAATAGACAAACTTCTATACATCTTTGAGTGTAAGCAAAATAATTTAGAAATAGATTGGAGTATATAAAATGACTACACAAGTACAAGCAGCGTCTAGCAATCAAGCTGAAATGATTATTGCAACTATATCTAAAGAACAGGCTGGGTTTCGAGAGGTATTTAAAACCCAAAAAGCTTTTGATAAATTCAAGTCAAACTTCAGGTTAATGACGGTTAAAAACCCCGATATTTTGGGTGATTTAATTCTACCCAATGGAGAATTCAAAACTAAAGAGGGTAAACAATCTCTGTTTATGTCTCTGTTCCAAGCGGCGCACGATGGACTGGTGATTGACGGTAAACGTTCGGCTTTGGTGCTATTTAATCAGAATCAGGAAGATATAAACGGTAAAAAAGTAAAAATTAAAACTGTTCAATATTTCCCAATGGTTCTAGGAATTCGTGAAAAAGTTTACGAATTTACTGGAATGCTCCTTGAGGCTCAAATAGTTTACTCAAATGATTATTTTGAATGGGAGCAAGGAGATAATCCAAAATTAATACATAAGCCATCATTAGAGCTTGATGACACAGCAAAACCATTAGCAGTATATGCAGTTGCTCGTAAAGATGGTCAAGTTGTTGATCGTGTAGTAATGAGAATTGCAGAAATTAATAAGATTACCAGAAGCAGCAAATCAGGTTTTAAACAAGAATGGGATAAAGCTGCCAATAGATATAAAACTGATGCAACTGGTAATCCTGTTGGTGAAGTAGTTGGAATATGGAAAGATCATTGGGAGGAAATGGCTAAAAAAACAGCAATTCGTAGATTGGCAAAACAGCTACCACTGGTTGAAGAGGTTGAATCAATTATTGAAAGTGTTGATCAATATTACCAAGATACTCCCCGTAAAAATGTTACTCAATTGAATGACCCAAGCCAAGATAATAAAAGTCGACCTACCTCTTTCATATCTGCTACAGAAAAAACTGATCCAGAAGATGAAAATAGGCAAATCAACAAATCCGGAATATCATGCCCTATCACTGGTGAATATTTAGAGCCGCCAATCACACATGAGGAAGCAGCTGAAGCGGTGGAAAGTGGCTTATCTGTAGCTGAATTAAGAGACATTCCAAAACCATAATAAAAAATCCCCTTTGCCCCCTTAATTGGGGGCTTTTTATTGGAGTTATAGAGATGAGAATTTTTGAATTAAAGACCCCGGTTAAATTTAACCACCCAGAGATTAAAGATGCTCGCCATGGTGTAACTGGATTCATTAATAGTGAGCGAGATTCTAGCGGTAAATACAGGGTATCATTTGACAATTTGGATTATATCTGCCACGAAAACTTCCTTACCGAAGACTTTTCAACTAACAATGTGATTAATTCGGAAAGTAAAACTGAGATAACTGTATTGTCCGATGTAACTAAGTTGGTTATAGCAATCGGTGCGGAAATTAAGATTGACGTTCCCGCAGCGATTAACTATATTGACGAATGCGTTAAATCATCGGGTGATGATGATATCGAGAAATCATTGAAAAAATGGTTTAGAGACTTTGCCGAATATAGGCTAAAACTTACGCGCCCAATTAATGAATCATTGAAAAAATTAATTGCTGATGAGAAGCTAATAGAAGCTCATCTTAATAAAGTTTTTGCTGATAACGCAGCTAAAAGAGCTGAAGTCGAGCGGTTGCGTAGAGAAGAAAAGCGTGCAAAAGTAAGCGAGCAAATTGAAGAAATGAAACTTACAAGTAATTTACCCCAGGAATATTTAGCAAAGATCATTGTTAAAGACGAATATTTGCAGGTATCTTATACAGGTAAAAAACTAAATGATGACATTCAATCCCAATTTGATCTGCAAACTCAGTTAAAGAAAGCTAGTGACGATGCAAAAGCGTTAGAAGCTGCAAACATACGCAATCGTGAGCTGCTACTTGAAAAATTAAATCTTGAATACGGTTATGATATTAAATATTCGCAGGTACCGCACACACAATATAGTGATGAGCAAGTAATTGAATTATACAAAAGGAAAAAACAACTTGAAACTGAAGCACAAGAAAAAACAGCAGAGGCTACAGATAATTATTCAAAAAGTACAGAAGGCACGCAGGCAATATCATCAACTTCGCAAAGCGAAAAACCCCAGCAAGTACCTAATATTCAACCTACTGAGAAACAGAATGAGAAATCACAAATTAGCGAAAAGTGCGTTGATGTATCTGTATCGGAATCAGATAGCGAAGCTATAACTTTTAGCATAAGCGGCGATAAATTATCAAGAATACGCTACATCATGAAGATGGTTGCAGAAAAATACAATCTAAACATTCAAGAATTAACTTTTTAAGGATTAAATTATGATTAGTGATGGTGTAATCGCGTTGTTTGGAGCCAGTAGCTGTAAACCAACAATCCAATATACAACTCGATCGATTATTAATAAAACTGGATTTAACTATATTAAACCACTTAATGATATGATTAAGTTTAATATAGATTTATTAGAGGTTAAAGAGCATGAAGTCATTCTTATATCTAAGAGCTTATCAAAAGAATATAAATTATTTGACATTAACCAAAAATATTGCTCGTATCCACTAAATGAGAAAAATCTCATTGCATCAAATTCATTAAAAATTAATATGGATTGCATTAATCAAGTATGTTTCTCATCAGCTCAAAATGATAGTCGGGTATTTCTAAATGGAGTCTATGTTTCAATAAACCAACAAAATCAAATAACTGCATACTGGGCTACTGATGCTTATCGCGCCGCAATATATGGTAAGGTTGAACAAATGACAGATCAAGATAAGAAAATATTTTTACCTTATGCTTTAGTTAAATTTGCTAAAACATTAAAAGTAAACGAGTTTACATATTATTGGTCAAATGATCCTGAGTCATCATATGCAGAATTTGATTTTGGATCAGAAGGTAATCTTATATATCAAACTTCTGAAATTCACAAAAGTGATTTAGATATTCGCCGAGTCATTCCTGAATTACCAGAAAATAGAATATCTATTAACCTACAAGCTGTATATCAAGCCGCCAAAATGACAGATAAACTATCTGGTATCACAATAGACTGTGATAGTAAAAGTATAAAAGTAAATGCCCTGGGATTTATAGCTGCCAATTCAGTCGAATCTAATTCAACATTAAGCCTAAATATAAACTCAAAACATTTATTGGCATATGCTAGACAATTTAATATAAAAGATAGTTTAACTATTTATGCAGGAAATCACGCACATAACAGTATTGTAATTATGCCTAACAACTATTGTAAATATTGCAATAAAAACAAGGATACTCTTATGTATGTTGTCATGCCTCTTCGTGTATAACAGGGATTAATAATGAAAACAAATGAAATTTTAACTGCAATTTATAATGATAAAGAAGTATTAAATAAAGTCAAAAAGTCTGTTGAGGAGTACTCTACCAATTTACGTTCAATGGAGCAATTAAAACAAGACTGTAAAGATATTGAAAAACATATCAAAGATGCTTATGGATTATCAGCAACAGTATTTAAGAAAATCGCAAAAGCCACTATGATAATTAATGACA
This sequence comes from Neisseriales bacterium, assembly GCA_008017155.1. Taxonomy (GTDB): domain Bacteria; phylum Pseudomonadota; class Gammaproteobacteria; order Burkholderiales; family UBA11063; genus Aquella. The sequence continues at coordinate 311 of SSGX01000010.1, read as the reverse complement.
ATACAAAAGAAGTTGTTGATGAGATAGAGACTATTCAGCTAATTGCAGAAGCAATAAAAAAATAACCCACATACTTATCCACAATCTACCCCCAATATCTGGGGGTAGTTTTATTTCAGGGTAATAAATCAGTAATTTAGGAGTTCATATGGAATGGCAAACAAGCAAAAACCCAAACAACAACCTGCAGCAGCATGTTCTATCCGATGGCGGTATATGTATCGCAGTAATCCACGAGGAATGGAACGATCACAAGCTGGAATATGTAGTCGGTTCAGCCACTTTTCAAAACTTGGCAACAGCCAAACAGT
>SSGX01000037.1 GCA_008017155.1 Neisseriales bacterium | reverse complement strand
CGACAGGCCCGAAGGTCCCCGCCTTTCCTCCTCAGAGATTATGCGGTATTAGCACATCTTTCGATGCGTTATCCCCCACTAAAAGGTACGTTCCGATGTATTACTCACCCGTTCGCCGCTCGCCATCATCCCGAAGGACATGCTGCCGCTCGACTTGCATGTGTAAAGCACGCCGCCAGCGTTCAATCTGAGCCAGGATCAAACTCTTTTGTTTTAATCCTAGACTTATAGTCTACTCTTTTTATAGTGCATTCATACACGAACACACTCGCTTGACGTCTTTGGTTTCCCGTTAGACATCTGCTATTTTTTTGTAACACCATGAAACAATTCAATTAAGAACCACTTCACGGCACTACCTTTTCTATAGCTAGATGCCTCACATTTATTGATTGTTTATTTTGTTAAAGATCTGTTTTGTTTCTCTTTTTTAACCCGCGTCTTCATTCGCGAGATCAGTATTATCACATAACACATTCCATTATGTCAACCTTTTTTAACCTTTTTTATGCAATTTAATTGGCTAATTTGGAACAAATCTATATTATCTTATTGATTAGAATATGGTATTTAGAAAATAACTTTATCTTAAAAAGAAATAAAACCTGAAACCTTATGCTTTATTTCTTAATAAGCACGCTTTATAATTAGGATTATGGCAATTGAGCTGGGATTGCAACTGCACCACCGGGAGCTGGAAAGTCAATATAAACCTGATTATTTTCTCCACTAACTCCGGAAACAACTACTCCACTAACTCCGGAAACAACTACTCCAGTAACTCCGGAAACAACTACTCCAGTAACTCCAAATACCTGTCTAGTAGCAAGATTGATCACCGCAGGAATCCCGTTAATCAATACCGTCATTGGGGAAGCTGTACCATAGGCTGTTAAATGCGTCAAAGGAATATGATTACCTGTAGTCACTACACTTCCCGCGCCAATTCTCGGGATAACATTATAAACATTTCCAGAAGGCGTTGGAGTCGGGGTTGGTGCTATCGTTGGTACTGGCGTTGGCTGATTAGGTGTTAAACCTGTACCGGGCGCAGGAAAATCAATTTCTACATTATTTCCTGATCCAGTAATATTTGAAACTACTATCCCATTTACTCCGCTAATTGATTTATGAATTAAATCAATAGTAGTTGCGACACCATTTATATAAACCGTAAATACCGGAGATGAAACTAAGAAAGATACTCTATCTGTAACTATCTCCCCATTGGCTTTTTTTACAATGCTGTTGGTACCAATTCTTGGAAATATACTATAAGAACCTATTGCAGGGGTCGGAGTTGGAGAGGGCGTTGGAGCTGGAGCTGGTGGCGCAACAGTTGGAGTTGGTGTAGGTACACTAGGTGTCACCCCGGTTCCTGGCGCAGGGAAATCAATAAATAAAGTATTACCCGGCTGAGATATTGATGAAACTACTATGCCATTTACCCCCACCACATTTTTACTTAACAAATCAATAACCGTTGTTGTACCATTTACCAATACAGTAAGTGGTGAATTAGTATAGAATGTTGTGTAACTACCAAGTGGTTGACCAGATAAAGTTGTAACAACACTACCATTACCAATCCGTGGAGTCACACCATATTCACCAGAAACCGGAACAGGAGCTGGTGTTGGTGTTGGTGTTGGCGATACGGTTGGAGTCGGGGGTGGACTTGGTACTGGAGTAGGAACAGGTATTACCACATCATCGGACAATGGAACAATATGAATCCCACCCGCAGACGGAGCAGGAAAATCAATTGAATAATCACTAGTAGAAGTATGATTAAACACCACCCCTGAAAGCATAGGACTATTTGGCTTGACAATTAATGGATCAAGATAGATTTTAGCATCCTGACCATTTAGGTTAAGATGAAGTGGCATACTTACGTTGGTTAAGATCTGGTTATTATGAAGTACAGCATTATTGTAAGTAACTGTAGAAGTTGCGGGGATATGCACTGTAATATTGTATTTTTTATTATCAACATACGGATTTGGAATTGTAGTACCTGACATATCATGTAATGTAACTGTTAGCACTCCGGGACTAGCTGCATTTGGTTCGTGCAAAGTACCATCCTGACCCAATGCATCATCATAAGCAAAGGTATAAACTGGCTGATCATGACCGTAACTGTGTAATGCTTTTGAATATAAATCATACCATGGACCACCTGGCAGATTAAGTAATGAATTGAAAGTAAAAAATTTACTGCGGTTATTATCAAAAAAGCTGCGATTAATAATCGTACCACTTGGAGCTGGCAATAGCCCAACTTCAAAGGCGGAAGTCAATTGCCGGATTATAATAGCTTTTGGCGTATTATTAGCAGCATCAAAAGTATCACCAGCGCCACCAAAAAATGGCGTTGAATCACTTGGCATATCAACGATAACCGTGTTGTTAGCTGCATTTTTAAAAACAAACTGATTACTGCCATTGACTGTTCCAGTATAAATATCGTTAGCTGTACCAAGTTCACTACAATCAATTTTTAAGGTATTACCATTTTTATAAAAATTAAGCATCTTATCAATATAACTGGCAAGATAGTCTTTATCAAATGGTACAGTTCCAGCCAAATTGGTAACCATAGCCTTACCCGGGGCAGTTAAACGAAGATCAGTTGTTGCGCCAGAAGTTGAATTAATATACTTTAAGACAAGCTTACTCCATTCATGAGTCGGAGTTTTATCCTCAGTAGCGAAAACATTAGCTACATCATTATAAATGGTATTTCTTGAAACGGTAAGTCCAGCTTTCTGTACCGTTACTGATGATGGCTGTTCCATGCTTATCGGTAATGAAAAGAAATCTACTGCGGTTGGATTTGCCCATACACCAATATCATTATAGCTAAATTCAACCTTGTCATAAAGTGTGTAATAATTGGTATCACGTGGATTAAATCCGTCGGGGTCAATAACTAACCGACTATTTGGATCATAATATAGATCAAGCGGCTGTCCAATAGAAAAATAGATTCGCCCAGAAATAACTTTGGGCAGATAAACTAAAGTATTACCAGCATTATCTTTGGGCAAATCATTTAATGATACTTTTTCATAATTAAATAAGACTGTATTCGCATTAGTTACTTCACAAGTTCCGATTCCATTTGGATCAAACTTCATGACACATTGATCATTGCCGGCAGTCGCCTTGATGAAGAGATAAACCGGAACACCGCCAAGGTTGGTATGATTAACTATTTTTAGTGGTAAGTAACCTGCTTTTGTCTGTCCGGCACTTTTAGTAGTAACGGCTAGATTACTTGCCGTAGTTGTACCTACCCCACCACTACTTCCAGAATTATTTGAGTAACAGGCTACTATAATCGGACTAAAAGCAACCAGTATTGATTTGCGTAAAATTGAATTCATTTTTTACTTCCCTTGTAAATGTCATTATTTGTTGACAGATTTGATTATCCCATAAACAAATTAATTTGAATAGCTGCCAAAGTGGCAGAGGGAAGCTAATAAAAAAAGTAAATCACCCCTGAGAGTAGATAGAATTTAGCCATAAAAAAACTCCGGGAGTAGTTTTCCCGGAGTTGATACAAGAAGCAGCAAAACAGTAGATTCGATTTATTAGTGGGCAAAAACCATGGGAACCTCAATTGCAATCAAGCGCGTATTTTTAAGCGCCTTAAAAGGAACCTCACTAACTTCACTAATCGCAATCGCATCACGGGTTACTAACTTACTATTATCTAGTTGAATTTCGCCATTAATTAACATTAAAAATACGCCATTACCGGCTTTTTTGATTGAATATACAACTTCAGCATCCTGATCAAATTCAGCTAATGAAATATATGCATCTTGATTGATTTTAAGACTCTCATCATTACCATCGGGAGTAACGAGGGTATGCCAAATATTTTTCTGTTGCAGGCGTTCGGTAAATGATTTTTGATCATAACCCGGTTTGATATCTTTGTATTTCGGAAATATCCAGATTTGAAAAAGATTCAAATCTTCAGTCATCGATGGATTACGTTCACTATGTGTAATCCCTGAGCCAGCACTCATTACCTGAATTTCGCCAGCAGTGATTTTTTCCCAGTTCCCCATACTATCCTGATGCTCAATAGTCCCGTTATGTACTATTGTAATAATTTCCATATTATTATGTGGATGGGTTGGAAACATGCTATCTGGTTTTATATAATCATCGTTTATTACCCGTAGCGCACCAAAATTCATACGATTGCGATCAAAATACTCACCAAAACTAAATGTATGATAAGTATCAAGCCAACCAAAATTCAGGTGACCTCTAGAATTAGCACGAATAATCTCTGTTTTCATCTCTATCTCTCTTATGATGTAAAAATTACTGAAGTCATCGAAAGCGAACCATAAATTACCGCTTGATTAAATAGCGTAACCTCATCTGACTCATTTGCAGCTCCGATCGCATATAAAAGCGGTATAAAATGATCTTCCGAAGGCACAGCAAGTCTGACATCAGTTAATTTTTCGTAATTTATAATTGCAGCATGATTCTTTTTAATCAGCATATCACTGATGGATTCATCAAATTTTTTAGCCCACGGATAAATATTTCTCACATTATGCCAATCAAGCAATCTTAAATTATGGACAATATTACCACTAGCTAAAATCAAAACTCCCTCTTCGCGTAATTTGCAAAGTTTGCGGGCAAGCTCATAATGCCAGCTTGCAGTTTTATCACGCATGATGCTCAACTGAATAACCGGAATATTTGCTTCTGGATACATATGGCAGAGAATACTCCAGACACCATGATCAAGCCCCCATTCATGATTAAGAAATACTTCGGGCAACTCACCTGTTACCGCCAATATTTCTTTGATATGGCTAGCAAGTTCAGGATTTCCCAAAGCTGGATAATTAAACTTGTGCAATGACACAGGGAATCCATAAAAATCATGAATAGTTTGATTTTGCTTACTGCTACTTAATGCCAGCTCATTAATATACCAGTGAGCAGAAATTGCCAAAATTGCTTTTGGAGCATCAAAGCTACTGGCAACTTCCCTCCATTTACTGGTAAACTGGTTATTTTCCAAAGCGTTCATTGGTGAGCCATGCCCAATGAATAATACTGGCATTAATTTTGACATAGCTAGAAGATTAATTAAATTTTAATGCTAATTCTGCAACTCTTTTACCAAGATGCTTGGCAGTATCCAGATCTCCTTTTGGTGGAACAACATCAGCACCTAAATCAGAATCAGACTGAGCATAAGCACCAAGAAAACCACCCATACGATTTAGATCATTGCGCTCAGATTTGGATGAGTTTGCTGGCAGCAAATCAAGTGGTACCCATAGCATACCATGTTGTCCAGCAAAAGTTATTAACTGCATCATTGAATTAAACTTGTCGCCATTAAGACTAGCCGAATTAGTAAATCCAGCAGCAAGCTTATTTTTCCATGCCTGTGTGTACCAAAGCTTAGAACTTGCTTCCATGAATTTTTTAAATTCTGCAGAAACACTACCCATATAAGTTGGCGCACCAAAAATTATCGCATCTGCGGCATTTAAATCATCCCAATGCGTCTCAACATCTGTAACACTAATTAATCTTGCTGTTACTCCAGCTACAGAACCAGCACCTTCAAATACTGCCTGTGCCTGCTTTGCTGTATGTCCATAACCACTATGAAATAAAACTACTATTGATTTCATGCTATTTTCCTTAAAAAATTTTTGATAAAGCGATTCTAGCATAGCCAAATTTTAAATAAAATAGTCTAAATATAAGTTTTCAAACTATTGTATTAAAGAGTGGTAAAATATATACAAATTGAATACATTTGAGAAAAAGAAAATGACAAACGAAATCATAAAACCCAAACAATTTGCGCAGATGATAGGTAAATCAGTATTGACATTGCAAAGATGGGATCGCGAAGGAAAACTGCCTGCTAAACGCTCGACAACAAACCGCCGTTATTATACTTACCAACAATATCTTGAATATATTGGCGTTCATGCTTCGGTATCGGCAAAAACTGTCGCCTATTGCAGAAGTTCATGTGCACTTGATTACAATGACATTGAACTGCAAAAGCAGCATATCACCGAATTTGCACAAAAAATGTATATGGCAATTGATGAATGGTATATCGATCATAATAGCAGCCTTAATTATCAAAGAGAGAACTTTAATCTACTAATGGAACAGATCGAACAGGGGAAAATTCGGATGCTATTTCTTGCCCACAAAGACCGACTGGTAAGATTTGGCTATGAATGGTTTGAAGCATTTTGTAACCGTCATGGAACAGTGATTCATCTAGTTTGTCAAAGCCAGTTTACTCCAGATAAGAAAGAACTTCTGGCTGAATTAAAGCTGATTATAAACATGTTTAGCAGCAAAATCGAAGAATTAGGTAACCAAAAAGAACAGATTATTGAACTGATAAGCAAACTCGAAAAATAATCTTACGCAAAACTATCTCTCTTGTGATCACAATCCATTGATATTATTTAAATAAAAGCATTCATTCATTTATGCATAAGTGATATTCATAATTTGCTATTCTCATTTATCTCGAAAACAACTATAATCTCGTTTATTGATAGAGACATAAATATAAAAGGATTTCATATTTCTTCCCCAATTGGTCTGGACCTAGGTTCAGGCCTTCTTTTTTATATACTAAAACGTATTAATCTAAACAACAATATATAATCACCTAATCTAAATTTAAGATTACCGTTGCAATCAAAGGATGATAAAATCACGCTTATAAAATTAGTCAACACAAGGATTTACGATGCAACGTGATGTTATGGAATATGATGTAGTAATTGTTGGTGCAGGTCCATCTGGATTGGCTGCTGCTATTCATTTGAAGCAGTTAGCTGAACAACAAAGTCAGGAACTAAGCGTCTGCATACTCGATAAAGGTAGCGAGGTTGGTTCACATATTATATCTGGTTGCGTAATGGATCCCAAAGGATTGACTGAATTGATACCAAACTGGCAAGAACTCGGATTTCCAGTTACTACCGCTGTAATTAGCGATAAATTACTATTCCTAGGTGAAAAAAAAGCATTTAGAATGCCCCTCCCTAAAGACTGGCATAATTATGATAATTATATTATCAGTCTTAGTCAGCTATGTCGCAAACTTGCCGAGTATGCTGAGTCACTGGGCGTGGAAATTTATCCGGGATTTGCAGCTAAAGAAGCTATTATCGAAGATAATACTCTGAAAGGAGTAATTACTGGTGATATGGGACTTGATAAGCAAGGAAATCCTACACCTAATTTCCAACCGGGAATTGAAATAAGAGCAAAGCAAACTATTTTAGCAGAAGGTTGCCGTGGGTCGGTATCAAAGCAGGTGATAGAAAAATTTGACCTTAACCATTACTCACAACCGCAAACTTATGGACTTGGCATTAAAGAAATTTGGCGAATTAATCCGAAACATCATTTGGAAGGTTCAGTTGTACATACGATTGGTTATCCACTTAACAATAATGCATATGGTGGTGGATTTATTTATCACCTAAAAGACAATCTAATTTCAATTGGACTAGTGACTGCTCTTGATTATAAAAATCCATATTTAAGCCCATATGAAGAATTTCAAAAATTCAAACATCACCCAATGGTAACAAAATTACTTGAAGATGCTGAACGGCTTGAATATGGCGCAAGAACAGTTGTTGAGGGTGGGATACAAGCTTTACCAAGATTAAACTTTGCTGGTGGAATCCTAGTTGGAGATAGTGCAGGATTCTTAAATGTACCCAAAATAAAAGGGGTACATAACGCTATAAAATCTGGAATGCTTGGCGCAAAAGCAGTAATTGAAGCAATTAAGCATGACAAAGCGGAAGCCAATACCTATCGCGACCTCTTCAGACAAAGCTGGTTATATAAAGACTTATATAAAGTCCGTAATATCCGCCCATCATTTCAATATGGAAGATGGTTTGGATTAATCTATACTGGATTTGAAAAATTTATTCTAAAAAATAAGGCTCCTTGGACATTAAGAATAAAACATAAAGATAATGAACGTCTTGAGCATAAATCAAAATTTAAACCAATCGAATATAAAGCCTATGATAATAAAATAAGCTTTGATAAAGCTTCTTCAGTCCATTTGGCAAATGTTGTTCATGATGATAGTCAACCAGTACATTTGGTTTTAAAAGATAAAACTACTCCAACGACTATAAATCTGACACAATTTAATGCGCCAGAAACGCGTTACTGCCCTGCTGGAGTATATGAAATTGTAAAACAACAAGGTACGCCAAAACTACAAATCAATTCGCAAAATTGCGTACACTGTAAAGCATGTGATATTAAAGATCCAACTCAAAATATTACTTGGACTGTACCTGAAGCGGGTTCAGGACCGCAATATAGCGATATGTAGTTATGCTAATTATCGATAGGATATTGTGGCTCATAATCTCAAAAATATAAATTACAGCTATCCTAATGAGATATAGCAAATGAATATCTAAACTCCTTTATAAGTTCAATTAAGCGAAGTCTATTGATAACTTCATATGATTGCTTTCAACTGCTTTAAATTTAAGCACTGAAGAATATGTAGCAATATCCAGCAATAAGAGTAAGATACTAAACTAAGTTCTAAAATCTAGATGCTAAATAAGGTAAATCGAACCTCAGCCAAACGACAATTAGCTAAGGAAATAGAGAAACCATCTGATAATTATTCAGATGGCTTTTTCTTGTCCACTATATAACATATCATAAAAACCGATATATCTCAGATAGTAGGATAAAGCTCTCGTTCAAAGCAAATTTAATTACTACAATTTCCTGCTGAAGTAGATTGATTCGGAGCTTGTCCCTTCAACGACAACATCATATTACCATTATTATTGCCTGTAATTTGACAAGCACCGATTGCATGAACACAATAGTGATGATTCTGGTTAAATGCTCCTGATTTCCAATCAGCAACTTGTACCTTACATACTTGATTTATCACATAAGATGAATTTGGGTTGCGGAATAAATACACATAATAATAACCATTTCCCAAATCTCCAGTATCATTTGTGCCAGTATTAGGTACATATTGAGTATATTTGCTAATATCGCCTAATTCACCACCATTCGCAGATGGCGCTTGTGAAGAAAAGATTATTCCAGATGGAGGCTGATTATCAATTATACTAGTACTTTCAGGCATATCAATAAATTTTATATCCGATCCCCAGGCATAAACATTTCCAGAGAATATAATTGCTGAAGCAGCTAAAAGTAATGTAGTAATTTTCTTTTTCATAATAAATTCTTTCTTATCTAAAATTTTATGTCTTAATTTTGTTTTTTAAATGGATATAGAGTTGCAAATTGATTACTACTAAAAAGCTCATTTCCGCTAGGAGCTAAATTTGGATTATAACTATCAATAATCGTTTGTGTTACCTGTCCCATAGGTAAAGATTCAGCAGAAAATTCATTATTAGTAGTTGCCACATCCATTTGTGTATTTACAACATAAGTACACCCTGCAGAAGATGCCCCAAATGGAGTACAAGTTTGTCCTGGTAATGCATAAGAGCTCATACTATCTATAGTACCTGTTCTATCAGAAGCAGGGAATAATATTTCTGAATACCCATCATAATAACCAACCTGACCTGATCTTAATGCGCTGAAAGAATCCCAATCACCCCAAAATATTTGATTTGGATTATTAGCAGCAACCTGATATGCACCAATATATGTAGATGTACTATTAGTGTTAGAGCCTTGAATTCTTGGAATTGTTACTAGTACATATGGTGATCTTTGGTTGGCTAGATCAAGCTGCTTTGCTGGTAAATATACTATATATGCCCCTACTGAAGAAAGAGTACTAGCATAAGGGTTACCATTTATATACAAATTATCTCTTGTTACATTATCAACATAGATAAGTGCGTCGAGAGTCTTTTCTATCGAATCTTCAAGTTGTGGAAAACCTGGATTAGAAAGATAGTTGGCTCTTACAATACCTTGAATAGTACTGTTAGGGTCTAGGCTTCCACAGTTAGTCGCTGCGTCTTGTGCAGAATTACTCCCTAAGCAGGAGTTGATTGATTGGCTAAGAGCATTTACTGAAGTAGTTAATGGAGCCTGATATGCTTGAGATAACTCATTATTATTATAATATGGCGTAAAATCTGAGGCAAAGTCATTAGGCAAATTACTTATTCCAATAGAAATATTTTTAAACATTGTGCTTGCAACTTCGAGATCCTGTAAAACATTAAGATTATGAATAATCGCGGATTCGTAGGGTGCAAATAAGGCACCATCAGAAGGAGGATTAGTTACACCCAATAATTTTAACTCCTGACTTGCACTAATCATCTGGAATTGTGACTGATTAGAAAAATCTACTGCTAGTAATGACTGCCAGTCTACATTCTGTCCATTTGCTTCACTTATTTGTTTCTGTGCATCAGTAAAACCTGCCTGTACCGCACTATTTAATCCATTTAGCGCATCCTGACAACCAGCTTCATTTGCTGATTCCGTACATGCCCCAAAAGAAGTTTTATCTGATAAATTTACATCTCCCTGAGTGTATTCTTGATCACTAATGGTAACTGTCGATTTAGAAGCCTTCATAGACTGGTTGATACTAACAGCTGTATCGACAAAGCCTTCTTTAGTACCAAATGTTGAACTCATACTCTCATTATCATTGAAAGACTGTGACTTATAGCTTATTGTATATATAGCCTGAACTTTTACCGGAATACTTTGAATCACTTGGTCACCACACAAATGATTAAATATTGCAGGTTGGTTTTCTAAAATTTGTGTTCCTGTTTGATTAAGTCCTGTAACATGAACGCTAGCAGTAGCTTTAGCCCACGCTTCAGCCCACATATCATATGCCTCACTTGAGGTGTCTAATAGATTATTAAAAGTAGCCCCACCGTTCATTTGAGAAAGATCCAGCACTTTTTCTGAAATCGATGCCGAGAATCCAAGATCAAGCATTATATCGCGATTAGTTTTAATTTGAAATGTACTGCCACTAAAAGAGCTATTTTCAAGCGTAATATTGTAACTCCAGCATGAAGCAGGTGCAAAACTTTGTGTAGAAGAATCCCAGCCAACAGAGCTATCAATCGCAGAATCTTGTGTAGAAAGATTATGACCATTGCCATTTAGTTGCTGTTTTAAAGCTAGTTTAGTTAGGTTAACTACACCATTATGAATAACATTAGAAACCGATCTAACGCTATTGTTATTAGCTGCAGCTGCTAAAGAAGTTTGTTGTTGAACTACAGTCGATCCATGTTGTGGATCTGAATTAGTACTCTGTGCGAAATTAGTATTAGTAGATCCTACAGATCCACCAGAATTACAACCATATAAAAATAATGGCAGTAAAGATAAAAATAGTGTTGTTTTAGATTTCATATTTAGTTTCCCTTAATAATTATTTATTTGAGAACGTAAATATAATTTAGAGAGAAAAAATCAACAACCGCGTATTTGCATGGAAAATTAAGCAAGTCTTGGAAGGTACAGACTACTAAATACATGCCCACTACCAGTCATACTTATATTTGAATCATAGGAAAAATTAAAATAATTGGATATATGAAACATGTCTAAAATGAAAATTTTATAGAGATATAAGCTATTGCTAGTACCAAGGGGAATTAAAGAAAAATATAAATATATGAATCTAAATACTACAATGTTCATTTAAACTTTATGTAGCAATATTAACAACCCCAAAAAAACTATAAGAGCTATATTCAAATAGATTATTGAGTTAAAATAATATTTCGAGATTATGAAAAGTTTAAATATAAGCAATTTTTTATCGCGTGATATACCAGCAACTTCATTTAAAAACATATTTAAGGGGGCTTTAAAGAAGGTTCTAGCTCCCATTCTTACAATTATTGATGGTACAACCATAAACCAGCAGAAATTGGACTCGCTGTTCCACCAGCTGCATATAAATCACCAAAATCATCTCTTAAAATCGAAACAAAAGCACTGGCTGAAGTAACATTACTACCAAGTTGCGACCAACTACTGCCATCCCATTTCCATACTACTCCATTATTTGGCGATGTTGATTGTCCACCTGCATAAATATTGCCCGATTCATCCTCTATAAGCGAACCAAAAGTACTAACTGAACTAATATTAGCACCTCCAAGCTGTGACCAGTTGCTACCATCCCATTTCCATACACAACCACGAGTATTGAAAAGACTTATTGAGGCAGTCCCGGCTGCATATATATCACCCGACTTATCGATAAGAATAGATCTGAATATGTTCGCTGTGGTTATATTACCTCCAAGCTGAGACCAACTATTCCCATCCCATTTCCATACTACTGCTGCGCTAGTTCCTGCGGCAGATCCAGCTGCAAAAATATCACCTGATTCATCCTGTACTAATGATGTAAAAACAGCTGCAGACTCAACATTCCCGCCACCAAGTTCTGACCAACTACTGCCATTCCATTTCCATACTCCAGCAGTTTGTGGTAAATTTGTTGCGGCTTGGATACTAGCGTAGATATTACCTGAATCATCCTGAATAATATTAGTAAATTGATATGCTGATTCAATCGAATTTCCAACTTGTGTCCAGCTACTTCCATTCCACATCCATAAGACAGCAACATTATCTGTTGACTTACCACCGGCATAGATAATGTTATTTGACAATTTATCTTTAAGAATTGAATTAAAAGAAATAACCGATGTAATATTACTGCCAAGTTGCGACCAGCTACTACTATTCCATACCCATACACCACCAGCAGGATTTGTAGTTGAAGAATATCCACCAGCATAAATATCGCCAGATTCTTGAATGATGGAAGTAAAATATCCAGCAGAAGGAACACTACCTAATTGCGACCATGGGCTATAGCCACTAGGTAAGCTGACATTATAAGCTTGGGAAAATCCACAATTGCTACCATTAGGACAAGCCGCCCAAGCATTTTCACCACCATTTGCTGACCAATCTAGAATTGTTTCTTTGTAGTCGCTATTTACTGTACCCGACATACAACCTCCAAGTACATCACCAGGACCACCACTACTAGCTGCGTATGAATAAGTAAACCGCATTGACTGTTGAGAATTAGCTATAAATTGATTATAGAGCTGAGTACAGCCCCCACTATCATATCTTTGACATAAAGCATAATTGGACACGCTACTACTTGTATATGTGCCTGCAGGAAATCCAACTCCTGCATCGCCACCGTTCATTTCAATAACGGATATTAATCCCCCATTTGCTAAGTTACAGTTATTATTACTAAAAAATTGTACCGTAATTTTTGTTAGATATATTGTTGACTCAACTGTAAATGATTGTTGGTTGTTACTTGTCATATTCAGTTGAAAGGTTTGTGCTTCAGAGGATGGTGTGTATAAAAGCATCGACTTGTACTTTGCTAAAGTACTACTATTCGTAGTCGAGTTACTAGAGCTGGAATGACAAGCCACCAATGAAATAGCTGCTAATATTGAAATGTAATGTATCTTTTTCATATTTTCACGCAATAATTTTTTTAAATCTTATCATAATTTTAGATATCAGTAGTATCCAAAATGACTAAATAAAAAATATTACAAAAAATTTTATGACTAAGAATATAAGAACCTGTCCAACCAAGCTCCTCAAAATTTTTAAATAATCACTATTAAAAAATGTTGATTTCCAAAACCATTTCTAAAAACTTATAATCTCGTCATATAAAACAAACTATGGAAGTCACATAATGAAAAATTAATCTTTTTCCTTCTTAAAACTATCAGTTTTAGTGTATTTACTAATAACTCTACTTTAAAATTTTATTATCCAAACAAACAAGAAACCCCGGTTAGCTCTAGTCACGCTGGTGGTAAATAAGCCTCTTCCCCTTAAGAGCGGAATCGTCTCCTTTTATCCGCTCTTCTTTTTTAAGATAAGATCACGGACGTACCTAACTGCGGCTTTAAAAATACTTTATTTCATAGATAGTCATACTAAAATGAATTAATTCACAATGAAAATGCTCTTGATTCAGTAGTTTTCTCACATAAAAACAACTCTAAGAAATATACAAATCGTCGCTTTAAAAATTTATGTTACAATGATTGTATTCTTTTTAAGTCCTAGTATTAAATATATGAACTATGATGATATTTTTCTTTTTGTAAAACTAGTTAATGTAGGCACTTTTAGTGGTCTTGCTAAATCACTAAATACCACTCAGGGAACAGTCTCCAAACGAATACAAAAACTTGAAGATCAATTAAATCTACAACTACTCCATAGAAACTCAAGAACTCTTGAAGTTACTCCGGAAGGTAGACTCTTATATGAAAAGTTCCATCATTATGAAAGTAGTCTAAAAGACTCATTAGATGATGTTATTAATCAACAAAACCGAATCACTGGAACATTACACATATCACTCCCAAAAATTGTTAGTGATACAATACTAATGCCACATTTTCATAAATTTGCGGCAAAATATCCTGAAGCTCAGATAGTGATTTCATATAATGCCGATCGCGTAGATTTGTTAAAAGAAGGTTTTAATCTGGCTATTAGCATGTATAAACCAGAAGTCATGAGTAATAAAATAAAATTACTTGCCAAATCAGCAGTTAAGCTATTTGCAACCGAAGAATATAAAGAACGATATGGATTGCCTCAAACTCTAAAGGAATTATCAAAACATAATATTGTTGGATTTGCGAGTCATGGTATCCCTAGAAATGAAACTCAAGTAACAAATCTAAAAGATAATAGCATCGAATTATTCAGAAGTAATCGCAATATTTATGTAAATAATGCATTACATAATATCGGGATGGTAAGCAGTGGACATTTTCTTACTTACTCTTCTGAGTTATTTATACAAAAAGATCCTATAACTAAATCAATGATTCAAGTACTACCGAATTATTCTTTTGCAACGATAAGTTTTTATTTGATCAGAAGTAATGAAATTCATAATAAACTGGAACAGGTTTTTGTAAAATTTATTGAAGAATGTTTTAGTAGCAATAACTGGTAAAACTTATCGTAAAACCTTTTTAGTTTCCCAGTCAATTATAGTTGATGGTTTTTTACTAAAATTAGTTATTCCCGGTAGTACCATCAGTTTTTTGCCAAATTGACGCTTACACTCCCGATAAGTACGGATTGATTTAAACCCAGATCTATTAGCAGAAGTAGAAACGAGAGGCAAATTAAGATGTTGTGATAATTGTTGGACTAATTTATGCCTAGTTACTCGAACGGCTATTTTTGCGTGTTTTCCAGTGAGATTATTAGGAACTTTATTACTCACTGGCAGAATCAAACTATATGGTCCTGGCCAATAGTCATCGAATTTATCATTTATTGAATCAGATAATGCCTCTTTAGACAAAAGATCTTTTAATTGCTTTTGACCACCGGCAATCACAATCAAACCTTTTGAACGCTTGCGTCCCTTTATCTGAATTACCCGATCAATCGCTTTACGATTAAATGGATCACAACCTATACCATAACATGATTCTGTTGGGTAGGCAATCAAGCCACCATTTTTAATATGTGCGCGGACTTTTGCTAGTAAATTAGTTGAATAAAACTTCATCTAATTTTATGGATTACAAAAATCACAATATTTAGGATCAGCAAATTTAGCCGTTGGGTCAACAACTTCTTTCTCAATATGATCACACTTGATACATTTATAATCGCGATATTTTTTTATCTTAGTTGGTAGTCCACATAACTCACAAAGCAGATAGCCACTATAGCTTGTTATTCCGAAGCCAGGAACATCACACTTTTTACAGTGAGCCACCACTCTTTTTGCTAGCTTATTAGCAAGTAAATTGATTATTTTCATCCGGCTTGGATTATTCATTGCTCGCATATCGGTCTCAAATTTCAATTTACCATATTTATGAATATTTTCAGCTACTAACTGGTCAAGAGTTGCACGTTCTTTAATACCTTTCGCAATTACTATATTCTCGGCTTTAAGTATCAGGGCATGTGATGGAAACATTACTTTTTCAAGAAACTTACTATAGTCATGATTAGGCTGATCAAACTCATAATCTGCAAGATTAGTTTCCATACTAATTTCGTAATCGCTAATAAAATAATCATTCACACGATCATAAAATAATAGCATTTCAGTATCTGAATTTGCTAGTAGATAATTTGGGTGTGGTCCAAAAGCACCTTCACTACTAATAACATAATCGTAGTTATACTGCTCCGCGGCAACAACTGCTTTTTGCTTTAGAGTTTCATAAGCAGTTAAAACCCGCTCAACCTCACCGCTAAAAGTTCCAAATTGATCAGTATTAAAATTATCGATAACTTCAAGCTTACAACCAACGATTTCTTCAAATGGCTCTTTGATAGCTAGCTCTTTTTGATGCATTGAAGCAAGTAGTACTCTTTTATCCCGATAGAGGCTCATATTTACTATCTTTTAGTATAGATTATTAAAAAGTTATTCTTTATCACGATGAGTAATTTTTTCCCATTCTTTAGCAATATTTGCCGACATTTTAGTAACAAAATTGCCAAACGTTATTCGGTCTTTAGAATTAAAGCCTGCAAAACAAAGCTCAAGAACACGATTTTTCTCGGATATTATTTGCGAATATAACTGACGTGTTTTATCTGTTGGAAAAAGATGCCAGATCCGTTTATCAACAGTATCTTGTTCTTTCCTTATTAAATCGGATAAAATAAGCTTTTGTACTGCTTTGGTTGTAGTAGTTTTATCAACCTTAAGTTGAAATGAGAGATCAGCTAGATTAATACCTTCATTCTCACAAATCCTTGTAAGATAAGCGAATTGTCCTTTTTGTAAGGAAAACTTTCTAAAACTAGCCTCATAAATTGTATGAATTTCTCGAACAAGATTATCTAAATCTCGCAAGAGTGTTGATATTAAACTAGAATCCATATTTGCTCCATAACCAGCAAGTTGAAATATCAACCATTATTTTAATAAAAAAGCACTAATTTAGTCAATTCATTTAGCTAATTAAACTGTGGATATGCTTTATGAAGGTTTGCGTTATTTCCGGTTAGAAAATTATATTCTATAAGAGCCTGATAATTACTAGAAATAACATTAATATAAGTTAGGTATGAGTTAATTGCATTATCTTCACGCAAATTAAGCATGAAAAAATTACTATCACCATTCTGTATTCTTCTGTTTTCAGCATTAAGTAGATCTGTTGCGAGTTTATTTTCAGCCTTAGACATATCAACCTGACTAGCTGTTGCATCAACTGAATAATGTAGTGTTTCTAATTGAGATTTTAACTGATCTAGTAACAACTGACGATCATTAAGGAGTTTACGATAACTAGCTTCTGTCTCCTTATCCATACCTTTACCATAGCTTCGTTCTAGCGGTAGCGAAAAATTAAGTTTTCCTACAGCTTCCTGCTGATTTAGCTGGAAATATGACGAAGTTGCTGTATCTGAGTTATTCTGGTTATACTGAACTGATAAATTAAGTTTTGGCAGCAAATAGTTCCCGGCAAGTTTCTGTTGATTTACGATTTGTTGCAGTTGCGTCTGAATAATTTTAAACTCAGGTCGATTTTTAACCGCATTATTAACCTCATCTGTAATCGGCTGTTGTGGAATCTTATTAACTTCAGGCATCTTCTTAGGTAATAGATTTTCACCAGGAGTAATTATGTTACAACGCTGATCACGATAATACAATGACAAATACTGCGATGCCTTATTAAAATAATCTTTGGCTGAAGCTACCTTTATTTTCCGTTTTAAGACATTATTATAGTTTTCTTTAATAGAAATTTCGGCAAGATCACCATTTTTATAACGCTTCTCAAGCGCAGATTGCCGTGTTTCCGCAATGTGAAGGAGTTTCTGGTAAGCCTCCAACTCAGCACCAGCGACGAGCCATGACATATAAGCTTTTATAGCTTCAGTTTTTACCAAAAGCTTAGATAAATCAAGCTCATAATCAGATTTTTCCTTATCCAGCATTGAATTATACAAATTAAGCCGCTCTTCATCCATAGTAAAGCCACTCAAGAGATTCATTTTAAGACCAACAAACTGCCGACCAAGTGTTGAAGTGATCTGGGCTGAATCATACTGCGGCGTATAACCACCAGATATATCGTATCCAGCATAAGCAGAAATTGGTGAGCCGTAAAATCGTTTCTCTATTGCTATTTTCTGGTAAGTGGTATTATATGTACTACCCTGTCTTTGTAACGCATCTGCATCAAGCCTAAAGTCAAATGGTGCTTCACCCTTTTGTACCTTACCCTGATTTAATTCCTGCTGAATAACAGCATTTAAAATCTTCGGATAGCATGAGTTAATTGAGCTCTCAATTTTGGATACATGAAGCTCATAAGTATTTGCTGTTACTTCAAACGGTATTAATGATGAAAGTAAGTATAGTAACCGTCTTAATTTATTCACCCTTACCCTGCTTCTCATCTTTGCCTCCATCTTTCGTAGGACTGTAACCTATACCTCCAGCATCTTTTTTATCATGAAATAATGTTGCACTATTGTTTTTATTATTTATTGCTATTGGGAAGCCATTTAACTGCCGCCACATTTCATAGCCTAGTAATACACGATTTAACTGAATATATCCTCGTGCCTGAGCCCCCATCCTTAAAAAATTACGCGATGGCCACGGTTGCTCAGCAGGATCTGGCTCAACTAATACCCGAAACATTCCATTAGAGCTAGCTGCATAATCAACCACTTTCACAATTCCACCAAAAGTACCGATGGATACCGATGGCCAACCACTAAACTGAATTGAAGGCCAACCATCAAATACAAGGCGAACATGACGCCCCATACTCACAAGTGGTACATCGTTACCACTTATATATAGTTCTACTGCGATATTATCAGTATCCGGGATAAATGTTGCCAAAGCATCACCAACTTTTACGACTTTAGTTGCCGAACTAGATAAAGTATTAACAATTGTTCCATCACGATCTGCCAGAATTGTCTGACTATTTTGTTTTGATAACGATGATTGTGATTTAATTAATTGAGCTTTATAGTATTGCTGGTCAGCTACTGATTTCTGATAATTAATCTGTGCTAACTCAAATTCTCTTTTCGAAGTTAAACCATCACTATATAGGCGTTGTTGACGATCAAAATTACTTTTGGCAAGTCTGGTTGCCTCAATCGCCGAGTTTAATCTTAATTCCATTGCCGAAACCTCAGAATTGAGACGCTCTAGCAAATATGGATCAACATCGATAATTTCAGCAATTTTATCGCCTTTTTTTACTTTGCTACCATCACGAACATACCATACACTTACCCGGCCGTTAACGGTTGATACTATTTGCTGAACCCTATCTTCCGGATGCAATGCAGTAATTTGTCCAGGACCAAAAGAAGTCTGAATCCAAGGTAAAAAAAGACTAGCAATAAAAAATGTTACCAGAATTAATATTAAGACCGATAAAGTTGGAAAAAAGCGAGAAATCGCAGTTCTATCAATATTTTTAAATTTCCCAGCATCTTCAGCCTTGTATGTCTGATGCTGTTTAACGTAATCAAGCTGCATTCTTTATGCTTCCTTCAAGACTTTTCTTACAATAGTTTTAAATTGGCTACTGTCGGTAGCATGATAGGTTTCATGATTGGTAATTACTAAGAATTTATCATAATGAATATGATTATCTTCATTTTCAGAAAAACAGATTAAAGTAATATCAGTACTCTTAGTAATATAGTCAAGAATTTGCTTTTGAATTTTTTTATCAATCCGATCAAATATCTCAGAAATTACAATAACATCTGGATTCATCAAAATTGCTTTAACAATTTTCAAAATCAGTATCTGTTGCTCGTGTAATGGATACCCATCACCAATTAGCATAGTTTCATACTTTTTAGGTAGGCTATGAATAAAATTACTTAACCCAGTAGCTCCAAGAATATCATTAATTTTGTTATACATTGAATCTGCAATACCAAATTGAAGAAACTCACCAATAGTACAACCAAAAATGTTTGAATTATTCACCATATGGATCTTATCGCGCAAGTAATGTTGATCATAGTCAGCAGTATGAACACCATAAAACTCAACAAACCCACTATCGGGATGAATATATTGGTTTAGAAGATTACTTAAAATTAATTTTGCATTCTGATCAACTGTTAAGATAAGGTTTGATTGCCCCTTAGTAATAGCGAAGTTATAAGAATAATGCTTACCAAAATCATCAGTATAAGACACATTATTGAAATTAATAATCTCGTTAAGGTTATTAATATGAGCAGCCGGTGGAGTATTGGTAATTTTACCAAGATGTTCATCATCGATAATAAACACATGGCTCATCTCATCAAGTGAAGCCATCAAATTGTAGTATTTATCATAATAGATACTTAGTTTTGATATTCCATACAATGAGGTAGTATATAAAATCTCAGCCGCTACTAATTGCCCTAAACTCAATTGCCCCTGAATAACCAGAATCGAACCAAAAGTTACCAAAGTTACAGTAATTGCCACGTAAAGTAGCGTTAATATGATTAACTGAGTAAAAGAAATATTCCAATACTTACAGCGGGCATGAATATAGGTCTTTATTAGATCTAGCCCCTTGTCAAGTGCATAGGTTTTGGTTGTCTTACTTTTAAAGAATCCACTCATCCTAAATACATCATCAATCCATGCAAACACTGCAAACTTGGCTTCTGATCTTGCTACTGCATAACCAACAGCTTTTTTGTAAATAATGACCAACTGAGCCAAACAATACCTAAGATAATCAGATTAAGGATCAGGAAATAGGGATGATAAAAACTTGATAAAATGAAGCTTACAATGATGGTTAAAAAAACCAAAAAACCTTCAACAATAAGATCAGAAACGTTATTTTGGACATTAAAAATCTCAAAATAACGGCTACTTAAATCACTGCTATTATGGGCACGAAAACTTTGATTATCACTATAAATAGCTTTTAAAAGGATGGCTGATGCTATCCGAGAAAAGGAACTTCGCTTGTAAATTTCTATCAGAAATTTTTGCAATACTGCAAGTAAAGCTGAGAAGCTTATCAAAAATAAGAGGATTAACCCCAAAATTAAAACCGGAGTAATCTGCGCGGTATAAATAATCGAAGTTATCAAAACTTGAATTGATAATGGCAAGGCAAGATTAAGCAATGCAACTATCACACCATAGGTAATAATCAACGAGAAAAATTTTTTATCGAGATGGATTAGATAGCTGGCAGCTTTTTTTAGTGTTTCCTTACTTTGCATAATTTCCAATTCGCTTACTATATAATACTATTTATCATAAATTTAAACACGCCCTCTATCACAACTATCAGGAGGATAGGCATGACTTTATCAAACTTTAGTTGAAATGTCAATTATCAGCATACTTTGATTAATTAATCTTATAAACAAGAAGAAACTATCAAAATATGCATATAATCAAACTTAGTTATTAGTTATGGTCTTTTGCGCAATTTTCAAGTGCAATTTCATCTGGATCAATTACTACTAAATGAGCCCAGCGCCCATCAAAGATATTAGCTACTGTAGGAGACTCCTCTAATATCCTATTGACCAAATTACGATTTGCATAAATAACCACAAGTAATCGCATTGGCTCATGAACCCTTGAATCAAGGCAACTAAGACTTTGTATTGGTAATCCAATTTTAAAGTCACTAAAGTTACCTTCCATTACACCAAAGCCACCAACTACGTTATGGATTGCTTTATTTCCACTACCATAAATCTCATGATCAGTCGATGAGAAATAATATTGGCTATTAATCCAATGCCCAACTAATACAGGGGCGTTCAGAATAAAAGAAAGTATTTTACCATCACTATCCTCTGCTGGCTCATATGAATGGAGAAAGGTTCTTCTTTGTAACTGAAGATTTGCAGTAATTTGACGTGGTCCAATAATGAAAGCAGCATTATTAGCCAAAGCAATCTCAGGAATTAATTCCGCCCAATTCGTTTGTCTTATATGTGGACTATCATCATTATTAAGCATCATCATACGTTCAAGCCGAAGTAGTTGGCAGGCACTATTAATATCTGATTTAACTTTTACAAACTCATCCCCTTGGAGGTTACTCATAGTATCCAAGTTGTAGTATTCAAACTCGTCTGTAGTGGTTAGATGACAACTACTAATAAATACTGTATCATCTGGAATATTTATTGAAAATTTTTCAGACAAGATTCTACGAACTTGAGAATTATTTGCTGCCTGACAGAATGCTATTGCATTGGGAATCCCACCATTCCCCCCGCAAGCGCCGCAGTCAAGACTAGATTGAAAAGGATTATTTTGACTCTCGGCTTTATGTCCAGCAATAATTACAAATGGCGCAAAATTTTCTGTAAGCCCAATAGCCTTAAAAACAAAGCTCAAACTTTCTGCAATCCCCGCCTGCGTAAAACCTCCGTCTTTAGCAAATACATCCAAGCTTTTATTAGAAAACTCATCATTTTTTCCAAGCTTTTTACGTAAATCTTTAACATAGCGATAGATAGGCTCAGGGAAAAATGTTTTCCCAAGTAAAGTAGTACTAAACCACCCACCTATTGCATCAAAAAGAACAAAGGGAGAGAAAAAACCCGACTTACTTTTATTTATGGCTGAAGCAAAAAGATTCCATGAGTTTAGTAAAAAGCTATTCTTTACAGGTTTATTTATCAACGTCTTGTCTGGAACTACAATTGCAGGACACTGTAAGGAACAGTTATGCGTCTCGTTATCAACAAGTTTAAACCCTACACCAAAAAAGCCAGCAAACCCATAGGTCTGATAGTTACCCATGCTTTCAAAATGACGGCGAATCCCTTCTGAGCGAGTATCAATACAAAATACTGCCTGTGCACTAGGACGATTAGCATTATTGATAATTTTTGGGACGGATTTAATCTGATTAATTAGCTGTTCCTGATATGAGTGCTCATAAGCTCGTTGCCAAATCAGTCCTAGGTGAAACTTGTTAATTTTACTAGCTACATCTTCAGGTAAGGAATAATTTTTCAATAATTCACAAATTGTTGAATTATTATCAGATAGTTTAACCTCCTCATAGGTAATTGCATATTTCTCTTTTAAGAGTAGTTCATACGCAAGCCAAATAGCTAGAAGGTCTTCTAGATTAGCCTTTTTGGAAAAATATGGATTATCTGGGCGTGATTCCAACCATTTAATAACTGAAGCCCAGCCAAGCATTTGGAATGCAACGGTCGAAAGATAATCATACCAACTAGTTAATGGTATGCCAAGCCTTAAAAGTAGCTCAGTTAAAGCATCTAGTGGCTGATCACTAATATTTCTAAGTATTTTTACAAATCTCCGATCATCTATACACGAGTATTTTAACCATGCAGGAAAAAGTCTATCTTCAGATATCGGCATCTTCCATTTGGCTTGCCCCAAATCAAAAAAATCATTACAAAATGCAACCACTTGTCGTTTAACTTGATTATCATTCTCAGTATAAACTAAAGCACGCTTGGCAAATAAATTTACAGAAAAATCTAGAACAGATACATCTACTTTCTCTAATTCTTCCTGAAATAAAGGATTACTTAGCGATTTAAGAATAAGCCCTTTATAATCCTGACAGTGCTTATCAATAGAAAACTCGCTAACAGCAAACTCCAGATTTGCCAATGAGATCTTTCCATCCCGGTAATATTGATGGTATTCATCAAACCTTAATGTTCCTTTAATATCTGTATAACGAGATACAGCCAAAAGCGCAGAATCGATTGATTCTGTGGTTAAATCAAATAATGGATTTACAGCAATAAAACTCTGTAACGGCCAGTTTATAGGAATGTATTTTTTAATTTGTTCAATAATTTTTTTCATTTTAGCAATTACCTTAAAAACCATTCAAGTTGATTTAGCAGCCAGTCAGGATAGACACCACTGGATATATTTATCAAAATTGCGAATAAAATAAATAGCTGCTCCCCAGAGGTAAGATAAATATTTTTAGGTAAAAATATTGATTTACTATTAAATACGTGCTCCTGTAATGCATGCATTATCGCAATTGCAAGTAATAGGAAACCAACCCCAGTCAGGAATATATAAATGAGATCATCACTAGCTAGACTCAGTAAGATGTTTAATTCCGAAATAAAGCTTGCTGTTCCAGGTAGCCCGATTAGTAAAAATAGTAAGAATGAAAAATACGAACTATTTAAACTAAGTAAGTTTTTATCCACTCGTTCACTGATTTCACGACTTCTACCTCTAAGAAGGATATTTATCGAACTAAAGACTAAAAAAGAATTTATCACTTGAAAAAGTACAACACTCTTTTCAATTGACTCAGTTCCAAATAAACCAATATTTATTAAACTAATCTGGGATACAAAAAGATACAAGTTTAGTCGGTCAATATTTAATGCCCGATTTGCAGCAATAAGCATGACAAAATATATCACCTGATTTATAAGGATATTATAAGGGCTTGCAAAAGTTTCTCCATGGGAAAAACCAAGATAAGTATAGAAAGAGGCAACAAACGCCAATAAAATGAAGCATACTTCATGATATTGACAAAAAATTTTATTCAGATAATCACCAAAATGGCGATACGGATTAAGCAGGTATTTGCGATAGCCATCTTCGACAAATAATTTATTCCGGCTTAAATGATAAACCCATAGCGTAAGCTTCTCAGGTAATATATTTGTGCACGAAGGAATTAACCAAATTCCAATTTGAACAATTAATAAAGTTAAACCAATTATAACTTTGTATGAATCAAGCATATTTAGGTTAATATAATTAGACAAAATAGTTTCCGTTGAATTAACTAGTAACATATACATGGCAAAAACTAGAGCTACAACCGCTATTGCTAGAATCTTATTTCTAAGATTAAACTGCATAACAAATATTTCTGCCAGGATTTGCGCAAGCGTTATAGATATAAATATAGCCATAATTAAATTACTGTTTAATGAATTTCCAGTTGTTTTTACGTAGAAATAATATCCGGCAAGGATCACTAGAGAAAAAATAATGCTAAGTAATACTTTTGCCATCTGATGATCAGCCTTTTTCTCTTTATATAAGAGATTATTACCCGCAGATAAAAACAGGAAAGCCTTAAAAAAACCATGGGCAATTAGATGAAAAATTGCAGCTGCATATAGACCTAGCCCACACTGCATAATCATAAATCCCATTTGTCCCATTGTTGAATAGGCAAGCTGCTTTTTTACATCTGATTGAGTAAGAATAAAGAATGAGGCACAAATAAAAGTAATAATACCGATTGTAAAGATCAAATCAGTCAGGAATAAGTTCCCAGCAATCATAGGACTAATTCTAGTTAATAAGAAACCTCCAGAGTTAATAATACCTGCATGCATTATTGCCGAAACCGGAGTTGGCGCTTGCATTGTATCAGGTAACCAGATATGAAAAGGAAACTGAGCCGATTTTGTCATTACAGCCATTAGCACAAGTACAACAATTAGAGTATTTACTGATACGTGCATTCCGATGAAAGTAGTTTTTAACTCGGCATAATTTGTAGTTATGATATCAAAGTCTGAGTTACCATAAAATTTGTAGCAAAGAATTACCGCACTTAAGAAACAAAAATCACCGATTCTATTAATTATAAATTTTTTCTTAGCTGCCTTATTAGCATTGCTATCGTAATGATAATGATTTAGAAGTAGATATAATGAAAACCCAACAAATTGCCAAGCAAGAAAGGCAGTAAATAAGTTTCCGCTAAGTGCAAGGAGTGATACAGCCCCGCTTAGTATCGATAACTGTGCCATAAATCTGCCATGAGTTACATCAGATGCTAGATAACTAGTTGCATAGCGATGGATTATGAAACTCACAAAGTTAATTAAAAGTAACATAATGATACTCAAATTATCGATTTGTAGCTTTATAAATAATGACTTACCCATTACGTTAGTGAATGGAAACTCAATATATTGAGGATGTCCAATAAAATTGACAAGTGTCACTGAGAGCAGGAACGAAATGAGGATAAATACATTAGTAAGAAGGTTCGTACTTTGATTACGAAAGTGGTAAATCAAAGTCAGTATCCCTCCAGTTAATGAAATCAGAGGTAAAGTAAAAAGCAAATTCATTTATCACTCCATCGAAAATTTATTTTCTAAGGTAAATTTCAAATATCTTCATAAGATATCCTAAACAAAATTACAGCCTATAATTAACAGGCTATTAATGTAACGACTTCAATGCATTAATATTGTTTGTAATTCTAGTTATATAGCTTTTTAAAAGCTCTATCTTTTCTTCCGAATAGTTGTTAAATAAAGAGCTACAGATTTGGTTATATTGGCTATTTATTTCCAAATAAAATTCGTCAAGATTGTCTGCAGAATAAAGATGCCAGATCCTTTTATCTTTTTCATCTTGTAATTTTTTTATCACACCTGCTGCACATAATGACTTAATAGTTTTAGTAATAGTTCCCTTATCAACTTGCATTAAAAGAGCAAGATCTTGCATCGTTATTCCTTGGTTAAGAAATATTGCAATAAGATAAATTACAGAACGTCTTTTCAAAAATTCTTTTTTTAGCTTTAATTGTAAGAGTCTATTACTTTTCTGAATCGCTGACTGAAGCTCAATGAAAACAGCATCTAGATTACAAACTTCCACTTTCAATCCCACATTAGTTGAACTACCAACCATTAATATAACAAATTAAAGTTGAACTGTCAACTTTTTATTGTTGAATTTTCAACTTTATTGTGATATGATAATGTCATAAATAATTGTTACAAGACTTATAAATGCAAGATAATAAAAATAATTCGCAACTAGTAGAAATAGCGGTTAGCCTGTTAGAATCCGGAAATATAGTAGCAGTTCCGACAGAAACAGTATATGGACTTGCCTGTGCGATAAATAAGCCAGAAGCAATAAATCTGGTATATAGAATCAAAAATCGTCCAACACAACATCCACTCATAATACATATAGCAAAAGCTGATGATTTATCTAATTATGCCAAAGAGATACCAAGCTATGTTAGTTTACTGACTAATTCTTTATGGCCAGGTCCACTTACACTAGTGCTGAAAAAAAGTGAGAGTGTACCAGCTGCAATTACTGGAGGACAAGATTCTGTTGCGATAAGGATGCCAGCCCAGCCACTTCTACAACAAATCATAGACCAACTTGGTGTTCCAATAGCTGCACCTTCTGCCAATAAATTTGGCGGAATCAGTCCTACTGAAGCTAGTCATGTAATTGCAGAATTTGACAACCAAATAGAGGTTATTGATGGAGGAAGATGTCAACATGGTATTGAGTCAACTATAATAGATGTAAGAGATCATAAGACGTGCACTATTCTAAGACCGGGTCCAATTAGTAAAGGAATGCTTGAAAAAATTCTAAGTTTTAATAGCGAACCAGTAGATATAATTGATATTCAGGATAAGAGTATAAGATTTCCGGGGAAATACGACAAACATTACGCGCCTCGGAAAAAGCTCATTTCATTTAAGAATGTTTATGAACTCTCAAAACTTAAAGAAAAATATCCAGAACCTTACGTAATTCATCATACCCCTTTTACTCTTGAATCTATAAAAAATTATCAAATTGATTCAGAAGCGGTTATCTATTCAAGAGAAATCTATAAAGCATTACGAATCGCCGACGAGTCAATTTGTGAAGTCATTTTGATAGAAAGACCTCCTTTAAATAATGATTGGCTAGCTATCAATGACCGTTTAAATCGAGCAATCACACTACATTACAGAGAAATAATTGATTAATCACTTTTAATGGAGATAAATAATCATGACTAAGAAAAATAAATTTAGTGCAGTAATCACCGAAGATATTTCTCAAGGTGCATCACAAGCAATGCTTTATGCAACCGGACTTACGGAAGCAAATATTAATAAACCACAGATTGGCATTTGTAGTGTCTGGTATGAAGGTAACCCATGCAATATGCATTTATATGATTTGGGGAGCGAGGTTAAAAAAGGCGTTACTGCAAATGATATGGTTGGGATGAGGTTTAATACAATTGGCGTAAGTGATGGAATATCAATGGGTACTAGTGGTATGCGCTTCTCGCTTCAATCAAGAGAAATAATCGCTGACTCTATAGAGACAATTGTAAGTGCACAATGGTATGATGGCTTAATTACGATCCCTGGCTGTGATAAAAATATGCCCGGATGTGTCATGGCAATGATTCGGCTTAATCGCCCATCTCTAATGATCTATGGCGGCACAATAAAAGCTGGAAATTACAATGGTAAACAGCTTGATGTTGTGTCCGCGTTTCAAGCATATGGAGAATTTATCAGTGGTAAGATTTCGGATGAAGAAAGAAAAGGAATAATTCGTAATGCTTGTCCGGGTGCAGGCGCATGTGGTGGTATGTACACGGCAAATACAATGGCAGCGGCAATTGAAGCTTTGGGATTATCACTGCCAAATAGTGCCTCACTTGGTGCAACCGATCAACAAAAAGTAGAAGAATGCAAAAATGCTGGACTAGCAATTAAAAATCTTCTAGAAAAAGATATAAAACCAAGTGATATCTTGTCAAAAAAATCTTTTGAAAATGCATTTAGATTAGTAACGATACTTGGTGGTTCAACTAATGCTGTATTACACCTACTTGCAATAGCCAAAACTGCAAAGATAGACTTTACATTAAAGGATATAGATCGCTTAACAAAAGCTACTCCATTACTTGCTGATTTAAAGCCAAGTGGTAAATATGTGATGAGTGATCTGAATCAAATCGGTGGGATCCCATCTGTTATGAAATTTATGCTAAAAAATGGACTGTTACACGGTGATTGCCTGACGGTAACTGGCGAGACCATTGAAGAGAATTTAAAAAAAGTTAACTCCTTACCTGAAGGTCAGGATATTATCAGAAACCTCAGTGAACCAATAAAATCGACTGGGCACATTCAGGTTTTATACGGCAATATCGCATCAGAAGGAGCAATTGCCAAAATAACCGGAAAAGAAGGCACAAGATTTACAGGTAATGCAAAATGTTTTGATAATGAAGATGCAATGGTTGAAGCTCTAAAACAAAATCAGATTCAGAAAGGTGATGTAATAGTAATCCGTTATCAAGGTCCAAAAGGTGGACCTGGAATGCCCGAAATGTTAAAGCCTACATCTGCAATAATGGGAGCTGGACTTGGTAAAGATGTAGCATTGATTACAGATGGAAGATTCTCCGGTGGCTCACATGGGTTTATTGTTGGACACATTACTCCTGAAGCCCAGATTGGAGGAAATTTAGCTATTATTCAAGATGGTGATTCAATTACAATTGATGCAGACACAAATAGCATCAATGTTAATATTTCAGATGCTGAAATTGAGAAACGAAAGCAACAATGGGTTGCACCTGAATATCGAGTTAAAAGTGGAACATTAGCAAAATTTATCAAAAATGTGAAAACGGCTAGTGAAGGTTGCATAACTGATGAATTAATCTAGAAAATTTAAGCTGGTGGTTTTTAAGTACTTAAACCACCAGCTTTATAATAAGCACCCCGTTAAAATGAAGCCTTTCTAAAGGTTAGATTTATCCTTCGTTGCCCTAATAATGGATGATTCTCAGATTTTATCGGTGATATTGAATGATAGGCAAGCCGTAAGGATTTACCCCAAACCACGACATCACCATGATGAAGCGGAATAGTAAATAGCTTATCGCTTCTCTTCATACCACCAATTTTGAAAACCGCAGAAACCCCAAGTGAAACTGAAACTATCGGTGCACTAAAATCCTTCTCATCCTTATCTTGGTGGAGCGACATCTTAGCACCCGGTAAATATTGATTGATTAAACAGGCATCAGGGGAAAATAAGGGATAACCAGCTTTTGTTGCAGCAAGACTTGCCAATTGTCTAAATACCGGTGGCATTTGTGGCCAAGCTAAGCCAGTTAATGGATCTAATTCTGAATATCTATAGCCAGATTTATCTGATATCCAGCCCACTTCGCCACAGTTAGTCATGGCGACAGACATTTGATAGCCTCCCGGGGTTTGCATGTGGCGTAATGGTGACTTTTTAGTAACTCGATCAATTTCAAGCAATAATTCAGCTATAAAGTCAAGCGCCAGCCCTGAAAAATAATGAAGATCCGTTACTGGCTCAGATAGCCGCTCTTCATTATAAAGCTCCTCAAACAGATAAGCTTGCTTCATCGATAATACACCTAAGAATTGATATACATATTTGCAATAAACTTGAGGCTATCTTCTTCGATTTGCACTTTTTTATCAGCATCCATCTGATCATAAGTACGATAAATCATACCAAGTCGTGGATTAGTAGCTAACTTATCTCGGTTTCTGGCAAGAAAATGCCAGTATAGATAATTAAACGGACAGGCATCACTACCATTTTTTTGTTTAACATTATAGCTACAATTTTTGCAATAATTAGACATTTTATTGATATAGCTACCACTTGCTGCATAAGGCTTACTAGCCAGATAGCCACCATCAGCAAATAGTATCATTCCTGAAACATTTGGTAATTCTACCCACTCATAAGCATCGGCATAGACAATCAAAAACCACTCATTGACATCTTTAGGGTCTATTCCGGCAAGTAAAGCAAAGTTCCCAAGAACCATCAGGCGCTGAATATGATGAGCATAGGCATTATTCTTGGTATCAGTGATACACTGCCGTAAACAATTCATTTTAGTATCAGTAGTCCAATAAAAATCAGGGAGTTTATTTTTAGCCAAGAAAAAATTGCGCTCAGCATAATCCGGCATTTTAAGCCAATAAACACCACGAACATATTCGCGCCAGCCCATAATCTGACGGATAAAACCTTCCACCGAATTAAGCGGAGCTTTACCAGAGGTGTAAGCTTCTTCAGCCTTTTTTATACATTCCATAGGTAGAAGTAAGCCACAATTAAGATAAAGGCTCAAATGAGAATGAAATAACCAAGCATTCTCCTCTAACATCGCATCCTGATAGTCGCCAAATAAGCACAAGCGTTCTTCGATAAATAGCTCAAGTGCTGCAATTGCTTCTATACGAGTTACTCCATAATGAAACGGATATAAATCACCAAAATGGTTAGCAAAACGCTTCTCTACTAAGGATAACACCTCCTCTGTTATAGAATCAGACTTACTCTGATATGTAGCTGGGATTGCCATTTGTGACTTTATTGGCTTACGATTATTTGCATCGTAATTCCATTCACCACCAGCAGGCTTGTCGCCATCCATTAGTATCTTAAACTCTTGGCGTAATTCACGGTAAAAATATTCCATCCTTAGCTGAGTGCGACCTCGTGCCCAATTCGCAAATTTAGTTGGACTAGATAAAAACCGACTATCTTCACGAATTTCAACCGGAAGATTGAATGTTGCTTGCCATGACTCGATAGCTTTAAGTACTCGATATTCCCCAGGAAAAGTAACGGCTATTTTATTTACTGGATTATTTTTTAGCACCCGCGCAACTTCCGCAGTAAATGAGCCAGCATTATCAGGATCGTCTAGCTTGGTATAAATTACCTTATAGCCTTTTTGTTCTAATTCAATAGCAAAATGACGCATCGCAGAAAATAAAAAAGCAATCTTTTTCTTATGATGCTTTACATAACTAGCTTCTTCCCAAACTTCTGCCATAAAAATAATATCATTACTTTTATCACAATCAGAAAGACTCGAAATAGAATGACTTAATTGATCGCCAAGAATTAACCTTAAAGAGGCAGTCATATTACCCCTTTAATGAAGCAAATGCAGCTAGCGCCTCTTCTCGTGATGAAGAAAGGTCAACTATTGGATTAGGATAATTAACACCCAGCTCAACTCCTGCATTAGCCAGTATAGCCGCTGGGGCTTCCCATGGGCTAAATAAATAGCGAGTTGGTAAATTTTTAAGTTCAGGTAAATAATGACGGATATATTCGCCATCTGGATCAAATTTTGCACCTTGCGTGACCGGGTTAAAAATCCTAAAGTATGGTGCAGCATCTGCTCCACATCCAGCCACCCATTGCCAGCTAGCGCTATTATTGGCTAGATCAGCATCTAGGAGACAATCCCAAAACCAGCGTTCACCAAGTCGCCAATCTAGAAGTAGATTTTTTACCAAAAATGAACCAACAATCATTCTAACCCGATTATGCATATAGCCAGTTTCCCATAATTCACGCATACCTGCATCAACCATCGGAATCCCGGTTAACCCTTTTTGCCACGCTAAGAGCTTGTTATTATTTTCCTGCCAAGGAAAGGCATCAAATTTAGCTTGCAGATTTTTTTTCGGTAACTCTGGGTTATAATAAAGCTGACTATAAGAAAATTCACGCCAGCCTAGTTCACTACAGAAATGATCTGTATTGATATTATCGCCTAGTTGCTTAATCGCATACCATGCCTGATTAGGTGATATTTCACCAAAATGAAGATACGGTGAAAGCCGTGACACAAATTTCTTTGCTGGATAATTCCGTCCTTCTTTATAATCAATGACACCAGACTCAAGAAACCGAATAAGATAATCTTTGGCTGCCGCTTCACCAAACTCCCAATAACCAAGCATTTTTTTATCCCAAGTGATAGTTGGTAATAATTGTAAATCATCAATCGCTAGAGCGCCCATATCATCACGGATAAAATTTACATTATCGGGTTCTCTGAGTGGATTACGTGGGTATGGAGCACTTAGACATCCTTTACGATAAAATGGCGTAAATACCTTATATGGTGTGCCATCATCTTTGCTAATCGTCCATGGCTCCCAAAGTAATGATCCATTATGACTTTCAACATCTACACCCAATGATTTCAAATGTTCCTTAATCTGCTTATCACGGGCTATTCGCCAAGGCTCATAACAGCGATTCCAAAATACCTTACTGATATTATGGCGAGAGCATAAATCTGGAAGAATCTGCGAAGGGTCGCCACAATAAATCGATAATTTGCCACCAAGGCTTTGATTTAATGAAGTTAGCGAATGATGTAGCCAAAATCGGCTAGCGCCGCCCATTTTATATTCTTTTGCATTAATATCATCAAGGATATATACCGGAAGTACATCGCCATTAATCGCAGCTTCATATAATGCAGGATTATCACTCAAGCGTAAATCCTGTCTAAACCAGTGAATAACTTTTAATTTTGTCATAACTCTAACTCCATTTGTTCTAATTCCTGTTTCTTAATCGTTTTTTTGGTATTTACTCGTCTAGTTTTACGACTTGCATGCTTATGAACGATCTGCTGCGCCTCACCCTTGTGATTACTTTGCTTACGTAAATCGTAGAGCTTCTTAGCAGCATTATTTCTGGCTATTTTCTCATCTACCACAGGTAAGGGGTAACCATTCATTAGCGCGCTACATAACCATGGTTGATGAATGTATTCTTTTGGCATAGCACTAAGTTCAGGAATCCATTGACGAATAAAAACACCTTCAGGATCATGATCGATACCCTGCTTAATAGGATTATAAATCCTAAGAGTATTTATCCCAGTAGTCCCAGATTGCATCTGGAATTGGCTATAATGTATCCCCGGCTCATAATCAGTAAAAAGACTTGCTAAATAGGGAGCAGTATAACGCCAATCAAGCCAAAGATGATAACTAGCAAAGCTAACCAGCATTGCCCGCATCCTAAAATTAATCCAACCAGTATGAATTAATGCGCGCATACAAGCATCAATCATCGGATAGCCGGTTTTACCTGCCTTCCAGCATTCAAAATATTCATGATTAAAATCATTTTCGCGTAAACCATCATACGCAGAATGCATATTTCTAAACTCTATCTGTGGCTCATCCTCAAGCTTCTGGATAAAATGGCAATGCCAGCGCAGACGCCCGGCAAAGGAACGCATAGCCGACTGCCAACGACTACTATTTGCCAGTTGTTTTAATTCTAGACTACGCCGTTCTACAGCATGAAATATTTCACGGATGGAAATAGTGCCAAAGGCAATATAAGGCGAAAGACGTGAGCAACTTTGATATGCGGTGAGTGGAGAAGACATTTCCTTGGTATAGCCTTCCCCTCTTTGGTACAGAAAGCTATTTAGTATCTCAAGCGCTTTCTTACGTCCACCGATCTGTATATCAGTAACACCATCATTTTTTAGTCCAAGCTCATAGGCTAATGGCAAAACTTGTGTATCAATCGCAACTGCTTTTAATTTTGGAGGTTTATTTACTGGCAGCTGCTTCATAAACTTGTACCATTCAAGCGACCAACCATCGCGATTGGCTAATTTACGAATCACACCATGTTGGCGAAGTTGATTCCAGACAATACCTTTATTTACTAGCCATTTTTGGACTCTTTTATCCCGCTGATATGTCCAGTCATTCCAAGTTTCCTGATGTGACCAGATGCTAGTGATGTTATGTTGATTAGTAAGCTCTTCAAGTATATTGACAGCATCACCAATACGAATAATCAAGCGCTGCCCTAGCTTCTGTAAATCTTCATCAAGACTTTTTAACGAATCCTGAAGAAACAAATACTGCCGATAACTAAGGTCAGGCTGTTGCCATAATTCGGGCTCAAGAATATAGAGAGGAATTACAGCATCATCTTGGGCAGCAAGGGTTAGCGGAAGATTATCTTCTACTCGTAAATCTCGCTTAAACCAGACTAACTGCATTATCATTTCTTCTCGTCAAACGAGAATGCTTAAGAAGCCTTCCTGTTACTCGTTTACGCCATAGGCAAAAAGAGCTACGGCGAAGGTGCTTACGCATAATCGCAATAACTTCGGCTTCAGCCAAACCAGTATTTAACTTAATGCTATCAAAAGATACCTCATCACTCCATGCCATTTCAATAATCTCGCTAACATGGACACCATTATACATCATGCTAAAATCTCCTCTCCATCCCAAGCATAGCATTTTCCGCTATTTTCAGGGGTTAATGTATTAATCACTTCAAGCATTTTGGCTACGGCATAATCAGGGGTAAATAGTTTACCAGCCGGAACATTGGCCTGAAATGGCTTTGAAAGTTGGCTATCAACAGTTCCCGGATGAAGCCCAACTATAATTCCTTGTTTGTAGCGCATTTTCATTTCAATCGATAAATTTTTGATTATCATATTTAGTGCAGCTTTTGAAGCACGATAGCTATACCAACCGCCTAACTGATTATCTGAGATACTGC
This sequence comes from Neisseriales bacterium, assembly GCA_008017155.1. Taxonomy (GTDB): domain Bacteria; phylum Pseudomonadota; class Gammaproteobacteria; order Burkholderiales; family UBA11063; genus Aquella. Next base: position 77,837 of record SSGX01000037.1, on the reverse strand, counting down.
CAACTCTTGCTGATAGTGCAGCAAAAACCGCTCGTCGATCTTTAGCTAACTTAGGTAAAAAATGCTTAGCTACCAATGCAGGAAAAATAGTATTCGCTAAGATAATCTCCTGAAATTTGGCAATTGATAATTCTTTCATTGATTTCTCTGGCATAAATGCATCATTATGTAAGATACCCGTTGCTACTATTACTAAATCTAACGGAGCATTTTCTGCTGCGATCTCTGCTGAATTGGCGATTGACTCTTCATTAGTATAGTCAATCTCATAAAATTTTGCATTTGCGATAGCAGAACTTGGCTTATTCCTTGAAAAACCAGAAATCTGCGCTTCCGGATAAAGCTCACTAAGTTTTCTGATAAATGCACCACCAATCGTACCCGAACTACCAATAACTGCAATATTATTCATCATATCATCCTATTAATAGTGAAAGCATTAGCAAATAAGTTGAAATATCAACCAGTATTTTAATCAATTGGTGGGATTTTGTGGATATTTATCTTAACAATAAAAAAAGCTGAGTAAAACTCAGCCTTTATTTATATTAATTAATGTCTATGGTGATGCTTTGCTATTTTTACCGCCAGATAAGCGACATAAGCAGCAACACCAAAAATTATAACATTCATTAATATGCTCCCACGGGGGTGATTCCTTTTCTTTTAAACTACTACATCATACGCACCTTGACATTTTACTATATATAGCGCTAAAATGAAGCATAAACACTAAACATAGTTAATTAAAGGACACAAATATGAATTTATTTATCTACTCTGATGATCATCCAGAATCTAACAACAAAGAAACTCTAAGAACACCTGCTCAAGCAGATAGATTTGTAGAAAAACATTTAGCAAATAATAATCCTTTTGATTTTATTAAATGCTTTGATGATGTCACATCTGAAGCTGAACATAGTCATATAGATAGGGTAATTATAAGTATTACTCAAGAAGCAGGAAAAGTTAATCACTCACATGAACCTACAGTATCTCTTTTAACAAATGAAACTCCCCAATCAGGAGATCTAATTATTTATACTAATGGAGGTGAAGGATTTGATGTGGTAGAAGTATAATCAGATTGTATGTATCTTATCCAGTAGTAAGTACAGTTAAGAAAAGCGAGAGTATGTCTTTGGGTAGAGGTAGAGCTTAATAACACTAATATCAGTTGGCTGAAATTTTTGGTTACTTATAGTACTCTACCCATATAGAAAGCGTATTGATAATTTGATTTTATTGCTTATAACTTAAGAACTCTTTAATTTGTTCAGGAGTTAATTTCTTATTATCAAAATAAACTCTCATCAAATTAATTAACTCCACCTGTTTTGATACATCATTAGGATACTTCCGCATAGTTAACATATTGTTGATCACAGAAGAATCTGCCAAAAACAATAAATCAGAATAAGAACGTTGAAGTTCAATGTCTAACTGAATTAAAGTTTCTGGCTTAGTATGTAATTTACTGGCAGCAACATAGGCTTCTAAATTTCTCCAAAATAACAAATAAGCATCATGCTTAATTTTTAGATGATAGCTATATTTATCTTTCCATTTATTAAAAAAATAGTTAGTTATTGCAATCATGAAACCTGTTAGCAATGAAGATACTGCAGCGATTAAAGCAATAGCAAGCGCAGGATATTTAATCAAAAACTCCATACTTTACCCCTCTTATCAAAATAACTTCTGATTATACCCTAAACTGAATCACCCACAGCTATTTATCAAATAAAAAAACCGCCGTGGATAACAGCGGTAAGAAAACTTTGCCATGCGACAAAGTAGAAAGGGAAGATGTTGAAAACAACAACTCCTTATTCTACAACTATCGGCTATATATTGCTTTCCCATTTTTGGGAACAGGGATCATATATTTTAAATTCAGTTAGCCAAACCAGCTAGAAAACTCTAAATCCCCATTCAATATCCAGAAATTAATTTACACTTAGTCTATAACAATTTCGTATTTTATGACTTCATTATAGGATTAACATAAGCCTAATGAACACATATCAAACAAGGTTAACAAAAACATCATTTCTTATTAGTTACATAAAAAAAACGATATCTTTTAACAAAATATCCAATTAAATCAGCAAAAGAAGTCATAATTAATAAATACAATATTGTTGTATTACATACATGGTTGATAGTCGTATAATTATGGTATAGTAAATCAAACTGGAGAATAACAATGGATCAATTTGAAAATAAGATAAGGATTTCAATTCCAAAATATATTCATGAGGTTTTGTTTATTGATATGTATGACTTTAATCTTAACAAAAATATTTTGTGTAATAAGATTTTTTTCGCTTTTCATGACAAAGTTGATTCTACAACATACCCTAAATCAAGAAAAGAATCAAGCATACTCCAATTTACGCTGAATAAAACTAATTGGGATTTGTTTATTGATCAATTTCCAAAACAAAAAATTACCAACAAATCCGAATATCATAGAAATATCATTATTGCATATTGCACGCAACCACGATACATGCGTGAATTGTCACTTAATGAATTTAGTGTTAGCCGCATTAATCAAGCAATTAATCAGCATAAACAGTTACGCATTCGTTATAAAGATGAGTTACGTATAATTGAACCATATGCAATTCTACGCTCTGAAAATGAAACCCGCAACTATGTATATTGTTTTTGCCATAAGAAACAAGAATACTGCAATTACCGCTTAAGTAATATCGGAGCAGTCTCAGTGATGGAGAACGACTTTGAGAACTATGATGAAACGCTCATTAATGGCGTAAAAAATAACTTTGATCCTTTTTTATCTTTTGGTAATGTTGTGCGAGCCAAGTTAAGCAAACTAGGTCAACAAATTTATGAACGCAATATTACTCACCGCCCACATATTACCTGCCAAGAACACGATATTTATGAATTTGAATGTTCGGAAATTAGAGCTAAATTATATTTTCCACAATTTCTAGGTGAAGTTGAAATTCTAGAACCAGTAAGTCTAAGGGAGTGGTTTAAAGATGGTGCCCAAAAAATGGCAAATCTCTATCAGTAACTTAAGCTATAGTAAGAGATTACGCAATAGATGTTGGTCACTCAAAAACGTAAGTGAAGAACTTAAATGTGACTACGATTTTCTGTATGAAATTCTCCAACAAAATGGCTTGCACTTTGAGTTTATTTGTTACGAGTTTAAGAATGATCGTGAATTAGCCTTGTTAGCTGTTACGCAAAATGGTCTAGCACTAGAATTTGTGGATGAAGAACTAAAAATTGACCATGAAATTGTTGGAGCAGCAATACAACAAAACTGTCTAGCTTTGCAATTCGTAGGCAGTGAATATGAAGTTAATTATGAAACTGCATTATCGCTAGTTAAGCAAAATGGACTTAGTCTACAGTTTGCCAGTAAACGGCTAAAATCTGATTTATGCACAGCTTTATACGCTGTTAAACAAAATGGGCGTAGTTTACTGTTTATGAGTGAAGAATTAAAGAATAACCTCGAAGTTGTCATTGAGGCTGTTGCGCAAACTGATTGGGCTAAGTTATTTATAGGCGAACAGCTAAAAAATTTTAATGCGTTATATAGGTAGAAACAATGTCAAACAAAAAAAAGTTAGTTATTTTAACCGGTGCTGGGATAAGTGCTGAAAGTGGTGTAAGAACCTTTCGGGATATGAATGGACTATGGGAAGATCATGACATTATGGAAGTTGCTTCTTATCAAGGATGGTTAAAAAATAAGAATTTGGTATTAGATTTTTATAATAAGCGTCGAAACCAATTAGCTACTGTTAAACCAAATTATGGGCATATTGGCTTAGTTGAACTTGAAGAATTCTTTGATGTAACAATTATTACCCAAAATGTGGATGACTTACATGAGAGGGCTGGCAGTAAATCAATAGTTCATTTACATGGCGAATTAATTAAAGCCCGAAGCACGCAAGATGAATCTCTGATTTATGAAATTGGTTATACAGGTATTAAAAATGGCGATTTGTGTGAACTCGGTTCACAGCTTCGCCCACATATTGTCTGGTTTGGCGAGATGGTTCCAGAAATAGAGCATGCAGCCGATTTGGTACAACAAGCAGATATCTTTGTGATCATTGGCACATCAATGCAAGTATATCCAGCGGCTGGCTTAATATCTGATGCCAGAAAAGATATACCAATTTATGTGATTGATCCAAATGCAAATGAAATGTACCAGCGTAGCAATGTTACATTAATAGCTGAAAATGCTTCAATTGGAGTAAAGAAGTTAAAAGAATTATTAATCAGTTTGAAGACTATTTCTTAATAGTGGTTAATTGATTATAAAACAATAAATAGTCTTGGTAAAAACACTGCTAACATTTTTATAAGGATTTAATATGGGAAAATGTATATATTGTGGGAATAATGTTTCTGCTGGTGGTAACTGTAACAAAAGTCCTATTAAGACGCATGTAGTTGAAGAAGATAAACGTTGTATCTTTTGTGGAAGCAGAGTAATGGCAGGAGGCAATTGCAATAAGAGTCCACATAAACATCATCAAGTAAATGTAGATAGCAAAACCTGTGTTTACTGCGGTAGCCGAGTTAGTGCTGGTGGTAATTGTAGTAAAAGCCCTCATAAAACACATATGCTAGGTAAAAATTAGAAATCATTTATGCTTAAATCTAATTTGTTCAGATTTAAAAAAAAGTATTTTTTAACATCTCGACTTTGTGCAAGAGATTATAAATGGTATTTTTATACAGAAACTTTTGATATAAAAGAAAACAAGTTTTTAATCTCTCCAACAGAATGGTGCTATGTTGTTAATAATCATTACAGTGATTGTCCAAGTTGGTTTCAAAAGTTAAAGAATAATGTTTTAATTATGACAATTATTAAGTCATTAAATATGGTGTTAATTGAATACGAGATTAAATTAATACAAACCACTCATTTTTCATGGGGTAAAAATCAAGTACAGGTCGAAGATTATTGGACATTTAATAATGAATATGGCATTATTATGAAAACTGACTATTGGTCTTTAATGGGTGAAACTACATTTTATTTAATTAATTCACATATTGAAAATATTATGGTACGTATTGATGTAATGAAAAGCCATCTTAAAGTTAATAAATCTCTGACAACACAAATTGCGCGTATTATACTGTTCTCCAAAATAATTACAAACGTTGTTAAAATATCGTTATTTCAAGAAGTTCTTGACAGAGTTAAAAATGAAGGATTATCTATAAATTTGATTGATGAGCCTATCGAATCAGAGGTTAATTAAATTATTCAAGAAACTCATCTGATATCAATGGCAAAACATAAATTCTTGTTAAAAATTAATTTTACAAAAAAGTATTATCATTTACAATATAGCGAATGTGAAAATGATTATATCCAATTTGATATAAATTACATGAGCACTTATTCTTTTCGGCATATATTATATTTACTGGCAAATCATTATACCAAGAAAGACTATCTTAACTTTAATAATGAGTTATATTGAATTTCACCCAATTAGGAACAATCATGGATATTAAAAATCTATTAAACAGAATACAAGATATAAATAAAAAATATGAACAATTTGCTAAATTAAGCGGAGAAAACTTTAATGTGTTTAGTGTACTTGGACTTGATTCTGTTGAAGTTATGCACTCTCAATTTATTGCAGAGTTATTGAATCCAAATGGTACACACGGTCAAGGTAGCATCTATTTGGCACTGTTCTTGCAACAAATTGGTTTAAGAAATAATTACCAAGAGTTAAACTCCGCAAAAACAATTACAGAAAAGCATATTGGCGAAATAAATAAAGATTGTCAAGAAGGTGGGCGCATTGATATTTTTATTGAGCATTCATACAAGAATATTATCATCGAAAATAAAATATATGCAGGCGATCAATATAATCAACTTTATCGTTATTCTCAATTTGATAATAAAGCTTTTATATTATATCTTACCTTAGACGGTAGTGCTCCAAGCGATGAATCATTAGGTGAGTTATCAATTGACAAAATAATGTGTATTTCGTTTAAAGAAGATATAATAAATTGGTTAAATGCCTGCATTGAAAAATCAACATCTTTACCAATAATTCGCGAAACGTTAATTCAATACTGCAATTTAATCAGAAAATTAACTAATCAATGCTCTAGTAAGGATAAAGAAATGGAAGTAACTGAATTATTATTAAGCTCTGAGATTAATTTTAAAACAGCACAAGATATTGCAAATGCAATTAATTCAATAGTAAAAGTTCAAGATGATGTGGTTAAACAAATTCGGAATAGAATATGTGCTAAATATAAAAGTAAAGTAGCTGATTTGATATTATTCAGTTTTCGTGGTTATGAAATAAAGTTAAACATAACATATGAATATGGTTGGTTTCATTATGGTATCTTTCCTACAAAGAATAATAAATGGGGATTTTCTTATGATGAAGAATTAAAAGATATAGACCGTTTATTACATAAATATTTTGACACAAAATATCCTACAGAGAATCCAGATCAAAGGTTTGTGGAGTTATCAGAGTACTGTAAAAAACATAAAGACGGCGATAAAAATAAATTTATTAAAGGATATTATCGTAGTCCTGAAAACTATAAGAACTATTTTTGTTGGATACCGTTTAACAAATCTGAAGATGATATAAATTATGCATTTTATAAAAATGAAATGACATTTAAAGATTATGCTTGGATTTATCACTCAGAAAATCAAAACAAGTTAGTAGATTATGCTTTAGAGCTTTGTGATGAGATAATACAATCTATAAAAGGTAATATTATAGATACAGACATTGTATTTATGGCTTAGAAATAAATAGTGATTAACCAAAAATGATTCTTTTAGATTGGAAAATATGAAGATTGTTTGCTTATCTGACACTCATTCTAAACATCAAAATTTTGAAGAAAAACTGCCCGCAGAGGCTGATGTAATAATCCATGCTGGTGACATTACTCGTATAGGTAGTGTTCAAGGAATACAAGTGTTTCTGAATTGGTATGCTGAGTTACCATACAAGTATAAAATCTTTATTGCTGGTAATCATGATTTTGCATTACAAGAAGAAAAGAATCTAATTCGTTTTCCCGATAATGTTATATATCTTGAGAATAGTAGCGTTACAATAGAAGAAATCAAAATTTGGGGTTCTCCTGTTTGCGCCATTGATGAAGATTGGGCTTTTAATTTTAATGATTTAGAGCGTAGGATGATATATAATAAAATTCCTACCGATACAAACATTATTGTGAGCCACAATCCACCGTACGGCATTATGGATAAGGTATCAATGATAAATAGACGTAAGGGCTGCAAAATTCTACGTGATAAAATCAAAGAAATCAATCCCAAATACGTGATTTTTGGTCACATTCACGAAGGAGCTGGTACTCAAGTAACCAAAACAACTACATATATTAACACTGCGTGCCATGTAAATGTATTTGAGTACTAAAGCATTTGAATGAAGCTAAACTCACAATATAATATAGACAAAATCTACGTATAGAGAGATTTTACGTACAGCAATAAGCACTTCAAATATCAAATAACATGATAAGTCTAATAATAAGATGTTTTTTTGAAGCTTTTTGCGTATAATAATGCTAATTTAGCTCTCAAAAGAATCGATAGTAATGAGTGAATCAGTGACTTTATCAGGCTTTGATGGCTTCCCTTCTGGTTGGTACTCCATTTTACATATTAGTGAATTACCAAAAAACAAACCCTTTGCCTGTATCCGATTTGGAATTCCGCTAGTTATCTGGAAAGATTCTAGCGAAGTTGTGGTAATGGAGGATCGCTGCCCACATCGATCTGCCAAATTAAGCCTAGGCAAAATTTGCGACAATAAAATCCGCTGTCCATTTCATGGCTTTGAATTTTCTAAAGATGGTAGCTGCACTCACGCGCCTGAATTTAATAAAGCGATTCCTAAGCTAATGGTAAAAAAATATCCAAGTAGAGTTACTCTCGATATGATCTGGGTAATGTTTGGTAATCCTAGTGGTGTCGATGATATTAGTCCGCTAGAAAATGTATTTAATAGCTTTAATGGTAACTACAGCTTTTTTAGCAAAAAATGGGATAGCTATATTACTCGCTGTATCGAAAATCAACTTGACTATACGCATCTGGCAGAAGTTCACAAAACAACAATAGGTCGCAATTTTGTTATGCCACAAAACCCAAGGTTTGAGCAAACTGACAGTTCTATTATAACTTATCAGCGAGATGGTGATTCTTCTCCTTCTACCATTTATGTTTACCCTAATTCATGGATACTTAATATCAGCGATAAGATGAAAATTATCGCCTACTTTGTACCAGTCAGCCAAAACCAAAGTATTATTTATATTTTCACCTTTAGGGGCTTTTTAACTGCAAAACCAATCAAGCCAATTATTGATTTTGTAATGAATATAAGCAATAAAATCATCCTCAAACAAGATCAAAAAGTCGTTGAATCTCAAGCATCATGGAATAATAAGCTTGAAGATGAAGTCTTAATGAAGCACGATAAAGCGATAAAGTTATTCCGGAATATGTGGAAGTCAAGGCAGCAGAAACATAGTTGAAATGCCAACTATATTTGTGATATAATAACGTTATAATTAAAGCAAATTAGATAAGGGATAAGATATGTCAGTTATTGATAAACTTCAGAATGTATTTAATCAGCTTAATGCCAATAATCTTCATTTACTAAAAGAAATCTATGCTGACAATGCATCATTTGAAGATCCGGCACATCGTATTTACGGAATAAATAACCTTACTGAATACTTTAGCAAGCTTTATTCAAATATCGGTGATTGCAAATTTATTTTTAACTCAACTACAGTTGCAGATAAAACAGCATTTCTTGAATGGAGTATGCACCTAACTCACCCAAAACTCAATAAAGGCAAAGTTGTTATTGTTAGCGGGATAAGCAAAATTATATTTGATGAAAAAATTGTCTATCACCGCGATTATTTTGATTTGGGTGAAATGCTTTATGAACAACTTCCATATTTAGGTGCTATAATAAGACAGATTAAAAAAAGGCTGGCACAATAATGAAAATTCTAATTACCGGAGCTACATCAGGAATAGGTCATGAACTGGCAAAAATCTACAAACAAGGTAATCACGAAGTCATTGCACTGGGTAGAAATCAAGAAGCATTGAAAAACCTTGAGAATATTGGGATTGAAACCAGACAAGTTGACTTATCGAATCTTGAAGCCACTAGAGAAATATTTAAAGCTATTGAAGCAAAGCATGGACACATTGATCTAGCAATTTTAAATGCCGGGAACTGCGAATATATAGACTGTAAAGACTTTGATGCGCAGCTGATAAAACGTGTATTTGATGCAAATGTCATTACTCTTGCCAATAGTATTGAAGGTGTTTTACCACTTCTTAGGAAGTCAAGACAACCTCATTTAGCTGGTGTAGCGAGTATGGCTGCTTATTTACCATTAAGCCGCGCTGAAGCTTATGGCGCGAGTAAAGTTGCCGCCAATTATCTTTTAGAAGCCTTGGCTATTGATCTTATTGATGAAAATATCACTGTTAGCATAATAAATCCGGGGTTTGTAAAAACTCCGTTAACTGATAAAAATGATTTTCCGATGCCATTTGTTCTGGAAGCACATGAAGCAGCAAAAATTATAGTTAGAGGGATCGCAGCTAAGAAAATTGAAATTCATTTTCCTTTACGGCTAACAATCCCAATGAAACTATTAAGTCTATTCCCAAGAAAGCTATGGCGTAAAATTGGGCAGAAGTTTAAGAAATAAGGCATGATGAAGAAAAAAATAGCGATAATTGGTAGCGGTATTTCTGGTTTAACATGTGGCTATCTTTTACATAAAGACTTCGATATTGAGATTTTTGAAGCAAATAATTATATTGGTGGACATACCAGTACTATTAATGTTGGTGAACTAGCCATTGATACTGGTTTTATTGTATTTAATAATAGAACCTACCCTAATTTTCAGAAAATCCTTGATAAGCTTGGAGTTAAATATCGTCCAACTGAGATGAGTTTTTCAGTAAGAAACGATCAATGGGGACTTGAATATAATGGTAATAACCTAAATAGCCTTTTTGCCGATCGCAAAAATATATTTAGTCCCAAATTTATCAAGCTTATCTATGATATATTAAAATTTAATCGTTTAGCAAAAAAAACTACCAGCTTTCAAAATGAAACACTAAAAGAGTTTATTGCTAAGAATAATTTTGGCAAATGGTTTGTCGAAGGATATATTCTTCCGATGGGTTCAGCTATCTGGTCTATGGGTATAAAAGAAATGCTTGAGTTTCCATTTGCATTTTTTGCTAGGTTTTTTAATAACCATGGCTTACTAGATGTAAATAATCGTCCACAATGGTACACTATCTGTGGTGGCTCAAAAAATTATATCCCCAAACTAACTAACGGATTTAGCAATAAAATTCACCTTAATGCCGAAGTTAAACAGATTATTCGTAATGAAGATAATGTAGAAATAGTATTTGCCGATGGAACAAAAAAATCTTTCGCCGAGGTGATCTGTGCTTGTCATTCAAATCAGGCTTTACAGATTCTAGCAAGCCCAACGAAGGAAGAAGTAAATATTCTTGAAGCTATCAAATATTCAAAAAATGAAGTTGTTTTACATACTGATGAATCATTACTCCCAAAAAGAAAACTGGCACATGCAAGCTGGAATTATCTGATGACAGGACAAAGCGATAAACAAGCGACGCTAACCTATAATATGAATATCCTACAAGGGCTACAAACTGACACAATTTATTGCGTAACCCTAAATAGCACAGAAATGATTGAAAAAGATAAAATTATCGCTACATTCAATTACGAGCACCCTATATATACAGAAGAAGCAGTTATTGCCCAAAAAAACTGGGCTAAAATTTCTGGCGTAGATAGAATACATTATTGCGGTGCATATTGGGCAAATGGCTTTCATGAGGATGGTGTAAAAAGCGCTATTGAAGTGTGTAAAAAGCTTGGAGTAGAATTTGCTGGCTAACTCGCTTTGTATTGGTAATGTCTGGCATAAACGATTTGAACCTAGAATCCATGAGTTTCAATATAAGCTAAATATGTGGCTCATTGACATTGATAGATTTGAAGATTTAGCAGGTAATTCAAGGATCTTAAACACCAATAAAACAGCTTTATATCGTTTTAAACCAGAAAAGTATTTACGCGATGAGGGTAATTACCCTATTTCTGATAAACTGAAGAAAAAGCTAACTGAACTTGGTGCAATTCTTGATAGCGGAGATAAATTTTATTTACTTGGACAATTAAGTAATCTAGGTTTATATTTTAGTCCACTTAATTTATACTTAGTAGTTAATGATATTAAGCAATGCAACTATATTCTGGCAGAAGTATCAAATACGCCGTGGAATGAGCGTTACTATTATCTACTTGATAAAAGCCAGAAACAGATAATTAACACCAAGAAATTTCATGTCTCACCATTTTTTGGCATGAATCAAGAATATCACTGGAGTTTTGACTTTACAGAAGAAAAATTAGCGTTTAAAATTGATACTTATGAAAATGAACGCAAAGTTTTTAGTGCTGGATTTAGCGGAAAGCTTATTAACGCTAAGGCAAATAATTTTTATAAAAGAGCTTTCAGGTCTCCACTAAACGTTTATAAGATTATCGCAGGGATATATTTTGAAGCATTTCGGTTGTGGTTTATCAAAAAGATACCATTTATTCCTCATCCGAAATAAACAATAACTATTTAATTTAAATAAGGTAAGTATGTTTGATAAACTAGTTAGGACTAGATTAGTTAAGTTATTGGATAAAATCCATCATGGACAAATTACAATTACTACCCCGGAAGGTGATGTTATAACAGCAAAAGGGGCTAATGATGGTTATAAGGCAGATATCATACTTCATGACTGGCGCGTAGTAGCTAATTTGGTGATAAAAGGCGATGTTGGCTTTGCAGCGGATTATCGGGATGGTTATTTTGAAACCACTGATTTGTTAAACCTAATTAGTTTTGGTTTACAAAACGAAAGCTTTTTTGACAACTACGCTTACGGTAATTCATTCTTTAAGCTATTTTCAAAGCTACTTTATCTTACCAAGCGTAACACGCTAAAAGGAAGCCGTCGAAATATCCAAGCACATTATGATCTTGGCAATAATTTCTATCAACTATGGCTTGATCCAAGTATGACATACTCGGCAGCGATATTCAAATCAGAACAGGAAGATATTACAACTGCTCAGTATCAAAAATACGATCGCTTACTTGATAAAATTAAGGAGCCGTCTGCCAAAATCCTTGAAGTCGGGTGTGGCTGGGGTGGATTTGCCGAACGAGCGGTTGCTAGAAATCATACTATCAAAGGCATCACATTATCTCAAGAACAAGCAAACTATGCACAAAAACGTCTTGAAAATACCAAAGCTGAAATCGCACTTGAAGATTATCGTTATCAGCAAGGAAGTTATGATTACATCGTATCAATAGAAATGCTTGAAGCAGTTGGTAAAAAATACTGGCCAATTTATTTTAAAAAACTAAAAAATCTACTAAAACCGGGTGGTAAAATTTTGTTACAAACTATCACCATTGAAGATAAGTTTTTTGATCAATACGCTAAAAATGCAGATATGATCCGTACATACATCTTCCCAGGTGGAATGCTACCTTCAGAAGAAAAACTGCACAAAGAACTTCATAATGTTGGCCTTAAATGTGATGAAACATTCCGCTTTGGCAGTGACTATGCCTTGACACTAAAAATCTGGCTTGATAAATTTAAGTCAAAGATTAATGAAGTTAGAAATATCGGATTTAATGATAATTTTACCCGGCTATGGGAGTTTTATTTATGCGCCTGTATTGCTGGATTTAGTTCACAAAGAATTAATGTAGTTCAAATGGAAATTAGTCATGTTACGAGTAGTACTTAAATATATCCTCATAATTAGTTATCTTCTTTTTGCTAGCTATAAGATTTTTGCAGTATCAGAAAGTCTGGATAGCTTTATAACTAACCCAAAAGAAGTTGGTAGCGGTGATTATAAATTCCTATTCATGAAAGTATTTACTGCCACAACCTACGCACCAGAAGGGAAGTTTGACTTTAATCAACCCTATGCCTTGCAACTCAAATACGAAAGAGATTTGAAAGGTGAAGCAATCGTAAAAAAAACGATTGAAGAAATCAATCATCAATCAAATAAAGTTAGCGAAACTGAATTAAACCAGTGGCAGCAAGAATTAAATAAAATTATTCCAAATGTAAGTAAAGGAAGTGTTCTTACTGGGATTTACACAAGTAAACAGCAAACACTATTTTTTGATAGCAGCTGGAAGCTCCTTGGCATGATCGAAGGAAAAGACTTTGCTGAGCATTTTTTTGGTATCTGGCTTGGACCTGACTCTAGCGATAAAAAGCTAAGAAATAAGCTTTTAGGCGTTAGCTCTTAATAATAAAGGGAAGAAATAAAATGCGTAAATTGATTTTAGCCATACTTACTATTGGTACTATTGGCTGCTCAGGAATGGATATTAAAGATTATCACGATAATACACCAAAACTTGACTTACAGTCGTATCTTAATGGAAACATAAAAGGCTACGGAATAGTCCAAGATAAATCAGGAAATGTAACAAGAAGATTTAACTTTAGTGGACGAGCATTTTGGAATGGTGATAAGGGAGTTTTTGACGAGAAAATTGTCTATACCAATGGCAAAGTCGAAAGTAGAGAGTGGCTATTTAGTAAAATCTCAGAAAGTCAATATGAGGCAACTACGGCTGATGTGATTGGTAAGGCAGATATCCAAATATCTGGCAATAGTATGAATTGGAAATACGTTATGGATGTCAAGGTTGACGATAGCACCTATCGGCTTGATTTTGATGACTGGATGTTCCTCATTGATGATAAACACCTAATTAATCGTAATTATTTTAAAAAATATGGCATTACTGTCGGTGAACTAACCTTATATATGGAAAAACAAGATTAACCTAGCTTATACCTAGATTTTTATTGGCTTTAGCGTTTTTAAGAGTGTATAATATTGTTAGCAGTATGTATTGATAGTTTTACAATCATACATTAGCTAGATAGTTACACTAGCATTTCATTTTATGTCAAACTTATAAAGTAAAACTAGCAAGCATTAGCTAAAATTTTTTACGATTAGCGAATGAAACTTTATTTATAAGAAGATTAAGAATGTTTACGGCACTAGAACTATCAAGAATACAGTTTGCTTTTACAGTAAGCTTCCATATCATATTCCCCGCATTTTCAATTGGACTTGCCATGTTCCTAACAGTAATGGAAGGACTCTGGCTATATACCAAAAACCCACTTTACTATCAGGCAATTAGATTCTGGACTAAAGTCTTTGCACTTACCTTTGGGATGGGCGTAGTCTCAGGAATCGTAATGGAATTTCAGCTAGGAACGAACTGGGCTGGCTTTACCAAACAAATTGGTTCAGTTCTAGGACCGCTTTTTGTCTATGAAGTTTTAAGCGCATTTTTTATCGAAGCTGGTTTTATTGGTATTATGCTATTTGGCTGGAATAAAGTTGGTCCCAAATTACATTATTTAGCAACCATTCTAGTTACAATCGGGACTACAATTTCAGCTTACTGGATTATGTCTGCTAACTCATGGATGCAGCATCCAGTTGGCTATCAAATTATTGATGGAAAATTTATAACTACTGACTGGCTAGCCGTAGTTTTTAATCCTTATACCCTACCCCGCTTCATTCATATGCTTCTGGCAGCTTATCTGGCAACTTCATTTGTGATTATAAGTGTAAGTGCTTATTACCTTCTGAATAACCAGTTTGTTGATTTTGCCAAAAAATGTTTAAGTTCAGCAATAATTGTAGTGATGATTATTATCCCGATACAGATTTATATTGGTGATGAATCTGGAATTAAGGTTCATGAAGCACAGCCAATAAAAACGGCGGCAATCGAGGGAATTTGGGATACCCAAAAAGGTGCTCCGTTATTAATCGTAGCTTGGCCATCAAATATAGAACAGCGGAATTTATTTGAGGTCGGTATTCCATACGGTGCAGCTCTTATCAACACCCATAAATTAGATGGTGAATTACAGGGGCTAAAATCAGTGCCACAAGAAGATCAACCCGAAGCATGGATCGTTTTTTACGCATTTAGAATCATGGTGGGAATTGGCTTACTAATGTTTACTTATGCTATTGTAGCTATATGGTTATTATTGCGTGGCAAGTTATTCCAATCCCGTCTCATGCTCCAAGCTAGTAAATACATGGCACCAACCGGGTTTATCGCGATTATTACTGGCTGGTTTACAGCAGAAGTTGGTCGTCAACCTTGGGCAGTATATGGCTTAATTAGGGTAAATGATGCTGTTTCAAATGTTTCAATGCATGATGTATTAGTTTCCTTGGCTTTAATCATAATTGTTTATGGAATAATCTTTGGGGTATTTTATTTTCATTTCTTAAATAAAACCATCAAAAAAGGTCCGGCAGATTTTGACTCGGTAGAACCATTCTATTTTCTACGTGGAGCTCAACCTCAAGAAGGAGATAAATAATGGAACTCGCACTAACTTGGCTATTAATAATTGCTTTTATAATAATCATGTATATTCTTCTTGATGGTTTCACTCTTGGTGTTGGACTACTCTTCCCACTTATCAAAGAAGATTCAGAACGAGACATAATGGTAACTACAGTATTACCAGTCTGGGATGGAAATGAAACTTGGCTAGTTTTTGCTGGTGCAGCACTATATGGAGCATTCCCACTCGCATTTAGTACCTTATTCCCAATCTGGTATATTCCTTTAATGCTTTTAATTTTTGGCTTACTCCTACGAGGAATAGCCTTTGAATTTAGACTAAAGGCACATGAAACTAGACGCTTATGGGATTGGTGTTTATTTGGCGGATCATTAATGGCAGTTATTGCCCAAGGTCTAGTTATTGGTAGCTTTGTATCTGGATTTCAGTTTAATCCAGCAACTGGTGAGGCTATTCGCGAACAATGGTTTAGCGGATTTGGTCTATTTTGTGCGTTTGCATTGATAATCGCCTATGGGCTATTAGGTTCGGCAAGGCTAATCAAAAAAACCAGTGGAAGCCTACAAACAAAATTCTATAAAATTTCGGCCAAACTACAATGGTTATTAATGCTTGCGGTGATTGTTGTTGGTGTTTATTCACCGCAATCAAGTAAATTACAAATGCGTTACTGGTTTGATTTGCAGCACTCTGCTTTTATTTTAGTATTTTTGATAATTATGGCGTTCTTATTTGCTATCCATGCACTTGCAATCAAAAATAGATTTGAAAATCTTCCTTTTGCTAGTCTGATAATAATCTTTATCTTGGCATATCTAGCGCTTGTAACCAGTAATTTACCCTATCTGGTACCGAATCAGATTACATTTATGCAGGCAAAGGCGGATGATGGGGCGTTACTGTTTATGCTTGTAGGAGCTGCTATCCTTATCCCAGTATTACTATTTTATACTGCATATGCCTACAAAATCTTTGGAGGTAAAACCAATGAAAAAATCAGTTACTAAACCGGGACTAAAAAAGCAATTATTGTGGTTTGTTGGTATTTATTTAGCATCAATTATGGCTCTAGGCATATTTCATGAATTTAGCCGCTGGCTAATTAATGCTTTAAAATAAGAAAGTAAAGTAATTACTAAATTTAACCTTCATATAACTCTAGTGGTAAACCATCTGGATCTTTAAAAAAGGTAAAGCGTTTATCTGTAAATTCATCGACTCGTATAGGCTCGCATTCAACACCATTGGCTTCAAGATGACGAATTACATCATCTAAATTCGTAACCGCAAAAGCCAAGTGGCGTAGCCCACATGCCTCAGGCGTAGAGGGGCGTTCTGGGGTAATAGGAAAAGAGAATAATTCGATCTGTGATTTGCCATCTATCGATAAATCAAGCTTATATGATTGCCGGGCTTCACGATATACTTCGCCAATGATTTCAAAGCCCAAAATACGGTTATAAAAATCTTTTGATTTCTCATAATCTGAACAGATAATTGCGATATGGTGAATATGATTGAATAATCTAGACATAAATTTGCTGATACCTAAAAAGTAAATTTTCGAGCTGAAGTTTATGGTTAAGCGGATGTTCTGTCCATTCTGAAAGAAAAACCAGCTCATCTTGTAAAGCATATAATTTTTCATCATTGACACGACTAACTAGCTTAATTAGACTTTCATGCGCAGTAGAAAAATATGCCGGACTGCCGCCTAACTTAACTCGGGCAATATCACTTAGCCATTTACCAAGATAATCAAGCCAAAAAGCCATCCCAATTTTCTTCGGATCTAATTCATTACTTAGCGCAAAAATATTATCAACGCTTGGCTTTAATAACCCCTCCTGTAGCAGTGAAAGCTGCTCCGCGCTTACAGGAATATCAAATACAGGCTCACCACTAAAATAATTAAGCCAAAATTCAGCATTTTCAAGCTGTTCTTGTTGCAGATATGCCAAGGCTAATTTACGTTCAGGAGTTTTTAGCAGAAATTTAAAACAACGACTTAATATTGTTGGTAATAATTTATTGATATTAGCAGCTTGCAAGATAAATATGCAATTAGCAGGTGGCTCTTCGATAATTTTAAGTAAGGCATTGGCACTACTCAAATTTAGCTGCCCAGCATCAGGCAAAAAAATTACTTTACGATTTGCCATATGTAGTGACATCATCGCAAACTCAGTTACTTTTCGTACTTCCTCGACCTTGATCAACAAGGTTTTGCGTTCTTCGCTCTCATCGGCGGCAAGGAGATAAAAATCAGGATGATCTGAATCATGGCGGATTATACAGCTAGCACATTTTCCACATGCTTCAATACCATTTGGAGAGACACATAGCAAATAATCAATAAATTTATGCACGATCTCCTCTGGTGCCGAATTTGCTGCACCATAAATCAATAGAGTCTGAAATTTACGATTATTATAGGCATTTACCAGATTAGTATAGTCATCAATCTGCCAAGGATATAGCATTAGCTACTCCGCTTTAGTAGATCATCAAGATATTTAGTCAAAAGATCTCGAGTATATTTAACTGGCTGATTAGTCATAACTGTTTTGATCCGCTCCGGCTCTTCTTTGGCAAGCTGGTGATAACTTGACTGCACCCGTTCAAAAAACTCTCTAGACTCAAGCTCAATCCGATCAAGTTTGCGCCCACAACTTAACCGATCAAGAGCAAGCTCTAACGGGACATCAAAAAGAAACGTCATATCGGTTGTAAGATGCGGCTCAAGTAAAGCATAAACTTGTTTGATTTTTTCTATACCAAGCGCCCTACCGCCACCCTGATAAGCGATTGAAGCATCCACAAAACGATCAGCAATCACCCACACACCAGCGTCTAGATTGGGTACGATTACCTGCCGAATTAACTCCTGCCGTGAAGCAAAATAAAGCAATAACTCAGTATTATGATGCATATGCTCGCTAGTTAATAATAGTTCGCGAATCTTCTCACCAAGAACTGTACCACCCGGCTCACGGGTAATAATTACTTCCTTGCCATGTTCTTTGATGTAATCACGGATAAATTCAACATGGGTTGATTTACCTGCCCCATCAATACCTTCTACTGAAATAAATGTCCCGCGCTTCATATTCACATTCCCCAATTATACTTTACGATAACACAATATCATTATGAATAACTTCTGCAAGTCTTCTAGCAAACTCAACAGGCACTGCATTACCAACCATTTTATATCCATCTGATACATTTTGATACTGAAAGATAAAATCATCTGGAAAGGTTTGTATTCGTGCACATTCACGTACCGTGAGCCTGCGATATAAATGCTCTTTTCCAGGCACAAAAATTCTTTTGTTTTGTTCTATAAATAACATCTTGGGTGCCTGAGGATGTATTGGAGCATGACGACCACCAGCTTGAATGGTAAAAGAAGGTTCATCCCATCCTCTGACACGATTTCTTGACATATATATAGTAGAAAATCCACCTGTCATATATTCATGATTAGATGCGGAAAGATTGCTATCACCATTTGTATAATTCTTATCTAATGCAGGCTTGGATAACCTTAGATCCCAAATGGCATCTTTTAAAGTAAGTTTTTCTGAACGTGGTTTTGGTGGAATGAAAATCTTCCCTAAATCATGATGATAGCCAACAATTATGACTCTTTTTCGATCTTGTGGGACACTGTAATCATAAGCATTCAATAAATACCGCTTAACATTGTAACCAATTTCACTAAATTCAGTTAATATCGCATTAAGAGCTTCAGAATGTTTTGGTTGCAGCATACCTGGCACATTTTCAGCTAAAAAAAACCGTGGTTGCTTTGCTTTTAATATTCTAATATAATCATAAAACAACTGACCTCGTTTATCAGTAATACCTCTACCAGCACCAGCCTCACTCCAACTTTGACACGGAGGTCCACCTATTATTCCTATACAACCATCAGGAATATCATTCTCACTAATATTAACGATACTTCTTTTATCTAAAAATGTATTTTGAAAGTTATAACTAAACGTATCCCAAATTGTTTTATCAAATTCATTTGCCCAAATAGTTTTAAAGCCGGCTTGCTTGAAACCAAGATCTAATCCTCCAGCACCGCTAAATAACGAAATAATGGTATTATTTTTCATAAGAAATTAACTTTGCCGAGATTTGTTTTGCTGGATTATCTGGTGATTTGATTAAAACATCAAAAACAACACCCATTTTTTCAAGAGTTTGCTTGTCAGAATCAGGAAAGTCATTATATTTTTCAGTTCTCATTATAGCATTTAAAGAAAAGCTTTTATCTCTACTTATTTTGAACTTATCCCCAAAAACCTTCACTGGACTTTCTATATGCCACATCCCCCTAACTCGTAAATCAGTAATACCCAATGGATCTATTTTCTTAACTTTTGCTAATTCATTTGTTTTTACCAACTCTATACCATCTATACTACTAATACCATCACTAATTTTTAATGAAATTTTTTCGTAAACTTCTTTTTTAGCAGCATAACAATCACCATAAACAAAACATATTGCTCTTAATTCTTTTGTATCTTTTGGATTGTAGCCTATGGCATAAACAATATCCTTACTTTCCCACGTTGAATCTTCACATTGTCGGCAATCATCTGTAATTCTAGAATCTGTGGAATATAGTTTACTTTTAGGATATGAACTATTTAATGCAATAGCAGAGCTTAAACTTTCATTTTTCTTTACTTCAAAAGCATCACCATTTTTTATTATTAAATCTGGAGGATTATTACTATTTCCTAAGTAAGAAAAATTCTCAGTATATATTTTATCTCTTAGTGCATCACTAACATCATTTTTAAGACCACATAAAACATCTTTGATATACTTCTCTAAAGCATCTCCCATATTATTAGCTCGGTTAGTCCCCTTATAATATGTCATTAGCTCATTTACTGGATTATCAATTATATTTCTTATTGCGACTAATAAATTTGTCATTCTAACATTAGACCTATTATTAATTATTTCTTAGTACTTTTCACTGGCTCTGGCTTTTTCAAGTACTGATTTACTGCCTGCGAATGCTCATCATAAGTATATGAAAATTTGGTTTTACCATTACCGATTGCGACAAAATATAATAATTTATAATCATCACCCGGATTAGCCGCAGCAGCTAATGCAGATTGTGATGGAGTACAAATTGGTGTTGGCGGCAAACCATTATGTAAGTATGTATTATACGGCGTATCAATTTTGAAATCAGCGCGGGTAATAGTCGCTTTATTATTTAAACCATAAAACACGGCTGGATCATCCTGCAAACGCATATTAGTACGTAAGCGATTATTAAATACCGTTGAAATCTGGTACATATCGTCTTTATCAGAAGTTTCTTTTTGGATCAAACTTGCCATTACCAGCAATTGATATGGATCTTGATAGTTAGTAGCATTTTTGTTTTTATTTACCCATAAGTCAGCAAGTTTATTTTGCATCAAGCGGTAAGATATGCGCATAACCTCCAGATCGGGCTGATTTGGAGCGATAAAATAAGTTGAGGGATAAAGTAAACCCTCCATCCGCGAATAAGGAATTTTTAGCGCATCACGAATCTGATCTTCAGTCATGCTCTCAGTCATATGTAAGAGGTGTGGCTGCTGATTGAGATATGCTCTTATCTGGCGGAAATTCCAGCCTTCAAGAATCTTAATACTAATTTCATCGGGCTTACCATTAGTAATCCGCCGAATTAACTCAAGTAGGGACATCGGTTGTTTAATAAGATATAGACCAGCTGTAACTTTCTTGTCTTTATCCATTAGTCTAGTTAGAGCTACCATTAGCTGCGGCGAACTGACAATTCCGCTTTCATCAAGCTTTTTCGCAACGCTTCGGATAGATTCATTTTTATCAATAATTAACTGGTATGGTGCATTTCCCGGTAATTTATTTGGATAATAAACTAGATAACCAAGATAGATTATTACTATAACTACCAGAAAAAGAATTAGTTTAGTAATTGAAAATGGTTGCTGCACCTGTTTTTTCTTGCGGGTTGCCATAGATCAAAACTCCAGAGTTACAGTTTATCCGGGGTATCCGTTAATTCTAGATCAATAAATAATTTATCCATATCGACATTGGCTATCGTCACTTCCAGCTCCTGACCTGCAGTATATTTAAAACCGCTATTTTTACCAACTAACCAATGTTTCTTTTCATCAAAAACAAAATAATCACCACCAAGTTCAGTAACATGAACCAGCCCATCAATCAGTAATTCCGGAATTGAAACAAATAACCCAAAGCTAACCACACTAGTAACAATACCGGGAAAGCTATCACCAACATGATTTTGGGCATATTTACATTTATAGTATGAATCTACCTTACGTTCCATTTCCTCTGCTCTACGCTCACAAAATGAAGTTTCCTGCCCCATCTGTTCGGCTGACTCAAGATAAGCATAGGTCTTCTTATTGATAACTGCCTTACAGGCTCTATGCACCAGTAAATCTGGATAACGGCGAATTGGCGAAGTAAAATGTAAATAACGTTCATATGCCAGCCCAAAGTGTCCAATATTTTTTGGTGAATATTCAGCTAATTGCATTGAACGTAAAATCGTCTGTTGAATAATTCCAGTATTTGGCAATGATTTAACCCGTTCAACCAGTCTTGCATAGTCTTTAGGCGTAACACTTTCCTGTGTAACATCAAAAGGAATCGCTACTGAATCAAGATAGGATTTTAGGGCACTAAATTTTTTCTCACTTGGTCTATCGTGGTTACGATAAATAGTTATATGCTCATGACTATTTAAAAATGCTGCAACCGAGACATTGGCAGCCAGCATACATTCTTCAATTAACCGATGAGAATCAAGACGGCTACGTGGTTTTAAGCCAGTTACATTACCATCTTTATCAAATTCAAAATATGGCTCTGTACTATCAAAGTCGATTGCGCCACGTTTTTGTCTGGCACGTAATAAAGCCTTATAAACATTATAAAGGCTAATCAAACTATCTCTAATATCATGTGGAATCCGGTCACGATCTTCGAGCCATTCCTGAACCATATTATAGGTCAGGCGATAATGGGAATGAATTACTGCATTATCAACCGCATAATCCGTTATTTCACCTTCAGCACTGATATCCATATGACAAACCATTACTAGCCGATCAACATTTGGATTAAGTGAGCAAAGCCCATTGGAGAGTTTTTCGGGTAGCATTGGCACCACACGACGTGGAAAATAGATTGAAGTACTTCTGGCGTAGGCATCAATATCAAGAGCTGAATTATGTTTCACATAATGCGCAACATCAGCAATTGCTACCGATAAGGTATAACTACCATCCGGGTTCGTTTCACAAAATACAGCATCATCAAAATCGCGTGCATCTTCACCATCAATTGTCACAAATGGCAACTGACGAATATCTTCACGTCCTTTAATGTCTTTTTCATTAATACTATCTGGAATTTTCTCTACATATTTTAAAGCTTCTTCACTAAACTCAATCGGAGCACCAGACTCAATCAATACTCGATTGACAAAAACCTCATCATCTCCTGCATGTCCAAGATTAGCAGTTATATTTACCCGAAAATAAGCTTCTTTTATATTTGGATAACTAACAATTGCCACGCTATAGATACTATCAAGATCAGGGATCTGATTAGTTGTTTCAATAACTACTGGATAATTGCCTAGTTTATGATTATCACTGATAAGGTAGTACTTATCCTTATATTGTTCAACACGTCCGACCAAGTTGGTTAATTTATGCTTGATTATTTCTTTGACTTCGGCTAATGGACGTCCTTCTTTATCTACACCACATGGCGTAACAGTTACTTCATCGCCATCAATAGCAAAATTTTCCTGCCCCGGATGAATAAAATACACCTGTTTACTATGTTGATCAGTGGCTACCCCACCTCTAGCATCTTTATTTGCATGATAAACACACAATCGATTTGGCTTGGCAAGTGTAACCAAATGATCGGTACTAATTTTTATTTCTTTAGCCGTGACCATCTTTTTCAGCAGTTTTTTAAACTCCTGCTCTTCTTTCTTATCTACCGCAAGATGATACATAAGTTCATGAATTGAAAGGCTTTTATGCTTTAGTAATACTACAACAATATCATGTGCTTCTGTTGTGTGTCTAGACATGTAGATTCTCTTTACTAGTATTTAATTTGTAACAGCGCATGGTATTTTTTAATAACATCGCAATCGTCATCGGACCAACGCCACCGGGTACCGGAGTTATATATTTTACTTTGGGTAAAGCGTCATTAAAATTAACATCACCACATAATTTGCCGTCATCAAGACGATTTATGCCAACATCAATTACTATTGCATCTGGCTTTAACCATTCTGCCTGAACGAAATTAGGATTACCAATTGCCGCGACCAAAATATCTGCCGAGGCAATAATTTCTTCAACATTACGAGTTTTACTATTACACATGGTAACAGTCGTACCCCGATTCATTAGTTCAAGAGCCATCGGACGCCCAACAATATTAGAAGTTCCAAGAATAACTGCATGCTTGCCATGATAATTTACTTTTATATTATCCAGCATATACATCACTCCATGTGGTGTACATGGACAAATATTTGGATCACGCAAGGCAAGCGAACCCATATTGTAACGATGGAAACCATCAACATCTTTATTAGGTAGTATAGTATCGATAACCAACTTACTATCCAGATGGGCTGGCAATGGTAACTGAACCAGTATTCCATCAACCATAAAATCAGCATTAAGATCTTTTATTAAAGTACTTAATTCTTCTTGAGTCGTTGATTCGGGTAAAACAAATTCAAGTGATTTTATCCCGACCTTTTGACAAGCATTTTTTTTGTTTTTAACATATACCTGTGAAGCTGGATCATTTCCCACCAAAACTACGGCTAGACAAGGAGTTCGTAATTGATTAATCTGTAAATCTTCGACATCTTCACTAATTGCATCAAGAATTTGGCTAGAAAGTTCTTTTCCACTAATTATCTTACTTTGATACATTGCATCTACCATATTGCTTTTATTCCTTTCCAAGCTTTTTGCGTAAACATCCCAGATAAACTTCAGGATTTGGCTGCTGATTGCTATATTGTGCCTGCCAGATCATTTCAGCCAGACAATCCATTACTTCATGCTCTGCTTGATGTCTATCCTGATATTTTTCACACAGATCATGATATAACTCTTTAACACCAAATGGCTGATTGATTGAAAGCTGTTCATGAATTGAAACATGCATGCTTAAATGCAGAAATGGATTTGTTTCACCAGCTTCTGGCGACCAGTTAAATTCAAGATATTTTTCACGATCGGAGAGAATACTATTATACTCTGGATGTTCATAAACCACACTAAAGGCAATCTTTTCAAGTGGGGTCAAATTTTCCTGATTTGTTCCTTTGCGATAAACATCAAAGAAAAAATTGCGTACATCCTGAACACTGGGATTAAACATATTAATGGCTACCAGAATAAAATTCTTTACGATAAGCATATAAACCAGGAACACCACCAGTCATAAGATAAAGGATCTTCTGATTTCGACGATATTTACCCATTTTTATACCACCGATTAACCCAGCGAAAGCCTTACCACCATAGACAGGGTCAAGAAATAAACCTTCTTTTTCAGCGACCAAACGAACCGTCTCAATCATTCTTCGCGTAGGAATACCATAGCCATCACCAAGACAGCGATCATCGACTAGCACATCACTGCTACCGATTTTAGCTCTACTATCAAGTAGTTTTAAAGTATCTCGGGCTAGCTCTAGAGTATTATCAGCAGTTACACTATCATTATCAAGAACAGAATAACCTTTAATGTCTATATCAACATCAAGAGCCTTAAATCCTGCCAATAACCCAGCATGAGTACCAGAACTACCATTTGGTAAAACCACATAATCGAAGCGTAAATCCATTTCGCGCATTTGATCAGCAATTTCGTTAGCACAGCTAACATAACCCAATGAACCTAGTGCATCTGAAGCACCAAACGGGATAATATATGGCTTTTTGCCAGCATCACGGAGTTTATCTTCTAATCTTCTTACCGTCTTCAACATATCCGCATCAGATGAAACGTTATAAGTTCTAACATCTAAAATTTTATCAAGTAGCACATTACCATTATACTGATAATCATCATCATAACGCCTAACTTTGCTTTTCAAAATTAGCTCACATCCAAAGCCCTGACTCAAAGCAACTGCAGCAGTTACCCGGGCTAGATTAGATTGTAGCGCTCCAGTCGCAATGATTACATTCGCTCCACGTGCTTTGGCTTCACCGATATGAAACTCGAGTTTGCGTAATTTATTACCGCCTTCGCCAATAAAATTTAGATCATCGCGTTTTACATATATCTGTGGACCACCCAGATAATCACTCAATCTAGTTAGCGGCTGAATTGGCGTAACCATCGGCAATAATTTAATACGATTAAAATCAGATAGTTTTTTCATTTTGCGTTCTCTTTTAAAATGAAAGTTGGTAATTGATTACTCGACCATACAACTTTTTAATAGTGGAATCGTAATATTTTTCTTTTCAACCAGAGCTATCTGGCTAACTTTATTTATCAGTGCGATTAATAAACCCAAATTTCGGGTATAGTTTTTTAGAAGATAATTTAATTCACCTTCACCAAATTTGATCCCTTCTCTTTTGGTATAAACCAATAATGCATTCATTAACTCTTCATCACTAAGGCTCTTTAGATTAAAGACCATCCCCGAATAGATTCTGGTTTTTAAATCTTCCCTAAGATTGGCACTGGTTAAATTTTTGCAAGCACTGGTTAATAAATAACTATCAACGTGATTTAAACGTATATAATTGAAAATATCAAAAATTATAATCTGCCCCTCTTCCGAAGCAAGATCAATATTATCAATAGCAATAAAACGATATAACCCTGATTTTACAGCATCAAGAAAGTCATTATCCAATTCACTTACATCAATATAAACTGAAGACTTACCCTTCGCTTCTGCCAAATTCGTCCACGCTTTTAATAAATGGGTTTTACCAGCTAGATGTGCACCATATATATGAGTGAACTGGGTAGCAAAATTCTGTAACCCACTAACAATAATCTCATTGCCAGCAGCAATAAAATTTGAAAAATCAGGCTCCTGACTAAATAAATCAAGTAACTGCTGATCTGCCATCAATTAATTTCTTTATAATAATGCGTGTTCTGGTAATACTGTTTGGCATGGCGTAATAACACAACCGCGATTGTTGATAATGGCAATGCAAGTAAGACGCCAACAATACCAAATACTTTACCAAAAACCATTAACGCCATAATAATCATAACCGGATTTAATCCGATTCTGCCACCAACCATAAATGGAGTAACTAAGCCTCCCTCCAGCACATGCCCGATAGCAAACACGATAAAAATCGCAAGTAAATTACCAGAACCAGAGAATTGCGAAAGCCCAATGGTAATTGCAAATAAGAGCCCGGATAAAACTCCAAGATACGGAATAAATACCAATAACCCGGTGATTATCCCAATAGCTGTACCCGATGGTAAACCAACAATATTTAGCCCAACCGCATAATATGAAGCCATAATTACCATAACTAGCATCTGCCCACGTAAATATGCTGATAACATACGATCGACATCATGAAATAGCCGATGCATGGGTTCGGTAAATGATCTAGGTATTAAGCCATCAAAGAATCTTACAATATTATTCCAGTTAATGATGGAATAAAAAAGTGCAAATGGAATCAGAATTACATAAACTATAACCTCAATAACAATTATTCCATTATGTGCCAAGTGCGATACAAAATCAAGGTTATTAGTGATTTTGGTCTGATTCGCCATTACCAACTGTTTTAGGTCGTCCAAATCAAGGCTGATATGTGTACCAAATTGAGTATTTATCTTAGCCACCACATTTGTATTAATTACAGCAATTATTTGTGGTACGTTGTGTATCACCACTTTAAATTGTGAAACTAATACAGGTATCAAATATGCTGGAATTGCGATGAATAAGAATAAGACTAGTAATGCAAATATTAAGGCACTAAATTTGCGTCGCACCTTAAATTTATTCTCCAACTTAGATACTACGGGGTCAAGAACGTAGGCAAGAATTAACGCTATTATAAATGGGATTAACACCTTACCAATTATAACCATCATGGCAAATAAAAGAATGGTTCCCAAGAGTAAAGAAAGAAGTGGTTTTAATTTAATTTGCTGCTGCATATCTCTAACTTAATCTGGTTATTAACGAATATTTTAATAATGAAATACAAAATCAGTTAATATTATACTATACTGCCCCATCAGATGCTTACCAAGTTTTATATTTACTCAAATCCAGAATTTATTGATACTAAAGGAATAAAGAATTATGAGGCTAAACTTAATGTATTATGAATAGAACAAATTATCAATTAATAAACTTTTTATGGTCCCCGCGCAAAAACACTATTTTCATTTTAAAAAAGAAAGAATAAAATATCGCTATCGAAAATATGATTCAAGGGAAAAGTTCATGAAAAAACTTGTAATTACAATCT
Organism: Neisseriales bacterium; assembly: GCA_008017155.1. Classification (GTDB taxonomy): domain Bacteria; phylum Pseudomonadota; class Gammaproteobacteria; order Burkholderiales; family UBA11063; genus Aquella. The sequence goes on along the minus strand of SSGX01000037.1, from coordinate 49,631 downwards.
TAACTATAGCCTGCATAGTTGCTTGCAAAAATCAGGTATCAGAGCCAGATAGCAGCATCCTTAATCGACTAAACCAAATAAGCTATATAAAACATAATCAAATAAAAAGCACACAGTCTGAGCAAATAACTATTGGTGAAGCAATAGTCGATGACAACGTACAAGAAACAGCAATATAAAAAAGCTGCTAGATAGCAGCTTTTTTATATTCGAAGAGTAATAATGTATCTATAACAAACCTTTGGTCGAAGGTAAACTATCTCCAGTTTGTTTAATTGCCTGATTTAACGCTTTAGCACAAGCCTTAAATAATCCTTCTACCATATGATGGGCATTTTCTCCGCTAACTTTTAGGTGAATAGCGGCTTGCAACTGATCTGATAAACTCAAGAAAAAATGCTCAACCATTTCTACCGGAAAATCACCGATCAATGGAGTTTGATATTCTGCTTCGTAAACAAGAACTCCACGCCCACTAAGATCAATGCTTGCCGAAGCATTTGCTTCATCCATCGGTACGGTAAAACCATAGCGATTAATACCTTTTTTATCACCAAGTGCCTGCTTTAACGCTTGCCCAAGAGCAATCGCAACATCTTCAACCGTATGATGATAATCAATATGTGTATCACCATCAGCAACCAGCTTTAGGCTAAACCCACCATGTTTGGCAAGCTGCTCCAGCATATGATCAAAAAAACCTACCCCAGTATGAATTTTAATCGGGCTAGTTTTATCAAGATTAACTTCCACCATAATTTTGGTTTCATTGGTATTACGGATCACTGTTGCAATCCGCTCTGATTTATTGTCAGAATTTTTGATACCAAAAGCCGCGAGTAACAAATCATTTTCAGCAGGGCTACCAATAGTGATCCGTAAAGTATTTGCAATATCTTTATGCCGATTACGAATCAAAATACCTTTACCCAGAAGCTCTTTATAAGTCTTGGCACCATCAGCAACCTGAATCAGAAGAAAATTAGCATCACTAGGATAAACAGTAATTGCTGGCAACTGTTTCAATGCCTGATAAACCCGTTCACGCTCGGCTTTTAAAGTATCAATCCGGCTTTGTGCTAATTGTAAGCCATGTGCTGACATAGTTTGAAGTGCTACTCTAATACATGGCTCAGCTAATGGGTATGGCGCCATTACCTTACGAATCAATTCAATTATCGGATTTTGCGCAAGCACACTACCCAAACGCACACCCGCAAAAGCAAAAGCTTTCGACATGGTTTTCATTACCACCAGATTAGTATATTTGTCCATCAATACAATTGCCGATGGTAATGAACTAAATTCAAGATATGCTTCATCTATTGCAATCACTGTTTCAGGCAATGCCTTTAATACATACTCAATCTCATCTAGCGTCAATGAATTACCAGTTGGATTATTGGGCGTACACAAAAAAACAATCTTGGTATTCTCGTCACATAAGCCAAGCAGTTTATCCAAATCTAGTTTAAAATCCGGCGCACCACCAAGATTAAGTTCACGAATTTCAACGCCAGCAATATCAGAGGCAACCTTATAATAAGTAAAACTTGGTTTAAAGCTAACAACATTATCTTTATATGCGGTACAAAATACCCGAATAAGTAACTCAATCCCCTCGTCCATCCCACGGCCGACAAAAATTTGATCGGCTTTAACTCCGTAAAAATTGGCTAATCGCGATAATAACGCCGTTGGTTGCGGATCTGGATAGCGATTAACTAGGCTCATATCGGCTGTTTGTGGATAAGGTACCCACGGATTTTCATTTGCATCAAGTGCAACTAAACCAGTTGCATCAGCTAATTCCGAACGCGCTGAAACATATGGCGCAAGCTTCAGTATCTCAGGACGTACTTTTTTATTTAACCATTCCATTTTATTACTCATATTTCACCTATTAAAGTTTTTCTAGATATATTCGCAGCGACTTAATAAGAATGTTTTATTAGCTCACTGTCTTTATTATTTATAGCCGCATAATTAATTGCCTAGCCCATTCTTGAGTGCAATTTAAAGAGTTAGTTTTATTCCCCGCGATTATCGAGGATTGTAATGAAAAATTAGCCTCACTATTATCCAACAGATAAATCTGATCTAAATAATCTTTGACTAATACCAGATTATCCGCTGACTCATGAAAACGGCGGCGCACAATACCCTCGGGAATGTCATGTCCACCACGAGCAACACGTTGTGCAATCCGTACCAAATTTAATTCAACACTATTTAAACCGATATAATAAGCCAAGGTAAAGTAGCCCGCATCCTTGGCGGCAATGATTCTTTGCATAGTCCCGCGACCTGCCAAAGTGCTTTCCAAACAAATATTTAAGCCATTTTTTAGCGCATAATCATACATTTTCAGCGCTTGTTTGCCCGCCTCTACTTGATAAGTATCTGGATATTTAGCACGATAAACCCGATTTAAAACATCCGGATCAATATTGGTCTGAATATCACTCAAATTCAGGTAATTACGCAATGAGCTTTTACCGCTACCATTAGTGCCAACTAGGAATACAGCTAATGGTATATTCTCATAATGAAGCTGAATCTGATTTATTATCTGTTGGTTAATAGTATGGTTCACACAATTTCTTTCTAAAACTCAGCTATGTCTTTTTCAAATCGACTATTTCTTTGAATTAAGTTAATATGTCGTTTTTTTAATTTCACTTTTTGATTCTGTAATGAAAGATCATTTTTTGGAGTTTTGCTAGTAATAATTATCGCTGTTTTGTTGGTATTTATTGTAAATTTAGCATCTTGTTCAGTTGCTAAAATCTGTTTAATGGCATGCGCGATATCACTACCTTTTAACTCAAGAAACAGCGTTCTATTATCAAAATTAAGCGCATAATCACAGCATAGTCCATGGTGCCCACATGGATATATGCAGCTATCAACCGTAATATAATCAACCATTTTACGCTGTGGGTTTAACAAAATAAACTTACTTTGTTTTTCCTCACACTTAATCTGGCTGTGATTTATCGATTGAATACAATTACTCATATTTTAAATCCAGTAACTTATCAAAATCTAATGCCGTCTGTTCTGATACTTTATCCAAATTCTCAGCGGTAATCAACCTATTCTCAGTATCGCGTAAATCTTGAGCCTGGCCATTAATGATATTATATGCTCGTATTTCTTCAAATGGTACTAATAAGTCTTTATCAAAAAGAGTTTGCTTATCTTTGACATCATTAGCTAAAATTAGATTATTTAATACCGTTAGAATGTATGGACTATGAGTGGTAATATTTAAACTATTACCGTTGGTAACATTTGTAACATAGATTAATAATTCAGTAAGTGCTTTTTGTGCAGATGGAAAGAGGTGTGCTTCTGGCTCTTCAATATAAAGGTTTCCTTGATCATGCCCGGATAACAGATAGTGACGTAATATCATATAAACTGGTAAAAATTCTTGTTGACCAGATGAACCATCTACCAATTTAGTCTGAAATCCATTTTGCTGAATATAACCACCTAACTTGTCATAAACATACTTACCCTTTAAGATTGTATCAGATAACTCATTAAATATTGGCAAGCGATGCTTTGTATCATCCTTAAGGTTATTAAAATCAGAAAAGGCTTTTTGATAGTCCTGTCCAAAATTTACAATTAACTGATTGAGGTTAAACTTCTCATTACTGACGACATTGAACAAATTATTTAAAATTGTAAAAAATGACATCCTGCCAGCCGGTAAAAATCTGACAAAAGATATTTTACCAAGTGCACTATTTTCTACAGCCCTTTGAACTTCCATCTCCATAATCGAAAAACGGATTACATCAATATAAGCTTCATTTTGTTGTATTTCTTTATATTTATTCAGTAATAATTGGCGGCTCTGGGTATATAAATTAGTTAAACTCTTGTTATAACTAATAAGTATATTGTCATCCATTTCAGAAATCGTGATTTTAATTTGATGATCAGCCACTTGATACAAGATACTAGCATTGAAGTTAAAATTATCTATACCCAATGAATCACAAAATAGATGGACAAAAAGCTTTTGCAATTCTTCTGAATCTGTCCGATACATCCGAATTGGTGTAAACAGTATACTTCTAAAAAAAAATAAGGTTTTAATCAACAAGCTTTTGCCACTCGCTTGCTCACCGATAAATACATTATATTTGCCAAGCTCTATATCAACTTCTTTTAAGGTAAAGAAGTTTTTTATTATCAACCGCTCTTTAGACATTTATTAACCCTTACTCTAACGACACTTAATACATTTATCAAGTCATCATTCACAAAACCACTACATTACTTAACCACCAAGCAGATTTAATTTTCAGCAAGTTCTTTTAAGCGTGCCAATGCTTTTGGCCACACTTCATTCATATAATCAAGATACTCTTCTGGCATATCCGCATCAATCGTTACAAGGCTACTGTTCCCAAGCTCTTCAAAGATATAATTTTCAAACCCAGAAGCCCATGCTTCAATTGCTATCTCTTGATCGCCATCAAGAATACCGCGATGATGAATAGAAACAAACTGATTGGGAATGTTCTCAGCAATTTCAGCAACCATGCCCCCACGTTTTCCATCTTCAGCCGTGCCAATAAAAAGAATTTTACTGCCTTTTAGCCAGCTCCCTTCATAGGTAGAGGTTGGATTAAATGCCGCCGTCCACTCTTCATAGCTTTGCTTATTATCAAGACCTAGCATCAGATTATAAACCTTTGCAACCGGAGCATTAATCTCTACCTTAAATTGTAATTTTTGCATTAACATCCCCTTTTATATAAGGTGCTAGCTATAAGCCATCATAAAAATCAGTTTACTATGAGTTAAGATGCTGTAATCTAACTGTTACTGCATTTTTATGTGCATCTAAGCCTTCCAAATCAGCCAGCGTTTCTACTACCGGACCTAAGGTCTGAATCCCGGAAGCTGATAAATTCTGAAACGAAATCGCCTTCATAAATGCAATTACATCAAGTCCGCTATACATCTGCGCATAACCATAAGTTGGCAATACATGATTAGTTCCGCTAGCATAATCTCCAACTGATTCAGGCGTCCATTCACCAACGAATACTGAGCCAGCATTTATAACTTGCGGTAGATAGTCTTCAGCATTAGCTATTTGTAAGATCAAATGTTCTGGCGCATATTGATTAGAAATCATAAAGGCTTCGGCTAAATCTTTGGCAATAATCACTGCACTTTTAGCTAATGACTGTTTGATTATCTCTTTCCGTGATAAATAAGCGGTTTGCCTCTCTACTTCTTGCTGTACCTTACTGGCTAATTCAGTCGAAGTAGTAACCAATATTACTTGGGCTGCTACATCATGTTCAGCTTGCGCCAATAAATCGCTTGCTACAAATATCGGATTAGCTTTATCATCAGCAATCACCAATACTTCGGATGGGCCTGCTGGCATATCGAGTGCAGCACCATTATGCGTTTGCGATACCTGTATTTTAGCTTCGGTTACGTATTTATTGCCAGGCCCAAATATCTTATATACTTTGGGAATTGACTCAGTACCAAAAGCTAACGCCGCTACTGCCTGTGCTCCGCCAGCTTTATAAATAGCATCAATTCCACATGCTTTAGCGGCAAACAAAATTGCTGGATTAACAAAGCCATTTTTACCTGGTGGCGTTACCAAAACCTTAGTCTCACAACCGGCAATAGTTGCCGGGATTGCTAGCATCAATAGCGTAGAAACAAGAGGCGCAGTTCCACCCGGAATATATAAACCAACTTTCTCAATTGGTCGATACAATTTACCTAGTTTAGCACCATTCCGCTCAAACTCAAATGATTTCGGGCAACTTATATTATGATAATGGCGAATATTATCTATGGCGGTTAAAATTGCCTGTTTCTCGTCATTGTTTAGGCTTTCGATTGCCTTATACTCATCTTCACTTACTAATAAGGAATCAAGCTTGGCACCATCAAATTTGGCAGCATACTCCAATAATGCCTTATCACCATTTTGTCTTACATTGGCAATAATTTCCTTCACCTGGCTTGTCAACGCTTCATCATCACTTGCCTGGCTACGTGCCAATACTTGTTGCTGTTCTGCTATGGATAATTTATCCCAAATAACCGTTTGCATAATCACTCCAGAAATAATCTTATTTATCAAATAATATATTTATTCCATCATCTTTTCAATTGGCACCACCAATATTGAACTAGCTCCAATGCTTTTTAGTTTGGCAATCGTATCCCAAAAAACACCTTCTTTACTCACTACATGTACCGCCACCTTATTATCCGAACCATGTAAATGTAATACCGTTGGTGATTCACAGCCCGGCAGGATGTCTTTCAATTTACTTACTGCATCTTTATCAATATGTAGCATGATATATTTACTATCTTTGGCATCAATAACGCTATTAATCCTAAACATCAGCTCCTGTGCCTTGGCTTTCATTTCTGAAGATGCTGATTTACGCCCAATCAATACCGCTTCACTTTCAAGGATAATATGCGTTTCAATCAGTCCATTTTCTTTAAGCGTAGCACCTGTAGATACCAGATCGCAAATCGCATCGGCAACCGCAATTTTTGGTGCTAGCTCTACTGATCCATGCATTTGGATAATCTTAGCATTAATATTATTTCTCTTTAAATAATCAGCCAAAGTTGCGGGATAAGAAGTAGCGATTGTCTTCCCATTATAATCAGATAATTGTTTAATCCCACTACCTTCAGGAGCAGCAAGGCTTAAACGACAGTAGGCAAATTGCAATTTAGCAATAATTTCTAGATCATTGTCCGGATTTTCCAATATATATTCCATATAGCCATTTTCACCAACAATGCCCAGATCACTAGCATTACTATCGACAAAACCAGGAATATCATCATCACGAATCAGAAGAAAATCAGTATTCATTTCTTTGGACTGATCAGATAGTGGTTTTTAGCTGGCTTTATTTTGAAGCTACATTTATTTAGTAACTCAATGCTGCCTTCTGATAACTTACCTGATTTCTGTAACGCAATTCTTAATCTGTTTATGCTCATTTTATTTTCCATAATTAACTGTTAATTAGGTTTAAAACCTGTTGTTGCAATTCATGATTGGCACATGCCAAACACTGCCCATTAAAATCTTTAGTTAGTGGATTACCCTGCCAATCGGTGATTAAACCACCCGCGGCACTGATTATTGGCATTAAAGCAGCAATATCATAATATTGTAAATCTGCTTCCATAATAATATCAATATGACCAGCTGCCAATAAACCAAAGGCATAGGCATCACCACCAAATGAAGTCACCCGCACTTGTTTACGCAGCAATTCAAATTTTGTTCGTTCATAATCCATCGTAAACATATATGGTGTCGTAGCATTTAGCCGAGCTTTATTAATTATCGCTTGTTCTGCTGTAGAAATAACTTTTTCGTTTAAATAGGCTTTTTCGCCTGCTTTACCACTAAAACGTTCCGAACTAACAGGTTGATCAATTATCCCATAACGAGGCAAATCATTTTCTAGTAAGGCAATCAAAGTTGTATAAGTAGGTTTACCAGTAGAAAATGCCACCGTCCCATCTATCGGATCAATCACCCAAGTATATTCCGAGCTACCATCTTGATTAGCAAATTCCTCACCAATTATTCTATGCTCTGGATAGTGCGTTCGGATTAAACTCCGTAAATGAAGTTCAACTTCGCGATCAGCTATAGTTACCGGATATTCACCACTCTTGGTTTCTATGTCAATCTGATTACGAAAATATTTTGTACTAATTTTACCAGCCTCATCTGCCAGATAATTAGCAAACTCAATTAAAGTATCTAACTGCTGCATATTTGTTCACATTTAATAATTTTTAAAAACTGAGTATTGATTTAAATCTTGGAGTAGGTTTTTGTTAAACCTAGGAGAATTTAGTGATGATAATGATGGTGAGATGACTTGAAATCCACAGAAAAAAAATTGCTGCTATTTTTACTGGATTTTAGTTTTAAAGCCGTAAGGCAAGTCATTTATATTCACCCTAAAAGACTGTTGAAATAATTCCCGAAATTATACACTAGTATCACTTTAATTTGTAACTTTATAGCGGTTGCCAGAATAATCTTTATATCCGACAACCATCTATAACAATAATCTTAATTAATAGACAAGCTTCTAGAATTTAACTTCTAAACCAGCCATCAAGAAATTTTGGGTATTTGCATTACTTATTGCATAATCTTCAACATTAATGTGAATGTATGGCAAAATAGGAAATGCAACCCCAGCGCCATAAAGAACTGCACCGCTAGTTGAACCATAGTTATTAACATAGCTCATTCCCAGTCGACCATAAATATCAACAATAGGAATCGGTAACACACCTTTAATGGCAGCATCCCAATATGAAGTACTAGCGCCAGTAAAACCACCTTCAACACCAAAATAACGATTAAACATATAACCAGCATTGGCATTATAAGCAAACTGGTAATTGCTACCAGTATTTACACCTGCATTCGCATTAATATAAACACCACCATTATCATCTGCATAAGCAACTCCAGCAGCAGCGGCCAGAATTATCGAAATCAATTTACGCATTTTTGCTCCTTTCAATATTATCATTAAACAATCGTTTTTTCTTCACCCAAACATTACAAATCAATTATTTTTTGCTGACTCAATCCACTCAAGTAAATCAGGATAAGCTAGAATTGCATTGCAATAATCAACTACATCTTTATTCTCAGGTTTATACCCATAAGTTTGAAACCTCAAAACTACTGGAGTAAACATAGCATCCGCAATACTAAACTCACCAAACAAAAATTTACCATTTTTACCAAATCTAGAACGACAATCAAGCCAAATTTCTTCTATTCGCCTAATCTCAACCCGAAGCTCTTCAGAATGTGGTAGAGCTCTCTGCTCAAAAAGAGCAAATGGCATCATTTTACGTAGATTAACAAATCCACTATGCATTTCATTACTTACTGAACGCGCAATTGCTCGAGCATCTTTATCCGTTGGCCATAATTTATCACTAGGAAATAATTCTGCCAAATATTCACCAACTGACAACGAGTCCCAAATTAATAAATCATTATGTTTTAGTGCTGGAACTTTGCCAGATGGACTTAGTTGTAAGATTGCAGCTTTAACATCTTGGCGCTCAAGATCAAGCGTAATCTCTGAAAATTTAACATTACAGCGCTTAATCATTAACCAAGCACGTAAAGACCAAGAAGATAAATGTTTATTACCAATAATTAGTGTAAATTCACTCATATTTTTACCTCCTGATAGTGTAATACTGATGGAAATGGATCATAAAAATGATGTAGTAGCTTTTTCCATTCTTGATATTCAGCAGATTGGCGAAACCCTATTTGATGATCAGCTAGAGTTTGCCACCAGACCAATAAGACATACTGATTATCATGTTCAATACAGCGTTGCAATTCATGACGAACATAGCCAGTCATCCGACTAATTATCTTACTAGCTAAACGAAAGGCTTTTTCAAACTCTTCTTCTTGCCCAGATATAATCATAAGATTAGCAACTTCAAGTATCATAAATTACATACCATATGCATAAGGGACATTCTTTATCACATCAGAACTACGAATCTGTTTAAATGCTTCCGAGTAAACATTTAAAACTTGCAAAGCATGATTAAGACGCTCACGGATTGACTGATCAATCTCATTTGCCACAGTAGAATAATCATTTAAAACATGATTAACATCACGTACAATCACATGATGTGGAATAAAGTTAGCAAAGCTATTTTTGCCACTTTGATGCAAATGAACAACCGGATAGGCACCATTTATACCAGAAGAAACTGAAACGATCAAAACAGGCTTATTGGCAAATTCACCTTTTACCGCTAAATGCATGATATTAACCAAAGCGGGAGGTAACATACCATTCCATTCAGGAGCAACTATAATTATGCCATCACATGAATGTAGTTCAGTGCTAGCTTTAGTCCACTCTAAGTCAAAAGTTTTGCTATCAACCCAAAAACCTTCATCCCAATATTTTATATTAACTTTAGATAAATCAAGTAAATAGCTTTCTGTTGATTGCTGTTTTGCTAGATTCTGAATATAGTCAGCAACCTTAAATGATTGCGAGTTTTTTCTATTACTACCGCTAATAATACCAAATTTCATAATTTCACCCTCCCAACTATTAAGGCTTATACTTTATCATAGCGATTATGATGATCTATTGATAATAGGATACCAAAACCAATCATCAAGACAATTGTTGCAGTTCCGCCATAGCTAATTAAAGGCAAAGGCACGCCTACAACTGGAAATATACCACTAACCATTCCCATATTAATAAAGACATATGAAATAAAGGACATAGTAATGCTACCAGCCATTACTTGTGAGAAGCGATCCGTTGCCAATCTCATAATTCTTAGCCCTCTTAACGCCACCAGCAGATAAAGCGCTAAAACCACACAGACACCAACATAGCCAAATTCTTCAGCCAAAACGGTTACAACGAAATCAGTATGCTTTTCAGGGATAAAATTAAGGTGGATCTGTGTCCCGTGTAAGTATCCCTTACCATGAATACCTCCAGAACCGATTGCAATCATTCCTTGAATAATATGATACCCTTTTCCTAGTGGATCAGACTGTGGATCAATTAGGGTTAGTACCCGATGTTTCTGATAGTCTTTTAGCATATGCCAGATTAATGGACTTGAGCATATAACAAGAATCAGGCTACCAATAATTATTCGCCACGGCAATCCGGCAAAGAAAAGCACAAAAAAACCTGCGGCAAACACAAGTATCGCAGTACCTAAGTCTGGTTGTTTGGCAATTAATGCAAATGGAATAAGAATAATCATAATTCCACCAATGAACTGTGAAGCTTTTACTTTATCTGGTTTAATCGACAAGACATAGGCAACCAGCAAAGGAACTGATATTTTACATAATTCAGAGGGCTGAATTCTAACCCCCAGATTTAACCAGCGCCGTGCACCGTTCACCTTAACACCAATAACCAGAACTAATGCAATTAAAATCAAAGAAAGAATATAAAGTGGAATAGCACTCGCACGGATACGGTTATAGTTGATACCTGCAATCAGCAACATGATAATAAAAGAAAATATCATATAACCTACATCGTTATAAATGCGTGTAAGCACCTGATCATTTGCAGAATATTGGATAAACCCATTAATTACAAATAAAGAAACCAGCGTTAAAATTAAAACGTAGTCAAAATTGTATAAATAACGCCATGCCTGAAGCAGCTTAGTCCTGAATTTGTGTTTCATCTTCACCACCGTTATCTTCTTCAGAAGAGTTTTCCTCTTCCTCATCTCCATGATTTTCTTTATCTATTCGTGGAGTAAATTTTTTATAATTCTTAGCAATCATGCTTTCCTGGCTCTCTGCACCAAGCAAATAAGTATCAAATAAGGCTCTAGCAATTGGTGCTGCTGCCGCTGCACCAAATCCGCCATTTTCAACTAAAACCGCTACGGCGATTTTAGGCTTTTCAACTGGAGCAAAGGCAATAAACCAAGAATGATCCTTATATTTTTCACCCGCAAATTTAGCATGTCGTGAGCCAGCAGCTAATGCAACCACCTGTGCTGTACCAGTCTTCCCTGCCATAGTATAACGTAAGCCTTGACCAACACTAGCCCCAGTTCCAATCTGCATTACCTTTTGCATTCCACTTTTTACTAATTCAAGATAAGCTTTAGGGATAGGAATTTCGCCCTGTGATTCATGATAATTACTTACTACTTTACCAGTTTTATCTATTACTTTATCTAACAAATGCGGACGATAATATACCCCATCATTAGCCAGAATGCTAGTAGCAAAAGCCATTTGTAATGGTGTATAATGATTGAACCCTTGTCCAACCCCCATATTTACACTATCAGCTGCCTGCCAATTCTTCTGATATGGATCTTTAGCAAAACGTTTTGCTTTCCATGCTCTTGAAGGTAATAGACCAGTGTTTTCTTGTGGTAAATCTATTCCGGTTTTACTGCCCAAGCCAAACGGTGATATTCCCTTATCCATTCGATCAACCCCCATATCAAGCCCAAGCTTAAAAAAGAAGGCATCTGAAGATTTGGCAATCGCAGTAACAAAATCAAGATTACCTAGCGCTCTTCCCCCGCCACTATTATGGAAGCGACGAGAAGATCCGGGAATCACAAAATATCCAATATCATTATAGCGATATTGCGGTGTTCTTACCCCAAGATAGAGTGAAGCGGCTGACATAAATGGTTTAAAAGTTGAGCCTGGTGGATATGTACCCTGTACAGCACGATTAAGTAGTGGATTTCGATCATCTTGCTGTAGGTCTTCCCAATCGTCTGGAGTTATACCATCAAGAAATAATCCAGGATCATAACCCGGTTTTGAAACAAATACTAAAATACCTCCGGTTTGCGGATCAATAGCAACAACCGCACCTTTATGATTGCCAAGCATGCGGTATGCCTGCTGTTGCAAAATATTATCAATAGTAAGCTGTAAGGTATATCCATCAGTTGCTGGCTGATTACTGATTAAACCAACTTCATTACCATGTGCATCAGTACGAATAATTTTTTTACCAATTCCTCCACGCAGAATTGATTCATACTGCTGCTCAAGCCCATTTTTACCAATATAATCATTTGCTAGGTAATTCTGTAGATTTCCCTGTTCACCCAGTTTCTTTTTATCAGTTTGACTGACTCGGCTAACATAACCAACACTATGTGAGTAAACTTCACTAAATGGATAATCTCTTTTGGTATGGGCAAAAATATTTAGCTTAGGAAAAAGGTAAGCATGCGACGTAAGGTTAGCAATTTCGGTATTAGACAAATCATCTTTGATAATTACCCAATCATAATTTTTTGACTGACGCAGTTGCTTACTATATTTTTTCTTATCAAGTGCTGTCAGATTAATATAGCTTTCAAGTTGCTTGAATAACTCTTCTACATTATTGTTATCTTTAGGTAATATTGCTACCGCGTAGGAAACTCGGTTATCAGCAAGCACAATTCCATTTCGGTCAATAATACCACCACGAACTGGCTGTGTCGCCACAATTGAAGAGTAATTTTCAATTGATTTGGTCAGTAAATCTTTATGATCATTAATTTGTAGAAAGGCATAACGCAATAGTAAAACTATTATCCCCGTAAATACAAAGATATAAGCAACAATTACACGCAATTTGCTCATTGTTAAAAATAATATTCCGAAGGTTTACGAACAGTTAGTTTATCAAGAATCAGCTGAACAACTGGCAGTATAACTAGAAGCTGAAAGATTAGACTATCTACCGAGGTAAATACCCTTCGTGTTAATAATTCAATAAGGTAGATAACCAAAAAGAATAACGCAAAATAAAACATTGAAATTAACATTCGTGGAAACCAACCACACATACGATAAAAATTAGCAACTTTATTAGTAAAATAGCTAAGGAGTACTACCGTTAGTAAATGGCTACCAAGATACCAGTGTCCAATCAAATCGCCAATAAAACTGATGGTGATTAACTGAACCCAAATTAAATTACCACGAAGTAAAAGACTTATCAACAAGATAGCGATAATATCAATATAAAAAATAGTAAAGTTATTTATAATGAATTGTAAAAAAATCAATATAGTACACAGTAATACAAAGCGCAAATTATTAACTATCACTTTTTAGCACCGAAACATATTGCAACTGTCGAAAATCGACCACTGGCTCACAAATTGCACTGTTAAAACCATTATTTTCATAAAATACTTTAGTTACTTTGGCAACAGGAATTTGTGCTGGGTAAATGTCATCAAGCCCGGTTGTTTCAAGAATATCACCTATTTTTATCTTATCATTCTTATCAATATATCTGACAATTATTGTGTTATTACCACCACCCTGCGCTAGCATCTTAGTCTTAGAAACGCTGTGCTCAACGTAAATTTTATAATCAGGGTTAGTAATTAAGCGAATTTGTGAATTATTTGGATTGACATTTGAAATCTGACCAATTACACCATCTTTATTGACAACTGCATACCCAAGTTTAATATCTTTATTTGCTCCCTGATCAATCAATAGCTGATTATTCACAAAGAAATTAACATCCAAAACAGCCTTAGCAATAATTGGACTAAAGTCCTCATAAATACCCTTCTGACTTAAGTCATTAAGTAATTTAGCATCTTGGATCTGATTTTTACTCTGTTTTAATAACATTGAGTACTCTTCGACTTGTTTCTTAAGCTGCACATTTTGCCCAGCTAATTCTTGCTGTTGTTGAACCTTGAGTATCACCAACTGAGGATAATTTTGTACACGATATAACATAAGGGAAGTATTTTTTTCAAGAAATACGGCAATGTTATCACGTAACCTACTAACTGGTGAATACTTATCAATAAAAATAAGGCCTATACTTAATAGCATAAGCCCAATTTTGAATCTATGCATTACTTGTTACGATTAAGATAAACACGCTGATCAGATAAATGATCTAGAGCCATACCACACCCCTTCGCTACACAAAGTAATGGTTCTTCAGCAACAGTAACTTTTAACTGCGTAGTTTCGGTAAAAAGAATATCTAAACCACGTAACAAAGCTCCACCACCAGTTAAAACAATGCCCGAGTCAATCATATCAGCAGCCAATTCAGGAGGAGTTAATTCAAGTGCCTGTTTAACTGCACTTACCATCTGATCTAATGCATCGTGTAATGCCTCACGTATTTCAGATGAAGTTATACTGATTTTCTTAGGTAAGCCATCATAAACACTACGTCCGCGGATTTCCATTTCACCATTGTCAGTTCCTGAATGAGCAGAACCAATTTGTTTTTTAATTTCTTCAGCAGTGGCTTCTCCAATCAGTAAGCCGTGACGTGCACGAATATGATTAGAGATCACCTCATCCAAGCGATCACCAGCAACACGAATTGAATTAGCATAAACCAGTCCACCAAGAGAAATTACACCGACCTCAGTAGTACCACCACCGATATCTACCACCATCGATGCTCGTGGTGATTCAACTGGTAAACCAGCACCAATTGCAGCAGCCATAGCTTCTTCAATCAATTCAACACGACGTGCTCCAGCAGCAAGAGCGGCATCTTTAATCGCACGGCGTTCTACTTGTGTTGAACCACAAGGCACACAAATTACAATGGTTGGCGGAACTGACATCAACACTTTTTGCGAAGAAACCTTCTTGATAAAGTATTTTATCATTTGTTCAGTGACATTAAAATCAGCAATAACTCCATCTTTCATCGGGCGAACGACTTCAATTTGACCTGGTGTTTTTCCAAGCATTACCTTTGCTTCCTGCCCGACAGCAAGAATTTTGCGCCCTCCCATGCCGCTTTTATCAACAGCCAGGGCAACCATTGAAGGCTCATTTAAAATAATCCCTTTACCATGCATATAAACCAGCGTATTTGCAGTACCCAAATCAATAGCAATACTGCTAGAGAAAAAACCCAATAATTTTTTAAACATATAAAAACCTTACAAATAAAATTAATAAGTCTTCTAACAACTTAAACATTGTGCCAGAATAGTAAACTAGCACAATTAATTAAACTGTCAGATAATCAATGACTATTTAGCATTCATTAATGCTTTTGCATTATCTAACATCCGGTTTGAAAAACCCCACTCGTTATCGTACCAAGAGAAAATTTTCACTAGTTTACCATCTACACGAGTTTGAGTAGAATCAAACACAGAAGAGAAACTTGAGTGATTAAAATCAATTGATACAAGAGGTTTATCATTATAACCTAATACACCTTTTAAAAAGCCTTCTGAAGCAGCTTTAACTGCAGCATTAACTTCATCTTTAGTTGTTTCACGATTCGCGGTAAAAGTTAAATCTACTACAGATACATTAATGGTTGGAACACGTACTGCCAAACCATCAAGCTTACCAGCAAGTTCAGGTAGTACTAGACCTACAGCAGCGGCTGCACCAGTTTTAGTTGGAATCATCGAAGAAACCGCTGAACGCGCACGACGCGGATCACTATGATAAACATCCGTCAACACCTGATCGTTGGTAAATGCATGGATGGTTGTCATTAGCCCTTTTTCAATACCAATTGCATCATTTAAAACTTTTGCTACTGGCGCAAGACAGTTAGTTGTACATGAAGCATTTGATACTACGGTCATATCTTTGGTAAAGACATTGTGATTTACACCATAAACTACCGTTGCTTCAACATCTTTTTCACCAGGCGCCGAAATCAGAACTTTTTTAGCACCAGCTTCAATATGTGCCGAAGCTTTAGCTTTTGAAGTAAATACCCCAGTACATTCAAAAACTACATCAACATTTAATTCTTTCCACGGCAGATTCTTAGGATCCCGCTCAGCAAAAAAACGTACTAATTTTCCATCTATAGTAATACCATTATCAACTGCTTCAACTTTATGTGGAAAATAACCGTGAACAGTATCACGCTGAGTTAATAATGCTTGTACAGCTAAATCTGATCCCAGATCATTAACTGCTACAATTTCAAATTCATCAGTTCTTTTTGCTTCGTACAATGCTCTTAAAACATTACGCCCAATACGACCAAAGCCATTAATTGCGATTTTAATTGTCATAGTCTTTCTTTCACAAAGTTATTTTAATCTAGCAATAATTTTATCAACAGTAAATCCAAAATGATCAAATAATTTGGCAGCAGGTGCAGATTCACCAAAGGTATCAAGACCAACAACTACACCATCACGTCCAACATATTTATACCAACCGTCAGAAACCCCAGCTTCAATGGCAACCATTTTTTTGGCACCACCTAGAACTTCATCACGATACGATTGATCTTGTCGATCAAATACTGAAGTTGAAGGCATAGAAACTACACGCACTTTTAAATTTTCTTCGCTTAATTTGGCTGCAACATTAAGTGCTAATTCAACTTCAGACCCCGTAGCAATAATTGTGTAATCAGGAGTTTTTCCACCATCTGAAAGGATATAGCCACCTTTAGCGATATTATCTATTTGCGTTTGACTACGTTCAATAAACTTTAGATTTTGCCGAGAAAATATCAGACTAGATGGGGATTTATTCCGTCCGATAGCGTCAGCCCATGCAACCATAGTCTCAACGGTATCACAAGGACGCCATACTATCATATTCGGAATCAAGCGCAAAGTAGCAATTTGCTCTACTGGTTGATGGGTAGGACCATCTTCACCCAAACCAATTGAATCATGCGTAAAGACAAAAATCGGCGCAATCTTCATCAAACTTGCCATACGTAGTGCATTTCTGGCATATTCTGAAAACATTAAGAAGGTTCCACCAAATACGCGGTAACCACCATGCAAGAAAACCCCATTCATTATAGCTGCCATTCCAAATTCGCGTACGCCATAAGAAATATAGTTTCCAGTGTAGTTATTATTCTCATCTAATGTTGTGGCTTTAGCCCAACGAGTTAGATTTGAGCCAGTCAAATCTGCTGAACCGCCAAAAAATTCAGGCAAATGTTCAGCATAAAATTCGATTGCATTTTGCGATGCCTTGCGACTAGCTATAGTCTCTTGTTTATCATTGGCAGCTTTAACTGCAACTTTAGTTATACCACTCCAATCTTCTGGTAATTTATGCTCCATTCTACGCACAAATTCAGCAGCAAGTTGTGGATGGCGTGATTGATACTCGGTAAATAACTGATTCCAGCTATTTTCTGCATTCATCCCTTTACTTTTACAATCAAACTCGGCATAAACCTCACGTGGAATTTCAAATGGCGCATACGTCCAACCAAGCTCTTTTCTCACTAATTCAAGCTCACTTGCTCCAAGTGGCGCACCATGGCACTCTTCTTTGCCAGCTTTATTCGGTGAACCTTTTCCGATAGTTGTCTTACAAATAATGATTGATGGACGGTTATGAATTGATTTTGCCTGATGGATAGCATTTTTTATCGCATCTACATCATGACCATCAATAGTTTCTACAACATGCCAATTGTAAGCCTCAAAACGTTTTGCTACGTTTTCACTATACCAGTTATGAACTTCACCATCAATCGAAATATTATTATCGTCATAAAAAACAATCAGTTTACCAAGCCCAAGCGTCCCAGCTAAAGAACAAACTTCATGGGAAATACCTTCCATTAGACAACCATCGCCAACAATTGCATAGGTGTAGTGGTCAACAATATCATAACCATCACGATTAAATTCTTTTGCCATAAGCTTCTCGGCAAGAGCCATTCCAACAGCATTAGCAATTCCCTGGCCTAATGGACCTGTAGTTGTTTCTACACCGGGAGCATAACCATACTCAGGATGCCCCGGTGTTTTTGAATCTAGCTGACGAAAATTTTTTAATTCTTCAATTGATAAATTGTAACCAGTTAAATGCAATAAAGCATACTGAAACATTGAAGCATGCCCATTACTTAGAACAAAACGATCGCGGTTAAACCAAGTTGGATTAATTGGATTATGTCGCATTTCATCACGCCATAACGCAACCCCAAGTTCAGCCATCCCCATCGGAGCACCCGGATGTCCTGATTTAGCCTTTTCTACACCTTCTGCAGCAAGCATTCTAATTGCATTTGCTAGCAATTTATTGTCAGCCATTAAATAAAATCCTTATTGTAATTTTATATAGATAATTTACGGTGTCTATTCTAACACAATGAAGAAAAAGCAACCGATAACTTTTACCCAGATAACAAAACTATTTATTGTATATCTTTAGTCTCATATGCTATAATGTGCCCCTCAATTATATAATTCAATTATTAACATTAGGAGTTACACGATGTATGCGGTAATAAAAACCGGCGGCAAACAATATAAGGTTGCCGTTGGCGATAAATTAAAAGTAGAACTGATACCTGCAGAAGTCGGAAGCAAAGTTACTTTATCTGAAGTACTTATGATTGCTAACGGTGAAGATGTAGTTATCGGAAGTCCTATTGTAGCTAAAGCAAGCGTTGAAGCTACTGTTTCGGCAACAGGCCGTCACAAGAAAATTCGCATTTTTAAAATGCGCCGTCGTAAACATTATCAAAGACATCAAGGTCATCGTCAGTACTATACTGAGTTAACCATTGATGCTATTAATAACTAAGAGGAGAAACTAAGATGGCACAGAAAAAAGCCGGTGGTAGTTCAAAAAACGGACGCGATTCAAATCCTAAAATGCTTGGGGTTAAAGCTTACGGCGGTCAGTTAGTTTCTGCTGGAAGTATTATTGTTCGTCAACGTGGAACACAATTCCACGCTGGTGACAATGTTGGTATTGGTAAAGACCATACTTTATTTGCTAAAGAAGATGGTGTAGTTAAATTCTCGGTTGGTGGTAAATTTAATCGCCGTATCGTAAGTATTGAAGCTGCAGAATAATTATTTTTATTTAATAACGAAATTCGTGACCCTGCTTACTCGCAGGGTTTTTTATTAATCTATAGTAACATGAATAATTAAACAACATCAATCTATTTACTAGAATTTAATTTAAGATACATCAAATCTAGCAATATAGCCTCATCCTCTTCTTTCCGATTAAATGATTTTTCGTAAATAAATCCAGCTTTTTGAAGTAATCTAATTGACCTTAAATTATCTGGTTTCACAATCGCTGCAAGCTCAGATAAATTAAAATTTTGCTTTACACTAGCAATTACCGCAGTAACAGATTCTATAGCATAGCCACAGCCGTAATATTCTGGTAAGAAAGCAAACCCGATATCCAAGGTATCAAGAATATCTCGCTTTAATAAACCACACATGCCAATTAATTGTCCACCCTTTAAACTCTCAACCGCATAAAGACCAAAGCCATGATTCTCATACATGGCAAGAGGACCAAATTTCAAATATTTAATTGCATCATTAATGGTGTGAATATTACGATCACCTATATATTTGATCCAGTCAGGCTGATTTACTAACTTCACAATAAATTTAGCATCCGAAAGAATAAATCTTCTGATCTTCAATCTTTCAGTAACAACAATTGGCTTCATCAGCAACTCTTTCCACAAAACATAAAGCTAAGTAAGTGCACTTATTACTCCAAGTAATCCACAAATGGGAATCAAAGCCCAAATTGGGATAAGTTTTTTTCTAACGATAAATAGGACAGTTAAAATTAGTGCCACATCTAAAAAATCACGAATGGCAGAAATGCCAAGCTTTAGTGTAGCACTAGCAATACCACCGATTACGGCAGGAAATGCCCACATTGTAAAAATCTTAAGATATGGTGAACTTGTTAATTTCTTCCAAAATAAAGGTATTAATACCAAAGCATTAAACATAGGTGGAATATAAAATCCGACTAAAGACACAAGTAAGCCAGGAATACCCGCAACCACAAAGCCAAAAAAGACAATACTTATCGTTGTTGGTCCAGGTGTAATTTGCCCAAGAGTTATACCATCAAGAAACTGCTTATCATTTAACCAATGCATCGAAGTTACTAAATCAGCATGTAATAGTGGAACAATTGCTAGTCCAGTACCGAATGAAAATTCTCCAGCCTTAATACAAATCCATAACAACTGTAGCAATTTCGAATAAAGAATCTCAGACTTTGGTATTGAGACGGCAACAGGTAATGAAACAGCAAAAATTGCCGGAAATTTTGATAAATCTTTCATAAGAGTACTATAACATAGAAGCCCTCCAACCCCAAAAGCTATAATTGCTAATGGTTCAATACCTGGATGAAGATAAATAAGGAAAGTACAAACAGAAACAATTACCCAAGCACTTATGTTTTTCACATAGAGATTAATCAGATCCCATAAAGTACATAAGATAATAGCCAAGGTAGCATCCTGCATAAATCTGAATACATCCTTCACCAATGGAGAACTGGTATTCAAATTATGAGTATAAAGGGAACCAAGAATAATTATCATAATAAGTGCAGGCAATAAAAACCCAACACCTGCCAGAAAACCACCTAAACGGCGCCCTCGTTGAAAGCCACAGCAAATAGCCACTTGAACAGCAAGCGGTCCGGGCAATAATTTACATACAGCAAAAATTTCAGTAAAGCTCTCTACTGATAGCCACTTCTTATTATGACAAATTTCTCGCTCGATCAAAGCGACTAAAGCAATAGGTCCGCCAAAACCAACCAGACCAATCCTGAGAAACACCAAAAATATTTCAAGCATGTGTCATCTCTAGTGGATTTACCCACTTAGAATATTCATCCTCAGTTACATAGCCTAATTTGATTGCTGAATCTTTAAGACTTAATCCTTCCTTATGCGCTTTTTTAGCAATTGCAGCAGCTTTATCATAACCAATATAACGATTAAGAGCTGTTACTAACATCAGATTTTTAGCAAGGTTTGCCTCAATCACCGGATAATGTGGCTCTATCCCCACCGCACAATGCTCATTGAATGCAAGACAAGTATCAGATAGTAGTTGAATACTCTCAAGTACATTATGTACCATCACTGGTTTATAAACATTTAATTGAAAATTACCCTGACTCCCAGCAAATGCAACCGCTGCATCATTACCATAAACCTGAACACAAACCATCGTCATCGCTTCACATTGGGTCGGATTCACCTTGCCCGGCATTATTGACGACCCCGGCTCATTTTCCGGAATCAAAATTTCACCAATCCCACAACGTGGGCCACTAGCAAGCCAACGCACATCATTTGCCATTTTCATTAAGGCACCTGCTAAGGTTCGTAATGAGGCAGATACATTAACTAAGGCATCATGCGCAGATAAGGCAAAAAACTTATTTGCTGCCGAGTTAAATTCAATCCCGGTTTCCTGAGTAATGTATTTAGCTGCCAAATCACCAAATCGTGGATGAGCATTTAATCCCGTTCCAACTGCTGTCCCGCCGATTGCCAATTCAGTAGTCTGCTTGGCACTTATTTTGATATTTTCAAGCGCAAAATCAATTTGTGCAACCCAAGCACTGATTTCCTGTCCAAGCGTGATTGGCGTTGCATCCTGTAAATGAGTCCGCCCAACCTTAACTAGCTCATCATATTGCTGACTTTTTGTTGCTAGAGTATCGCGTAAAATTTGAACGGCAGGGATAAGCTTATGTAATACTTCTTCACTAACCGCAATATACATAGCTGTTGGAAAAGTATCGTTAGAAGATTGACCGCGATTAACATGATCATTTGGATGAACCGGATTTTTACTCCCCAAAGTACCAGCAGCCAATTCTATTGCGCGGTTTGAAATAACCTCATTAGCATTCATATTTGATTGCGTTCCTGAGCCAGTCTGAAATACTACCAAAGGAAAATGTTCATCTAACTTACCAGCTATCACTTCATCAGCAGCTGTAACTATCAAATTAGCTAGCTGTTTATCCAATTCACCAAGTTCAGCATTTGCTTTTGCCGCAGATTTCTTAAGAATACCTAAAGCGCGGATAATTGGGCGAGTAAATTTAAAACGCTCGACACCAATTGGAAAATTATGTCTAGAACGTTCAGTTTGCGCCCCCCAGTATTTATCATCAGCAACAGAAATTTCACCCATTGAATCAGTTTCTCTACGCATCATCTTCCCCTACAAAATAGATTTATCAATTTATTCCTCAATCAATATTGAAGGATTTTTCTCTACCTGAAGCCATCTTATAATTTTTAATAACTTTTGTTCAGGCATTGCAATACAGCCAGATGTCGGCTCATCCGGATAATTCCAGTTATGCACAAAAATTGCGCTTCCTTTACCCTTTATTATCGGATTCATATTGTATTCAATGACAATCCCATATTTATAGTAACGCTTCATTGGTTCATAGCTTTTTGCCGTAGTTTCGCCACTAACCCAACTGTTGTAATCATCGTTATCAGGATCATCAATAAATTTATCCTGATCAGTTAGTACACGATAAGGAAAATTGACTTTCTGTAGTTTTATTCCAAATGCAGTTCCAAGAAGAAAAACCCCAGCTGGGGTTTTTAAGTCACCCTCAACCTTAGTACCTTCTTTTGCTAAACCATTTTTGCCAATTGCTACTTTAGTTCGTAGAGCTGAATTTTCATACCAAGCATTATCCTTCCAGCTACAAGCATGTAGATAAAATTGACTTTCTGATTTTTTAACTATCAGTAATTGCTTAGTTTTAGCTGAAATTTCTCTATTTTGATAAATATCATTACAAACAGATGCTTTAATAGCATAGCTTCTACCCACAGTAAAGATAAATAAAATAAAAAAAACTAAACGGATATATATCATTGCTAATCAAAAAGCTTACTTGGATTAACCGGCGTCCCTAGATGCCTCAACTCAAAGTAAACCCCACCCATCGGCTGATTATTAGAGCTACCACTAGTCGCTATCGTTTGTCCGGCACTAACCCTTGAACCTTTAGCAACTTTTGCTAAAATCCCACTATAGACTGAGGTATAATTGTCACCGTTATCAACAACAATAATTTGCCCAAATCCAGGAAGTTCACCACTAAATAAAACACTACCGCCAGAAATAGAGTAAATCGGAGTATTTTCTTTTGTTGCCAATAATATTCCGTTATTACGTACGCTATCACGCTTTTGTCCAAAACCAACCAAAATTTTCCCTTCCACTGGTTTGGCAAGCTTCCTTTGCATAAACGGTGAATTATCTTCAAAGCTGTTATCCGGCTTAGATTGTGTAACCTTTGTTGTGGTATTAGTAGTAGAGGTAGTTTGTTGGTTAGCTTTCTTAGCGGCCAATGCTGCTTGCTGTTTTTGGCGTTTTTCTGCTTCAGCTAATTGCTTTAAAAGCTTATTCAGCTCGGCTTGACGCTGTTTAAGATGTGATAGTTGCGCTTTTTCCTTAGCAATTTGTTTTGCAACACTGCTTGCTTGCGCTAATTTAGCATTTTTATCAATTACCAGTTGCTGATGCATATCTTTGGTATCACCCAATTTATCATCAAGCCGCTTCACTTCTCTTAAAAGACTTTGATTTAAGCTTTGAAGCTTCAACAATTTATCATTAAGTTTAATGTAACGATCCTGCTCCATTTTCAATAATTCAACTAAATAAATCTTTTTCCGTTCGGAGTCAAGACTAGCATTACCCATTAAAACACTTGACTCTTGAAACTGTAGCTGCTTGATTTGTTTATAGATTTGATTAATTGAATATTCAACATAATCTTCAGCCCGAGCAGTTTGCGACTCAATTTGTGGAATTGACATCTGTAACTGTTTTAGTTGGCTGACATCAGCATCTCTTTGTGCTTTTAATTTTTTTAACAATAATTCCGCACTGCTAATTGCCTTCTCAGAATGTTGAATCGCTGAATCTAGAGCATGCTTCTTCTTCTGTTTAGAATCAAGATCCTGATTTAGGATGTTAATTTGCTGATTTAGCGTGCTTAAATTATTATTCACACTACTGGTTTGAGGATTATCAGCAAATAGCTGTGGAATAGATAAAATAAATAAAATTGCGCGAAAATAGCCAAAAGGTTTCATTCTTTATCCATAAATGTTATCAGGCTATCCCCCGTCATTTCAGATGGTTTTGCAACCCCCATCATGGCAAGGAGTGTCGGCGCCACATCTTTAAGGGCACCACCATCATGAATTGTTGCTTTTCTACCAATATAAATGCAAGGTACCAAGTTTGTTGTATGCTGCGTATGCGGTTGATTACTATCATAATCAAACATTTCCTCACAATTACCATGATCAGCAACAATAAGAATTTCGCCGCCCTCAGCGAGCATAGCATCAACAACTATTCCCAAATACTTATCTAAGGCTTCCACCGCATTAATACTTGCAGCATAATTTCCTGTATGCCCAACCATATCACCGTTTGCAAAATTACTAATAATCAACTGATATTGATCAGATTTAATTGCCTCAATAAGTTTCTCAGCAACCTGTGGTAGGCTCATTTCAGGTTTTAGGTCGTAGGTTGCAACCTCTTTAGGTGAATCAACAAGGATTCTCTCTTCGCCAGCAAATGGCTGTTGGGCACCGCCATTAAAGAAATAGGTAACATGTGGATATTTTTCTGTTTCTGCAATTCTTAGCTGTTTATAACCTAGGGAACTGATATATTCACCCAGAGTGTTTTTAATTGCAACAGGCGGATAAGCAACAAGACAATCAAATTTATCGCTATAACGAGTCATTGAGACATAAGCGCCAAGTTCGCCATCCATCCGTTTAAATTGGTTAAAATCTTTTCCGACAAAAGCATCGGTTAGCTGAATTGCCCGATCAGCACGGAAATTAGCAAAAATAATGGCATCATGAGCTTTGATTCCTGAATAACCATTAAAAATAGCGGGTTTTACAAATTCATCATTAACACCTTGCCCATATGAAGCCAATAATGCAGCTACCGGTAATGAATGCGTAGTATCGCCAATTGCAAAGGTAAGAGCATTATAGGCAAGTTCAACACGATCCCATCTTTTATCCCTGTCCATTGCGTAATAACGACCACAAACTGTTGCTACTTTAGCTTTTGGATAATTGATTATATATTCCTCAAGTCTAGTAATGAACCTTTCAGCACTTTGTGGCGGCGTATCTCGACCATCTAAAAATAGGTGTAACCAAATAGTCGTAATATTTTGTTGTTGACTAGCAAGCTTAATTAATTCTTCAATATGTGTTTGATGAGAATGTACACCACCATCTGACAATAATCCTAGTATGTGTAAGTTACCAGATTTAGCTTTTGCAAAAGCTTCTAAAAAAGCTGGATTTTTATAAAAGTCTCCAGTTTCAATCTCATAGTCTATCTTGGTTATATCTTGACGAATGATTCTACCCGCGCCAAGATTAAGATGCCCAACTTCAGAATTACCAAACTGACCTTTAGGTAATCCAACGAATTCTTCTGAGGCATTGATTACACCAAATGCATTATTTTGAATGTATTTGGTAAGATTAGGCTTATTTGCACCATTTACCGCATTAAAATCATCATCATGTCTAATTCCAAAACCATCGAGAATAACTAGCAAAACTTTTTTCATAAACTTAGGTTCCATTATCAATATTTATTACATTTTGTTGTTGGGCGATACTTTTTTTGCTACAATAGAGGGGTTATATAGCCCATAGGTTGGATATATAACGGGTAACTGTTCTAGCGCAGCATTTAAATTTCCGATTAATATCACACTAGATAAAAATTATAGAAATTTAAATAATGACAGTACGTTTGATTAAATATACAAGCATACATTTTAATACACATGAGGCTTACATGCAATTAGATTATAATAAAGCACAGGAAATAATTAGTAATTCGTCTGTATTGTACTCCGAAGCAGAACTATCAAACGTAATTGATAAAATGGCAATCACCATAGATAAAGAGATTGAAGGTGACTTACCTGTATTCCTAACCGTTATGAACGGCGGCATGATGTTTGCTGCTGAATTAACCAAAAGACTTAAAAATCCGATTATTTGTGATTATATCCACGCCTCGCGTTATGGTGACGCTTTATATGGAAGTACACATATTACATGGTATCGTCAGCCAAAGCAAGAACTAATAAATGGTAAATCAATCTATATTATTGATGACATTCTTGACGAAGGTCACACCATAGCAGAAATCAAGAGATTTTTAATGAATATGGGTGCTAAAAACTGTAAAGTTGTTGTTTTAGTCAACAAAGAGATTGGAAAAGATAAACCTGTCTATGCTGATCATGTGGGTGTCAATGCCCCAAATCATTTTCTTTTTGGCTTCGGAATGGATATTTTTGAAGTAAACCGTAATATTCCACAAATTCATGTTTATAATAATTAAGCAAATTATATAGGTGCAACCATGTCATTTCTGGCCATATTTCTGACACTATTTCTTGAACAGCAAAAACTTCTTGGTGGATTACGTTCTTGGTTTAATGAAAAAATCGAAGCGTACACTAATCTTTTCACCAGTAAAGATTTTGAAAGCGTAAGAGAAATTCGGCTAAATTTTATCTATGCAATTATTCCATTTCTGGTTGTTACCGTTATCTTGATGTTTTTTCTCTACCATAAGCATCATGTAAGTTATTTTCTTATAAACTGTTTTTTATTTATACTTTGTTCAGATCTTCTAAGCTGGAAGGAAGAGGCTAAACAAGCAAACCCAGGAAGTGATTTTCAACAATTTGTCCAAACATATGCCACAAGATTCTTTGCAACCACATTCTGGTTCGTAGTTCTACCATCTTCTCTTGGTGCGATTTGTTATCTAGCCTTGACTATTATGGGTAAAAAACTCCGCGAAAAAGGTAAAGATTCGGTAGTTTATACTGTCGTTGTAGATAAAATGCTCTTCTGGCTAAATGTCGTACCCTATACAGTTTTATTTGTGCTAATTGCGGCGGCAGGAGATTTTGAAGAAGTAATGCACTATGTTCTTGAACAAAAGAAAAATTTCAAACTAAGTTTTTATTTCCTTGAAACTGTTCTAAATGAGGTTGCTTTTATTGCAATCGGTAAGGATAAATTTAAAAATAGCCAAGCAATTGAAGAAAATGAAGATTTTGCTCACCTAAGAAATTCAAATAACCTATTTAACCCTAAGGTGGTTGATTTTGTTGTAGCACTACTTTATCGGAGTGGGATTTTCTTTATTCTGGCAGTAACTATTATTTCCTTGGTTAATTTAATTTAGCCTATGGCTATGAAGATTTTTACAGGTATTATATTACTAGCTTACTTTAATATTCAATGTTTTGCAGAAGATATATACCAGTATGTGGATAAAAATGGTACAACAGTTTTTAGTAATAAACCTGTAAAAGGGGCTAAAAAAGTCAATCTGCCGCCAATTACAGTTTATGCTTCGCCGATGACTAAGAATGATTATAATGCAGCAGGTTATACTAATCCTGTAGCACCAAAAAAAGTAAAAAATATTAATGTAGTTAATACCAAAAATTTAGGAACAAATGAGCTCGGTAGGAATCAGGTATTAAGCGATGAGCTACAGCATGAGAAACAGGCATTATCTGATGCACAAAAAGCATTAGATACTGGCAAACAAACTAAACTAGATAGTGAAAAAAATAATCCTGAACAATATCAGGCAAGAATTCAAGGGCTGCAAGATGCAGTTACTGAACATGAGAAAAATATTGATATTCTCACCAAGCAACTTGGCGGAAATTAAATAATTTATAGGAACATTTTGTTTATGAAGAGACATTTTCTTGAATTTGAAAAACCTATTGCTGAACTCAGTAATAAAATAGAAGAGCTACGCAAGGTTCAGGATGATTCATCGGTAAATATCGAATCAGAAATTGAATTATTACAAAGTAAACTTCAGGAATTAACCAAAGAAATTTATGAAAAGCTTGGCGCTTGGGAAATATCTCAGGTAGCAAGACATCAGCAACGCCCTCGTACGCTAGATTATATTGCTAATCTTTTCACTGACTTTGTTGAACTGCATGGAGATCGACACTTTGCCGATGATAAATCAATAATTGGTGGGCTGGCTAAATTTGGTGAGCACTCGATAATGGTTATTGGTCATCAAAAAGGACGTGACACCAGAGAAAACTTGGAGCGTAATTTTGGTATGCCAAGACCTGAAGGTTATCGTAAAGCATTAAGACTAATGCTTTTAGCCGAAAAGTTTAATATTCCGATCATTACCTTTGTTGATACTCCAGGTGCATACCCTGGTATTGGAGCCGAGGAGCGTGGACAATCCGAAGCAATAGGAAAAAATCTTTATGAAATGGCAAATCTTTCAGTGCCGATTATCTGTACCGTCATTGGTGAGGGTGGTTCTGGTGGCGCATTAGCAATTGCGGTTGGTGACCAGATCAATATGCTACAATATTCAATCTATTCAGTAATTTCACCAGAGGGTTGTGCATCAATTCTTTGGAAAGATGCAACTAAAGCTAATCAGGCAGCCGAGATTCTTGGAATTACCGCTGACCGCCTGAAATCGCTAGGTCTTATTGATAGCATTATTAGTGAACCTCTAGGTGGTTCCCATTCAAATCATGAAGAAATGATGTCTAAGATGAAGCGTAGCTTGAAGGAGCATTTAAAGAAATTAAAAGAAATGGATAAAACCCAACTTCTTGAAAGACGTTTTGAACGCATTATGAGTTATGGTAAATTTAAGCTTGAAAATGCCTGAAGATAAAGATATTTTACAAGTATTAATTAAAAAATGGCCGTCAGTCTTTGACGGTCATTTACATTATACTGTTGGATTGAGTGGTGGTGTTGATTCAGTAGTTCTTTTATATTTAATGGCTAAATTAAAAGAAGTTAAAAATTTTGAACTATCGGCAATACATGTTAATCATGGAATTTCTAGTAATTCGGATAGCTGGGAGAAGTTCTGCCAAGCGCTATGTGATAAATTAAATATTCCATTAAAGATTGCTAGGCTTAAAATAATTAAAACTCCCGGACAAGGACTTGAAAATACTGCTAGAATTAGTCGTTATAAAGAATACGCAAAACATAAAGACTCAATAATTGTATTAGCCCATCATCAAGATGATCTAATTGAGACTATGCTAAGTCAGATGATGCGCGGCAGCAATATCCATAATATTGCGGGGATGTCTGAAATTACGCAGAAAAACAATCAGACCTTCTGGCGTCCGTTATTAAATTTTAGCAAAGAAGGTATTGTATCATTTGCCAGAATGCAAAATCTATTACATATTGAAGATGAAAGCAATCATGATAATACGTTTCTTAGAAACTTTATTCGCAATAAAATAATTCCCGAATTTAAAGATTTTGATCCCGACATAAAAAGAAAATTATTAAATAGCCTTGGTTCAATTCAAAATAGTGTCGCTATTCTTGATGAACTAGCTAATGATGATTTCACCTTGTGTTTAGATACCGAAGAATCAATACGAATTGAAAAATTTCGTAATTTTTCCGTACTACGTCAACGAAATTTACTTGCTTTCTTCATCAAGTTACAGAAATTACCGCTACCTAGCCAAAAACAACTTGAGGAGTTTAGACTACAAATATTAGCTGCTGCCCCAGACCGTCACCCTTCCTTACAACTTACAAATGATAAGAAAATCACTAGAAAACAAAACAAGATAAAAATTAGCGACATTTGACTGTAACTGAGGTCAATTCATTTATACCAAGAATAAATCTTGAAATATAATATAATTATGTATTAATGTCTTTAGGTAAAAGGTACTATCTTGATAACTAGAAAAAATCTTGCTTTGACAATACTATTTAGTGTAATTTCAGCAGCTGGGTTGGCTGGATGTGGCTTAATGCATAGTCCGCAAGCACCAACGCCACAAAAAGTAAGTTTAAGAATTGATTTACTTGAGTCTGGAACGGTAATCCACGCAGTTGACTTAGTTCCGATGGATATACCTAATCCATCGCAACCTAAAATAGTAAATACTGCGGCATTTAGAATTACCCAAGATATTCGCTCAATACCCGCAAATTTACTTGTGTTGCCGCAAAATGCATTAATCACTGGTGTTTACTCCAATGATGGAAAAACCTGTCAAATTTCATGGCAGGAAGTTTACTACGATTACCGCTCACTAGAATTAAACCAGTCTATTCTTAGTATAGGTAGTCGTACTGCAAATACACAATGTGACCCAAAAATGGGAATCCGCCCAGGGCAAGCTGTAGAAATTACTCTTAAAAATTAAATATCGGGATTAATATTATATGTCAATAAAATCAGATAAATGGATTAGAAAAATGGCTGAACAACATGGGATGATTGAGCCATTTGAAGCGAATCAGATAAAGCAACTCAATGGGCAAAAAGTTATTTCATATGGAACTTCAAGTTATGGCTATGATATTCGTTGTGCCAATGAATTTAAAATCTTCACCAATATAAATAGTACTATTGTTGACCCCAAGAACTTTGACCCCAAGAACTTTGTTGAAATAAATGCAGATTATTGCATAATCCCACCTAATTCATTTGCTCTGGCAAGAACTGTTGAATACTTTCGGATTCCGCGGAATGTACTTACCGTCTGCTTAGGTAAATCAACCTATGCTCGCTGTGGAATTATCGTAAATGTTACCCCATTTGAACCTGAATGGGAAGGTTATGTAACACTTGAATTTAGTAATACTACTCCATTGCCAGCCAAGATTTATGCTAATGAGGGAGTCGCTCAGGTACTATTCTTTGAATCTGATGAAGAATGCGATGTTTCTTATAAAGATCGGAATGGGAAATATATGGGACAAATTGGCGTCACCTTACCCAAAGCTTAGTCTTAGTAAAATAGATGTTTAAAATCACCAATTATTGGTAATTTTAAACATCTGACAGATGAATTCTAACTCATCTGCCTAACTCATCCAAAATACTAGCAACCTGAGTAACTGCTACAGTATTTTTAATCCAGTTATAATGATTAGCGGCTAGATTGATCACACGTAAATTATCAGTAAGCATATAGTTTTCTATCAAATTAGCATGGCTAGTTAAATAATATGAAAATACCAGCTGTTTTTCTTTATCCTTATCTGCCAATGAGTTTTCAAGATCAAGCTGGTGCTCAGCCTTAAAAAATACTACTGGACAATTACTATTATTGTGAAAGAAATAATCTGGAGTATATTGATAATTTATATCATTCTTAATTTGGTTAGTTATACCTAGGTTTAGTGCAACTTCTTTATAATTAAAGAATGAATCAACTAGCCCAAGAAAACTAACCTTATCACCTAAAGCCTCGAGCTGACGCGCAATCTCAAAAGCTAATACTCCACCAAATGACCAACCAAAGAGATTATAAGTCCCGTGTGGCTGAATTTCCTTGATGTACTGGATATAGAATTTAGCAAGAAAACTAAAGTCTATATTACTAGCCTCAGTCAAATCAATTTTAGTTTTTAAGTGATTATAATAGTTATTAAATAAAATAAGTTTGCTAGTAGTAACTAAGGGTACCAACGTAGCCAAATAAGATTCATACCCACCTTCACCCGGTGGTAAGATAAAAATATTATTAGGTCTTGTTTCATTAAAGATCGTATAAACATCATTAAAATCGCTAACAAATTCATTAATCTGATAGTGATTAAGGAGGCTCTGACCTACTGACTGATTAGCTAAAGTATCAAGGGAATTTTTAAAATCAGCGATAAGTTTATTTAACTTGCCCTCTTCAATTGTACTTGATATATCAAAATGAAGTAATCCATCAATAATAAAACAATTTATATCAAGTAGATTAGGACTGATATTATTTTGACTGGATTGTTGACCAGATACTTCTGCTATAATACTCCATTCTTTACTAACTCCAGCTTTATCAAACTGACCTAGATAGTTAAATGCAATTTTTGGTAAATTATCAGCATCATAGCCAAATATCGCGCCAAAACCAACCCCATTATTTGGTATATTTGGGATAGTTTCTTTAAGTCTAGATAGAATAATGCTTATATCGGATTCTGAAGTATCAATTGACATTGGATACATCGAAGTAAACCAGCCAATTGTACGAGAAATATCAATATTAGTTGCGATATCTTCTTTACCGTGTCCTTCGACAGTAATATATTGATGTGCTAAACCAGTTAGTTTCTCTAAAGCAATCGCTAGACTAGCCAATAAAAGGTCGGATACACCTAAATTAAAAATTTGTCTAGATTTAGTTAATAATTGAGTTGTTGTATCTAGAGATAATTCAAATTCAAAATGAAGTCTATTTATCTGCTCGTCATTGCAAAACGAAAGTAGTTGACGATTATATGTTTTAATCCCGGGAAGGAATGATTGCCAATATAGGCTCTCCTTATCATGCAAACTACTATAGGCATTAATCGCATCAACCCATTGTCTATAGCTAGTTCCTTTTGCCCCAAGAAGCTCCTCAGTATCAGTCTGATATAGTTCATCAATAGATAAATTTCGCTCTTCTTGCAACTGGTGTAATTTCTCGTACAATATTTTAAGATCATCAGCAATAATTCGCCAGCCAATTGTAGCAATCAATAAATGATGAATAGAAAATACAAGTCGATAACTAGCATCAGCAAAACCCTCAACATAGCTTATACTAAATAGCGGTAAATCGCCAAATAAATTATAATTTTTTTGACGACTTGTTAGTATCTCCTGATATTCTAATTCAGATAAATTTGTCCGATTTAGATAGTCCGCCTTAACCATATCTCTAGAATAGTGTTGATATTCTTGTAAGTAACTTCCATCGTTAGCCATACTATAAGTAAATCTTAATGCATCATGATATTCAACTAATTTATATAATGCGCAATCTAGTAGATTAGGTTCTAATTTAGTTACTTTTATGGTGAATGATTGATTCCAGTAGCCCGGATCAGCAAAATATCCATTTTGAACATTGGTAAAAAACCAGTTCTGAATAGGTAATAATTTACAGCGACCAGAAAGTACACCTGACTCTGAAATAATTACCTTATCCTCTTTTTGTTTAGCTGACTCACAAAGTGAAGCAAGTTTAGCAACCGTTTTATTTACAAATATTTCTTTTACCGAGATTTGAAGTGACATATTCTGCCGCAATCGGCTTATTAATTGAATAGCCAGAATACTATCACCACCTAGCCTAAAGAAATCATCATTAATACCAATCCGATGAGGGTCAAGATTAAGAACTTCAGCAAACGCACGACATAAACCATATTGAAGCTCATTTTGCGGCGGCTGGTAATAATCAACATTATCATCTATTGCTGGGAGAGCTTTTATATCTAGCTTACCATTAATTGTCATTGGTAGTTTATTAAGCCAAATAACCCGCACTGGAATCATATACTCCGGTAATTTATTTGCTAAATACTCAAGGATTGCTGACTCAGTAATTTTTCTTTTGCCACATAATAAGCTACCAAGTATTTATTATGGCCATCTTTGTGACTAATTGCAATTACAACACTTTGTTCAATTAGTAAATCAGTGTTAGCTGATTTATAATTTGAAAGCACCGCTTCAATTTCACTAAGCTCTATTCTAAAACCGCGAATTTTAACTTGAGAATCATCTCGCCCAACATACTCAAGCTCACCATTTTCAAGATACCTAACCAAATCACCAGTTTTATAGATTCTTGAATTTCTGCCTTCTATTTGTTCACTTGCACTTTGATAAGGATTTGGCAAAAAGCGCTCATCAGTTAAAGATTGATTATTCAGATAGCCTCTGGCAAGCCCTTCTCCACCGATATACAATTCACCGATAGAACCAGCTGGCAATAACTGCAAATTAACATCAAGAACATATGCAGTATAATTTGTAATTGGAGTTCCGATATTGGTATTCGAGACATTACTAGCAAAATGTTTTATTGTCGCACAAACCGTTGTTTCGGTAGGTCCATAAGCATTTATTACATCAATACCATTTGTATAATATTCTTTCATTACCGACGCATCTGTTTTATCTCCAGCAACAACCAGTTTTTGCACCTGAATCAAGCGATTTTTAACCAACAATGCAGGAGGAATTGTTGCAAAATAAATCTGGTTCGCTTCAACATATTCAGCAAGAAGATCAATATCCTGACGTCTAGCATCAGATAAAATATGCAACTGATGACCTCGTGTAATTACAACAAACGTTTCCCATACATGGGCATCAAAAACGTAACTAGCATATTGTAAACAATTACGCTGTAGAGAATAATTATTGCTACCCTCTGGATATACCAAAGGCAAATCAAATTCATTAGCTTCAACCATGGTTAGATTTACAAGGCTACGATGTTCAACCATTACGCCTTTTGGTTTCCCGGTTGTACCACTAGTATAAATTACATAGGCTAAGCTATTTGTATCAATCTTAACTAGTGGATTTTCAGTATTTGCCTTCTTAATCTCAGCTATTTGTTTTTCATCATCTAATTCAATCAACGATAAATTAACAAATGAAGCTAATCGGCTATCATGCTTAGTA
Organism: Neisseriales bacterium; assembly: GCA_008017155.1. Taxonomy (GTDB): domain Bacteria; phylum Pseudomonadota; class Gammaproteobacteria; order Burkholderiales; family UBA11063; genus Aquella. Next base: position 14,699 of record SSGX01000037.1, on the reverse strand, counting down.
TTAGTTAAGATCAAACTAACCTCAGCATCTGCGAGAATATAGTTTATTCGCTCATCTGGATAATCGGGTGCTATAGGAAGGTAAGCTGCACCTATTTTTAAAATAGCCAGCATAGCAACTAACATTTCTTGACTACGTTCAAGAAAAAGAGCTATCCGCTGATCTGGAATTATTTGATAGCGATCTTGAAGATAATTAGCTAACTGGTTTACTTTTAGATTTAACTCAAGATAAGTTAATTTGACATTTTCATAAACTAAAGCAATATTTGTCGGAGTTCGTTTAACTTGCTCTTCAAATAACTGAATAACATTTTCATTAGTACGAGTATCGTCTCTAGTTTGATTTAGTTCATATAATAAATGATTCTTTTCAATATCTGTTAGATACACTATTTCTGCAAGCTTAGTTTCAGATTTTGTGGTAAGCTGTGATAGAATGTGCAAATATGTTTTGATAAGTCTTTCAATTGTCAAACGATTAAAAATACTCGTAGCAAAGTTAAAGGTACCATGAATCTCACTACCCTCATCATTCATCATCAAACTAAGATCAAATTTAGCAACTTTATAACTATCAGTAATACCTAACTCCTCGTAATAATGTATGGAGTTAGGTTTAAATAGACCGCTACTCTTAGGCTCACTAGCTGCACCAAAGCTCTGAACACTAAACATTACCTGAAAAATTGGATGTCTGCTACTATCTTTATCGATGCCAAGACAGTTTACCAGCTGCTCAAAAGGTAAATCCTCATGAAGTTGTGCTGTCACTATTTCATTGCCAACAGATTTAATATACTCTTCAATTTGCAAAGATTTATCAATTATACTTCGCATCGCCAAAGTATTTACAAAAAAACCGACCATATTCTCAAGCTGTGGATAATTACGATTTGCAACTGGGCTACCAATAACAATATCAGACTGACCAGAATAAGCATTTAGTAACAGATAAAAGCCGCTTAAAAGTGTACTATATAAACTAACGCCCAGCTTTTTACTTAATTCCCGAACTTTAATTGATAGTTCAGCATCTAATTTAAAATAACAATTATCCCCTTGATAATCAAAATTTACCGGGCGCAAATAATCGGTAGGTAGATTAAGACTACTAAAACCAGCTAACTTATTATTCCAGAAATTCAGCTGTTCACTAAGATATACCCCTGATAAATGTTTCCTTTGCCAGATAGCAAAATCTTTATACTGCACATCAAGATCTGGTAATTGTAGTTTACAGCGAGGATCAATTTTCTGCTGAAGATAATACTCATAATATGACTCCATATCACGAAGAAAAATATCCATAGACCAGCCATCAAAGGCAATATGGTGGATAACTATCGTAAGATATCTTCCTATGCTCTGATTCCCAACATTTAACTGGTAGAGTTTTATTAAGAATGGATATTCAATACTTAAATCAAAATGATAATTGACTTGAAGCTCGATCTCTTTTCTTAATTCATCAAGACTAGCAACCTCGACTTTTTCTAAGGTAAAGCTAGCTCTAATTAAGTCACCAATTTGTTGATAACCATGACCACTAGCATCAGTCTGAATCAGGCTATGTAATACTTGATGGCGTTTAATAGTGCTAAAAAGCGACTCTTCAAGAATAGTAATATCTATATTATCAACTAACTCATGAACCATCAACGTATTGTAGGCATTAACATTATTTTCATATGTTTCAATAAACCATAAACGTTCCTGTGCAAATGAAAGAGGAAATTTATCGCCTCCTTTGACTGGAACCATTTTATTTTGCTTATCTGACTCATTAAGATTAAAATTTTCTAGTAAGCTAGCAATATTTCTATGCTTAAATAAATGAGAAACTTTAACTGAGGTATTTTTTAATTCAGCATTCAAACGACTGGCTATTTTTATAAGCGAAATCGAATTAGCACCAAGTTTAAAAAAGTCATCATAAATACCAACTTGCTCTTTAGCTATACTAAGAACCTCAGCAATAACTCCAGCTACAATACTTTCTACTTCATTCCGTGGAGCAATATAGCTAATGCTCCCAGAAGTCATATCTGGTACAGGCAATGCACGCCGATCAAGCTTTCCATTAACAGTAATAGGAAGTTGTTTTAAATGTACTAGCGCGCTAGGTAGCATATATTCAGGTAATTTACTTGTTATTGCCACAAGTAACTGAGCTTCATCAAGTTTATTTTCAGCAACATAATAAGCAACTAAATATTTATTAGAATTAGAACTAGTTTCTAAATTCTTATGCTCGAATGCCAAAGCTACTGCATTCTTAATCCCATTAATACTGCGTAATGCGGATTCTATTTCACCTAATTCAATCCGGAAACCACGAATCTTGATCTGAAAATCATTGCGACCCAGATATTCAATATTCCCATCCGCTAAATACCGACAAAGATCACCTGTTTTGTATAAGCGATCATTAATACCTAACTGTTTTTCATCAATAGTTTGAAAAGGATTAGAAATAAATCTTTCACTAGTTAAATCTTGGCGATTTAGATAACCGCGGGCAAGACCAATGCCTCCAAGGTAGAGTTCCCCAATCTGTCCAATATTCAAAGGATTAAGACTAGCATCTAAAATGTATGCAGTAGTATTTGCTAATGGACGCCCAATTAAATTAACATCACCATTTTTGACAACCTTACCAAGCGCATAGATACTAGTTTCGGTAGGTCCATAATAATTAAATAATACCTTATTTTCTGACCAGTACTTTCCTGTTTCAGGATCACAAGGCTCGCCGGCATAGATAATGCCACGAATTGATGGATAATCTATTCTTGCTAAAGAGGAAAGAATTACTGGCGGTAGATAAACATAGTTAATTTCATTATCTAATAAATACTGACTAAGAAGGAGTGTATCTCGACGTAATTCTTCACTAAATAAATGTAGTTCTGCTCCACGTAGTAATGCAGTAAAAAACTCAGATACCGAAACATCAAAAGTATAACTGGTAAATGCAGTTATTTTATTACCATAATTTAAGTCATAGACCTCATCAAGGGCACTTATTGTATTAATAACGCTCGCATGTTCAAGCATTACACCTTTTGGCTTACCAGTAGTACCGCTAGTGTAAATTACATACGCAAGGTTACGCGAATTAATTATTTTCTTGAGATTCTTAGCTGAAAATTCAGAGAATTTTATAAAATCATTTGTACTATCTACTGTTTCTAGTTTACAACTAAGATTATTCTCTAGCAATAAAGTATTTAATTTATCCTGATACTCATTATTTGTAAAGATAACATTAACTTTTGTATCGGCTAAGATATAACTTGTTCGTTCTTCTGGATAAGCGGGATCTAATGGCACATACGCAGCTCCCGCTTTTAATACACCAAGTAGCGCGATTAGCATATACTCATTACGATTTAGATATAGCGCAACAAGATCATCTGCCTTAATATGATAATTTAGCTGCAAATAATTAGCAAACTGATTGGCTTTTTCATTTAATTCAGAGTAACTAAGTCTAATGTCCTCATAAACTAATGCAATATTTGTAGGAGTCCGTAAAACCTGCTCTTCGAATAACTCAACTAGTGTTTTCTCAACTGGGTAATCTGCTGATAAGGAATTCCAGCCATAGACAATCTGCTGATAGTCTAAATCATCCATTAACCGCAATTCACTAACTAATCTAGTCTTGAGGTCGCTTGTGTTTATTATATTAGTAAGTATCGTTTCATAGACAGATAAAATCGAATCAATAGTTTCAGAACTAAATAACTCTGCCGCATATTTTAAGTTTATATGCACTTGATTATCTTTTTCATAAGCAAGAATAGCCAACGGATAATCAAGTTCTTCAATAGCCGCCTTAAAACTAAATTTAATCAAACTATCAGCATCTTTTTGGGGCGAAGGATAATTTTCATAGACAAATAAAGTTTCAAAGAGGTTTTTATCATTTTTTTCCAGATCAGCAAGATTACAAGCACTATGCATATTCATATCATTAACAGCTTGTTGTACAGCTTCAATCGCTTCAAATATAGTCTGACTTGAATTATGTTTGACAATCAAAGGTAAGGTATTAATAAATAAGCCGATTGCCTCCTCGATTCCATCAATTGGTAGATTGCGTCCCGATATTGTAGTACCTACTACGGTAGTACTGGCATTTCCATATAGATGTAGAATTTTATGCCACACAAACTGAAGTAATGCATTAACTGTAAACCCATACTCTATTGCCAACTCATGCATACTTGCAGAAAACTTGCCATCAAAAACTTTCAATGACTGCTCACGTTTGATGATTTTTCTATATTTGGCTAATACTGTTCCCTTATATTCCTGACTTATTAGTCCGTTTAAGTCTGGAGAATCCTCAATAAGGCTTAACTGCTCCTGCCAAAAGGCTTTATGCTCGTGACGATGTTCTTGTAAAAATTGTTGAATTGTCTTATAGACTTCTTTTGAAACAACTCCCGCGATTAATTTACTCTGTTCATTTTTATTAAGTCCGATTAATTGTTCGTATAAAACATGAACATGCTTCAAAAGATATGGCGTACTCCAACCATCAAGAATTGCATGATGAGAACTAATTAGGCAACGATAATGATCATTAGTACATTTAATAAGATGGATTCTTAATAATTGACCATATTTAAGATCATATGGATTTGCTCTATCGCCATGAATAATCTTATCAATCAATTCCTCATGTTGATTTGTAGCAAACCCACTTAAGTCAGTATAATTCCAAAATAGATCCTGCTTTTTATCAATAATTTGTATGATCTCATCATCCCAAGCAAACCTAAGGCGCAAGCTACCAAAGCGATTAACCATTGCCTGCCAAACAAGTTTAAACAGCTCTGGATCAAGTTGATTATCATAAGCAAGTAATAATTGAATCCTGTATGCCGTATCACTATTCTCGTTATTAAGGGCATGATAAATAAACCCTTGCTGGAGACTATTTGCCAAAAAGATGGCCTCAATATCTCTTAACTCTTCAACTTTTTCTATATACTCTTCATCTATGACATTATTAACATCACTAGCTGTAAGATAGTTACGCCCCAAACTATTCGTATGTGTGATAATTTTTAATAAATTTTCTTTAGTCTGATTAGCAAAAATATCCTGAATGTATGACGCTAAATATGAAGACAGATGAAATGTAAATTCACCATGGCTAATCAGGCAATTCATATTAAAAAGATTTGTATCCCAATTAGCATTACTCATCGAAGTGCCCGTAGCTTCGCCAGTTATTTTCCAGTTAGCTACCGTGTTACCAGCATCAAATTGCCCGAGATAATTAAAACTTATTCTTGGTAATGGATGTTTTATATAACCAAATAATGCTCCATAGCCAACTCCTTTATTAGGAATATTATGAATAGACTCTTTTACCTTGATAATACTTTCGTGTAGGCTATCGGGATTTACCTCTAAACGGACTGGGTACATTGTCGTGCACCATCCTGTTGTATGAGACAAATCGAGATTTTTAACGAGCTCCTCGCGCCCATGCCCCTCTAAAGTGATATAATTTATATTACCCGCAACGGTTTTTGCTAAGGTTAAGCCAATTGCAGTTAAGACTAAATCATCTACTTTAGTATTATATGCACTACAACCGTCAAGTAATAACTTTGTTGTTTCTTTGTCAAGAGTAAACTTAACTGAGGTTGGTTTGGCAAAAATAGACTTATCTAGCTCAGCTAATAAAGCATCAACATTCTCTCTACGCTCCGACATTTTAGTAATATGTGGTAACCAGTATTCTTTTTCTTCTGGAAAGAGAGTTTCATATGATTTTATTGCCTGTACCCATTGACGATAGCTTGCCCCCTTCACACCAAGGATACTCTCAACATCTATAGCCAAGAGATCTTCATCTGTTGATGTGGCAGATACTTCACTAAATTTACTATAAAGTATCTTCATATCATTAGCAATTATCCGCCAGCTAACAGCACCAATTAAAAGATGATGTAATGCAAAAAATAACCTGCTACTACCATCAGGATAACCATCAATATAAGCAATCTGAACCAAGGCTTCATTTGAAAAGAGATCAAAACCTGACTGCCACTCAGTAAAGGTATTATTTAAAGCTTCTTCACTAAGTCCACTACAATTTAGATATTTAACTGAAAGAGGATTAATTTCATCTGGTGAACGATAATATTGATGATAGTTACCAAAATCATCAATAGCATAACCAAAGCGCAGACTATCATGATATTCAAGTAGCTTAGTTGCTGAAAGTCGGATAAGTTCAATATCCAAGGCTGGAGTACGAATCAGAAATGACATATTCCAATGATTTGGTTTAGTGAAGACCCCACTACTAACCTTATCAAAGAACCATTCCTGAATAGGTAATAACGGCGACTCTCCAGTTAAAATACCAGTTTCACTAATTAATGATTGTTCCTGTAATAGACTTAACTGCGCCTGTAAAAGTACTTTATCATGTAATTTAGCTATAGTCTTATAACTAAAAATATCTTTTACACTTATAATCAGATTCAAGCGTTGTCTTATTCTACTTACAAGCATAATAGCTATAATGCTATCCCCGCCAAGACGGAAAAAGTCATCATGAATACTAATTTTACTTTCTTCAATACCTAGAACTTCAGCAAAAATCGCAGAGACTTGCTTCTCTAACTCATTTCTAGGTAGTACATAGTTATTACTTCGTTTAAATTCAGGCTCTGGTAATGCTCGCCGATCAAGTTTACCATTAATAGTAACTGGTAAAGTAGTCAAATGCACCAATGCACTTGGTACCATATATTCAGGTAACTTTAATGCCATCGTATTTAAGACTACATCTTCTTCAAGCTGACTATCAGCAACATAATAACCAACTAGATACTTATTTCCAGTAGGTTTACCATTAGCGTCTTTATGTTCTAATGCGAGGACAATTGCATTTTTGACACCGCTAAATGCATGTAAAGCAGTTTCTATTTCGCCAAGCTCAACCCTAAAACCACGAATCTTAATTTGAAAATCATTGCGTCCGATATATTCTATATTCCCATCTGGTAAATAGCGTACCAAATCTCCAGTACGATATAAACGCTGATGCCAAGCAGTTTCCTTTTCTTCTATAGTTTCAAATGGGTTAGTTATAAACTTACTAGCGGTCATTTCAGCTAAATTCAAATAACCACGCGCCAATTGTACCCCACCAATAAATAACTCTCCAACTGCGCCAATTGGTAAGATATTTAGATTATTATCTAGCACATAGTAGCTAGTATTATAGACAGGCTTACCGATATAAACGGCAGACAAGTTTTTAGGTGTACAATCATAATAAAGCACATCCACCGAAGCTTCTGTAGGACCATACAAATTATGTAATTCAGTTTTTGCTAATAATTTATGACATTTTTGTGCTTGTGGCAATGTCAAGGCTTCACCACTACAGAATATATAGCGTAAGCTTGGAATTGGGTTTTCTTTATTAATTCGACCTTGATTAACTTCTACTTCAAGAGTATCTTCAAATACACTTAACATTGATGGAACAAAATGGGTAACGGTAATACCAGATTTATTCATAAGTTCAATCAGATAGTTTGAGTCCTTATGTCCATCCGGTTTAGCAAACACAATTCTTGCACCGTACCAATGTGCCCAGAATAACTCCCATACCGACACATCAAAAACATATGGGGTTTTCTGTAAAATTCGATCTTTTTCTGTTAGTGGATATGTGTCATTCATCCAAATAATTCGATTAACTACTCCACGATGTTCAAGCATAACACCTTTTGGATTACCTGTTGTACCACTAGTATAAATCACATAAGCTAGATTACGACTACTCATTACTGTATTTGGATTATTTATCGGATATGTAGCTAGTTTTTGCTGAAATTCAAAGGTATCAAGACTAATAACCTCTACAGCTGAATCAAGTTCTGACATCAACTCTTTTAATTCAGAAGCAAATTTTTGAGTAGTTAGCAAAACTTTCGTCTTGGTATCCTTAGCTATATATCGCTTACGATCATCTGGATAACTTGGATCCATTGGTACATAAGCTGCTCCAGCCTTTAAAGCACCTTGAACGGCAATTAGCATGTGTTCACTACGCTCTAGACATAGAACTATCATATCATCAGCTTTGATCGCAAATTCAGCTTGTAAATAATTAGCCAGTTGATTTGCTCGAATATTAAATTCATTATAACTAAGACTAATTCCATCTGATACTATTGCAATATTATCTGGAATTCTTAATACCTGCTCTTCAAATAACTGATGTAATGTTTTATTTAGAGGAAGTTCGGCTTTCGTTGCATTCCAATCAAGAGCTATTTGCCGATAGCTTTTCTCGCTTAAATAACTAATTTCTTTTATTGGACGTTCAAGCTTTTCTGTAAACTGGCGCAAAATAACCTGATATGTTTCAATAAACCGTTCGATACTAGCGCGACTATATAAGCTAGTTGCATAATTGAATGTGCCATATAACTCTTCCTCACTATCGTTAATTATTATAGTCATATCAAATTTAGCTACTTTATATCCATCATAAAGTCCAAATTCGCGATGATTAAAGGTTTCATATTGATTAAAAAGTGAAAAGTAAGGTCTTATATTCTCATGACTAGTGCTACCAAAAGATTGGACACCAAACATTATTTGAAATAGTGGATGTCGACTTTGATCCTTTGGTATTTGTAGATCATTTATAAGTCTTTCAAACGGTAGATCCTGATGCAACTGTGCTTCAAGAGTTTCGCGTCCGATTTCCAGAATATAATCACGTAAGGATGAATCTGGATTTATCTTTGATCTAAGGGCAAGACTATTTACAAAAAAACCAACCAAATTTTCTAACTGACGATAATGGCGATTAGCGATAGGACTACCGATAATAATATCGTCTTGATTACTATAAGCACGTAAGAAGATATAAAATCCACTTAACATTAGACTATAGAGACTGACTCCAAGATTTGCAGCAATAGTTCTCAATTCTTTACTAGTTTTAGGATCAATACTAAATAAAACATCATCTCCAGCATAATTTACCTGATTTGGGCGCGGAAATTCAGTAACCATGTTTAAACCAACATGATTATCAAGCTTGTTACGCCAATAGTTTAATTGGTTTTCAAGGACAGCACTACTCAAGTAAGCTCTTTGCCAGCTTGCAAAATCTTTATATTGAATATCAAGAAATGGTAAATTTAATCTCGCCAAAGAGGTATTTTCAAGACTATCTTGCTTAAGCTGTTTATGATACTCATAATAAGCATGTAAATCACGTAAAAGCACATCCATAGACCATCCATCAAAGGCGATATGATGAACAACAATAGACAAAAAGTATTTTGAGGTACCAGATAGATTAAGTTCATAGATGTTAACCCGGATTGGATAATCATTAGAAAGATCATAAATATAGTTAACATCAAGATCAAGGAGCTCGGTTAATTCTATTTCGCTAGTGGCTGATTTATGCCCGATGATTAACGGCTTTTGTTCTAAGTCCATCACCTGTTGGAATGGATTTCCATCTGTATCATTCTTTAATATACTACGTAAAACCTCATGCCGTTGAACTACATTATAGATAGCAGTTTCGAGAAATTCAAGCTGAGTCTGATTACTAATTTCATAGACTAAAGGAGTATTATAAGCATTACTACCACCTTCATAATTTTCAATAAACCAAAGCCGTTCTTGGGCAAAGGAAAGTACTCCTATTTTATCAAGTCCACTAAGAATTTCTTGTTCAGAATAACTTTTCCTTGAGATTTCTATATTTTCAATATCTTCTACACTCTCAATTTTATCAACTAGACTTGCAATATTCTTACAGGTGAAGATATTCGCAATGGTAAGCTTACCATTAAAAACTTCTTTATTTAATCGGCTAACTAACTTAATAGCAATAATTGAATTACCTCCAATTTTGAAAAAGTCATCCATTATCCCAACACGATTATTCTCAATCCCAAGAATCTCAGCGTAGATATTACAGATAAGCTCCTCATCTTTATTTCTTGGTGCAACATAATTATCTGTAGTAGCAATAATTGGCTCGGGTAATGCTCGCCGATCAATCTTACCATTAAGAGTAAGTGGTAATTTATTCAAATAAACCAATGCTGCGGGCACCATATATTCGGCTAAAGAAACCCGCAAATACGAGTAAATATCGCTATCATCAAGCTTTTGATCTGAGACATAATATGCTACAAGGTATTTATTTCCGTTTAGACTCCCATTAGAATCTTTTTGTTCCAGGGCTAAGACTACACACTGTTTAATTGGACTAGCTTTGCCATCAACAACTCCATATTTACCAAGAACGCTTTCAATTTCGCCCATCTCAATTCGAAAGCCACGAATTTTTACCTGAAAGTCATTGCGTCCAATATATTCAATATTGCCATCTGATAAATAACGAACTTGATCACCAGTCTTATAAAGTCGGCTATTCCTTCCAGATTTTCTATCATCTTCCGATTGTAATGGATTACTGATAAAACGCTCACTACTAAGTTCTGGTAAATTCAAATATCCTCTAGCGATAGAATCACCACCAATATATAATTCGCCAATAGCACCAACCGGAACCACTTGTAAATGTTTATCAAGTACGTATGCGGTTTTATCGTTTAACGGTTTACCGATTGGAGCTAAATTAACATTGCTTAAATTCAAATGACAATAATTAGAATATACTACTGTCTCAGTTGGACCATAAACATGTGTTAGATTAATCGAACTATTCTCGGTAATAAATTTTCGAATAATTTTGCTATCACATTTCTCACCACCAAAAAAGATATTATCAATTTTGGCAAAAGGGTTCTCTTCAGCTAAGGCGTAATGCTGAAATAAAGCAGTAGTAGTAAAAAGGAAATTAATTTTATTCTCAGTAATTAGCTTACTCAAAGTCACCGGATTAAGGACATCAGATTTATTGATAAGGGTAAGCGTTGCACCATTTAATAATGCTACAAAGATATCAAAAACACTACCATCAAATACATACTCTGAATAACCAAGAAAATGATCATCATCACCAAGATTTAGATAGTTATTATTGATTGCAAACGAAACTAGATGTTGCTGTTCAATCATCACACCTTTTGGCTTACCGGTTGTTCCACTGGTATAAATCACATACACTAGACTATTAACTTCTGGATAAGCTCCAAGATTATTACTTGACTCTTTAGCTAAATCTAACATAAACTCTTTTGAATCAAGTGCAATTATCGGAAGATTAGTAGAAATATTTGAATTAACTAATTGTGTAAAGCGGTCATAAAAATTTTCGCTAGTTAGTAATACTTTGGCTTGAGTATCTTCAAGCATATAGCCAATTCGCTCATCCGGGTAACCTGAATCAAGCGGCACATAAGCGCCACCAGCCTTAATCACCGCAAGAATTGCAATTATAATCTGCTCCGAACGCTCAAAACATAAAGCAATTAAATCATCGCCAGATATTTTATAATTAGATTTAAGAAAATGCGCCAGCTGATTGGCTTTTTGATTTAATTGAACATAAGTAAGTTTATAGCCTTCATAAACCACTGCCAATTTATCCGGATTTTTAAGAACCTGCATCTCAAAAAATTCTGCGACAGATTTATCTACCAGCGGCTTCTGATTCGCATTCCATTCATAGACAATTTTTTGGTAATTCGCTTCATCTAATAATGGCAAATGATTAATTGAAGAACTAATACTTTCATCAATCCCAGTAAATATTGCAATTAAAGCATTTGCAAAACTTTCAATATAATCATAGGTATATTTTCCTTGATTAAATTCAATCGCGAGATATAAAGGATCTAGTTTATGATAAAAATTAAGTGCCAGATCGAATTTTGCATGATTATTTGCTGGAGTAAGTTTATTAAAATGAGACGCGTTATTCTCCAAATCATTAACAAATTGACTTGCAAAAACCAAATTAAACAATGAAATTAATTTATCATTACTCTTCATTCTTGCGATTTCAAGTAGATCAACTAAAGGATAACTGCCATATTCAATGAGCGCATTTAATTTGGCTACAAAGTCTTTTATAAATTCATCAGCGGAATAGTTATCTTTATCCGTAAAGTTTATTTCTAATGGTAGAGCATTAACCATACAACCAACAACATCGGCTAGATATGGATTATCACGATTAGCAAATACAACCCCAAGATTTACATTTTCTTCACTGGTAAAACGATACATGGCTAGATACAAACCAGCAAGCATGATGCTATTAATCGAAGTATCATATCTTTTTGCCAGATTACGAATAATGCTTTTTTGCTTAGAATTAAATTCCAAGCGGTATTCACGAACTCCTGATTGACTTGAGTTAGGGTTATTTGCAGGTAAAGAAAAATGCGGATTTAACGGGCAAATTGACTCAATAAATAACTGATTATGCCCTTCCTTATTAGTCTGGATTACTCTACTAGCTTCAGCATAATTATAGGAGCTCTCATTAATTTCTTTATCATTATAAAAGTCAAAATAGTCTTTTAATATTAAATCAATGGAATAACCATCAGCTACAATATGGTGATGACTAAAAGATAAAACTGTATAAGGTTTGTCTGCATCAATCTCAAGAATACGGAAATCAGTTACACATTTGCCTAGATCAAACCCATTACTAGCTAATCTATTTATAGAGTTATCCAAATCAGATTCATCTAATTTCTGTGTAATTATCTCGACTTTATCTGCATTTATAATGTGTGTTAGTCCTTCATCTGATTGCTGGATACAACCCGACAATATCCGATGTTTATTGACTAGTTTCCTAAAGGTAAGCTTCGCTTTTTCAGTATCTAATAAAGAGTCACATTTGATAAATACTGGCACAGTGTAAGCTATCGGATCTGATTGATGTGCAAAATAAATACTTAACTGATATTTATTTAGCAGATAATGGTTTGGACTCTCGCTATATAATTTCGGTATTGTTGTCTCTTGTTGTTCGCTATCTGATCTATCCCGGATCAAATTAGCTAATCCAGATAACGTCCCTGCTTCATAAATTTGGTGTGGTGTTAAAACTATTCCATATTCATTACGAATCTTCAAGATTAGCTTAGTTACTAGTAATGAATGTCCACCTAAACCAAAAAAGCTATCATTTAATTCTATCTTACGATTATTTAATACTATTAGTTCCTGCCAGAGTTTTGCTAGATAGCTTTCAATTTCTGGATAATCACTATAATCATAGTTTTCAGTTACTTTCTCAGTAAGCATTCCAAGTAGTGCTTTTCGATCAAGTTTACCATTAATCGTTAAAGGTAATTTATCGATTGCAACAAATACACTTGGATGCATATAATCTGGTAGTCTAGAACCCAAAAACTCATGAAGCTCATTCTCAGCTAAAGTCTTATTTGCAATATAAAAGGCTGCTAGATATTTACTTTCTGGTAATACTTCCCCATTTGCATTTTTATACTCATTGGCTAATACTACCACCTGTTTTATTTCCGGATGTTCTAGGAGTTTATTTTCAATCTCCCCTAGCTCTATCCTGAAACCTCGAATCTTTACTTGAAAATCATTCCGTCCAATATATTCTATATTCCCATCGGCTAAATAACGAACTAGATCCCCGGTTTTATATAAGCGGGCGTTTTTATCTAACTCTTCATCTTCTGCACTCTGGAATGGGTTAGTAATAAATCTTTCAGTTGTTAAATCTGATCGATTTAGATAACCACGTGCAAGTCCCACTCCTCCTATATATAGTTCCCCTACCTCGCCGATTGGCAATAATGATAAGCTCACATCTAACACATAGGCTTGCGTGTTATTCAAGGGGCGGCCGATAAGATTAACATCACCATCAATAACCAGCTTACCCAAAGAATAAATTGTGGTTTCAGTAGGACCGTAGTAATTAAAAAGTTTCTTTTGCGATGACCAATAGGAACCCGTATTTCTATCGCATGGTTCACCCGCATAAACTATGCCATGGAGCTTAGGATAATTAATTTGTGGCAAAGATGCCAAGAGAACTGGTGGTAAGTAAACATAATTAATGTCATTTGCCAAAATATAACGTGAAATAGCATCTGGGTCACGGCGAATATTTTCAGCAAATAAATGTAATTCCGCACCCCGTAATAATGCGGTAAAAAACTCTGAAACTGAAACATCAAAAGTATAGCTAGTAAAAGCTGTTATTTTATTCCCGAACTCTAAATCATAAACCTTATCAATACTCATAATCAAATTAATAACGCTATGATGTTCGATCATAACCCCTTTGGGCTTACCAGTTGTCCCACTCGTATAGATCACATAGGCTAGATTTTTGCTACTTATTCTTACTTCAGGATTTATTGATGATTCTTTAGCCAAAATCTCCACTTGATTCTTGCTATCAAGTCCTATACTATCAATACCAAACTCGCTAAACTCTTCCAGATACTTTTCATTCGTCAATATTACCTTAGCTTCTGTATCTCCCAAAATATAACTAATCCGCTCTTTTGGATAGCTTGGATCTAAGGGTACATATGCTCCTCCAGCCTTTAATACACCTAATATCCCAATTAATATCTGTTCATCACGGTCAAGACATAAAGCTACTAGATTATCTCCTGATAATTGATATTCTCTTCTTAGATAATGCGCTAATTGATTAGCTTTCTTATTTAATTCACTGTAACTATATTTTTTATCATT
>SSGX01000001.1 GCA_008017155.1 Neisseriales bacterium | reverse complement strand
TGCCTGGTGAAATATTTATATTCTATGGACTAGTTCTAGCTGAAATCGGAAATTTTATGTATTTTGGCTTGGGTTAGATTAATATTCTTTTTTTCTACTCTTAATTGTCTTGCCGAATTTCTTCAATAACTTTGTTTCGAATATTTGCAACAGCTTCCTGGATAAGCCTAGAATGATCATCATAATGATCCAATAGTTTCTCCTCTTCTATTTTTTTCACATACTAATCAATATATTGCTCAATTTTAGCCCTAATCTTCTCTTCCCTCTCACTCTCGATCTGATTTTTGCGGGCAATTGAAGCCACTTTAGCTACTTTAGGCAAAAACAAATAGCTTTTATGCATATTGTCCTCTTTTCCAGCAACTATAGGCTCTATCTGAATAGTCTTTTACTCTTTTTTGTGCCCATTTTCTGATGTATTATCTTTTTGCCGAATTTCAGTGATTTTAGTGTATTATTGAATTGTTGCTATGGGTAATGTTTACTGTTTTCGTTATAATAAACTTATCAGATGTTTTAACGAATCCTACTTTGATATTTTAGGCTTAGTATTCTGATTCTTTTATATAGCATTGGAAGCATACATGTAAAGTTTATTGAAATTGGTCAACATTTTTAATGATTGGATAAGTAATTTGGTAAAGCATTATAAATATATTTATTGATGATCTGATAGATTTGAATAAGATTATAATGATGATCTTTATAAATTAGTATTTAACATTTATGAATTGATTAAAAAGAGCTACCAGTTTTCTTTAATTTTCTAGTCCTTGATAAGCTGAGTATGATTAACTGAAAAGCTAGAGTATAGTTTGTGGTTGAGATTTAATAAGAATTCATCATGATTTTATTGATATTGAGATAGTTTTATAAACATATATAATGATGATAATTGGGAGGTGAGGAAGTAGGAGCCCAACGTAAATTGATTATTTAGCATCATTTTCAGAAGGAAATTAGACCAAATTTCACAAATTGCCAATAAATGAAAAACCAGCATTCATGACAAATAAATTAGATATTAGAATTTTGAAAAGTTTTAAGGGAACTTTGGGAATCTTCAAATTATAGGCAAAGTGCTCTTCAAAATGTTCAAAGACCTGCTTTTGAAGTCTTTGCAAATTTGATGCCAGTATTCAATAGATACATAATAGGGGAGAAGAAATTGTCATCTTATATTATAAAACACAAACTATGAAACAAACCCATCTTATATAAGAGCCTTTCCCTGATATTCAAGAAATTGAGCCCTAATTCTCATTCACAATCATGGCTGCATTGATTGGCATCCCTAGTACTCACTATCTTAAAGCTTAGAAACTGGTAAAACATTCATATTTGACTCGATCACCGCCAATAAAAAGAGCAGCTTTTTGGAAGTTCACAGGAGCCGCGAATAAACACTAACTTTTGCCTTTGAAAAAGGACGTGAAGTTAAGATTAAACTTTGGCACCCAGTAAACATGAAGATGAATGTAGGTAGGCCAATAAAAATACAATTCGATTCCAAAGATATACTATAGGGACATAAATGTTTTCTTGCTTGTGTTCAGAATGGATGATAAAAAATCCTTCCTTGCCCTGAAAGACTCAATAAAGGTGATAACAGAGAATTCCCAACAGTATTTCTTACTATTTTTATTGGGCACAAATATGCCTGAACGATAACAGAGGGCAAACCAGAGCGCAGTTTCTGAGAAATAAGTTGATGATTTTGTGAAAGCCAATAATATTCGGCTTTATAGGGAAATTAACCCGATGGAAACCTCCGAAGTTCAAAATGTATATATTAAACTAATAATGGTAGGCTTTTGATTAAATCGCTAAAACAGTCAAAGACTAATATTGGTAGCGAACTGGCCTCTATCAGCAGCTAAATGCCAAAACATTAATCGAATCTTTCCATCTTTCCATTTCCGAGCACAAAAATTCCCAAATAAGGAAATCAAAATGTTGTTGATAAATTGTGATAAATTGTGATAAATTGTGATAAATAGCTTTTATATTTATATTCAATTATCGTCTAAATTACAGTCAAAATATCAAAATAGACTAAATTAAAATTTATCATAAATGATCATCATTTTGATGACATAAATTCTGACGTGTATTTTTTAATATTATAAATTAAACAATAAGTTTTATCGAGTGTTATATTTTCTAATCTAAATGTCAACAATTTAGGATAACTCGAGGCCGGAGGTTCTTGTCCATCAGAAAGCCTTTGATTTTGTTTATGAGGATACTCATTACTATCTTGATGATAAGGATGCGATTATCTATGCGCTTTCTCTTGGGTTTAGTGTTGATCCTCTTAATCAAAAGGAGCTCAAGTATACCTATTAAGGTAGAAAGGATTTCACTGTTTTTCCTACCTATTGCTCGGCCATTACTCAATGCATTTCCATTGCTGGTGTTTTCGAAAACAAATTTTTCCCTCTTCCTAAAAATCCACTATCTCTCATGGCTGAATATTATACCCACTGGCATCTCCCTAAACTCCCATCAAAAACACATTATGTCTCCAAGAAAAAGTGTATTGATATCATTGATAAGAAGAAATTTGTGTTTACTGCTTTCCAAGTAGATACATATAGCAAATAAACCAACTAACACTTTTTCACAACTTGCATTAAAACTGCTTTGCCAGGAGTCAAAGCAGATGGATTCCAAGGAACGGGATTCTTTCCGGTTTTGCCAAGTAAACCCTCGAGAAAGGAAGATAAGATAATTGGAAGTAATATTGCTAAAAACCAGCCTCTTCTTTATCGTCTAAATGGCTATACAAATGGTATTCATGTTGATCCCGAAGTGGCAATAAAAAACAATTTTGAGAAACCAATAATGCATGGCCTAGCTACAGTTGAAATTTGCATTAAATAAATAATAATGCAGCTTTGGGATGGACAAGATTAGCTGCTAAAAATGACACACGCTAGACTATTTGGAGCAATTTACCCAGGCTAATAACTCTAAATCAAGGTTTGGCAAGAAGGAGACATGTATATTTTCGATGCCCAAGCCAAGATGAGACAAGTACCAGCTTGTTATGGAATAGTTCAGAAAAGAAAATTAGGAAATTTATGATAGCGACTTATTTATATATTTAACATAAATTTACAAATAGTCGGTAAATAACAGGATAGATAAAATATTAAATGTTGATTTATAATTTTCGATTTAAATGAAATATTGGTATTCCTCCAAGATTATGTAACATAGAATAATTTATCTATATAAACTTAGCCGATCGAGCGATGAGAAGGTAACCACCATATTAATTGTAGACCTCAGTCAGCCAAACACGGCTATCGTAATAACAACATCCAGCCTTCTTTCGAAGATTTCAAGGAAGATCACGCCAACATCCAAAAGCAGAATAGAAAACTTCACGTGAAACTCATGAAACCCGATCTTACAACTAACGATTTTGGGCGCATCATGCCCAAAAAAATTCATCAAGATAAGGAGAGACTCTACTCAGAGGCATTACATCTCAAGCAAAATCTTAACGAAATCACCTAAGAAAATATAAGGCTAAAAACCAGGATTACAATATTGGAAAAATAGAAAGATAAAATGAACAAATATATTGAAGCAAGTGCAGGGGAGACCAACAAAGCTAATAGTCGACTCAACATGTATTCGGGAGGGCACATAAAATCAAATAATAATCTCGGCTCCGATAACAAAGAAAACATGATGGTGAGAAACCTGAAAAAAATGATCCGAGAATCCAAGTAGGAAAATTAATATCTGAAACAAGAAAACCAGAAAATTAAGAAAGCAATAAAATACACAAGAATCAATTAATTGTAAATTGAGCGGAAAATGCTTTTGGAGGAGAATCAAAGAATTAATCGTATTTTAGTGGAACTTAATGAGGAATTGGCAGATAAGGATGACTACTAGCAGGAAATTTAGGAACTTAAAAACTATTTGGAGGAAGAAGTTGAAGCCAATCGGGAGCTATCAGAGAGCAATCAAAAATATCTGGAATACATCTAGGAATTAGAAGAGAAGATCAAGAATCTAGAGGAAAAGAAAGAAGAAAAGTAAAAGAAAATGCAGAGATAAAATGGATTATTGAAGAGAAAGAATAATTAGTTTATTAAGATCAATGATGATTTGAGGAAGGAACTTAGGGACTTTAGGGATAAGTAACAAGTGGAAAGGAAAAAAGGTAAGCCTATAGGCAGACCTATGTCATCCAACCCCTACACAAAAAGCAATTTACAAAGCAACAACATATTAGGAGTATCTTCAAGCCTTAATGTAAAATAATTCCAAGAATTAAAGACAAAAAACTAAAAGCTCGAACAATAACTTTAAAAAATGAAACAGAAACTCTAAAAATCTGAAATATAACTGCATTAAAAATCAGTTATAAAGCCATAAGAGAGGAAGAAAACTGAAGAAAATAATAATAAATTAAAAACATAACAAAGAAGCTTTAAAGATTAATACGAGTTCGAAGAGGAAAGTCACAATGAGAACAATCCACAATTTATTTTGGATGAAGGTAAAAAAATAGAGAAAGAGTAGTTTGAGGAATATGGAGATGATTTTGAAAAAGGTGAAAAACTTAAAGATGACAGTAAAATGGATTATGATGAAAAATTTGAGTCACCTGCAAAGGAATAAGTTCATCAAATTAAGGAAAACAAAGAAAAAAAGAGCAAGAGCAACAAGAAATAGAAATAAAAAAAAGCTTATAAACCTGATAAAAAAGCATTGACGGAAATTAAGGAATTACTGACTTATCGTATGAAAGCTCAGAGATATCCCTTTGTGTAACTCGAAAAAGACATCAGAAATTCAAACTAAAAATAATTTCCGATCCCCGATCTCAGAAGCATGATGAAATCATAGCCATTCTATCTCACTGAAGCCCATACCAACATATTCCTTCAATATTGTCAATAATCAGAGACAATAAACACGAAAAAGCCCGTCAACGTGGAAATATTCCTCCAGAAAATGCAAAAATTAATAAAAGAATTCCAGCTCATGTCTGAAGAAGAAGAGTAATAAATTTTGTTAAGAGTTGCTGAAATGACCACTCAATATCCATAGGAATTGGCTGGAGCCTTTGAAAATATTAAAAATGGGCCTGAAACTGTTTCTAAAGATAAACTTATTGAGATGTTTAAGAAATTATAACTAGCTAATGAGTATATATAAGCTATCATTGCAGAACTCTCCCTATGCTCAGATGATCTCTAGCATTTGAACTTTAGGGGATTCTTTGAAAGATTCTACATATAACAATAAGGAGATGAATATGAAGAATAAAGTATGGGCCCTCCTCCCATAAATGAGACAAATTAAGAACAAATAGAATCTTCAGGCTAGTAACGCGAACAAGTAAAACCAAACTTAACTTCTAATATCCCAAAAATCGTCGAGTAAGAAGAATACTAAGATGACAAAGTTAACTTTATTTTAGAAGATGAAGGAGAGCTGTCGATGGGAATGAAAAACAACGAATTACCAGATGAACAAGATATGGTGAGTGATGATGGTAGAATATGATTTTGATAGTGGTGATTTTAACATATATTATGATATGAATACTTGTTATAATTATCAACATTGATATTGATTATAAAAATGGGGAAGAAAATACACCTGAAAGTCGAATCAGCAGCAGAGAAGATAAAAAAAATAGAAAAATAATTAGAGTCCGATTAGACTCAGAAAAATAAAACTAAGAAAAAGAGGTTGTATTCGCAGTTGGTGAAGCTCCGAAAAGCAGTGGAAGATCCAGATCAGTTTTTAGTCGACCCTGAGTAGTTCTTAGAGAAAGTTCAGCAAGATAAGGAACGTAGGGTTCAGAAAAAATTGTAAAAAAAGAAGTTGCTCATCCTTGATAAGAAAAAATAAAAAAGATATCAAAAGAGATGCTTGAAATGTGGCGATCGAGAACATAAACTCGCTGACTGCCCTATGGCCAATCAAACAAAAACCTAAAAAAATGTATAGCAAAGTGGAGGTTACTGCTACAAATGTGGGTCCACCCAACACTCCCATAAAGATTGCTCAGAATAAAAATATAATTTAGCAGTGTGCTTTTATTGTGGGCAAAAGGGACATATAGCTCGAGAATGTACAAAGAACGAAAAAGGGTTGTATAGAAAGGGAGGTTCATGCTTCGGGTGTGGATCAGTGAGACACACTCTGAAGGATTGCCCCAGTAGAAGGAATGGTGGTTCCACATACAATAATAAGGAATAATTTTGAATGTTTTATTAACCTTTATATGAAATATATCAAAATACCTGTATATTTATTCTTCAGGTCAGAGCATAAATAAATCTTTAAAAATCTTGAGTAAATAAATATTGAATTTCTTAATTTAAAAACAAGCAGACTCCATTAAATATTAAAATTAGCTAAAACTAAATAACTTTAAAATAAGAAGAAGAGTAAGATGTGCCAATGTCTGATTTGTGAGTGCTGGTGGTGTTCTTGTTGTGATATTGCATGTTTGGGGGTGGGCTCCAATTATTGCTGTTTTGGATGCTGGTGCTGTAAGCATGACCAAATTACTGCATTCAACTAGAACTGCTGTAACTGCTGCGAGGCTTCGGGATTCGGAGGAGCCATGTGCTGCTTGGGATCCATTTGCTGTGCTCCTGAATGGTTGAAGAATTATTCCAATAAAAAGAAATCTCGAACTAAATATGAAGATTGAATTCTTATGTATATTTTAAATTTTAGCACAATATACTCAAATTACTATATATTACAATATTCCGATAACATTAGCAAAATGATTTATCTGAAATAATATGGATAATAATTATCAATAACTAAAATCATGTCAAAATTTTTAGATCCCTTTAATATCCCGGCTCAGCTCAATAATTTGGGAGTTCTAATTGTTGCTTATGTGACCAAGCACATCAACTAACAAACCTAGTGTGTTGATCCTCATCATAGTCATTTTCTGTAGTTTATTTACTATGGATCTATTATAGTCAGTGGGGGAACATTCTTGTTCACGATACTCTATCTCTTGGGAATTGTGGATTACTGTATCAATAAGATATGTCCTTGTGGAGAAGTTTGCCTCACCCTAAATACTCTGGGAATATTTTTTCTAGGGATAGCTTATCACTTTATCGCCACAATCTATGGACTAGCTGTGCTGGTCTTCGGAAGCAAATCGCCCTGCATTGAGCTAGAGATGTTCAAACAAATAACGGGCATTATTTACACAATTTGGATCGGTGGCATAATATTGTTCTTTTTATACTACCTGTACAAGAAGAAAATGAGAAATAATAAGACACTTATCAATTAGAGATTTCTCAATGTATGAGAGTCTTCAATTAATAACTTGATATTTTATACTATATTATGAAATTATAGATTATGTTTAGTTGCTTTGTAACACTGCAAACGGAAGTATATTTTTGTAAAAAATTATAAATATAAATCATGAGAATTTAGGGACATAAAAGGGAATTAGATCTCTCCAATTACTTAGAGCTTTATTACTTTATATGTATAAATATTGCATAGAACTGGTTAAACTGGGTTGAAGAGAGCTTTTATCCACCTAAAATAGCCACATTACCAGTCCCCAACAGCAAGCTGCTAACAGAAAATGCCCATACTTTCTCTATACAGGCTTTTCTGTTGCTTTCCATCTATTCCGAAAAAGTTTCTTATAAATCAGGGCGACAGATGCGATCAAAACCCGACTGAGCAGATACAGAACAATCTGAACATTTACCTTATATTAATAGTTTAAATACTGGTGTTTTTTTGCCAAAGATCAATGCTCCGAATATGAATCCACTTATGAAATTATTGATCGAGTGTTTGCCCCATATCTTTTAGAGGAGCAGGCAGCTGCTTTTGTATGTTAGAACAAAAAGTCCTAAATTTTTTGCATGCTCCCATCCCAATTTCACAATATTCCTCAGTTATTTTTTGGAAATAGATTTAAAAAGGAGCATCATGACGAATGAATGGATCAAGCGGACCTTGCCTCCATAGTACAAACCGTTTCGAAGTCCTCGAAGCAGGGTAATTATTTAAGCAAGTGTAATTATCGTCATATTATTAACTCTTTTAATCTTGCACGTACTATACTTTTAGAAATAATTACATCCTGAATTATAAAATTTAGACCAATACATCAATAAAACCCTAGAGTCTTTAATGAATTTAATTTTGATATAAGAAATGGCTTTATAAAGTTATTTATAAAGTTTTTATAAAGAGCAAATAGCTAAAAATTAACCAAAAAAAAAAGATATAGAAGATGCATTAAGTTTTTAGGCATAAGTAATAAAAATAGTTGTATTCTAGATATAATTTTTCTAAAATTTTCTCTAATTTTATTCGAATCAACTAATAAAATTAAAATAAATACAATAATTTCTGGTCTCTTGAATCATATGTCTCTGTCTCAATCTAAGGGTCCCAAAATGGGCACCATTCCATAACGAGTGAATCCCGAGTTCCTGGGCATCGCCGAAAAATACTCCTAACACAAGAGAAAAAGATTAGAGAGCTAAAAAAAGCGTCAAAAAGTTAGCTCAAATTTTGTATATGCCTATAAATTCAATCAATAACTCTAGAAGAATTTACTAGATAAACAAATAGAGTTATAAAAGTTGCAAAAAATTAGACAAAGACATAATGGAGATATCCAAAATGTAATTGACATTTATATGACAGAAAATTTAGAAAGAGGAGATGAGAAGAAAAAATATTGAATAATTGAAGATTAAGTGTCAAAATTAGAGGACCACTCTCCAGCAAAATATCAAAGGTGCTAAATAAACATTAAAAGCATAAAATTATTTATCTAAACTTGAAACAAAAAAGAGACTTAATGAAGCTAGTATTTAATTTAAAGCAGAAAGCTAACGTTAATATAAATAGCAGTGCGTATTTAATTAGATTAATTGCAGGTCAGACATCAGTCAATTGAAATTGGAAAGAAAATCGGTAACTAAAGAGTTAATCAATTTTATAGAACTCAAAATCTGAAATCATTGAATAATTATCTACAAATGATAGAGGATGAAGACAAGAAGAGTTAAGAAAATACTGAATAGATAAAATAAATGAATAAAAAGATAAAGAAACTTGAGCTAAATATCAGCAAAAAGCAGAAAAAACTCAAAAATGTTTTAGAAGAAATCAGTCTATATTCGGTTGAGACTCCCAATTAAAGAAAAGCTAGTCATTTAGTGAGTACATCTGTTTATGGATGGGGATTTTAAGAACAGAAAACTGGTTAGAGATCAAGAAAGAAGAATAATAGATTGGGTACAGCTTCTTCAAACCGTTCCAGGCCTTCATAAATCCTACGAAAGAGCTTTTACGGAGATAACAAAACAAATTCAAATACCTTCTCAGTAGACGCCTATAAATGAACAAACAATTTATCTAATCTTAATATAATTTTGATAATAATTAAATTTAATACAAAAAAAATAAAATTGAAAAAATAAATAATTTTCTTTTTATTTTCATTGTACATTAATCATAAAAGTCAGCAAATTTTTATCAAGCAAAATATTATTAAAATTTTGAGAAAAAAATAAAAATTTTGTTTGACAATTAGCATTTAAAAAATCAATGTTTAAAAATTATTTAAAGAACTTATTTATAAATAAAGGTATATAATTTTTGATCATTATTTGCTTCTTCCTGCAATAATCTTTTCTTGTCCGCAAGCTCTGATAATTGTGAAGTAGGTTTGCTTTTAAGCGGCAGTGGCATCATCAAATACCTTTCTCAATTCTTTAGCTAGGTCATATTCAACTGGAAGCTTAAGGTCAGTTTTCAGGCTACCATCTTACAAAATCAAAGAAACAAACTCATCATCACCAATATCAGCGACTTCATATTCAATTTTGGTAACAATTGGAACTTGGATGTTGGCAGATGTAGGGGAAACTTCTTCATATCTTTTTCCAGTGAAAATATCATTTCCAACAATAGTGGCTTTGGCTGAACCATGCTTTCCTGGTTTAGCAGTAGAATACTCAGTTACCTTGCATGGGAACCCTTTGAGCATGCAATAGCCATTCTTTTTGATGGCACCAGCTTGAGATGGGACAGTATCACTTGAGCCAGCATCACCTTGTAGAAAATCTTCGTTGTCTGACATATTGATTGTTGAATTAAATATTATTAGACCCAAAAATAAAATCTTTTATAAATGTTCAAAAATTAGCATATTTTTATTGCGAAAATTCATCCACTTGTTGTTATTTCAGTTATTGCACAAAGAATTGAGCTATTTTAGTAACAATTTTTCGAAATAAATAAAAAAATTTTTCTTTGTCTTAGCTATAATATTTATGTGGTCTAGAATATTTAAATAAAAATATTTTCTTAATTAATATTTTCAATATGCTTCAAGTAATTAATTTCATATACATATCTCAAAGCCTTAAATTATCTTAGAATTTTTTCTTTATTTATCTCATGAGTACTGCTCCATCTTTCAGTCTCTCTCTGTTTTTAGGGTATATGATGTTTTTGCTTCCACTGCTTTGAAGGATATCGTTACGGTGTTGAGATATTTTTGGGAACTGAATATATTTATCCTAATTATTAGAATGTCCAATTTTCGATTTTGTCTCAATATTACCTTTGCTCTTATGGTATTAAAGATTATACATGTCAATTTTATTTAGTTCTTATTTTTATTCTTTTGCTTTATTCTGCTGCTCATCTTTTATAGTAGGAATTTCTTCTATTTCAGGAATTTTTGATATCAGTTCATTCATGTTTGAATTTTAGTAATGAATTTTTTCACGACCACCTATCTCTGTGCGTGATCTTTTTTTCTGATTGCTTTTCGGTTTTATGGGTTGAATGCTATCTAAAACTTTAGACTGTATCAGTTCTTTGATATTTTGATTTTTCTGATTTTTGTTCAAAATTATTTTAGATTATTCCAACAGAGCATCCCTTTTTTCTAGTATTCTTCCTGTTTTAGTCTTATTGTTGCATCCTTTAATCTTATTGTATTAATTCC
>SSGX01000012.1 GCA_008017155.1 Neisseriales bacterium | reverse complement strand
TCATTGTTCAAGAAATTGAAGCACAGCAAGGAGTATGGGGTCAGTAATAAAATCTATTCGCATTCTTCTCCTTTCAGAGAGGGTAAATTACACAATTTGATGACCTATTTGCGAACAGGTAGGGAGATGGTTTCATTTTTGTGATAGACAAGCAGCTGATTGGAGGATCCCTGAAAAACAAATGATGGTTAAGGAAGAAGTGCAGTTGTTATTTTACGGGGCGACTCTGATAGCTTAATTGACCAACTATTTTGAAGCATGGTTTATTATTAATTGACTAATATTTATTTAAAATTCCAATTTTCATCAGGAATAATAATCTTGTATCATTTCCATCAAAATCGTATTTCAGGGATACAATTTCATATAAAAATGAATTCAAAAATATTTATAATATCGGAATCGTAGCTATTCTATAAATTTGAAATATTTCAAAACTACCTTTATGTCTAATAATAAGGAACGAATATCCAACGATATTAACAAACTTATCACTACTATCAATAAAAATGCCACACCTGAATTCAAAGATTAAATGCGAAGTCATGCTCATAATGTATTATCATCTCTCATGGGTCGCACATCCAGAAATGCTGATAATGACAACCCTAACTACTGGAAAGACCAAATTCTATTCAAAGTTTAAAAAAATTATGATGAAAGAAGTGTACTTCAGTGTCAATAAGCCTGCAATCGAGTTATAGACTCAGTTGCTATCACCAAAAAAGCGGAAGTTCTCAGGATGCTCTTTCAATTGTCAAAAGCTTCATAGAAAATGGGATAAAGTATTTATCTTTACATATTTAGACCTAGACGATATTTTTATCAAAGCGCCAAATACTATAAATACAAATTAGCAGAACATGTCAAAATCAAATGCCTGGAAACCTAAAGAAAGTCTCGCCCAAACACATGTAACTTATAACAATCAATCTTATAACAATATATCACAAAATATGCTCCCTAAAGAGCTCAAGCAAATTAGATTCAGAGGTTCAGTAACTTCGGGCATATCTGAGGATTAGATTCTCAAAGAAATCACTTTTCGTTTGCAGAATATTAAAAGTTAGCTTATAATGGTTGACAATTAAGGATACAGTGCTTTAAGACCAACAATCGATGTATCTGATACTGTGAGAAGGATAGTGAGAGAATTATCAGAAATAGGTTGGCTTTATGGAAAAGTCATGGATGAAGGAGAGGATGGTGGCCCGGTCAAAAAAGCATTAAAATTAGCTGTTCGTGAAGAAATGTCAGAATACTATCGATGGTTAGCTGTCATTTAGAATATGATAAAAACAAGCTAACTAAATTTAAGAAAGTTAATATTATGGGCATATTAGCCTTTTGAAAAGATAAAGTGGTTAGCTATCGTTCTTTAAGCTGCTAAGCCATTTGAAGGCTGCCAGATAATTTCAATAATAAACTCGTATCGCCCTCAAGGCTCAAATTCGATAAACTAACTTTTGAATAGATTAATTTACCATTTATTGCAGCCTTTATTCCAATATATTTATAACTGGGTCTATAGAGGAGAACTGACTGACAATTCAAACTAATTCTTCATAAAAGTTTCAAAACAAAAAATAGATCTAAATTCATAATGGATGTAATGGAATAACAAATTTGAGTTAGATCTACTAAAGATTCCAAATGTACTTGATTATGAGTCTGCCTTTCAAATTTTTAATGCTGGGAAGACTGTATACTTTTTGAAGAATCACTGCAAAGAAGATTATCATCTGTAAATTCCTTATTTTGATTCAAAGACCATCTTCACGGATCAAATAAATGAATCTACAACCATTTTGTCTTCTGCTTTTAAATCTTGGTTGAAAAGTATCTCAGATATACTCAACAAGAAATTAGTATCTGTTCTGCATGATAAATTTTTACTGAGGAAGCACTTGAATTCTATTAAAATGTTTTATCTGATCGGACAGGGAGATTTCATTCAAAAGCTTATGGATTCCCTACATAATATGCTCATGAAACCAAAACATATGATAAACTAATATTAACTCATTCCTTATATTGAATAAGCTATAAACCATAGTTTTCCAAATCTGAAGGGTAAAGAAAAATAGTTTTTTAAAGCATAAATTACAGATAGACTGCTTCCTAAAAAAATTGACAATGGACCTGATGGATGGGATGTCTTTAACTTTTAATATCATGTTACAGATCCAATCAACACAATTGTTTCTCCTGAATCCATCCTAAATTATCAAAAAATTTTCCATTTTCTCTGGAAAGTTAAAAGAGTTGAGCAATCTCTGAAAGAAGTTTGGCTTAACTTTATCAAATAATTCCATGGAGCTAGAGTTCCAGTTCTTCATGAGTGTCAGCTATTGCATCAGTCTATGACTCATTTTGTGAATAATTTGTTTGGCTATCTCATGATAAGTATATAATCTGCATGGAACACCTTCTGCTAAAAAATAAACTCTGCATCAAGTCTCGATGGTATTTTATTGGATCACCAGAAACTTGTGGAAGAGCTTGTGGATATAACTTTAAACAATCAAAAATCTAAGCATTCAAGCGCCATACTTAGCAGCATCTTTACTTCTATTATCAAGTTTGCTTCAATTCAATAGCGTTTAACTAATAACTTCACTGACTATTATGAAAAAAGAAGGGTTTATTAAAATAGAAAAAATTTAATATTAAAAGGATTATAATTTGAGGATGAATTGGAGCCTCCTTCATTCAGGCTTGAGAGACTAGATGAGGAAATTTTGGAGATTCGAGAAATGTATCAGAAGACTTTCGATAGGTTTTATACAAACATCAAGAAAGAAGCTGGAAATGCAGAAAGCCGAGTTAGCACACTGTGCTTTAGACTCGATTTTAATGGTTTTTATTCTAAAATTGAATACAACATTTGACATCCATGATTTTCATAAATCAATAGCTTATATGTTCATATTGAGATAAAACTATCAAATTTAAATTTCTCATTTAGATAGCAATAAAAAGATACAAAAACTATTGTTATATATCTAGAAATTATTGATTTACTACCAAATTAAATCTTTCTTATACAGTTTAAAATCATTAAGCATTTACATATGCATTAACTTCACTCTAGCTGTTTCTCCCTTCCATAAGAGAATCAAGAGCCGCTTTTCGCTGGGCCACAAAACGAGAAGGATCATTTCTAGATAATCAATATTTTACGCTTTGTTAAAACAATTAATAAGTTAAATAGCAGCATTTTTAGCAATTGATGGCTCAACCTGCCCAGATACTGTTGATCTTATTAGATTTAATGTTTGTCTTTATCTTAAACAAATACGGTTTGCTCTTAATGCTGATATAATCAAGTTATAGCTGTGATAGTTCAAGATTATACTTTTATTCAGTTGTTCGGGGCATCTTTATCTATGTTCACTATTATATTGATTAGTCAATTATAAATAAATTCATTCTAATCAAGATACTCGGTTTTTCAAATATCAGCAAATCAATAATTATTATTTATCATTTTTTTCAACTGTTCGTGCCTCATTTAGTACATTTGGAGTTAGGTTAACCCATTATTTGACTCATTTTTTTCAATGATTTCCTATTAAATTTCTTACTAAGCCTTCTTCACAACAGGTTTAGGAATATTTTTGCTATATTATAGAGCTTTTTGTCTAGAATTTACTTCTCTAGCTTCCTATTTTTTACGATCAGGTCTAGGTGGTCTTATTCGCTAGGCATTACTGCTCTTGACTTGACTTGCAAATTACTAAACTTTAATAAAATTTTACTTGCATTTTATCCATCTTCTTCTTTTTCTCGACCCATTCATCACCACCGATATTCGCTCCCAATCCTCCCATTTTTACCCATTCTTTTGATCCTCCCTTCTTCTTTTCTAGACTCCTCGATCCAAGAGTCGTCTTTGTATTTTGATTTTTTTGAGCTAGCATTTACTTCTAGGCCTTTCGTGTTTATTACTCTAGCTTTGCCCTTTATTTTCTTTAAATTTCTTATCGTTCCCTTTATTCTTCATCAAGATAGAAAGGATTTGAAACTAAAAATGGGTTTTATGCTTTTTTAGGGACATTATTTGTGGCGGTGATTGATGCAGTTTTGATTGGTGGTGCTTTTTTCTTCTAGGGTAGAAAATTAGAGTTTGTGCTTTTATTTGGTTTGTTATTATTGACTGAATTGTAGTTTCGCTCTCGATATTATTTGTTTGGGTCGTATACTGCATCAGGATTTTTAGACCCTAAAATATTTTGAACACCGTCTTTAGATATTTGATTAGTCTTGCCCTTGAATCGTTATAAGAAATTACTTGACATCTATTCAATATTAAATCGAATATCAAATGTAAACTAAGAATTATAGAGTCAAATATAAAATATAAAAAGATGATTTATTTATAGATTAAATAGAATCAATTTTTTCTATCTCCTTTCTTAAGAGTATAATAATGAGGCTCCTTATCGAAATAAACTTCAATATCTTTTGTGGTCAACTTTTTAAAGGCGCACTTAATAGCTTCAGTTCTTTCCTCGAGGAAATGTTGTTCAGCTTTATCAATTACGATTTTTCTGATGGAGCTGCCATCGAGTCTGACTCTAGTTCTGTCACTAATGATGTTTCCTGGAAGAAGAAGCTCATTGAGAAGATTTTCTCTGACACTAGTCAAAGTTCTACTGTATGATCTTTTTTGTGTGCGATTTTTCTTGATCCATCTGGATTGGATATTTCTAGCAGCGACTAGGAGAACAGTTGTTTTGAGTTTTTTTTCAAGTTCAGAAACTAGCTTCTTGTAAAGATTTGTCAATAAAACTTTTTGTGATTTATATGAGAAATAAATGAGCACAGCTGGATCTTGTTTTCCAACTGGGATTTCGATAACTTTGTTCACTTCAATGAATGAGCCAATGCGTTTATTCTCACCATCAAGGTGTGAAACTATGTCCTGAAGAGCATGACCTGCTTGAGATTCAATATTTGTGAAAGAGGGGTTCTTTGTGGTCTTGCTTCTGGCGAAGATTTGAGATACTTTCTTATTGGCTTCCATTGGCTAAGATTAAATCTAATATTTAATTTATAAAATTAACATGGCCACTTTATTATAATCAAAATATACTTTAAAATGCTATCTAGAATATTGCTTGAAAGAAATTACATTTCTAACTCTAGTTTCATCTCGTTCATTTAATAATCGATACTAATTAAAGAAATCTTAATTATGATTTGATTATAATTATTTTACAATGCTTTTGTTTACAAAAAATTTAGTCTAACTTAAAACAATTTCTTCAAAATTCTTAAAGAAAAAAGTATTTGAAAAAATTATGGAAAAAAGAAAGTTTGAAGCAACCAACTATTCTTCGAAAATATAAATTTATCTATATATAAGCTCAATTAAATCTCTGATCACTTTAATGTGTAGCTCTGAACCACTCATGGAATAATGCATCTGAAACTGACAATCTTTCTTTATATTAAACATTTGTCAGGCTCTCAACGATATTCTTTGCTGATGGAGAATATTTTTGCCATGTTTTTTAATCAAAATGTAGTAAACCTTCAACCGTCCTCGCTATAGCAACTCCTAAGTTATCATCATTCTTCATAATATAAGGCATATGCCCAGTTAACCTAAATAAAGACAGATATTACATGTAATATATAATCCCACCGATAGAAAAGCTATCTGTTTTGGTGCTAAGGTAAGAGTAGAGGAGGCATTAAGGAGCAATAAAGCCTGGTGTTCCAGCTACTTCAATTGAATAGTCTCCACAATTATAATAGTTTGATTCTTGTAATGACACAGAGTAGCCAAAATCAATAATTTTAACCTTAATATTGTCGCTATTTTCCGCATCCTTGATGATAATAATGTTTTGAGGTTTTAAATCTCTATGAATGAACCCTTTTTGATGTATCTACACTAATCCCATCAATATTTGCCTAGCAATCGTTGCTGCTTCTTTTTAGCTAACTATTTTTTTTTACTTGATATACTAGAAGAGATCAACTCCTGATTCAGCCAATTCAGTGATGACATAGATTTGTTTTTGTGTTGAAATAGTTTAAATGTGTTTTATCAGATAAGGATTGTCAAATAATTGCATAATTTGACTTTATTGAGCAATAAATTTCTTTGTGTTTTCGTCTAATTCAGAACAATTTATTTATTTAATTGCACATCTAGTTTTTGTTCCAATTTGTTAACCTCTGTAGACAGTTGAGTGCTGTCCGCAACCAATTTTTTAATAAAAGTTATATTCCTCTCTCACATCGATTCCTTTAAAATTTTTAAGATATTTCATCCATCTATTTTTCCATGATTTGGATTAAAATCTTATCTATTTTTTTGGGTAAAAAGAATCTTTATGAGTGATCTTAATGCTAAAATTCTTTTAGTTTTAGCAATCAATAACATTTAAGCCTTCGAGATTTATTACAGAAATTGGAATTTCCAGAGAATCTTCTGAAGTTATAATCAGAGTATTTCTAACCAGAAGAAGTTGAATTTTTTGGCTTCCAATATAAGCTGTTGAACAAATTTCTTGCTTTCCAAAAGTGTACTTTGGAAGCTCTTTTCCCGATTTCTATTTGATGGATGACCATATATATTAATGGAAACCGTCATAATAAATATCAAAAAGAGCTTTATGCTACTTCAGAAAAAGTGAAAACTATCTGAGGTTCATTCTGTCCGTCTTAGGATTTAGCCCATGCTCCTAAAATATTTTAGCGGCAAATTTTTTTACTAAGCCATTAAGATTATTAGTAGTGATCAAAATAGGCTTTCCGCCATACTAGCATGTGAATTGATG
>SSGX01000013.1 GCA_008017155.1 Neisseriales bacterium | reverse complement strand
GCGGGAATAGCTCAGTTGGTAGAGCACAACCTTGCCAAGGTTGGGGTCGCGAGTTCGAGTCTCGTTTCCCGCTCCATTAACAAGCCTGTATGTATGGCGGGATAGCAGAGTGGTTATGCAGCGGCCTGCAAAGCCGTGGACGCCGGTTCGATTCCGACTCCCGCCTCCATTTGTCGTATTATGGTGTCTTTGCCGCGGTGGCGAAACAGGTAGACGCAAGGGACTTAAAATCCCTCGGGATATACAACTCCCGTGCCGGTTCGATTCCGGCCCGCGGCACCATTTACCTCTTCCAAATAAATCAATAAAAATTAAATTTAATCCACCCTGTCACATAAAATAGTTTATAATTATTTTCTAGTGTAAATATGAGAATATATGATTAAATTTAGTTATCTGCGCGGCAAAAATAAAGATTATCAACCATCACGTTCACTTCTTGGAAAACTTATCCGTTCCACACTTCAAAGTAATTTTTCAATTGTGCAATTATCTGTAAGTATTATAAGTCTAGATGACTCGCAAGCACTTAATTTGCTATATCGCGAGAAGAATAAGCCGACTAATGTAATTTCTCTTGAGTATCCTGACAATCGAGAACAGTTTAATATGCTAACTGGAGAGCTATTTCTGTGTGATGAGGTTATTGTAAATGAAGCAACGGAGCAATCAAAAAGTATCATTAATCATTATATGCATATGCTAGTTCATGGCTTATTACATCTTCAGGGCTATGATCATATTCTTGATGATGAAGCAGAGATAATGGAAGCTCTTGAGGTACAGATTTTAAAGCAGTTTGGTATTGAAGATCCCTATGGTGAAAGAAAAGTATGAAGTTATTTGATAAAAAGGTTTGGCAAGAATTTTTTGCAGCACCAATAAATAATCGAAAAGATTTATTTGAAATTATAAAAAAAGCTGCAGATGCTAATGTATTTGATAAAGATAGTTTGCCATTAATAGAGGCTGTTTTACAGTTTGGTGATATGCGAGCTAAGGATATCCTGCTTCCACGTCATGAGGTGGATATAATTGATTTAAGTAATCCAATAGAAGATATTATTACTTTAATTGTTAATACTGGGCATTCAAGATTTCCAGTTATTGATGGTGATGTAAATGATATTGTTGGTATTTTTCATAGTAAAGACATAGTTGGGTATATTACTAACCCAGAAGAATTTGATCTGCGTGCCTTACTTCGCCAACCAATGTTTATTCCAGATATGAAGCCGCTAGATAGTCTTTTATACGAAATGCGGGTTAAGCATAGTCACATGGCAATTGTGGTTGATGAATTTACTAATATTTCTGGGATTGTTACTCTTGAAATGATAGTCGAGCAGATAGTCGGTGAAATTGATGATGAACATGATTCAATCGATGGTGAACACGCTATTGTTGAATTGTCAAATGGCATATTTCGGATCAAGGGGCATTGTGGACTTGAACAATTTAATAGTATGTCTGGACTAAATTGGTCAGATAGTAAAGTTGAAAGTGTTGGTGGTTTTATCTCTAAGAAACTAGGTAGGATTCCACAAACAAATGAAAAATCTCTGGTTGAGGGATGCCAGATTGATATTGTAAACGCTGATAGTCGTAAAATTAATACCGTAATAGTAAATATAATGCCTAACAAATAATGAATATAAAAAAGACCTTAGCTTATTTATCTCTTGTCGCTGCGGGCGGTTTTTCCGTTTTTGCCTTTGCTCCAGTTAATCATGGCTTATGCCTGATTCTTTCCTTTCTTGCGTTATTGTTCTATACTGAGTATTGTATAACTCAATCAAAATTAAATTTTAATTTACTTTTGGGCACATATTGTTTTGGATTTGGACTTTTTGTTGCACAATTATATTGGTTTTTCTCATCAATTTATTATGTAATTGGTGCACCATTGGCTGTTGCTATTCTTGCCATTTTTATTTGTAATGGCTATTTAGCATTATATGTGTTACTTTCTGTCTGGTTATATAAACGTTTGCGCACCCAATCCGTTGAATTTAATTATCTGGTACTCTTTCCCTCTACTTGGGTACTTGGTGAGTGGCTACGTGGCTGGATTATTACTGGTTTCTCTTGGTGTGATTTAGCTTATGCTCAAGTAGATAATTTCTTAATGCAAGGGTATTTCCCGTTAATTGGTAGCTATGGTGTATCTTGGCTCACTATGAGTATAATAGGTTTTGTTTTTATAATCATTAAGAATCGCCATAATTTACTTTCTGGCAATGCTAGAGCACTTACGCTTGGGCAGCGGATTGGTGTTATACACTTCGTTCTGATTGCAATTACGGGATATTTTTTACACGGCAAACAATATACTGAAAAATATGGTAAACCAGTGAAGATTGCTATGGTGCAGGGGAATATACCTCAAAGCCAGAAGTGGAGTAGTAAAGAGATTTTAAATACATTGGGTATTTATTCAGGGCTTATTAGCAAGGCTAAAGCCGATATTGTCCTTTTACCTGAGACAGCTTTTGTGGTGTATAGTAATTTTTTACCTCAGCATTATCTTGAGGATATAGTTCATTTTGCCGAATCAAATGGTGCGGAATTAGTAATTGGTATGCCTAAGGTTATAGATAAAAAAGGTAATTATGTAAATGCAGCTGTAGTTGTAACCGATCCCAAAGAAAAATACTATGCTAAGTCACACTTAGTACCTTATGGAGAATATACCCCTTTTGCTAGTGCTTTTAACTGGTTTTATTCGCTGATTCAGTTGCCAATGGTAGGATTTAGTAGTGGCGGAGAAAATCAGCCACCTTTGGTGATAGCTAATCAAAAAGTTGCATTTAATATCTGTTATGAAAATGGTTTTGGTAGTGAGTTAATCAGTGCAGCAAGACAGTCTACGCTAATGATAAATATTAGTGATATGGTTTGGTATGGAACAACCATTGCTAAAGATTTACATTTACAGTTATCTCAGGCAAGAGCAATGGAAAATCAGCGTTATTTTATTCAGGAAACTAATACTGGAATAACAGCAATTATTGATCCATTTGGCAAAATTGTAGGTAGATTACCTGAATTTCAGCGTATGATTATGACTGATTCGGTTAGTGGTATGATCGGAATTACTCCATATCAGAAATATGGAAATTATCCAATAGTAACTTTATGCTGTTTAATTTTACTCTTAGCATTTATTATTAAGTTTTATTTTTCTCAAATTTTCTTAAGGAGTACTAAAAATGAAGAAAATATTATTAATTAGTGTCTTTGCTGGTATTTCAATTGCTAATGCAGGGCAAGTGGCGACGGCTGCGGAGCAGCAAGCCATGCAGGATTGTTTGAAAACCAAAACTCAGGCTGAGTGTAATGCAGCAAATGCAGCAGCAAAAAAAACTGCTAATGAAGTAAAAAATAAAGAAGCAGCTGCTCAGTAATAGTTACTAATAGCAATTACTTAGCTTTATTACCAAATTTGCTGATGGTTTCATCATAACGGGAGTCAGCTTCTGTGTGTTGATACTTCATAGTGGTTTCAAGCATACTGTGTCGTAAGTTTTCCTTTACGACACGGATATCAATCCCGGCATCAACTTGATGTGTTGCGGAAGTATGTCGTAGCCAGTGTGTTGATACTCTGGCAATTACATAGCTACTTGCTGGGTCGGTTAGTTGAAGAATGGCTGCCAGATCGTTACAAGTTGCTTTGATGATCTTATATAGCATCGAATCTGAAATTGGCTTCTGGTTGCCATATTTACTAAAAATTAACGGTAGCGTAGTTTCTAGTGGAGATGGGTAGTCACTTAGCTTCATTGCCTTACGATAGCGAATCAATGCCGATAATAATTCGTTTGTAACCGGAATTTCACCATATTTATTTCCTTTTCCTATTACTTTTAGCCACCATTGATTGCGTTTATTAATAAAATCAGCCATAGTTGCGTTTATTACTTCACTTCTTCTGCATCCAGTTAAATAAAGTAGATTAAATATCCAACGAGTGCGCTCATGTTCAAAAATTTCTTTAGGCGTAGTTCTTGGCATTTGTTCTATATATTCCTGTAAATATTGCCATTCTCGGTGGGTTAAAAATCGCTCTACCGCCTGATTGGTTTTAATCTTACTTCTAATTAAGCGAAATGGATTGCGGTTAAGATAACCTGCATCAATAAGATACTGGTATAAACTACCTAAAATTTGTAGGTTTAGTTTTATGCTCGAAGCTGAAAGTCCTTTAACAAAAGGTTTCCACTCATTACTAGTCCTTGGCTTTGCTGGACCACACCAAAAATCCGTGGGTATTGGCATTTGTAAAAAATCTTGATATTCTTGTATCGTCTCACGTGCAACCTGCCTGAGGCTAAGCCCTGATTGCATTAGCCACATGATAAACCTTTCTGCGGTTTGACGATAGGAGGTAAATGTATTGGGGCTATTTTTAAATTCTAGCAGCCAAGTTTTGACTGCTTCTATATCATTATTAGCATTGATGCTTTTTGCTTGTTCAAGTGGTGCATCAATCTGGCTTACTATATCCTGAATTATAATTTGGTTTTTCATCATAATTTTTAAAAAATGCAAAATTCCTACAATTTTAACATCTTTATCTCTATAATTTTAGCTTTATTACTATAATAACTAAATTTACCCTTAATTTAAAGATGTTTTTATAGTAAAATTTCACTGACATTTACAAAGGAGTGGTCTATGAAAAAAATTCTATTATTAATTGCTGGTGCTGGAATGTTAGCTTCTTGTGCTAATAATAATTTTACACCTGCAAGTGAAGTGAATACCGGAAAATATCAAATGACAAGCAAAAATTTCAGGTCTAATAGCGTATTTTTTGCTGAGAATAGTTCAGATATTTCTACTGATTATGTTAAGGTATTGAAAGAGAATGCGAGTTATCTAAGACTGTATCGTAATGCTACAGTGCTTTTGGCTGGGAATAGTTCTGAGCCTGGTGGAGAAAAGTATAATAAAGAATTAGCATTAGAGCGTGCAGAAAATGTTAAGGTTGTATTAATGCGTTTGGGAGTTAATGCAAACCAGATTTCAGTAACTTCAAATGGTAGAGATGACTTAGAATATCATAAACCTGATAAAGAAGTCCTTCTTAAAGATCAGCGCGTTGATATTTTATATCAAACTAAACCGCCATTTGGTTATAAGGTTGATAAATTACCGGTTATTGATGCAGATACACTATTCTAATAGTTCTTTTGTTTAGTAAAAAGCCTACTTTTATAAAGTAGGCTTTTTCATTAATATGAAATAAATCTGAATCTATTTTATACAAATCAGTTATAATTTATTGGCTAATAAACTAATTGGGGAAAAAATGAAAAAAATTGATCTGTTAATAAAGGCAGCAGGAGAAAATCGCTTACTTGATCTTGTTGAATTAATTAATGACGTTGATGTTGATGTAAATGAAGCAAATGATAATCAATTAACCGCGCTTATGCAGGCCTCAACGTATGGACATGCTAGTGCTGTTGAGATTTTGTTACAGGCTGGGGCAATTCTAGAAGAACATGATTCTAAAGTATTTAGCTCAAAACAATTGGCTGAACTTTTTGGACATAAGCGTGTTTTGGAAGTGCTTAATCAATATGGAACGGCACCGCGTAAAAATGATAAGCTTAAACCTGCGCCAACTCCAGAAAAACTAACTAAAGAACTGTTTGCCGCTATAAAAGAAAATGATGCTAATAAACTTACTAAGATGATTGGTCTTGGTGCAAAATTTAATACAATAAATTCAGATAATCGTAGTCCTTTGATGCTTGCTGTTAAAAATAAGCAGTCAGATTGTTTACGTGTTTTGATTGCAAACGGAGCAGAAATTGATTTGGCAAATAAATATGGATATACTGCGTTAATGTTTGCAGCATGGTATGGTAGACTTGAAGCCGTCCAATTTCTAGTAGAAAATGGTGCTAATATTGAATTTCAGACTAATGGTGGTGCAACAGCACTAATGGAAGCAGCAACAAATGCACAACTTGAAGTCATGCGTTATTTAATTGAGATGGGTGCTACTATTGATGCACAGGATAAATACGGGGAAACAGCATTAATGAAAGCAGTAAAACGCGGTCATGATATTAATGTTATTAACTATCTAATTAATCACGGTGCGAGTATTTCCTTGCCAAATAAATATGGCGAAACGGCGTTACAAATAGCAAAAATAGAAGGGCACGATGAAATTTCCGAATACCTGAAGACTATTGGCAGCTCCGTGACTGAGGATTATTCAAGTTTCGAAAAAGAAGCGCCGGTTAATTTTCCAGAAATTAATGATAGTGGATTTGCCGATGAAGATTTAAAAAATAGTGGAATTAATCAAAAACCAATCTTTGATGCATTAGAAGTGAAGGATGATGTTTCAGTTGGAGGTTCAGCTGAAACAGATATAAATACAGTAGATGCAATGTTTGAGGCTATTGATGTAAACAGCCTTGGGACAGTAAAAAATTTATTAAATAATGGTCTAAGCATAAATAGTAAAGATAATTATGGTTGGACTCCACTAATGGTAGCTATTCGGCAAAATAAGCCACGAATAGTTGAATATTTGATTGAAAATGGTGCAGATGTAAATTGTGTTAGTGTAAGTGGTTGGACACCATTGAGAATTGCCGCTTCAGCTGGTTTTACTCCGTTAGTAAAATTACTTCTTGCTGCTGGAGTCGATGTTAATTTCAAAAATGACAAAGGTGAAACAGCCGTTCTTAGTGCAGAAAAAAATGGTCATGCTGAAGTGGTTACTTTATTGAAGCAATCAACTTAAAATAAAAAAAATCCGTCTTAAGACGGATTTTTTTTATTGAGTGTATATTTTAGTCATTGTTGTCAGTTTTAAGGGTTTAATCTTTGAGGCATTACCTGCTGTGCCAAATTCATTGTAGCGATCAATACAAATTTGTTTAGCAGCTTCTTTTGCAACTTTCAGATACTGGCGTGGATCAAAATGATCTTTATGTGTACCGAAATAGCGGCGAATTGCGCCAGTCATGGCTAGTCGAATATCAGTATCAATATTGATTTTACGGACACCGTATTTAATTGCAGTCTGGATTTCTTCCACCGGAACACCATAAGTTTCTTTTAAATCACCACCAAATTCACGAATTACAGCAAGCCACTCCTGTGGAACTGAGCTTGAACCATGCATTACTAAATGTGTATTTGGTATTACTTGATGTATTTTTTTAATTTGTTCTATGGCAAGGATATCACCTGTTGGTTTACGGGTAAATTTATATGCTCCATGAGAAGTTCCGATAGCAATAGCAAGGGCATCAACTTTTGTTGCTTCAACAAATTCTTTAGCTTGAATCGGATCAGTCAATAATTGATCTTTTTCAAGTTTACCATCAAAACCATGTCCATCTTCTTTGTCTCCTTCACCGGTTTCAAGGGAACCAAGACAGCCCAGTTCTCCTTCTACAGAAACCCCAACTGAGTGTGCTAGTTCACAAACTTTACGAGTTACATCAATATTATATTCGTAAGAACTAGGAGTCTTACCATCAGCTAGTAAAGAACCATCCATCATTACAGAAGAAAAACCTAACTGAATTGCTTGAAAACAGACATTTGGCGATGCGCCATGATCCTGATGCATTACTATTGGGATATCTGGATATTCTGCGATTGCCCCTTCAATTAAATGGCGAAGAAACTCTTCTCCAGCATACTTTCTGGCACCAGCGGAAGCTTGTAATATTACTGGTGAATCGGTAGCCGCAGCAGCTTCCATGATCGCCTGAACCTGTTCAAGATTATTTACATTAAAGGCTGGTATTCCATAGTTATTTTCTGCAGCATGATCCAGTACCTGACGTAAAGAAACTAAAGCCATATCAACTAAACTCCCCAAATTTAATTATATTCGACTAATTGTCGGTTATCTACTGTTAGTAGAAATATCACGGCAAATAAGGCAAATATTGTTATGTAAATAGCTGGCACCAGCATTACCCCGGTATACTTGATTAATGCAAAAAGTATAATCTGGGTAAGTCCGGCAACAATCCCAAAAGATATATTATAACTTAAACCAACGCCAGAGTAACGAACTTGTACCGGAAAAAAACTTGCTGAGAGTACAGGCAGCCTGCCACAGATTATGCCGATGAATATCAGCACAATGTAGTGGTATAAAATAATTTGGTTTAAGGTTAAAAATTTATAGTGACTAAATAAATAATAACAAGCACCTACAAAAATAAATGTTCCAATTAATAGGAATTTTTTTGTAAATAAATAATGATATTTTCCAGCAATAAAGGCACTGATTACGAAAATGATTATTGAATATGAATTATACTTTAGTAGTTTATCCATGGGAAATTTGTAATAAGTGGCTAAATAGGTTGGCATAAAAAAAGTAAAGACAGCTAATGAGCTTGCCAATAATGAACCAAATGCTAGCATTTGAAACAACGGTTTCTTATAGTTTAACCATAATTCTTTAACTGGTGGATGTGGTTGTTTATTTATAAATTGTTGATATTGACTAAATTCAGGCGTTTCCATTAGGTTTTTGCGTAGGTAATAACTTATAACCCCAAATATTCCACCGATAAAAAAAGCAATTCGCCATGCTTCACATGGCAAGTTATTTTGCTTGAGGAGGATAGCACCAAGCATTGAAGCGGCAAAAAAACCAATATTAGTACCAGCAATTACAATGTTCGTATTTAATGCCTTGTTTTGTTTATTTGATAATTCATAGGCAAATACCACAGAACCAGGAATTTCTCCACCAATTGCTAGCCCTTGGATACAGCGCAGTAAGATTAATATTATCGTTGCACCAATACCAATCTGGGCATAACTTGGAATTAATCCAATCATAAAGGTTGGTAGCGCCATCATTAGAACAGTATAAACAAAAATATTTTTTCGTCCGTGAGTATCGCCAAAGTGCGCAAAAATAGTACCTCCCAAGGGGCGTAGGAGCGCACCAATCGCTAAGACTCCAAAGCTGGCAATCAAATTGGCTGTTTCATTATGAATGGGAATTAAACTTTCACCAATATTTTTGGCAAAATAAATAAATATCGCAAAATCATAGTATTCGAGAATTGCACCAAGCGTGATTAAGGCAAATGATTTTTTCATTAAAAACTACTAATTGATAATCGGGTAGTAATTATCTCATAATTAAATCAAATTTGTAGATTTATGGTTCTACTTATAAAATATAAATTTAGTTTTTTAATTTATGAGATTAGAATATTATGATTGTAAGGAGGAATATAGGGTAACGACTAATCAACAGGCATATGATCAAAAATTATCGTTAAATGGTAAAAATAAATAATAAGCTCTGTTAATACAGAGCTTATTATTTTATGAATGAATAACTAACAAATAATTACCATCTTCTTGCATTATTGCTTGCAGCAGGCTTATCTTCTTTAAACTTAACTGCGATTTGGCGACCATTTACGCTAGCATTATTTAGAACGCGAATACATTCTTCAGCTTCTTCTTGAGTTGACATTTCAACAAATCCAAATCCACGGCTTCTGCCAGAAAATTTATCAGTAATGATTTTTGCAGATTCAACTGTACCATATTTTTCAAATACACCTTTAACTTGTGAATCTGTTAAGTTAAAATCAAGACCTGCAACAAATAGAGTTTTTTTCATAATAATATACCTTGTGAAATTAATAAAATAACTAAACTAAAAGTAATCTAACGGAAATATAACAAGGTATTGACTGAACAAAACGATGAGATAAATGGAATAGAGAAATTTTAATCAGAATGTATTGTAACAGTATTATCAATGGAAGTCAATAAAAAATATGTTTTGAGAAACTTACCTTAGCTTTTATTGAAAAACTTAACCATTAGCATTAGCAATTCTTTTTGATTCCGACATAGGCAGAAATGTTTCGGTTAGATTAAATTATAGGCTTAGAGTGGTAAATAATTACGGTAGCAATTATTTACCACTAAATATTAGAATGTTTTTAGACAATAGCCAGTGACTTTATTTTTGACTAATCAAATATATCAGCATAAACTAGCTCATTTATCAATTTTGATGCCTCTATTGCAATATCACTAGCCAGAATACCATTGAATCCTTTGCGAGCAGAAACTAATCTGCTTGCTGCAAGCCCGTGAATGAATACTCCAAAACGACTTGCTGCAAGTAAGTCCATTCCTTGTCCAAGAAGAGAAATAATAATTCCAGTTAATGTATCTCCTTGTCCTGCATTGGCAAGCGCTGGATTACCTGTTGAATTGATGTAGATGTTATTTCCAGATTGGATTAAAGTACCCGCTCCTTTTAGGATTGTAATGCTATTTAATTTATCAGTCAAATCGGCAATTGACATAAAGCGGTTATCTTGAATTTCATTTACGGTAACACCTAATATCCTTGCGGCTTCACCTGGATGTGGCGTAATAATTTTATATCTAACTTCTCTAAATTTTAATTTAAGATCATGGTTAGTTGATATAAGATTTAATGCATCAGCGTCAACAAGGAGCTTGCTATCTTCGATATTATCTAGGAGTTTATTAAGTATTTTTACTGCTTTTTCATCTTGACCTAGACCAGGTCCAATAGCAATTGCATCAAACGCTTGTAAATTCTGAACAATTTCTTTCGGGGATTGTGACATTAATTCAGGAGTATTTAGATTTAATACAAAGTTATTATCAATTGCACCTAAAACAACTTTTCCTGCTCCAGATAGTAGTGCTGCTTTTCCTGCGAGATATAATGCACCATGCATTCCTTTATTCCCACCAATTATCGCAACTGTACCATAGCTTCCTTTGCTAGTATTAAATTTTGAACGCATTAATTGTTGATAAGGAATGTCCTCAATTAGATTAAATGCTATTTTATTTATTGCATCTGGAAGTTTAAAGTCTGCTATTTTGACTAAATCTACAATTTCAATCTCACCACAAGTATCAAGACCATCACCAGTATGTAGTCCTGGCTTATCGGCAATAAAAGTCAGAGTTGAATCTGCAATT
Source organism: Neisseriales bacterium (assembly GCA_008017155.1). Lineage (GTDB taxonomy): Bacteria > Pseudomonadota > Gammaproteobacteria > Burkholderiales > UBA11063 > Aquella. The sequence continues at coordinate 5,143 of SSGX01000013.1, read as the reverse complement.
ATTGAATAGCCTTGTACTCTGCCACTAAATGGATTTAACCCACTTGGCGCATCAAGGGAAAGAATATGAGAATTAGAGCTATTTATCTTTTGAATGGTTTTTGTAGTCTCAACGTCTAATTCATGGGTTAATCCAATTCCATAAATGGCGTCTATAATTAATCCATATTTCTCAAGTTCACTAGGAAATTTACTAAGACTTTTCTTAAGCATTTGTAGTTTATCAAACCATAATTGATTTTTAGCTGTATTGTCTTTGAATAGTCTTACGGTGTCAACCTTATATCCTGCTTGCTGTAAATGTATTGCAGCAGCAAGACCATCGCAGCCATTATTACCTCTACCGACTACTACTAGTATCCTAAGCTTTTTATTAATATGATTTCTCACCCAAATGCTAATTGCTTGACCAGCACGATCAATCAAATCAATATCATTTTGGACTGCATCATTTTCAATTTGTCTTAGTTGAGACAGATTTAAGAAACCATTCATATATTTCACCATGATAAAAATTAAAAAAGGGGCTAATTATAGCCCCACTTTTATTGATTTAATAATTGTTGGAGCTCTCCAGATTCATACATTTCTGCCATGATGTCAGAACCACCAACAAATTCACCATTCACATAAAGCTGTGGAATTGTTGGCCAATTTGAATACTCTTTTATTCCTTGGCGAATGCCTTCATCTTCAAGTACGTTAAAGGTAGCAAAATCAGTAACCCCACAAAGAGAAAGTATTTTTACTGCACGCCCAGAAAAGCCGCAAAGAGGAAATTTTGCTGAGCCCTTCATAAATAAAACAACCTTGTTATTTTTAACTAATTCATCAATTTTTTCGATAGTGTTTTGCATGAATAATCCTAGTTTTATTACTGTTATGGGTATTAATTATACTACATGGGCCGCATTTAATTCTAATTAATTATTTAATTTCTACCCGTGTTTATATCTAAGTCAAGGGTGTCCAAATTTATAGTATAATCAGGAAAATTTTTTTGATGAGGTTGATGTGATAAATGCCTTAAAAAATGAGCGAATATTTTTAATTGTTATAGCGCTATTTAAATGTTTACCAACCTTTGCCCTAGATACTTATTCGCCAGCAATTCCTGAAATAGCCAGTTTTTTCTTAGTTAATCAGCCAGCGGTATTAAAAACTTTCACTTCATATTATCTTGGTTTTGCTTTGGGTATTTTAATTTGGGGTACCTTATCCGATATTTATGGTCGTAAGCCCATACTGCAGGTAGGAGCAATTTTGTATGTCATTTCTTCGATTTTATGCCCGCTAAGTAACTCTTTGAATGAGCTGGTTCTTGCTAGGTTTGGTCAAGGGCTTGGCGATGCTGCGTGTGCCACGGTTGCAATTGCTATTTTACGTGATTGTTATTCTGGCTCGAAACTATTAAAGACAATGTCAAATATTGGTAGTTTTGCTATGTTAGCACCGATTATTGCGCCTGTTATTGGTACTACTATTATGTCAATTACTAGGCAATGGCAGTATATTTTTCATTTTTTGACTATTTATGGTGTAATTTTACTTATATTTAGTCAGTTAATGTCTGAAACACTTGAGCTAAAAAATAGGTCTGAAGGGCTTTGGCATGGATTTAGGCAATACCTTCTTCATTCTAAAAATCATACTTTTATGCTTTTTACCTTTTCGGTTGCAATGATTTGTGCCGCAGAACTTAGCTTTGTGAGTGCCTCTGCAATCATATATATGAAGATATTTCAATTAACTAAATGGCAATATGCTATGTATTTTGCACTTAATGGGTTGATTATTATTTTTGCTAATCAGGTTACAAAAAAGCTTGTTGATCTCATGGATGCAGTATCAATTACTAGATTGGCAATTTTATTTGCTTTTCTAAATCTATTAATTGCTTATCTTATTCTTAAATTTGTTATTCTAAACCTATCAATTTTTATTATTGCTATGTGTTTATCTACATTTTTCTTATCCATATGTGCTAATACTACCGGAACAATGTGTTTGCAAAGCGTAAAAGAATCATTTGGAACTGCAATAGCGATCAAAAATTTTCTTGCAGTGTTTTGTGCGGGTATTGCTAATTATATAGTGACAAAATTTACTTATTCACACATTACAACAAGTCTAATTCTGATGCAAGTAATCCTACTTATCATTGCATCATTAATTATTTTACCTAAATTATCCAAAACGGATAAATTAAGGATGTCCAGCTAGTTTAAAATATTATGATTTTTAAAAAGGTATAATTATCATGTTTCAATTACAAGAAAAATGGGAAGCACGTGCAACAGTTAGAAGTCGTCCATATATTTCTTTTGATACAAATGGCGCTGGATATTTTTATCCTATCTCAAGGCAACCAATTGCTGTTCATCCCAAAATATTGGAAAAAGGTGATGATGCGCTGAAATATCTCTTGATTCAGTCTCTTTACAAATATTCAAATGATATCTCCTCAATTGAAACAAGAATTGTAAATACAACTATCTTGAAAGTTATTTCTGGCCAGCTTGATCTCGAGTTTAGTGATGAGCAAAAATTAAATTTATACACAATAATGGTTGATGAGGCTTATCATGCATATGTTGCTTATGATAGCCTATTGCAAATTGAGAAAGAAACTGGAGTTAAGCCCCTACCATTACCTAAAACAATCGAAATTGAACGAGCTATAAGAATCGTTAAAGAAAAGCTTCCTATCAAGTATCATGATATTTTTGAGCTAATTTGTGTTTGTCTTGCTGAAAATACGTTAACTAAAGAAATAGTAACCATGACAGATAAGGATGAAACACATCCATTTTTTCAAAAGATAATAAAGGATCATTTGTCTGATGAAACCAGACATTCGGGAGTGTTTTTTCACTTATTGGGACATATTTGGTCAAAGGTTGATATTGACTGCAAAAGAAATATTGGGTTAGTACTCGTTGAATTTCTTGATACCTATCTAGGAGTTAGTGTGCAGAAAGAATTTGATAAACAAATATTAATTGAGCTTAATTTTAGTGATCTAGATGCTGATTTGATTCTTAATGATGTTTATGCTGGATTTTCATTAACCCGTAACCATCCTATGTTAATGAATATTTTAAATTTACTTGAGAAATCAGGAATGATGGATGAATATATTTCCCCATCTTTTAAAACTAGAGGTTGGATATTATAGGCTATGAAACAATTATCAATCCATCTGGAAGGCGAATTTAAAGATCAAGAGTCTTTGGTTAATGAGATAGAAGATTCAGGACATGAGGTACTAGCAAGTGGTGAAGAACTAGCTTTAGCTTGTAACTGTATAATTTATTCTAAGTTTTCTTCTTTCGAGAAAAGACGCTATGTTGGCTTTAGCGGTTATGAATTGATAATTGATGATAAACAGTTGGTATTAGTAAAGAATGAAAAAGAAGGCTATCTGTTAAAAGAAGGAGCTAATACTGAAGAATTAAGTATTGATGATATTATAGATGCACTAATAAGTATTTCTCGAGAAAGTTATAATGAAGCAAAAATAGTAGAGATATTACAAACAAGTAAAGTTATTGATGCAGATATAGAGAAACAGCTTCATGAATGGAATAATACTTGGGTAAATTATCCAGAAAATAAGACTATCCATGAGTTATTTGAAGAACAGGTTATAAGAACACCAGATAATATAGCATTAGTCTATAATGATAAAAAATATAGTTACAGTGAATTAAATAAGAAAGCTAATCAATTAGCGCATTATCTAAGAAGAGAATATCAATTATCAGGAGATAATCTAGTAGCTTTATGTCTTGACCGTGATGAACAGATATTAATTGGGATATTAGGTGTATTAAAGGCTGGAGGAGCATATGTACCCTTAGATCCAAGCTATCCAAAAGAGCGGATTAGTTATATTTTGGGAGATACAGAAGCTAAGGTAATATTAACGAATGAAAAGTATCTGGAAGAGCTAAACGAGTTTGGCATTGATAGTATAGGACTTGATAGTAAGACGCAAGAGGAGATATTAGCTAAAGAATCATCAATAAATCCTGAAGTAAGAATAAGTAGCAAAAATCTAGCCTATGTGATCTATACGAGTGGAACAACTGGTAAGCCAAAAGGGGTTATGATCGAACATCACGGTGTAGTTAATCTTGCCTTGATGCAAGGAGCTTTATTTGGATTAAATTTACTTACTACAGGCAGCTTTGTAAAAAACTGTATCCTTTATGCTAATTATGTATTTGATGCTTTTGTTTCTGAAGTATTTACGGTTCTAGTAAATGGACATTCTTTATTCCTACTTGATAATGATACCCGTCAAGATTTTAATCTCTTAACTAGTTATATTCGCGATAATAAAATAGAGTTAGCGACTATTCCACCTGCCTTATTATTACCAGATTCTTTTTTAGAATTAAAAACTTTGGTAGTTGCTGGGGAAGGTACACCCAAAACAATTCTTGATAGTTATTCAAAGCTGGGAACCAAGCTTATAAATGCTTACGGACCAACTGAGGCTACGGTTTGTTCAACACTACATTACTATAACGAAGATGATCAAAATAATGCAAATATCGGCCGCCCCTTGAATAATACGCAAGCCTATGTGTTAGATGCGAGCTTATCATTATTGCCAATCGGCGAGATAGGAGAACTATATATAGGGGGAGTGGGACTTGCACGTGGCTATCTAAATCGACCAGATTTAACAACTGAAAGATTTATTACTAATCCATTCCAGAGTGCAGAAGATAAAGAGTTAGGTAAAAATGCCCGCTTATACAAAACCGGAGATCTAGTTCGTTATTTAGCCGATGGAAATATAGAATATATTGGACGGAATGATTTTCAAGTAAAGATTCGAGGTTTCAGGATAGAACTAGGGGAGATTGAAAATAAACTCTTAGAACATCCTGAAATAAGACAGGTAGTAGTATTAGCCAATGAGTATAAAAATGCAAATGGGGAAGTATTACCTGAGAGTAAATATCTAGCAGCCTTTTATATTGCAAATAAGATCTTAGCTGAGAAAGAGCTTCATGAGTTTTTGGGTTCTAGACTACCAGATTATATGCATCCAAGTGTATTTGTAGCAATCGATAAATTACCTTTAACGATTAATGGTAAACTTGATCGAAAAGCACTACTTGGAATGC
>SSGX01000023.1 GCA_008017155.1 Neisseriales bacterium | reverse complement strand
TAACGGCACGAGAAGTATTTCAGTTATGTCCAGAAGTAAAAAAGCAGCTTTGGGGAGGCGAGTTCTGGAGTAGTGGCTATTTTGCAGCTACAGTTGGTCAGCATGGTAATGAAGCAAGCATAGCAAATTACGTGAAAAACCAAGGAAGGGAAGATTATAGAAAGCTTCATGAAAAGAAGCAATTAGTGTTATTTGGGTAGATACCGCGTCTGCTTGCAGCGCGGAGATTCATTCTATCAAATATGGGATATTAAGGAAAGACCTCTTTTAGAGACTTAATATTGCCAAATATTCTCATTAATTCTGCACGAGCCTGAGTTTTCTTTGATTTAGTGGCATTCAACTTAAACTTTTCTGTAAATCCAATAAGTCCATGAGAAGGGAACCCATCAAGGGGATCACTTTTTGCAAAAAACGAAGTTATTTCTTCATTGTTGATATTACAAATATCTTGGCAAAAAGTAGTTAAAACACCACAAAAAGAGATATCTGGTTTTCGACTAGTTCGGGGGGATATAATCTTATCCTGTATTTCTTCTATCGAACTATAAAGTATTCTGCATACAGATAACGATCCTTCATCTAATTGTTTAGTTGTAAACGCTGCTGTGGTTATTTTTCCATCAGAATCAACATGATCTGGGTCAAAAATAGCATATCCAATAACTTCAGAGCCCTCTATGTCTATAGGTGGCAAAACTTGCTTGACTGACATATTTAAGATTGTAAATACTCATAAAGTTCAGGTGTAATTACATCATTTATGTTACCATCACTTTGTCCTGCAACATACTTACCATTTTTTAACATAGCATAACCATAATACCCATCACCAGTTATACTCAAAACGACACTCTTATTATTAAAAAACCACTCTAAAACAATTTCACCATCTTCAGCATTATAAGCAGTAGGTAATGGTAGTTCGTGAGGGAAATGATTTAAAAAGCTCAAACTATCATTTACACTTTTATGAAGGGAAGCTAAGTAAATATCCTCTACTTTAGGTTTTTTTAGAAATTGTGTTATATGGTCTTTTAAATTAATTAAATTTTCTGGTATTGGTGAAAGACTAGAAGCTACAGGTTGAATCTGGGCTGGTAAATTTATATGTTTAAGAGTGGGAACCTGATAAGTATTGCTTTCGTTCAGATCCTTTGTTAAACCAACATCCATTACCAGAGGAAATAAACAAGCAGCACCTACGATAGCAGCAGATTTAAACGTTACATTCGTAGAATTTACCGTGCTAGAACGGTCTATTTTATATACACTCAGGGAAGACATATCAACTCCTTTTCTAGTTATATACAGGGTTTAGAGTTTCCAGTAATGTATCAGCTAGTAAGTTAAAAAAGACTTTTTTTTCATAATTATGCAAATCTTCAAGTATTTCATCAATTCTAGTTACATTAATTGTTGCCGCATCTTTTGTAGCTACGTCAACATCAATAATAGAACCTTGCTTAGTTTGTTTATCTTTACTAACAATTACATTATTTGCTATTTGTAATGAGCATGATAAATCGCCATCATTCCAATTGGTAAATATTGCGTTGTTTGCTTGTAGTGTTTCATTGCCAAAAAGCTTTAATTCTAATTTAGTTTGTTCAAATATATTAGAACTAAAAAAAGAAGTATACCGTAGCCCAATGCGTAGAGGAGCTTTTATTGTATCTAACAAATTAACGGCTTCTATAATATCTTTAGCACCTTTTCTAAAAGAATCCCAGCCAGGGTATGCATCTTTAATAGCCACAGATACATTATTCATTGCAACACGAAAACTTAGCCCATTGTAATCAACAATATAATGTGGCTGATTTTTTAGATTTTCATCATTATTTCGGACAGCAATAGGAATATCATTTACTGGTAGCCTTTGAAGTTGACCAAGTTGAATACTATTATCATTCTTATGGCGTTGCTGTAATTTCTCATATACCATACCAACCATAACCTCTAAGGGAGTGCTAGGCAAGTACCTAATTTCAAGTATTGCATCTATGATCGGGCATGGACTTATCCTTAAAGGAATACGATCATTTGGGAAATTAAGCATTAATAAAATTCCTATTAACAAATACTAACTATAATAGCCGAATTATATCATTATGATAACTATGAGGCTAAATAATCGTTCTGTACAAATTTGATATAATTATTAAGAAAGCTCCTAAACCCTGTAAATCTTCAGTTCACTACGCACTACTTTGTACGATAAAAGTAACACACTACCAAATACTAAAGGATTAACTAGGATTATTTTTTTAGTTTATTCGCCATTATTTAGTGCTCCAATCCTGTTGTAAATTTGGTAATACATTAAACGTTACCAATAAGCAAAGTGGCATTATTTGTTGCATTCTGGATTAAATTTTGCCAGCATTTTTAACTGGTTTGTATAGTGGTACGGATAAAAACCCGCTATTTCTATACCCCAATTAAGAGCTAATTATGCCAATATTTATAGATTTTTGTAGCTATTCTTCTTCGAAAAACATATCATGATTAAGATTAATCTTGTGCCCATTAATAACCGTCTGGATTCGCGAAACAATCATTTCTAATGCAGCCTTGTTTGACCCGTGCGGAATTATTATATGTGCAGCTTCCTTGGTTGGCTCAACGAATTTTTTATGCATTGGACGGACAAATTTAGAATATTGTTCCATAACGCTATCTAATGTTCGTGCTCGTTCACCAATATCGCGTTTCATTCTTCGCATTAGGCGAATATCGGCAGCAGTATCCACAAAAATCCGTAACGCCATATGATTACACATTGTTTCATCATAAAGCCCAAAAATTCCCTCCACAACAATAATCTGTGCCGGGGCAATCGTAACTGTTTCGTCTTTTCTGGTATGGGTAGTAAAATCATATTGTGGCATCTGGATTGGAACACCATTAGCCAAGTCATCAAAGAGTTTACGCATTAATTCCCAGTCAAGAGCTGCTGGATGATCGAAGTTTACCCGGTTTCTTTCTTCCATCGTTAGATTGGAGCGATCCAGATAGAAATTATCCTGAATAAAAATAGTAACATTCTCGCTACCAACGGCATGAATTATCTGTTCAGTTACAGTTGATTTACCTGAGCCAGACCCACCAGCTACTCCAATAATAAATGGTTTCATATTAGACCTCGTCAAAATAGCTGCTTACATCCAGCTCTTCTTTGTTAATTGCCGCGCGAACTCTGGCAACAATCATTTCCAGCGCAGCTTTATTTGCCCCGTGTGGAATTATAATATGCGCATTGCGTTTGGTTGGTTCGATAAATTGTTTATGCATTGGACGAACAGATTCCAGATATTGTTTGATTACCGAATCAGTACTACGACCACGCTCATGAATATCGCGCTCAAGCCTACGGATAAAACGGATATCATCTGCCGTATCGACATATATTCTAAGTGTCATATATTTGCGGATTTTGGCATCAAGAAGGGCAAATAACCCTTCAACCACGATTATTGGCGCAGGCATTACGGTTAAGGTTTCAGTCTTTCTGATATCAAGAGTATAATCATAAGTAGGCATCTCAATTGGTAAACCATTTGCTAGACAATCGATATGCTTTAACATCAATTCCCAATCAAAGGCATCAGGATGATCAAAATTTACTTTCCTTCGCTGTTCATGGGTAAGATGTACCAGGTCCAGATAATAATTATCCTGAACCAATATCGCAACATTTTCTTCACCAATTGCATTGACGATATGATCGGTTACCGTTGATTTACCCGAGCCAGACCCGCCAGCTACTCCAATAATAAAACTACTCATTAATAATTAACCCCTAACTAGTTCTTAAATAATAGTTCTTTTAATACTTGCAATTCATCGCGACATTTTGCCGCTTCTTCAAACTCCAGATTCATAGAGTGTTCTTTCATCCGTTTTTCTACCTGTTTAACTAGCTTGGTCAATTCTTTGTCGCTTAAATCTTTTGGTAATTTGATTTCAAACTTCTGTTTCTTCTCTTCGCGATACACGCCATCAATAATATCATTAATTGGTTTGACTACTGTTAATGGAGTGATTCCAAATTTCTCATTATGACTAAGCTGTTTTTCACGGCGGCGTTTGGTTTCATCAAGCGCAACTTGCATTGCTTTGGTAATTTTGTCAGCATAAAATATCGCACGCCCCTCACTATTTCTAGCAGCCCGTCCGACAGTTTGGATTAATGAACGCTCAGAACGCAAGAAGCCTTCTTTATCCGCATCAAAAATTGCCACCAGACTTACTTCTGGCATATCAAGTCCTTCACGCAGTAGATTCACTCCGACTAGCACATCAAAAACACCTAAGCGTAAATCGCGGATAATTTCAACTCGTTCAACAGTATCAATGTCTGAATGCAGGTAACGTACCCGAATACCGTTTTCAGCATAGTATTCACTTAGTTTCTCAGACATTTTCTTGGTAAGCGTAGTAACTAAGACACGCTGATTAAGTTCTTTACGAATTTTAATTTCATGGAGTAGATCATCAACCTGAAATTCAACTGGGCGAACTTCGATGATTGGATCAAGAAGCCCGGTTGGGCGAACAACCTGTTCAACAAGATTATCCTGATGTTCTGCTTCATATTTACCTGGTGTCGCTGATACCATTATGGTTTGTGGCATTCTTTGCTCAAACTCTTCAAAGCGAAGTGGGCGATTATCCATTGCAGAAGGAAGCCTGAAGCCATAATCTACTAGATTTTGCTTACGTGCCCGATCACCATTATACATCCCACCGATTTGCGAAATTGTAACGTGTGATTCATCGACAAACAAAATTGAATTAGCCGGTAAATAATCGATTAGTGTTGGTGGTGGTTCACCGGGTGCACGTCCAGTTAGATGGCGGGAATAATTTTCAATTCCTTTACAAAACCCAATCTCGGTTAGCATTTCTAGATCAAATTCTGTGCGCTGTTTTATCCGAAATGCTTCGATAGTTTTTCCATTCGCTTCATATTCACGGATTCTTTTTTCCAGCTCGACTTTGATCGTCTCGGTAGCAGACATGATTGTTTCACGCGGTGTAACATAATGCGAAGACGGGAATACCGTAAATCTGCCGATTCTTTGCTCAATCTTGCCAGTTAATGGATCAAAGAGAAATAATCCGTCAATTTCATCATCAAAAAGGCTAATTCTAATTGCTTTATCATAATACTCGGCCGGAAATACATCAATGGTATCGCCACGAATACGAAATGTACCCCGTTTAAATTCAATATCTTCACGTTGGTATTGCATATTTACTAGCTGTTTGATTATTTCCTGCTGGGTTAGCGTATTGCCTTCTTTCAGATGTAAGATCATCTGGCGATAAGCTGCCTCATCACCAATACCGTAAATTGCGGAAACAGTTGCAACGATTATTGTATCATCGCGCTCAAGGAGAGATTTAGTCGCTGATAAACGCATCTGTTCAATATGTTCATTGATTGAAGAGTCTTTTTCAATAAACAGATCTTTATGAGGAACATAAGCTTCAGGCTGATAGTAATCATAATAAGAGACAAAATATTCAACCGCATTTTCTGGAAAGAAATCACGAAATTCAGCATAAAGCTGTGCTGCCAATGTTTTATTATGCACCATGATTAATGCTGGACGACCAGTTTCAGCAATTATATTTGCCATGGTATAGGTTTTTCCACTACCAGTTACACCAAGTAAGGTTTGGTATTGTAAACCGTCTTTTAAGCCTTCTACTAGCCCACTAATTGCAGTTGGCTGGTCTCCTGCTGGAGGAAATGGCTGGTGAAGTCGAAATGAACTACCGGGATATTGAATAATTTTCATGACAAACTATACTCGATAAAATTGGCATTTTTGACTATTGCCAACTATATAAATAGAAATTATAAATCAATTTATTCCAGACATAAAAAAAGACCGCCACATAAATGGCGATCTTTATCATACTAATTAATTAACGTCTGTCATTACCAGATAGTGCAATGATAATCTGTAATAAACTAGTAAACAGGTTATATAGACTAACATATAGACTTAACGTTGCTGAAATGTAATTAGTTTCGCCACCAGTGATAATCTGGTTTACTTGCCAAAGTATCATCAATGAAGAGAAAATTACAAATGCACCACACAACATTAAATGGAACATCGGTAAGTGTAAGAAGATATTAGCAATAACCCCGACCATAATTACAATCCCACCAATGGCAAGGAAATTAGTCAAAAATGGTGTTTCTCTTTTTATGGTATAAGCAATTGCGCTCATCGCAAAAAATACTGCTGAAGTTAAGACTGCGGCAAGTAAAATTAGCTGACTACCATTTGGCAGACGTAATGCGACTTGAAATAATGGACCAAGCAGTAAGCCCATCAAAAACGTAAACGCCATCATCCAGACGATTCCGGCAAAGCTATATTTATTCTTTTCAATCATGAACATTAGGAAGTACATAGCACCGATAAGTAGCAAGCTACCCATAATCGGACTACTCATCAGGAACATGAATGACATATTCACACCAATTAGCGCACCAATTGCTGTTGGAATTAATGATAAAGCAAGCAGGAAATATGTATTGCGCATTACCTGCGAACGAATTTCTGCAGAGGGCGCCGCCATTGCGTACTGTTGCTGTTGATAGTTATAGTTCATTGTTTCACCTTTTATTAAAATCACAGTTTACCACTCTTATTATATAGCATTTAATGTATAAAAATCAAGATTCTCAATTGATTATTCTATACTCCTAACACTTAATCAATAGGATGTTAGATCAGTAATTGGTAGTTTGATGTTAATAAATAAGTCTTTTGGGATATAGCGATCGAATCCGGATTCCATCAATTTCTCAAATAGTCCTTGCCGGGTATAGGCATCAAACTTTAAACGCAGCTGTTTGGTAAAAAGACTATCAATTGTACTTTTGGTAATAGTTTTGTTTTCAATTTGTGATAATACTTCAGCTATTTCTTGACTACTTAAGCCCGAGAGAAAGAGGAAAATTACTTGTTTTTCACGCTTGGTAAGTTTGTAGCGCTCTAAATCAGTTTTCTGACTTGCTTTTCGATAGATATTATATGCTCTTAAGATCTGATGATGAATCCCACTAAATGGGATTTTCTGAAAAACACAATAAATAGCAATAATCTCATTATTTGCAGGATTTACTACTGGATACTTGGTACATAGATAGGGTTGAACTTGCCCATCGAATAAATGGATATTAAAAGATATGCGTTTAGTTCTGGTATTTATTACTTCCTGTTCTTCAACGAAAGACTGATTATGTTTGTAGTTATCGGCTTCAAGCGGGAAAACATAGTTATTGAGAATGCTATTATCACAGTTAAATATTCGGTTATGCGTTGCTGTCGCATAAATAGCTTTGGAATCAGTTCCTTTGACCACCACACATAAATCATTTATAACCTGATCGGTAATTTCTAGAGCATTGGTAAACTGTTGTAGATACTCTTGGTTACTTAGCATTTTTCTTTCCTAAGAAAATTTTACATAATTATATAGTTTAGATTAAACCTTTGCCTTGTTTTTCATAAATAATGCAAAATAAGCTGGAGTGAATAAAGTTGCTAGAAACACCGAACCAATAACGCCACCTATGATTCCGATACCTAGCGAGTGCTCGGCATTAGCGCCAGCACCATTAGCAAACACCAGTGGTAAGGTTCCAAAGATAAATGTAACCGAAGTCATTAGAATTGGGCGAAAGCGGATTTTTAGCGCGTAAATAGCACTAGAAATGCTATTCCCATCCTCCTTATAATGCTGTAAGGCAAATTCAACCAAAAGAATAATATTTTTGGCAGATAAACCGAGTAGTGTTATCAGGCTAATTTGGAAATATAAGTCATTTGGCATGTTAAAGATAAATAGCACCAAAATAGCACCAAATAATGCAAATGGAACTCCCATAAGGATTATAAGTGGTAAGCGCCACATTTCATACAATGCAGCCAAAACCAGATAAATCATGACAAAAGCCATGATAAATGCCGTAAGCGAAGTACTTTGTGATTGTTTTAGTTGATAACTAGTGCCGAACCACTCATAACCATAGCCTTTGGGTAATTGGCTAACTTCATTCCGAAGTACCTGCATCACATCACCCATGGTATGTCCTTTTGCTGGGATTACAGTTATTCTACTCGCAATATAACTATTAAAACGTTGAATTACCTGAGCATTGTTACTATAGTCAATTTTTAACAAGCTACCTACAGGTACCATTTGCCCATTAGCATTTTTCAGATAGACATTTTTCAATCCCTCCAAGGTTGCTCGATAACGATAGTCTGCTTCAAGGATAACCCAGATTAACCCCTGCATCAGATAAGCAAAATTAACGTTATTATTACTATACATTGTTTGTAAAGTGCTATACAGGTCGTTGAGGCTTACTTTATAGAATTTGGTCATATCAATATCCGGTAGCAATGATATTTGTAGTGTATTGGTATTTAGCGTTTGATATGCATTGCCAACTTCATGGTGTTTTTTAAGTCTAGCGATTAATTTATCACCAACCTCCTGTAAGTCATGAGCATTACCGCCGACCCGATTTTCCAGATAAAATTCAACTCCACCAGTGGTGCTAAGCCCACGGATTGGTGGTTGATTATAAGCCTTTATAGCAAGTCCCGGAATTTGGCGATTAAATTTGTTAATTTCTTTGATGACTGAATCGGCACTACTATGTTTACCACTTCGTTCTGACCATTCTTTTAATGAGATAGTAAATGAAGCTGCGTATGGTTTTTGCCCGCCAGAATCAAGAAAGTCAGCGCCAATAATGCTTAATACGGAGGAAATATTGGGGTTATTGGTTAGTTTTGCCATTATTTGTCGGGCAGCACTCTCAGTTTCATTCATACTAGCTGATGAAGGCAGATTCATCGAAGCCATTATTAGCCCCTGATCTTCAAGCGGGACAAAGTCAGTAGATACCAACTTAAATAAACCAAAGGTAGCTAAAATCAGCACTAACCAGATCATGAGAATAAACTTACGCTTGATTATAATCATTTCTGCTAGTCTTACATAGAGCCTAGTCAGCTTACCGATCAAGTTTTCAAAAATAGATGGGGTTTTTGTCTTCAATGGAGCTATTTTAAGGATACGGCTGGTTAGTGCTGGTACAAATGTAAGCGCACTTATTCCCGAAATAATAACCGAGCAGGCAATAGTTACCGCGAATTGTTGGTACATTACACCACTTAAGCCACCAAGTTTCATAACCGGGATAAATACGATGCTTAAAACCATTACAATCGCAATAACTGCGCTTTTCACTTCGCGCATGGTTTCACTGATAATCTGTGAAAGTTTAGCATTAGGGTTTGCTTCTTTTAGCCGCATCACATTTTCAACAATAATAATCGCATCATCAACAACGATTCCGATTGATAAAATCAGCGCAAAGAGGCTAATGGTATTTAGGCTAAATCCAAGAGCATCAAGGCAAGCAATAGTTCCAAATAATGATACCGGAATAGTTGCTATTACAATTAGGCAGGCACGTAGATTACGTAAAAACAAAAGAATAATTAATGTCACGAGAATAATTGCAATAATTAAAGTCTCAACAACATTATGAATTGAGGCGGCAACAAACCTTGAATTATCATTAGTAATTCGGTAATGAAGCCCAAAAGGAAAGCGTTTGGCATCTTCTTGCAATAGATCAAGAATTTGTTTCTTTGCTAGTAACTGATTACTTCCCGGTACCAGATATACCTGCATAATAGAGCATGGATAGCTAACAAATTTCCCATTTTCATCACGGAAATTAATCAGCGCTCTCGAAGTATAATTATTTGCACCTAATTCAACTCTGGCAACATCTTTTACCCGAATTATCTGATTACCATTGTTTCTTAGGACTACTTCAGCTAATTGCTTTGGGGAGCTAAACATCTGTGACCCAATTAGATTTAGCGCTAGCATGCTTTCTGTCTGCTTATCGCTAGTAAAGGGTGGCGAATTTGAGCGTCCGATCACATACTCCTGATTTTGATCTTTTATAGCATTTTGGATATCATTAACGGTAATGCTATAACGTTGCATAAGATTTGGATCTAACCATGCCCGGATTGCATAAGTTCCAGTACCAAAAACGCCTATATTGCCAACAGTTGGTAATAATAGCAAATCATTTTGGACAGTTCGCTCGAGATAATTGCTGATAAATTTTGGGTCGATATAGGGATTGGCATAAAAAGCAATGCTAAGTAATTGATCGGGAGAACTTTTACGTGCAGTTACGCCAAGTTGCTGAACTACTGGCGGCAAAAGTGACATTGCCGCATAAATCCGGTTTAAGATTTCGTTGATGGCAATATTTAAATCAGTTCCAATTTCAAAAGTAAGATTAATCGAAATTGAACCGGTAGCTGAAGTAGTAGTTGCCATATAAAGCATATTGCTAGTACCATTTAACTGGTTTTCTATCTGGGCAGCAACGACTTTAGCCGCAGTTTCGGCATTTGCTCCCGGGAATTGGGCACGAACCATGACTACTGGTGGCGAAATATTGGGAAATTGGCTAACCGGTATGTTAAATGTAGCTACTACCCCAACGCAAATAATAATAAGCGCGATTACAATAGCTAGAATCGGACGTTTAATGAAATAGTACGGCTTCACCCTAGAACCTACAATTGGATTTCCCCAGATTATAACTCAATCTTCAGGTATGCTAAGATACTTACTTGACAGAATATGAGTAATCAAATTAAACCATAAATAGTATCGTTCATAATGCAAATTTTGGAACAAATAAGCGATAAAGCGCAACTAAATAATAAGCTCCTGAAATTAGGGCTTTCTAGCTGGTGGGATCTTGTCTTACATATTCCATTGCGCTATGAAGATCTGACTCGAGTTTACCCAATTGCTGAGGCTAGAGCTGGACAACAAGTAATGGTCGAAGGTGAGATTATTAGTTGTGAGGTAATTCAGCGTAAAAATCGTCAGTTAATCGTTAAAATTGCTGATGGGGATGGATTTATCTCGCTATTATTTTTCCATTTTTTTCCGAATTACGCTAGCCAATATAAAATAGGTAAGCGGATAAGAGCTTTTGGTGAAGTAAAGCAGGATCATTTTGGCAATAAAACTATTATTCATCCCAAAGTCCAGACTGTAAATGAAGAAGTTAAATTAAGTAATACCTTTACACCGATTTATCCGACAACCAATGGTTTAAATAACCAGACAATTATTCAGCTAGTAGAAGATTTATTTAATGCAAATATTATTGGCGAAACTTTACCGCAAAATATCATTGATCGATATAAGTTATTGGGCTTAGCACAGGCATTATTGGCATTACATAAACTAACCCCACTCCAATTTAAACAAAAATACCAAGAAAAAGCCCTAGCTCGCCTCAAGTTTGATGAATTACTGGCACAGCAACTACTAATGCATAAAGTTTATGTTAAAAAACATGCTAACCCAGCCCCTCAATTAAAAACTAATAATAAATACCTGATCCCCCTATTAGCTAAATTACCATTCAAACTAACCAAAGCTCAACAGAAAGTCTTACGTGAAATTCTTCAGGATATGCTTCTAGATAAACAAATGAATCGCCTGTTACAGGGTGATGTTGGTAGTGGTAAAACGATTGTTGCAACCATCGCAGCCGTGGTTGCGATTGAAAATGGTTTTCAGGCATGTATTATGGCACCGACTGAAATTTTGGCAGAACAGCATTATCTAAAAATTTCTTCTTTATGTGAAGAGATTGGAATTAAGACTGGCTGGTTATCGGGCAGTCAGACTAAAAAGCAAAAACAAGAAGCTTATGCTGCAATTGCTGCGGGGACGATCCAACTTATTGTTGGAACCCATGCCGTTTTTCAGAAAGATGTTGAATTTCATAATCTTGGACTTGCAGTTATTGATGAACAGCATCGTTTTGGAGTAGAGCAGCGACTAGCCCTGATTAATAAGAATAAGGAACAACTATATCCGCATCAACTTATGATGTCGGCTACACCTATTCCGCGTTCACTGGCAATGAGCTATTATGCTGATCTTGATGTTTCGGTCATTGATGAACTACCACCCGGACGAACGCCAATTAGCACTTTACTAATTAATAATAATCGCCGTCATGAAGTAATTGAATTTGTCAGGAGCAAGATTGATTCAGGTGCCCAAGTTTACTGGGTATGTCCATTAATTGAAGAGTCTGAAAAGCTTGAACTTGAAAATGCTCTTAATACTTATCAGGAATTGGCAAATCATCTGGCACCAATTAAGGTTGGGCTTATTCATGGTAAGCTAAAAGCTCGTGAAAAAGCTGAGGTGATGGGAGAGTTTAGCCAAAATCAGCTTCAATTATTAGTCGCAACTACTGTAATTGAAGTCGGTGTGGATGTTCCAAATGCTAGCATTATTGTTATTGAACATAGTGAACGGATGGGACTTGCGCAATTACATCAGCTGCGTGGTCGGGTTGGACGTGGGAATCTGCAAAGTGAATGTATCTTACTTTATGAGCCGGGACTTAGCGAGGTAGCTAGACAACGTTTACAAGTTATTTCATCCACAACTGACGGATTTGAAATTGCGCGCCAAGATCTACTAATACGCGGTCCGGGTGAGCTTCTTGGTCAACGCCAAAGTGGTTTACCCGCCTTAAGATTTGCTAATCTTGAAGAAGATCTTGATATTTTGCAACAGATAAAGCCACTTGCCCGCGAAATAGCTGAGGAGTATCCTTCTCATGCTAGATTATTAACCGATTTATGGTTTCATAATAAAAGTATTTACACTCAAAGTTAAAATGATTTTTTCAAAATTAATCTGGCTCATGATACAATTCTGAGTATGTGTTTTAGTTTATAATTTAGAACTATATTCAATTATTTAATAGTTCAATAAAATATTTTTCCGGCACTAATTTTTCAAATAAAGGTGACTGATTTAGATGCGAAAACTTACTCAATATGTCAGTTTATGTGGGCTTTTTGCTTTCCTGGTTGCATGTTCCAATTCTCATGAGCCCAAAACATCAGCTACAACTAATTCTATCAATCAGACACAATCTCCAGCAGAAAATACTCAGATAGTAGGTGGTTGGGCACCTGTTTTTCTTACTAATATGGACGAGTCACAATTGGATGATATTGCTGATGGAATAAAGACTAATCGTATAAAACGAGTCGTGATTAGCTATCCAACTAAGATGGAGCCTCTAGCGCAAGACATCCATGATTATTTGCTAAAAAAGACTAATGTTGATATTCCTTTAAAATCAATTGAATTAAAAGATACAGATCAAGTTAAGTACAACCTAACTCAAGTTATTTTAACACTTTATTTTAGCTGATAATGCCAGCTTGGTTTTATTCTTTACCCATCTACTTTGCTCTAGTTTGTACTTTTACTTTTTGCAATTTAATTAGTCTAATTGGGCATTTCTTTTCCCAACGATTTCTTTTCAGAGTTGACAATAATGATGTAGTGAATAAAGTTGTCTGGCAAACAATACTTTTCTTTACAACCATTTTTATTACATTCTGGATCGCTACTAATTGGAGTAATCTCGGACAGCTTGAATTAACGAGTATCCGTGAGGCTACAACTATTGAACAACTATATAATGATGTGGATTCATTAGAAAGCGATCAACGCAAATCAATAGAGCAAAATCTGTTTGATTATCTTAATTCAGTTATTGAAGATGAATATCCAAACCTTTCTGCTGGCAAACTTAACCAGAAAACCACTGCCATGTATCGGACGTTAGTTTTATCAATTTACGAGTACACTCCCGCTAAAAATATGGCGGAAGAAATGCGCTATCATCGTATTTTAGAACAGCTCTCACAGCTATCAAACTACCGTGAGGATCGCCTTAATTACCTTGAAGGAAATCTTCGCGGACCTCTATTAGTGTTTTTCTTAGTAATGATTATAATCGGCTGTTTTTGGACTGGGTTTGTAAAAACGAAAAGTACGGCATTTACTCTCTTCATCATTATGAGTCAAAATTTAATCATCAGCTCCTCTTGTTGGTTGATTCTTGAGATGGATAAACCATTTCAGGGTGAGCTTAGAGCAGATAGTTCAGCGTTCGTTACTGTCCGTCAAGAACTACAATACTTCACAAAGCTCCACTCAAAGTAAAATTATTCTTTTAAATTATTACGATAAAATACTTCCCACGACACATTTGTTAACAGGCAATAATCCGAAAAATAATACCTATTATTATTGCTTCGTCATATAGGGCAGGAGTGTGTTAAAATAATGCGATTTTATTTAATCAGTACTTAATTCGATTGTTATAAGGACATAAGATGAATTTACATGAGTACCAAGCCAAGGAGTTGTTGGCTCGTTATGGATTACGTGTGCAAACCGGTATTTTGGCAACAAACGGACATGAGGCAGCAAATGCATTTGATTCTTTGGGCGGCAAATTTGCTGTAGTTAAAGCACAGGTACATGCTGGTGGACGTGGTAAAGCTGGCGGGGTTAAGGTTGTTAAATCACGTGACGAAGCTACCGAAGTAGCTAATAGCCTGATCGGTAAAAATCTGGTAACTTATCAGACCGATGCTAATGGTCAGCCAGTAAATTCAGTCTATGTATCTGAAGATTTATACCCAGTTGCTCGTGAATTATATCTTGGTGCAGTTGTTGATCGCTCAAGCCGCCGAGTTACATTCATGGCTTCAACTGAAGGGGGTGTTGAGATTGAAAAAGTTGCTCACGAAACACCAGAAAAAATTCTTAAAGTTGTGGTTGATCCTTTAGTTGGCTTACAACCATCTCATGCACGTGAAGTTGCATTTCAACTTGGCTTAACTGGTGATCAAATCGCTAATTTTGTAAAAATGATGCTTGGTGCTTACAAAGCTTTTGTTGAAAATGATTTCGCATTATTTGAAATTAATCCACTAGCGGTTCGTGAGAACGGTGAACTAGTATGTGTAGATGCCAAAATTAATCTTGATTCAAATGCATTATTCCGTCATCCTGACTTAGTTGAATTACGCGATAAATCGCAAGAAAATGCTCTTGAACTTAAAGCATCAGAGTTTGATTTAAACTATGTTGCCCTTGAAGGTAATATTGGCTGTATGGTTAATGGTGCTGGTCTAGCAATGGCGACTATGGATATTATCAAGCTATACGGTGGACAACCAGCTAACTTCCTAGATGTAGGTGGTGGAGCAACTAAAGAGCGTGTTATTGAAGCCTTTAAACTGATTCTTGCTGATACTCAAGTAAAAGCAATTTTAATTAATATTTTTGGTGGTATTGTACGCTGTGACATGATTGCTGAAGCAATTATTGCTGCGGTTAAAGAAGTTAACGTTACAGTTCCAGTGGTAGTTCGTCTAGAAGGTAATAATGCCGAGCTAGGTTCTAAATTATTGCAGGAATCTGGTTTGAAATTGACTCCGGCTGATGGCTTAGCTGATGCAGCACAAAAAGTTGTTGCTACTTTAAAATAATACCAAACAAGAAGGATATATAATGAGTGTTTTAGTTAATAAAAATACCAAAGTTTTGGTACAAGGTTTTACTGGTAAAAATG
Organism: Neisseriales bacterium; assembly: GCA_008017155.1. Classification (GTDB taxonomy): domain Bacteria; phylum Pseudomonadota; class Gammaproteobacteria; order Burkholderiales; family UBA11063; genus Aquella. Next base: position 34,481 of record SSGX01000023.1, on the reverse strand, counting down.
GTACATTCCATTCAGAACAAGCTATTGCTTATGGAACAAAAGTAGTTGGCGGAGTTACTCCGGGTAAAGGTGGTACAAAACATCTTAATCTACCAGTATTTAATACTATGAAAGAAGCAGTCCGTGAGACTCAAGCAGATGCATCTGTAATTTATGTTCCAGCTCCATTTGTACTTGATTCAGCTGTTGAAGCAATTGATGCTGGCGTACCATTAGTAGTAATTATTACTGAAGGTGTGCCAACACTTGATATGCTTAAAGTTAAGCGTTATGCTGAATCAACTGGTACGCGTATCATTGGACCAAACTGTCCGGGAATCATTACTCCAGGTGAATGTAAAATTGGTATTATGCCAGGACATATCCACCTACCAGGTAAAATCGGTATCGTATCACGTTCTGGTACATTGACTTATGAAGCAGTTGCACAAACAACCAAACTTGGTCTTGGTCAATCAACTTGTATCGGTATCGGTGGTGATCCAATTCCGGGAACTTCACATATTGATTCATTAAAACTATTCCAAGAAGATCCACAAACCGAAGCTATCATCATGATTGGTGAAATCGGTGGAACTGCCGAAGAAGAAGCGGCTGAATACGTTAAATCAAACGTAACTAAACCTGTAGTTGGTTATATTGCTGGGGTTACAGCTCCTGCTGGTAAACGTATGGGTCATGCTGGTGCGATTATTTCTGGTGGTAAAGGTACTGCCGAAGAAAAATTTGCCGCATTTGAAAAAGCTGGTATTGCTTATACCCGTTCACCTGCTGAATTAGGTAGCACTCTTTTAGAAGTATTAAAATCTAAAGGTATGATCTAATCCTTTGTTAAGTATCATCTAAAACCTGTCATTTATGGCAGGTTTTTTTATGCCAATTAAATTTTTACTTGTAGCTCCCTAAAAATGCGAAAATATTTGATTAATTTATGATATCAAAGATACGCTCATGACAAAAACCTCCAGATTACTTACACTTCTTGCTATAAGTCTATCTTATTCTAGTTCTAGCTTTGCAGCAACTACAGATACCAACAAAATTCTTTTTGTTTGTGGGGGCAATACTGGTCGTAGCCCGATGGCTGAGTACTTGGCAAATGATTATTTTCATTTTGCAAAAAATGGTTATATTGCTGACTCACGTGGTGCCAATGTTAATCCTAAAGAATTAACCCCTGAATCGTATGCAGTTGTTGCTATGAAAGAACTTGGTATTAAAGATATTTCAAATCATCGAGCTACGCCAGTGACTAAAGCAGATATTGATTCTGCCAAGCTTGTTTTGGTGATGACTGAAGCTCATAAAGAAAAGTTGTTAAAAATTGATCCCACTGCGAAAAATATTTATCTACTTTCAGAATGTGCTACTGGGAAAAAGGAAGATGTCACCGATGCTTATGGTCATGATTTGAAATTTTATGAAAATACCCGCAATATCATAGCGAAATATATAGGATTAATTCAGAAAAATAATATGCAGTGTATAAATAATAGTTAATGATTATGTGTAATATGATGAAAGCCTATGTAATAAGCAAGCCAGCAGATACAATTAATGAGTTGCAGATAGTTGATGTTCCTATTCCAGTTCCTGCTAAGAACGAGGTATTAATCAAAATTAGACATGCAAGCTTGAACCCGGTAGACTACAAATTGATCATGCATAAACCAGCTTTTTGGCAATATCCATATATCCCCGGGCTGGATTGCTGTGGTGAAATCATTGAAATGGGCACAGATTCTTCTAAATTCAGTGTTGGTGATATGGTCGCAGTACATGCTGATTTGACTCATGGTGGAACACTTGCTGAGTATGTGGTTCAACCCGAACACGTATTATTCAAAGTTCCTGACAGCTTTGATTTGAGGCTTGCAGCAGCATTACCTTGTGCTGGTTTAACTGCTTATCTGGCATTAGTACGTAAAATGAATATTCAATTCGGGCGAACAATTTTAATACAAGCAGGAAGTGGTGGTGTTGGTGGCTTTGCTATCCTAATAGCAAAAGCATTCGGGTTGGAGGTTATCAGTTCGTGTTCTAACAAAAATATAGACTATGTCAAAAAATTGGGCGCAGATATAGTAATTGACTATAAGAATCAGGACCTATATGCTCAAATCAATCAATTATATCCTGCTGGAGTTAACTATATTCTTGAAACGACTACTAAGGATAATTTACAAAAGGATATTGATATTCTTGCATTTAATGGTCAGATTTCCTCAATAGTTGGAATTCTAGATAGTAGCCGGATAACTGAATTTAAAACCGGATTTGGTTTTCACGAGGTTGCTCTTGGTGGTGCATATTTATCCAAACACTATCAGTCGCAACAAGATTTGGCACGTATGGGGTCTGAACTTATTGATCTATTAAAAAGCTCAAGTATATTTCCAGATATTCATAAGTATTCGTTTGATGAAGTATCTTTGGCTTTTAATAATTTAGTTGATTCTGTTAATTGTGGAAAGATAGTGATAGATATACCTTAGTGGAGTTTTTTTTGATTAGTTCAAGAATTTAGTTTTTAGAATAATACATTAAGGCACCTAAATCCTGCTTAAATTTAAATTATTAATTAACTCATCTTTTCTTTTACCTTCATAATGTTACGTCTTGTGTCGTTAAAAGCAACATTGTGTTATTTTTGGGTAACCATTTGATCTAAAATTAAATATTACTGCTGTTTGGTGATTAATTTCTTTAAAATACTTTTAATTTAGTCCGTAGGACTTGGCTTTTCTATGTTTTTTCTCCTATAATAACGTCAGAGGAAACGAGAACTGAAGCTTACCGCTGGTAGTTCTCAAGTCACAGCAAGGGATGTGGCGAACAAAGCAAAAAGTTAGTAATTTGGTTGGTTTAGTTTAAACAATACAAAAAGGAATAAAATTATGAAAAAAATATTAGGCGCAATTTTAGGTTTAGCTTCTTTCGCAGCTTTTGCAAGTAACGCTGATAACTCAGTTTATGTTGATGCTAACATTGGTATGAACACTTCATATAGTAGCAGTAGTAGTTCTGGTGGTGGAACTGTTGGTCAAAGTGGAGGTTACTTTCTTGGTGGTAACTTTGGTGTAAACGTTAATCGTTACTTGGGTCTTGAGGTTGGTTACACAAATGCATGGGTTAATTACGGTGGTAATGCAGCTCCTAATAGCACTCCTCCTACTCAACAATATGGCACTATTCAGTATGGTTTAACAGATTTTGCTGTTCGTGGAACTATTCCTTTAGGTGAAGTTTTTGATTTGTACGGTCGTCTTGGTGTTGCAGGTTATGATAATACTCCTAATGGTACAGCAATATCAGTTAATAATCTTGGTGTGCTTTACGGTATGGGCGCTGAGTGGAATTTGTCTAAACAGTGGGCTCTTACAGCTGAGTACTGGGGTGCTACTGGTAGCACTGCTTTCTCTAGTGGAAACATTCAAGGTGGTATTAAATTCGGTTTCTAATAAACCAAAAAAGTTATCTTACAAAAGACCACTTCTCCTTCAGAGTGGTCTTTTTTTATTTACTTTTTATTAAGTTATCTAACAAAAATAAATTAGTAGAATTAGAAATTTTTTAGCTAGCACTTAAGTTAATTATTTGCCGGTGGATTCTGTTTCTGCTGTGTTTTTTGCTTACTGCCATTATTACCTTTCTCGTTCTCATTTGTGAATTCAGCGCTTGAAGCACACCTTGAATTAAAAGTTGGATTATTTAACTCATTTGCTTGCGTGTTATATGCATAGCCACCTAATAAACCTAGCATCATGACAAATCTTTTCATTTTTTATCCCAAAATTTTATCTAATCGCTGAAATTTTACCATATTTGGATATAAGGCTAAGAATTAGTCCACTTTACATTAGACCTCTACCTGCATCTTTCATTCTTAATCGTTGTCATAAAGACCTTTTAAGGTATATTTCGTTTCTTAAAATCTTTATTCCTAGCTTAAGAGTGAGAAAATAATGGGTTGTTAAAGAGTGTTATTGTCGTTTTTCTATTCTATAATTTCATGGGTTATAGTTTTAATCTGTTAGCGTTATATCACAATAACATTATTAGAAACTTCGATATTTAGGTATAATTAGTAATTAGAAGTTATTTGATTATGAAAAATTGAAATGAAAAAAAATATATTATCAGTCTTTTGGGATATGGATGGAACGTTAGTAGATAGTGAAGCTCTTCATGCAGCTTCTTCTGAGTATGCGACAAAGATGATTGTTGAAAGGTATGATTTATCTATTAATCCAATTATAGTTGACCCAACTGGATTAAGTAATGAAACAGTGTTTTCATTAATTTTTATGCCTGAAAAACAAGAGCTTGGACATCACATATTCAGAGAATGGGAACAATTGGCGGTTAATTATGTAATGGAAAGAATCACTGCTGATCATGCTATAACTCAATCACTAGAGTTATTTGAATACTTTTATCAAAGAAATATTCCTCAAAGCATAGTAAGTAATTCCCCGGGAAGGTTAGTTGAACATACTGCTAGTGTTCTAAACATTAAAGATAAATGTAGACATTTATTGAGTAGAGATTCCGTTAAAAATGGTAAACCAGATCCATCGTTATATTTAAATGCTGTTCAATTACACGAAGCTGACGCTAGTGCGTGCTTGGCATTTGAAGATAGTAGCTCTGGGATAACGGCGGGTAGAGCTGCGGGATTAAATATCGTTGGAATAGGGGAACTGAGTAGTAAGCATAATCCTGATCATATATGCTTATTAAATGAGAATGACTGGCTTACAAAGCTGGAAGAATACTACTTATTTTAAAAGGTGAAGCAATGCATAAGAGATTTGCCGTGTTATTTGGTTTTGTTCCATGGATGGTATTTTCAGAATTATATGCATCAACGACAAAAGAAATAATTGAGGCATCCTTAGCTGCATTGGCAACGATGGTTATTCTTGACTGGCATCAATTAAAAAAAGGCTTTTGGTTGCCACTAGCTTCAGCGATTTATTTTATCTTGGTTGCATTAAATGGTATTTTTGATTTTTTCCCTTGGGCTATAACCCATCCGGCAGCCGTGATTAATCTTGCATTGGCTATAATAGTCTGGTTTTCTTTAATTATGAAACGCCCCTTTACATTGCAGTATGCTAGGGAAGAGGTTGGGGTTGCTTTTTGGAAAAGTCCGCTATTTATTAAAACCAACTATTATCTGACTCTTATGTGGGCAATAATGATGACAGTTTCTGCATTGCCCTCCGTATTTATCCCAGAGAAAATTTATGCTAATTCGTGGTTTTGGGGATATGTTTTCAATACAGCTTGTCTTGGATTGGCGTTCTTCCTTAATAAAAAAATGCAGGGCTGGATTATAGGCTGGAATTTTTGGTCCAATGTCCGTAAATTACCCCCAGTTAATTCTCCGTATTTGGAAGGTGGACATAAGCCAGTACTCGATGAGGTTGAACTTTATGATCTTCAGGTGATAGGAGAAATTCCTAAACAGTTAAACGGTCAATATTTACGTAATGGACCAAACCCATACTTTACTCCATATACTTATACTTATCCAATTGATGGTGATGGTATGATACATCGAATTAGCATTAAAGATGGCAAAGTTAGCTATAAGAATGCATTTGTCAAGACGAATGGGTTACAAGCAGAATTGAAGGCTGGTAAAGCACTTTATGGTGGCATTGCATTACCGATCCCTCCTGATCCCAAATATGTAAAAACTGATGAGACAGGTAAAAGTAGTGCTAGCATTCATATAGTAAAGTGGGGCAATAATTTACTTGCTTTGTATGAGACAACGCCAGCATACCTTTTAGATAATAACCTTGCAACTATCGGCGAATTCCAGCCCGATGGTAGAGATTCGCCATTTAATGTGAATGCGCATCACCGGGTAGACCCTAAGACCGGGCAAGTTTATATGTTTATTTACAATACTTATGGAGTTCCTCTGACGCTTTATGTGTTTAATCAAGATTACCAGCTAATAAAATCGGTCGATGTTGAGAAGCCTCAAAATACCATGATTCATGATTTTCTGATTACTGAAAACTACATCATTATTTTTGATATGCCAGCAATTTTTAATGTTGCTGGGAATGACGGTTCCGAGCCATTCTTCGCCTTTTATCCAGATAGGTCAGTAACTATTATTTTAGTTAAGCGCAGTGATTATTCTATCTCTAGAATAGAAAACATTTCAAGTTTCTTTGTTTATCACTTTGTTAATGCCTATGAGGAAGATAATAAGATCATCTTTGATATGGTGTTACATAAGAAATTAAACTTAAATCAGGCACTAAATGAAAATGAAAATAATATACCACCATCATTATATCGTGGAAGTATTGATCTTGAAACTTTACACTATCAGCATAAATGTTTGTGTGATAGTCTGATAGTTGAGTTTCCTAGTTATAATCTTGATTATTGTGCACAAAAGTATCAGTTTGCTTATCTGGTTGCCAAGAAACCTGATAATGCAGGTGGATTTAATTTGCTGATAAAATATGATCTGGTTAATAATAAGTTTATCTATACGGATTTTGGAGTTGATACTGAGATTGGCGAGGCAACGTTTGTCACCATGAGAGATAGCTCGAATGATGAAGATGATGGTTATTTGGTATTATTTGTTTATTGTAAATCTAGCGATTATAGTGATTTCGTAGTTTTAAGCGCAAAAAATATGCAGGAAATTGCTAGAGTTAAATTACCACGGAGAGTACCACATGGTTTACATGGTAGCTGGATAGCTACAAAATAGATTATTCTACTTAAATTTTTATTGGAGAAAATTATGTCAAAAAAATTAATATTTTATACAAACCCAAGGTCTCGAGGTCGGATTGTCCGCTGGATGCTTGAAGAATTGGGTATTAATTATGAAACTAAGGTGATTGAGTATGGTGCTGCAATGAAGTCTCCAGAATACCTTGCTATTAATCCAATGGGTAAGGTTCCTGCAATTCAATATGGAGAAGAGGTTGTAACCGAAAGTGCAGCAATATGTACTTATCTAGCGGAAACCTTTCCTGATGCAGGTTTGGCACCGCTACCTGAAGAGAAGGGGAATTATTATCGCTGGTTATTTTTTGCGGCTGGTCCATTGGAGCAAGCGACTGTATTAAAAGCAATGGAAGTCAATATTCCTGCTGAGAAACAAGGAATGCTTGGCTTTGGGAATTTTGAGATTACCCTAAATGCTCTTTCTAAGGCACTTAAGGATAATCCATACATAGCTGGTAACAGATTCACTGCTGCTGATGTTTATGTCGGGTTAAGTATCGGGTGGGGAATGCAGTTTGGTACAATAGAGAAACGTCCAGAATTTGTAGCGTATTGGGAGCGAATCAGTCAACGTCCCGCTTATTTACGCGCACAAAAACTTGATGATGAATTAATACCGAAGGCATAACTCATTCACATTATCTAGAGTTATTTGCCTGCATATAAATTTTTGTAAACATTATTCCCATATTGGGTGTAGTTGTCAAAAAATCCGGTGTACCATTGGTTTAATGAGACACCGATTTTTTCTGACGCTACTATATCTTCTAGAGAGTCAATGCCACCACTACGAATAACGTGAAACTCATGTTGTGGTTTGATTTTTCTAACCTCATTTACTGCAATCTCACATAGCCGTAATGATCTATTCCGTAAAACACTACCGCTTACTCCACCACCAAACGTTAGTGTAAAATAATCAAATAATTTACGATCATCTAAATCAATCCAGTTCCTTAAATCAATATAGTTTGTGGAAGTATTTCCAAGATTTATCCCATCAAAACCTAAATTGATTGCACTATGAATGATCTCGACTAAGGCATTCTCATCAATATCATTCGAGATTTTCAGAATAACCGGCAATTTACGCTGTCTTTTTTGTAGGAAAGCGAGGCTAATTTGCTCTATTCTGGGAATTATATTTCCGCCGCCAGCTTTTATATTTGGACAGCTTTCATTTAATTCAAGAAAATCAATTTGTGGGTTGTCATGATAAAGCCAGAGACTATTTATTAAATGGTTGATTCCTTCGCTTTCAGGGTAATCTGGTGAACGCATTACGCTCCAACCAATTGGACAATCAGCGAGCTTACTCTCTGTAATGATTTTTTTATGTAGGTTATCATCACCGAGATTAGGTAATCCAAGCCAGTTAATTGCTACACCAGATTTTGGCAGGCTAATAAATGGTAAGTCAATGCCATTCTTACTATTACCATTTCGTGGATTAGCTGTCGATGTACCACCGATGTAGAATCCAGCACCTAATTTGGCAACTGTGTTATAACCTTCACCATTTTTAAACATGCCTGCCGAATTACCTAATGGTGAGCGAAATTTAATTCCCCATAATGTTTTGCTTAATTGATTATTCTCGGAGAATATATCGGGTTGTATAATTTTCTGTTTGCTAAATTGCTGCATAAAAAATAAACGTCCGCGCGAAGCAATTTTGATTTGCTGGGATACAGGTAATTTGGATAATATGGGTAATAAACAGTGATAGAATCGGGAATAATAATACGCGGGCAGATTAAACAAGGGGTTTTCCATAGTATATGTTGTAAATTTACACGTATGTTAAAAAATAATTATAGTTCAATATTAAACAGTTACATGTTATAAATTTTTTGAATTAAATAAATATAAATTTAAATAAAATAATCAATAATTTAACTAAGTTGCTTCAATTATTATACAATATGTTTATCAATGAGTTTCAAATTTACATAAAATAACATTGTCAATTTGGAATTTATCTACTCAAAGTCCTGAAGTAAATGGCATGGAGGTTATCATGCTGGATCAAACAATTAAGCTCGTTCTGGAGAATTTTCCAATTATAATGTACATACTAGCTATTGTCATCTCTCTCTTCAGTGGTGGATTTTCTAGTAAGCGGATGTTTGCGTTGATGCTTTTTATGGCAGTAGGATTATCTGGGGTTTGGGGCTTTATTATGCATGTTTTCTTCTCTGATATTGCTTCGGCACATATTGGCTGGCAGGCGAATTCTTTTGAATTTGAAGTTGGACTTGCAAATCTGGCTCTTGGGGTTTCTGGATTAATTGCCGCATTTGCATCTTGGGGATATAGAGCGGCAGTTACTACCGTTACCACCATTTTCCTGTGGGGGGCTGCTATCGGTCATATCCGCCAAATTATTTTATTGAATAATTATAGCCCGGGCAATGCCGGGACTATCCTAATTACAGATATTCTTATTCCACTAACATTATTAATTCTGCTAGCGATAAGTTATACCCGAGTAAGAAAAGATCTAATTTATTTCAGCTAATCCATCAAAAAGCAGCTTTGTAACATTGATTCCAGTATCGCGGAAAATCTGCTGTGCACCTGTTGGGCTAGTAATATTTATTTCTGTTAAACATTTTCCAATAACATCAATTCCGGCAAATGGGATGTGATTCTCGATTAACCATTTAGCAACCTTATTTGCTAAGACATAATCATTTTCATCTAGTTTATGTACTTCACCTCTACCGCCAACCGCAAGATTGCCACGAATCTGACCCTTTTGCGGGATTCGATACAGGCAATAATCAATAACTTTACCATTGACGATAAAAATCCGTTTATCACCAAGAATCACTTCAGGAATAAATCTTTGAACCATAATAGTCTGAGTATAGTAATTCGTTAGATTTTCAAGTATAGCGGCTTGATTTGGATCTTCTGGACTAATCTTGAATACTCCACGTCCTGCCATCATATCTATCGGTTTTGCAACGCAGTTTCCATGCTCGGCGATAAAATTAAAAATAACCTTTTTATCTCTACTAACTAGTGTTGGAGTAATTAGTTCTGGAAAGTTCAAAATTGCTAACTTTTCATTGAAATTTCGCAGACATGCAGCAGGATTTACCACTTTGACACCAGCTTTTTCTGCAAATTCAAGGATTTGAGTCAGATAATAATATTCCATATTAAATGGAGGATCATTTCGCACCATTATACTATCAAAATTATTTAGATTAAACTCTTCTTTAGTTTCAATTATGTTCACCCAATCAGGTGTACTATGAATCAAATCTGTGCCATGATTGATTTGTAGCATCCTTACATTTGCATATGCAGTATTACCCTTTAAATATAGCTCTTGTGGCAGACAATTATATATCTCAATTCCAAGATCTTTAGCGGTTAGCATTAATAGGTAAGTAGTATCACCATTAATATTAAATTTTTCTATTGGGTCAGAAATAATTAAGAGTTTTTGCATATTCTAATCAATTTATAAATATTTATTAACATGGAAATTCTGTATTTATGATTGGGTTTTACATGCCCATAAAGTTGTATTATAGCGCAAAAGCTTTGATTGATTCAAAACATAAATCAATGCTCAGGCTCAATGTATTAAATTATGCTAAAATAATGGTAATAGTCTATTAATTTTGTAAGGTATTTAAAATGGGATTTAAAGTAACTATTACTCCCAGCAATATTGAGTTTAACGCAGAGTCAGAAAACTTCATTTTAGATGAGGCATTAGCTGCGAAGATTAATTTTCCACATGGCTGTAAGAATGGTGCATGTGCTGCATGTAAGTGTAAAATTACCAGTGGTGAAATAAGTCTTGGTGAATACAATAAGTCAGTATTGACCGATGAAGAAATCGCTGAAGGATATACGCTACTTTGTAAATCTCATGCTGAAAGTGATATTATTATAGACCTGCCTGGGTTTGTTAATGGCTTTCCAATCCGTACCTTGCCTGCAAAAATTGAAGCTATTGATAAAATTGGCACTGTTGCTGTTCTCAAGCTAAAACTACCAGCTAATCAGCAATTTAATTTTTATGCCGGGCAATACATTGACATTATGTATAATGGTAAAAATCGCAGTTATTCTTTAGCTAATAGTCCAAGTGAAAATGTTATAGTTGAATTACATATTCGTTTTCGTCCGGGGGGAGCATTCTCGGAAGCAGTATGGAATGAATTAAAGGTAGGACAGATACTCCGCTTTACTGGTCCACTTGGTAGCTTTACACTTAAAGATAGTGACAAAAAAATACTGATGGTGTGCACTGGGACCGGCTTTGCTCCGATAAAATCAATCTTAGAATACATGGTAGCGAGCAATAATAAACGTCCAATACAGTTAATTTGGGGCAACTATACGGCAGAAGATTTTTATCATACCGAATTTCTTGATAAATGGGCAAAAGAATTAAATTTTTCTGCTAAATTATGTATTAATGAAGGTAATCATCCAGAATACTATACTGGCATGGTAACGGATTATATTGTTGAAAATTTCCCAGATTTAAGCCAACATGAAATATATGCTTGTGGAAATGTTGCGATGATAGAAAACCTTTATGTTGTTGCCCGCTCACAACTGCAATTGGGTAAAACAGATTTCTATTCTGATGCCTTTACGCCTTCACCAGATAGTGTTTAATTTTAATAATCAAAATTATGATCCGTTTATCCCTTGTTATAGTTTCCTGTCTTGGTATTTTAGTTGCCTGTGGTTATAAGGGACCATTGTATTTGCCCAAGAAAGCAAATAATCAACCAGTAGCAGCACCTACCAGAGTAGAATCTGCGCCAATTATCCCAGAATCCGCAATTAATCTAAAAAATAAAGAGTCGTAAAATAAATAAACCCGGTAAAAACCGGGTTTATTTGCTAGTTATTTTTGTTTTTTGGCTAACCAGAGAAATGTCCCAGTTAAGCCGAATAAAGCTAGAACAACTGAACTGTAAATTGCTGCATAAATTAAATCACTCATCGTTATCTTCCTTTTAATTAACTGCTAAATTATACTTTAATCCTTAAACAAATGCAATTAGAATTTTTTTAAATCTTGCCATCAATAAAGGCATCAATCATCCTACTGGCTATTGATAAATTTGTTGATGGGCGACCAGGTAGCTCATCTTTACGATAAAATCCGGCAGCGCGCATTTCTGTAGTATCAAGAACGATTTCCCCGCCTGCATAATCAGCAACAAAACCTATCATCAATGAATTAGGGAATGGCCAATATTGAGAGCCCCAGTAGCGAATGTTTTTTATTGATATTCCAACTTCTTCCATTACTTCACGAGCAACAGTTTCTTCGAGGTTTTCACCAACTTCACTAAAGCCAGCCAAGATACTCCACATTTCTGGTGCATAATGATTTGCTTGAGCCATGAGTAATTGATCATCTTTGATAACCGCAACTATCATTGCTGGAGATATTTTTGGATAAATATCCCGTTTGCATTTCACGCAGGTCAGCCATTTTTCCTCACTATTAAGTGAAGTCGGAGTCCCACATTTACTACAAAAGCGATTATTTACCTGATAATAGATGATTTGCTGACCATAAATAATAGTCGGGATAGATTCTGCAGGAAGAATATTTAATGCCATCCGAAGGTTGAGTAGTTTTAATCCTGAATCAGTAGCTATATCTTGTGTGGAATTGACTGAAGCGAGTTTTTCAACCTCCGAAACTTTTATTTGGCTATCGGTAAATGAAATATTTTCTAATTCCTTAGCATCAGGAAGTCGATAACTATTTTCACCAATCTGATATAAGAGAATGCTTTGTTCATGAAAAATCAGATTCATTTAAATTATGCTCTTAATAATTCATTAATTGAGGTTTTGCTTCTGGTTTTGGCATCAACACGCTTCACAATAATTGCCGCATAAGTTGAATGACTACCATCGCTTGCGGGCAGATTACCCGGAACAACGACAGAATAAGCAGGTACTCGTCCATAATGAATTTCTCCAGTTGTTCGATCAAAAATGCGCGTAGATTGACCGATAAATACTCCCATACTAAGAACGCTACCTTCTTCAACAATAACACCTTCAACAACTTCTGAGCGTGCACCAATAAAGCAGTTATCTTCGATGATTGTCGGATTTGCTTGTAGTGGCTCAAGTACGCCACCAATTCCAACACCACCAGACAAATGTACATTACTTCCAATCTGAGCGCATGAACCAACGGTAGCCCAAGTATCAACCATTGTCCCTTCGCCAACATAAGCACCAATATTTACATAGCTAGGCATTAATACCGCATTTTTACCGATAAATGAACCTTTTCTGACAATCGCACTTGGAACTACACGGAATCCACCATTAGTGAAATCATCGATACTGTAGTCATCAAACTTCAGTGGAACTTTATCATAAAATTTAGTAAATCCTGCATCTAGTACCTGATTGCCATTTAAGCGAAACGATAACAGAACTGCTTTTTTTAACCATTGATGAACGATCCATTCACCATTAATTTTTTCGGCAACCCGTGCCTTACCATTATCAAGTAAGTCTAATGCCTGATTAACGGCAGTATGCAGCTGTTTATCTTGAGTATCTAATTCTGGTAATTTTCCGAATGCAGATTCAATAATTTGTTGTAAGCTATCCATGATTTATCCTTAACAAAAATTCAGGGTAACTGCTCGGATTATCCCGCAATAGCTGTGTTGCAAGGCTCCTTATGTACGTTCCTGTGTACACTGCGTTGCCTTGCGTCTTGCTCTTGCTACACATTCCGGCAGTTACAGAGCTACATAGTATGTAGTAATTACAATTCAGGCAAATATTATCGCATGGATAAAAAATTTAATGCTGGAAGTTTAGTAACAGTGGGTAGTTACATAGTGAAAGTATCCGGTTTATGATCGGATACTTAGTCTTCAATGTTATCCAATGCTTCATCGGGAAGTAAGGATACAACAAAAGGACGATACAGTGATTCAGGTATTTGTTGAAAAAGACCCGAGTCGATAGCAATTTTGGCAAGAAGATGCGTATTAGCGCCTGAAATATTGAATTTCTCACTTAACTGATTCGCAATCAGATTCGCAATTGTACTTCTACTTAACTGCAAAGTTCTGGAGATTTGTTCCTGAGTTAATCCATTTGCAAGTAAAAAAATTACTTCTTCCTCGCGCTTTGTAAGATTATTTTGGAGAGAATAGGACTTTTCAAGGCGAACTTCAGCCGGTTGGAAGAAGTGTTCTTTGAAACCAAAAAATTTTGATTCATGAGAGAAACTTTGTAGGGCAACAACTTCGCCATTTGGATGAAAAATTGGAGTATGTAGTACAAGATATGATTTAAATGTACCATTATAGGGCAATAAATCAAACATACTTACAACTTGCTGTTTCTCTATTGCGGCTAGCTGACATTTAAAAATCATGTCGCAATACCTATCTATATCTTCACGATATTCTTCAGTATATTTATCTTTGAAGACTCTTTGAATTAATTCTTGATTATTGTCATTGTAACCAAGTCCAACCATTTCTTGCCATTTCTGATAGCCCATTGAATGAGCTGAAATATTGGTTGAAATAAGGAGCTTACATTCATGATCATATATTGATGAATGTATCTCTTTCTCCACAAGCGGTAGGAAGCCAGGAATTATAACTTCCTGTAGATACAGAGTTTTTTCTTCTAGTGTCAGCTTAGGCATCAAATTATCCTGCAATTTAATTCATGCCAGAGTATTTTAATAGAGCATCAATCTGTGGCTCACGTCCCATCATGGCTTTAAAATTCTCCATCATTGGACGAATGCCGCCCTGACTTAGAATCAACGTTCTAAACTTATCACCAAGTTTAGTCAATTCATCTCCATTGATGCCATCGAAAACACTAAATACATCACAGGCAAGGACTTCTGCCCACTTATAGCTATAATAACCAGCAGCGTAGCCACCTGCAAAGATATGAGCAAAACTATTGGGAAAGCGATTATAGCTTGGTGGTATAACTACAGCAATTTCGCGGCGTAGTTTAGCGAGTAACTCAAGATAATTTCCTTCAGTATAATCAAAATCGCTATGTAATAATAGGTCAAAGATTGCAAATTCAAGTTGACGCAGGGTTTGCATCCCAGACTGATAGTAGCGCGAAGCGAGTACCTTATCAAAAAGTTCACGCGGTAAAACTTGTCCACTCTCAATATGCGCTGTCAGTTTGGCAAGTATCGAATAATCCCAAGCAAAATATTCCATAAATTGGGAAGGTAATTCGACTGCATCCCATTCAACACCATTAATACCCGATATGCTTGAATTATTAATCACGGTCAATAAATGATGTAAGCCATGCCCCATTTCATGAAATAGCGTTTGCACATCATCAAAAGTCAATAGGCTTGGTTTTTCACCGACTGGTTTGGTGAAATTACAAATTATATAGGCAATAGGTAATCTTATTTCCCCACTAGTAACTGATCTATCCTGTGCTGAGTTCATCCATGCTCCAGGCTGTTTACCCTCTCGTGCATAAAGATCAAAGTAAATATGTCCGGTTATCTCACCATTAAGTATCACATCGTAAGTAGTTACATCAGAATGCCACACCGGAATATTCTGATTTGGTTTGAATTCAATATTATATAGCTGGTGGATCAGAGCAAATAAGCCATCAAAAACTCGTGGTAATTGAAAATATTGCTTTAATTCATTACTTGAGTAACTATATTTATGGAGCTGTAGTTTTTCGCTGTAGTAGGCAACATCCCATGCCTCAAGCTTTTCGATTCCATCGGTATCTCGGGCAAATTGCTGTAATTGCTGCCAGTCATTTTCTGCATATGGGCGCGATTTATCAGCTAATGAATAGAGGAAATCCAAAACCTGTTTCGGTGTTTCGGCCATTTTATTATAAAGTGATAGCTCTGCATAGTTAGCAAAAGCTAGTAATTCAGCCTTTTGCTGGCGTAAACGTAAAATCTCGCGAATTAGATTGCTATTATCAAATTTACCTTCATTACTTAATTCGCTAGCACGGGTTGAATAAGCTTGATAAAGTTCTTCACGCAGTTTACGATTACTCGCAAATTGCATCACTGGTAGGTAGCTTGGCATATGTAAAGATATCTTATAGCCTTCTTTTTCATCCTGTGCAGCAAGGGCTTGATAAAGTGCAAGGCTATCTTCTGGCACGCCAGCTAGATCATCTTTTGTTACGTATTTAGCATAGCTATCAGTAGAATCGAGTACATTATGCTCAAATTTGGTGCTTAATTCGGATAACTGATTCTGGATTTGTTTAAATTCGCGTTGTTTATCTTCTGGAAGGGTAATCCCACTTAGGCGAAAATCACGTAGTTCATTATCGATGACCTTTTGCTGTTCAGGATCCAAGCTACTAAATTGGCTATCTTTGATCTGCTGTATGTGTTTATACAGATACTTATTTTGCCCCAAATTTACATATAGTTCGGTTAATACTGGTAGATATTTTTCGTGTAAACTACGTAATTCAGGTGAGTCTTTTACTCCCTGTAAATGTCCGACAACCCCCCATGCCTGATTTAACTGATAAAGACTATGCTGTAATGGCTTGATAATCATATCCCATGAGCTTATTGATTCTTGCTCAAGTTTCTGAATGGTCGTCCGCGTGTTAGCTAATTCCTGCTCCAGTTTGGTTTCAAGATAAGCGGTATCTATCGAGTTAAACGGTATAAATTGGGTCATGTCAGTTTCCTTAGCGTTGATTAAAATTCCATCATTTCAAAGTCTTCTTTGCGTGCTTGGCAGTCTGGACAACTCCAGTTCATTGGTACATCTGCCCATTTTGTCCCTGGAGTGATGCCATCCTCAGGCATACCAATTTCTTCATCATAAATAAAACCACAAATAAGACACATATATTTTTTCATGTAAACCCCTAGTAATAAATAATATCAGGTAAATATTATCGCATACTTCATCTTATATTGGTTTATCAAGAGTTAGTTGAATATTATCTTGATTATGAAAATTTAAGTGGAAGGAAACGGTCTATTAAAATAATGACTATCATAGTTCACAACTTGAGTAATCATTACTAACTAATTAGTTTTTGTCTTATCTAAGGAACTATTTTTCATAAATATATTTATTGCAAGGTTTATAACTACTGCAAAAACTGTTGCTAAGCCCATGCCTTTTAGCTGCAATGTTTCAATCTGTAAACTAACTCCAGAAACTCCGATAACCAAGATTATTGCTGCCACGGTCAAATTATGAGTATTATTAAAGTCAGTCTTTTTCTCAACCAACATCCGGATACCAGAGACAGCAATTACGCCAAAAAGCAACATCGAAACGCCACCAATTACACAAGCAGGAATAGACATAATAAGTGCCGAGAGTTTGCCGCAAAAGGCTAAAATAATTGCAATAATTGCCGTCAAGCGAATAACATGGGTACTATAAACTCGAGTCATCGCAAGGACACCAATATTCTCACCATAGGTCGTATTTGGAGTTGCACCCATTAAAGCCGAAACACAGGTTGAAGCACCGTTACTAAATAGTGAAAGGTTCATCCAAGGACGCTTAACTAAATTATCATTGATGATATTGCCAGTTACATATAAGTGTCCGATATGTTCAGCAAAAATAACTAAAACAGCGGGAATAATGGTAGCAATTGCATTAATATTAAATTTTAATCCATACCAGTGAGGTAAACTAACCCAAGCCGCTGAATGCAGCATATCCCAACTAATAAGTCCGGCAAAGATGGCTCCAATATAACCAGTTATAATTCCAAGTAAGACTGCAATTACTCGGATAAACCCGCGAAAAAATAGACTATAAACCATAGTTGCGATTAATGTAATAGTACCGATTAAAGTATTCTTATCATATGTAGGTCCTATAAGATTTGCCATTTTAGCAGCTACGGGGGCTAATTCTAATCCGATAACTATAACAATTGCACCAATCGATGGTCCGGGTAAAATTCGCTCAATCCAGTTTACGCCAAATTTCTGAATAGCACCAGCTAATATTATCAGGAGAATACCACTAACCCAAAAACCAGATAACGCAGCCGAATAGCCATACTTACTGATAACTAGCATAACTGGTGCAATAAAAGCAAAGCTAGACCCTAGATAAGCTGGAATCCGATTACGGGTAATAAATAAGTATAGGAGTGTTCCAAAACCATTACATAATAAGCATAATGCTGGATCAATATGAAAAAGCATTGGCACAAGAATTGTTGAGCCAAACATAGCAAAAACGTGTTGCAAACTTAATGGCAACTTTTGGATAAAAGGCAAGTCTTGGTTAACTTTTATTATTGACTGCATTAATTTTACTCTTTAAACAAAAAGATAACAAAATTTTGGTTTTATTAACTGATGTTATGCAGATACGTCATTTCAGAGATGTAAAACAAATTTTTCCTCATAGTTGACTGGTTCAAACCGACGAACCAGTCAGCAAAATCGTCAAAATTCATTTTACACCTCTGATAATCACATAAGTGCGCAACATCAGTTATTAAATGGGTTTTACTAAACTAATCAGGTAATATATTAACATACCTGATTTTTCTTAACTGTAAGCTGCTAATTTATTTCTTCCAGTTTATTTTCTCAAGTGATTTTCCCTTGGTTTCAGGAATATACATGCTAATTAGCAAGTAGCAAAAGACAAACATTGCCATAAACATAAATAGTTTTGCATAACCAATTATTGCCACTAAAGCCCCAAACCACGATACAAACACTGTACCAACCAAAGCACCAATCGTAAACGCAACTGAAATTGCTACTCCACGGACATTATTTGGTAATAACTCGGTTGAAATAACTAATATTAACGCTCCAGGACCAAACGCAAAAAAACCAACTACCAGAATAATACCCGCTAGGGTTATATAGCCAATTGTCTCACCCGGTGGCAAAATTAAATGTGCACTAAAAAGAGAAATTAGCGTCAATAGTAAGCCACTAGTACCAATAATCAGAATCTTTTTCCTGCCAATCTTCTCAACCAGAAATAGTGTTGCGGTCATCGCAGCAAAGTTTACCAAACTAATGCTAATATTACCAAAAACACCAACAATATCAGAGGATATACCCGATTCTTTAAGGACTTGCAGACTATTTTGAACAAAGACATTAATCCCCGTCAGCTGATTTAATGACACTGCTGCAAGAATTATCAAAAAAGGGAGTAGATTATTTCTTTGCCAAAGATCACTAATTTTACCGGATGCTCCACTAACTGCATCTTTTATTTCAGTAAGTACGTTTAGCGCAGTTGCAGGGTTAACTCGACTAAGTGTAAGCCTTGCTTCCTCGAGTTTACCTTTACTCACTAGCCAACGTGGTGACTCAGGAAGTTTACGCGTTAGCAACCATACCCAAATCGGAATAATTAATGCGATAGCAAAAGCAGCAGGATAATAGCTGGTATCAATCCCAAGCCAAACAAGACTCGCAACTAATGCACCACCAGTATTTGCCATTTTAAAGGCAGTGATTATCTGACCACGCCATCTAGTTTCAGATACTTCCACTAAATATAACGGCATAACTATCTCACACATCCCATAAGCAAGCCCTTGAATGAAGCGGGCAGCATATAAATGATAGTAATTTTTGGCAATTATAAAGTAACATATACCAATAATGTAAATAAGCATGGTTATAAAAATTACTTTTTTGCGTCCAATAGCATCGCACAAACTCCCGGTATAAATACTGGAAATAAAACAGCCAAGAAGCAATGCCCCTGCCAATAATGAAATCTGTTCTTTCAGCATATATTTATGACCGACTAGATTTGGCATAATCATTGCAATCACACCCAGAATATAACCGCAAATTACTCCGGTTATGATGGTCAGCGTTATTATCTGGGCTTTATAATTACCTGATTTCATAAAGTGCCCCCAAGATACATTTCTGGCTAGCCCCGGTTACGCTTTCATAATTAGCTGGCTTTTTCTCGACTCGTCTTTTAGCAAACCAAGCAAATGCAATTGCCTCAAGCTGGTCAACATCGATCCCTAATTCTTTGGTAGTCGTAACTCGAATACCACTGTTATGAGAAATTCGTTCCAGCAAGAATCCATTAAATGCACCGCCTCCACAAGCATAAATAGCTTCAACATTAGTAGTTGCGATTTGGCTAGCAATAGCATCAGCAACTGTTTGTGCAGTAAGCTCAGTCAAGGTCCGAAGGATATCTTCATCAGAATATTGAGCTGTGGCTTGTGCTAATTTTGCTTTAATCCAGTCTAAATGATAAATTTCTTTCCCCGTGCTTTTGGGGGCTGGTAATTGAAAATACTCATCTTTAAGCATAATCTCAAGTAATTCAGTTATAACTGAACCTGATTTGGCTAATACACCATCTTTGTCATAAGGTAAACCAAAACGATCCTGAACCCATAAATCAATCAGACAATTAGCGGGTCCGGTATCAAACCCGGTCACATTTTCGGATGCCGGATCTAGCACGGTGATATTGGCAATTCCCCCCAGATTAAGAATAACCCGTGGTTTAGTACCAGATAGAAAATATTTATGGAATACTGGCGTTAGTGGCGCTCCTTGTCCGCCATATGCCATATCCATCCGCCGAAAATCACCGACGACATTTACTCCAGTCAACTGAGCTAATTTATTTCCATCCAATAGCTGCAAGGAAAATGGATATTTACCGGTTGGTTCATGAAAAACAGTTTGACCATGACAACCAATCGCGGTAATCTCATTGTTATTTAAATCTGCACTTTTTAGGAGTAGCTCTACTGCTCTGGCATAATCATAAGCCAGACGTACTTCAAGCTCACCGAGTTCTTTCAGGTGAAGGGCAAAAGTCCGTAATAATTGCTGTAAATCTGCCTGCAACTCGCGATCAAACGGGATTGAACACTTTGCCAATACGGTTAATTTATCATTATTATCAAAATTGCATAAAACAGCATCTATACCATCAAGGCTAGTACCTGACATTATTCCAATATAGTTCATTATGTTCTTCCCTCAACATAAAAAAAGGTGGAATTAAATCCACCTATTAATAATCATTATTTACGCCAATTATCTTTTAAACCTACAGTTTTATTAAAAACAGGCTTCGCTGATGAATAATCGTAACGATCAGCAACAAAATAACCAACCCGCTCAAATTGGAACCGATCTTCATTTCTGGCTGTTTTTATCGCTGGCTCAATATATGCAGTAATAGTTTTTAGTGACCCTGGATTGATAAACTCCTTAAAGTCATGACCATCTACATTATCTGGCTCTTCTACCGTAAATAAACGATCATACAGACGAATTTCGGCAGGTACAGATTTATCAACACTTACCCAGTGTATCACCCCTTTTACCTTACGACCTTCAGGATTTTTACCGAGTGTATCGTGATCAATCGAACATTGTAATTCTTTAATCGTTCCATCAGGGTTTTTGATTAGCTGATCACATTTGATAACATAACTATGCCGTAAACGAACCTCGCCACCTACAGTTAAGCGCTGAAATCCTTTTTCTGGAATCTCTTGAAAATCATCAGCATCGATATAAATTTCTTTACTTAATTCACATAAGCGGCTGCCAAATTCAGGGTGTTGCGGATGAAAATCTGCTTCGCGTGAACCAGTTTTATCATTGACAAAATTAGTCAATACTACTTTTACTGGATTTAACACTGCCATTACCCGTGGCACAGCACTTTCAAGATCATCACGAATTGCTGTTTCAAGAAAGCCAAGATCAACAATATTTGGTGACTTGGAAATTCCACAACGAGTAGCAAATAGGCGAATCCCAGCTGGAGTGTAGCCGCGTCTACGCATCCCGGAAATTGTTGGCATCCTAGGATCATCCCAACCACTTACCAAGCCCTCAGTTACGAGTTGATTAAGCTTACGTTTACTAGTAACTGTATAATGTAATTCTAAGCGCGAAAATTCAATTTGGCGTGGTCTAGCTGGCAATAACTCAGCGGTATAAAGTTTATCTACTACCCAATCATAAAGTGGGCGATGATCTTCAAACTCAAGAGAACAGCATGAATGAGTAATTGATTCCAAAGCATCCGAAATACAGTGGGTATAATCATACATCGGATAAATGCACCATTTATCTCCAGTACGGATATGATGGAAACGCTTAATCCGGTAAATTGCTGGATCGCGTAGATTCATATTTGGCGAAGCCATATCGATTTTTAGCCGTAAGACTTTAGCTCCATCGGCAAATTCACCAGCTTTCATTCGACGGAATAGATCCAGATTTTCAGTTATTGTCCGCTCACGATATGGACTATTTTTTCCGGGGCTAGTCAAAGTTCCACGGTATTCCCGCATTTCTTCGGCGGTCAAATCATCAACATATGCTAAGCCTTGACTAATAAACCACTCAGCAAACTCATATAATTTATCAAAATAGTCCGATGCGTATTTTGCTTCACCGTTCCAGTCAAAACCCAGCCAGCTAATATCCTCCTGAATGGACCTAACATATTCATCATTCTCTTTTTCCGGATTGGTATCATCAAAACGCAGATTACATAACCCAGCATAGTCTTTGGCTAAACCAAAATTATGACAAACAGCCTTTGCATGCCCAACATGCAGGTAACCATTTGGTTCTGGCGGAAAGCGGGTAATTATTTGGGAATGTTTGCCGCTTTTTAAATCTTCTTCTACGATATTCCGGATAAAATTGCTCACGATTGGAGCAGTATTGTCAATTTTCTCTGTCATTCAATTTCCTAATTGTACTTCTAATAAAAAAATAACTACCCAATTCTTAATTACTTTCAGCATTTGCATCAGCTACTGCAGTATCAATAACATCACCAATCAAACTCTTGTAAAATGCGCTAGAGAGGCTATGCGCAGTTTCACCAAGTTTTTTACTGATAAAACTCAATTTAGCTAACTCCAATTTCTGCAACTTATCTCCATGAATATGACTAATCGCGGTTTTTATATCATTTACTTGCGAGGTAATCGCGGTAATTTGTTGATTAAAAGCAGTTACTTCCTGATTGTGTTGGTATTTAAGCTCTCTCGCCGCGATATTAAGCAATTTCAGATTTCGCTTTATCTCTTTTGGATTATTACTAACTGAATTTAAGAGTGTAATGGCACTTTCAAATTTTGCTTTAGTCACTGGGTTATAGTCAATCTGGCTAACCAGACTACTTAGTTGCCCTTGATTTGCCATAAAGGTATCCGGTGCAATCTGTTTTACTGTGCTAATAATTTGATCATTTAAGGATTTATGTGTAATAATAGTTTGAGCTGATTCTTTTAGTGAATCCAATTGATCATCAATTGTTAGCATCTGATTATATACTTGATCGGCAAGCCGTTTATCCTGCTGTCCACTATAGTAATAATAAACTCCAAAGGCAGCAATTAATAGTAAAACTATTAATAAACCAACGCCTTGACTAACACCTAAATTTTTTCTCATAACTTACCTTAAACTAATCCGTGACTTTAACCAGTTACAAAAACGAGTTTCTACCAAATAAAAGCTTAGCTGTGCAATAATCGTTACAACAAGGAAAGTAATTAATTTTACTGTAGTTAATCCAATTTTCTCAGCATAAAGATAACTAATCGCATATAAGATTGGCAAATGAAAAAGGTATAAAGAATAGGATATACGCCCATAAAACCTAATTACAGAATTTGCCAGAACCATTTAATTTTATTGTTCTTGATGACATTAATGATAATTAGCGAACTTCCGGCTGCAACAATAATCTCATGCAACAATCTGGACGTTATTTTACCAAAAAACAGATAGTTACTGAAATATAAAGTCAAAGCAATTATCCACCACCAGATGTTAGAGAATTTTTCACAAAAGGCAAGGTTTTGATAAATTAGCATTCCAATGATAAAAAAACATAAATAGTAGAGAATGCCAGACCAATCATTTTGTAGCAATAATCCAATTGACCACAAATAATAATTTATAATGCTAAAAATGAGTAATAGTAATAGTTTAGGTAATTTTAATCGCAGGCATGAAATATACCAAACAAAGGGGAATAATAAGGAAATCCACATTTCATAAAATAATGTCCAAACAGATAGGTTTAGGCTACTCCCACAATGCCCAATAATAGTAATAAGCCCACGCCAGAGTGTACTATCAAAAGTCGTTTGTGACCAAATATAGAACCAATTCTGTAGTCCAAGCCCGGATAATGATGAGCGATAGAGATTACTCATTAAGAGCAACACTACAATTGATAAAATCATTGCTAGATAGTAGGGTGGATAAATCCGGATAATACGTTTTAAAATGAATTGGGGGTATTCTTGCCAGCAAAAATTACGTAATTGATGCGATAAAACAAAGCCGCTCATAACAAAAAATAATATAACTGCCTCGTGCCCAGCACAATAAAAAAACCATGGACGCAGTCTATCATCTGAAATATGATTCATCTCCCAGAAGTGTTGGAAGATTACCATAATTGCGGCTATTCCCCGTAGAGAATCTAATCCGGTAAATTTATGTTTATCCACAATTGATTTCCATAAAAATAGCCTAGCAAATTTGCTAGGCTCTAGGCTCATCTATATGTGATTATTGGACATTACTATTTTTTGCTGGGGTCAATTGATCTTCAGAAGGAAACTCAGCATCACTTGCTTGAGTTGAGCCAACCATTGGGTTATCTTGTGGTACTCCTTTATTGGTATTATTGCCGAATGTTCCGCAACTTTCCAGAGTAAGACTAATCAAGAATATAAATAAAAGTTTTTTTATCATTATGTTTCTCCTGTTCATGTTATAAGTTAGTTCACTGTTTAAATTGTTAGTCTAAGTCAATAAAGGCTAAGGTACTCATATCTCTCATTCGCATTGGATATAAGATCCCTTGCAAATGGTCACATTCATGTTGCATTACACGAGCAAAAAAACTGTCATCAGTTCCTTTATGTAAATTACCATACTCATCAAAGTATTGATAGTTTATGGCTTTAGGGCGACTTACTGTCCCTCTTAAACCGGGAACAGAAAGGCAGCCTTCGGAAAAAGACTCCTCTTCCTCGGTTATCGCTTCTATAATTGGATTAATTATAACTTTACGTGGACAATCACCTATATTTTGGTAGCGCGTAATGTCTTTTTGATAATATTCAATAATAACTACTTGCTTATTAATGCCAATCTGCGGAGCAGCTATACCAACGCCACCAAGATGACGCATAGTATCTTCCATGTCTGCCAAAATATCAAATAGATTTTGGCTTCCAAACTCTTCTTTAGTTATGTGGTCAGAAATCTTTAGCAAGCATGGATCACCCATCTTGCGGATTGGTTTTATCATCTATTTAAACCTTTCGGATCGACAATAATATAAATGGTATAATTACTAGTATTATAACAAATACTAATATATGCAGATAATGAAATTAATCTTTATTTCCGATTTACATTTAAAGCCAGAATCTCAGGACAAAAATCAGCTCTTTTATAAGCTACTCCAAGAATGGAAGAGTAATATAACGGCATTATATATCCTTGGTGATTTTTTTGATTATTGGCTAGGTGATGACGATAGCAATAGCTTCATTGAGGAAATGAAATCAAACCTGAAAGCTTTTACCTCCGCAACACCTATCTATTTTAAGGGGGGTAATCATGACTTTGCCGTTGGTAAAAGATTTGCTCGTGAAACAGGAATTAAACTAATAAAAGACTTATCGGTAGCTGAAATTGGTAATAGAAAGATTCTGTTGAGTCATGGAGATACATTCTGTACCCTAGACATTGGTTACCAAAAAATGAAGCGAATTTTACAAAACCCATTATTAATGTTTATTTTATTAAAATTTCCATTAAGCTTTAGGTATAAAATTAAGGAAAAGCTTGAAAATAAGTCTGGAGAGCATACAAATGCCAAACCACCAGAGACGTATGAAGTCGTTGATAAAAGTATTTTAGATTTTGTCAATAGAACTAATGCAAATACAGTAATTCATGGACATACCCATCACCCAGGAACATATTTTATCAAAGATGATACGAGGCAAATAGAGCGTTATGAAATTCCTGATTGGGAAGATCATACTCCGGGAGGTTATATTGAAGTCACCGAAAATAGAATTGAAATAGTTACTAAATAAAGTTGCTTTTTAAAATTACTATGGTATAATAGTATAAATGAGCAACCTGAAAATTGGTTATCATTACTGTGGAGAAAGATTCAGGCATTTTCAATTAGGTAAATGTCTGATGTAGTCGATTTGACTACTTCAAATCAGCTGCCTTCAGGCAACAAATATTATCAATAGCAAAATCCCTTCCGTGCTTTAGCTTCTTGTGTTTGTATGACCTGTAAATAAATTGCAGCTATATTGTTTATTTAGGGTTATTTATCATGAGTATTTTGAATTATTTTATAAACTGGCTTGATCATGGGTTTTTCGATCTGCCATGGTGGGGCTATATATTGGTTACGTTAGGGTTAACGCATATTACGATCTTAACAGTTACGATCTTTCTACACAGATGTCAGGCACACCGTGCTGTTGAATTACACGCAATACCGAGTCATTTTTTTCGTCTTTGGGCATGGATGACTACAGGAATGGTCACTAAAGAATGGGCAGCAATCCATCGTAAACATCATGCTTATGCTGACAGAGAAGGTGATCCACATTCGCCACATGTTTATGGTTTAAAAGAATTAATGTTGCGTGGTGCTGAGCTATACAAAGAAGAAGCCAAAAATAAAGAGACTGCAGCTAAGTATGGAAATGGAACTCCAGACGATTGGTTAGAGCGTAATGTTTATTCGAAACATGATTCTCTTGGGATCTGGTTGATGCTTGCCATTAACGTGACATTATTTGGTGTGATTGGAGTGACTATCTGGGCTGTACAAATGATCTGGATTCCTTTCTTCGCTGCTGGTGTTATTAATGGTCTTGGACATTGGTTTGGTTATCGTAATTTTGAGAATCCTGATAAAGCAACTAATCTTGTGCCATGGGGTATCCTTATTGGTGGTGAAGAATTACACAATAACCATCATACCTTTGCTACTAGTGCCAAATTTTCTGCTAAATGGTATGAATTTGATCTAGGCTGGATGTGGATTCGCATTATGGAAGTGTGTAAATTAGCAAAAGTTAAGAAAACGATTCCAGAAATGTATACAACTAAAGCGCCAAAAATGTTACCAGATATGCAAAATCTTGAAGCAATTGTAACTAATCGTTATGAATTAGCAGTTAAATTTGCTCGTGATTTAAAAGCGGATTACAAGACTGAAGTTGCTAAATTAAAAAGCTCACTAGCAGATAAGCTATCATGGAGTAAGGCAAAAACTCTTCTAATTAAAGATAAAGAGTTACTCACCCCTAGTGAACAATCTACAGTTGAACAAGCTTGTAAGCAAAGTCCTGTTTTACAGAAAATTTTCGCGATGCGTGAAGAACTAAGTAAATTATGGGCACGCTCTACCTTAACTAAAGAAGAGCTGGTTAAAGCCCTACAAGACTGGTGTAAGAGAGCTGAAGAAAGTGGAATTGAAAGTTTACGTAATTTTTCATTGAGACTACGCTCAGTCCATTGTTAATTAAAAAAGCTGGCTTTAAAAGCCAGCTTTTTTAAAATTCACTATTAAAAGCAAATGGTAGCAAATCAGCTACTGAATCCACAATGTGTACCGCGCCACTCATACCAGACATTATTATCCGGATATTTTGTTTTTGCCTAGTTTCAAACTCAAATAAGAACTGTCTACATTTTCCACAAGGGGAAGCAGGTATATCTGTTCGTCCATTTTGGGTATTATAACTAACAACAATGGTCTCAATTTTATTTCCAGCATTTAATTCATTTACTAGACCTAGAACTAATGTTTGCTCAGCACACATACATACTGGATAACTAACATTTTCCTGATTTGATCCTTTAGCGATATGCCCATTAGTTAATTTAGCTATAGCACCAACATGAAATTTAGAGTAGGGTGCATACGCACTATTTGTAGTTTCTCTAGCTAATTCGACAAGCATTTTATCAGCTGCTGTTAGTTCATTTATTGAATCAAAACAAGTATAATTAATAGTAATTTGCTTATTCATAAAACTATTTTCTTCTTCGTAAATACTTTACTATACTATGAAGGCTAATTAATGTCCAAGATCCTTCAAGTACGATAAAGCCATATTGATGTTCAATATAAGCTGTAATTGTTAAGATAAATGCACCAACAAAGTTAAGCCATAATGCCCGATCTTTATTTTTAATTACTTCTGTATTATTTATGAAGAAAGCACTTAGTAATGCGAATGCACCAATTAACGAAAATAATTGAACAATCATGCTACTTCCTCAGCTGCCATATTTTTTATTAACCTGACTCCAAAATCTACAGCATTTTGAATAGCAAGATCTTGTGCTTCTTTATCATTAGAGAATGGATCATCGTCGCCAATAACACCAAGAACACAGCCACTTTTTATACTATAGCCTAATAGTTTGGCATAAATTTTTGATAATACAAAAATATGTGAGCTTTCCATCTCTGTAGCCATTACCCCATAAGCTTTCATTTTATTTACAAAGGAGATACTATCTTGACCTGAAGGCCCACATAGAAACTCTCTAGCAAATAAAGAGTCTTTAGTATGTACAACTCCCATTCTCACGCGGTAGTCTACTTCTTTACGCACATTATTTGCTACGCAAGTGAAATCGAGTGAGGCAACAGCAGGAAATTGATATGGTACATAATTCACACTCGTAGATTCATCACGAACTGAAGCTGTAGCAAAAACAACATCTCCAACGCGGACATCTGGTTGCATGGAGCCAGCAGTTCCTACCCGCAAAAATCTTTTTGCTCCAAGAATAATCAGTTCACTTAAAATCAAATCAACACTAGGTGTGCCCATCCCGGTGGAAATAGATGCAACTTTAAAGGTTTTTCCGTTAATTTCCATATCACCCAAATAAAGATGATGTCCCCGTTTACTTTGACGGACAACGACATTGGTAAAGTATTTATCAGCAATACTTTGCGCTCTATCATTAGAACCTGGGATAAAAACATAGCGCCCAACATCGCCATTACCAAGAAAATCTTCACGGCAGGCATGAATATGGTGCGGTTCAAATGTCGCGAAATCAATAGTTTGCATTTTTGGTTCCTAAAATATTGGGTTAAATATCAACATTTCTTGCCATTAAGGCATTACTTTCAATGAAATTACGCCGTGGTTCAACTTCATCACCCATCAATGTACTAAATATATTATCTGCAGCAATAGCGTCCTCAATAGTAACTTTTAGAAGGCGACGTACACTTGGATCCATTGTCGTTTCCCATAGCTGTTCCGCATTCATCTCTCCCAGACCTTTGTAACGCTGAATATTCATGCCTTTCTTGACTTCACCCATCAGCCATTCAAGACCTTCAGCAAAGCTATTTACTTGCTTACCATTCTCACCTCTGCTTATTATTAGATTAGCACCGCTAATTGTAGCGACCATTTCCGCAGCTTTAACAATTCGCGAATAATCGCCACTTTCGACAAAATACCCATCTAAATTGGTAATGATATAATTACCATGCTCAATTCGAACGATTTTTAAACGATAAGTTTGTTTTATATCATCAAACATAGCTTCAAAGCTTACCTTGTGCCCGCTTAATGCACTTGCTAGTAATTCGCACGCTTTGTCTGCTGATTCTTGCGTTGTTAGACTTAATCTTGGTAGGTGTAGTAGTGCACCTAGTACCACTTTATCCATGAATCTACCATGAGATTCGATTATTTGTTGCGCTTTTAGAAATACCTTGGCACAATTTGCAAGAGATTCTTTTTCAAGTAGAGTTTGCCCATCTGCCGTGAATTTAGCTTCAGTTAGAGCCAATTCAAGAAGGTATTGGTTAAGCTCGTCTTCATCTTTTACATAACGTTCATTTTTACCTTGTTTAACTTTAAATAATGGTGGTTGGGCAATATAAATATGTCCTCGTTCAACCAATTCAGGCATTTGACGATAAAAGAAAGTTAATAATAGTGTGCGGATATGTGCACCATCGACATCGGCATCCGTCATGATAATAATGCGGTGATAACGTAATTTATCTGCATTATATTCATCTTTACCAATGCCAGTACCAAGAGCTGTAATTAGGGTTGCAACTTCTTGTGATGATAACATTTTATCAAAACGAGCTTTCTCCACATTCAAAATTTTACCTTTTAATGGTAGGATTGCCTGATTTTTTCGGTCACGTCCCTGTTTTGCAGAGCCACCCGCAGAGTCCCCCTCGACTAGGTATAGTTCGCTATTTGCCGGATCTTTTTCTTGGCAATCAGCAAGTTTACCCGGTAATCCCATACCATCAAGAATACCTTTACGCCGAGTTAATTCACGTGCCTTACGTGCCGCCTCACGTGCTCTAGCAGCTTCAACAATCTTGCCACAAATAATTTTGGCATCAATCGGATTTTCTAGTAAATATGTTTTTAACGCTTCATTAACAATCTCTTGAACTACAGGAGAGATTTCTGATGAAACTAGCTTATCTTTAGTTTGAGAAGAGAATTTCGGATCTGGCAATTTAACCGATACAACACAGGTTAGCCCTTCGCGCATATCATCACCGCTAGTTGTTACCTTGGCTTTTTTAGCAAGTTCCGTTTCTTCAATATATTGATTAAGTGTCCGCGTCATTACTGTACGTAGGGCGGATAAATGTGAACCACCATCGCGTTGCGGAATATTATTGGTAAAGCACTGGATGTTTTCTGCATATGAATCATTCCACTGCATGGCAACTTCGACACCCATTCCATCTTTTTCGCCATCACAATGAAAAATCTTTTGATGAAGTACACTTTTACTACGGTTCATATAGGCAACAAAGCCTGAAACCCCACCAGAGTAGGCAAAATTCTCTTCTTTACCAGTACGTAAATCTGCCAGAATAATATTAACGCCATTATTAAGAAATGAAAGTTCACGAATCCGTTTTGCTAGAATATCATAATGATATTCAACTATGCCAAAAGTCTCACTGCTAGCCATAAACTGGACACGAGTACCTTTTTTACCACTAGGAGCATCACCTTGCAATTTTAATGGGGCAACGGCATCACCATGATTAAATTCCATCCAATGTTCTTTACCATCACGCCAGATAGTCAGACGTAACCAGTCAGATAAGGCATTAACTACTGATACCCCAACCCCATGTAAACCACCAGATATTTTGTAAGAGTTACTATCAAATTTACCCCCGGCATGGAGGACAGTCATGATTACTTCTGCAGCCGAGCGCCCCTCTTCTGGATGGATGTCAGTTGGAATACCACGTCCATTATCTTCAACCGAAATTGAGTTATCTTCATGGATGATTACTTTAATCGCATTACAGTGCCCAGCAAGAGCCTCATCAATTGCATTATCCAGTACCTCAAAAACCATATGGTGTAAACCAGTCCCATCTTGTGTATCACCAATATACATTCCTGGGCGTTTACGTACTGCATCAAGACCTTTTAGGACTTTAATACTGCTACTATCGTAATTTTGCTGATTAATTTCTGTCATTTTTCATCCTTTTAGAAAACCATTTTGGTCATATCTAAAACTTATTAATTTATTTAAGAACCATAAAGATTATAAGAATATGAATTTATTCTTATGTTCGCAATGGCATAATTACATATTTAAAATCAACCTGATTTGGCACGGTTACAAGTACACTACGTTGATTATCAAAAAATGCCCACTGCAAGTTTTCTTCATCAATATTATTCAATACATCAAGAATATAACTAATGTTGAAATTTAGGCGCAATTCAGTATCGTTACCATACTGAATACCTAATTCATCACGTGACTCTTCCTGATCTTCATTGCGACAACTAACGGTAATTAAGTTTGGTTTTAATTCTAACACTATTGTTTTTAGTTTATCAATCCCAATTACTGCGACTCGCTGGACAACCCTTAGTAATTCTTGACGGTTAATTAGGCATAACTTATCATTTGTTAATGGAATTACGCGCTCATAATCAGGATATTTGCCATCAATTACCTTGGTGATTAATTGCTTATCTTCGGTTTCAAACATTACCTGATTATTGTAGATTTTGATTGTTATTGGGTTGTCGTTATCTTCAAGTAAGCGGGCAAGCTCCATAACCGTTTTACGTGGAATTATCGAACTGATGTCTGGTAGCATATCTGCTAGTGGAAAATTAACATAACTCAAGCGATGTGCATCTGTAGCAACTAGGCTTAATTGATTGTTCTTTACTTCCAGAAGCATACCATTTAAAAATACACGGCTATCATTAATTGCCATTGAGTATTGAACTTTACTAATCAGTTCACGTAAATTCTTCTGGGATATAGTTAATTGTCCGACACAATCTTCATTAACTCGTAATAGAGGGTAATGCTCTGCTGGTAAGCTTTGTAGGGTAAATTTTGCTCGTCCAGATTTTACAGTGACTTTATTATCATTAATATCAAGGGTAACTTCGGCATCGGGTAAGGCTTTTAATACGTCTTGTAGCTTCTTGGCTGGGACTGTTATTGCCAGATCATCTCCATCAATTCCAGATCTTACCAATAAGGTTGCCTGAATTTCCATATCATTAGCGATAATGGTTACTAATTCGCCACTTTTTCTTATATAAACATTAGAAAGAATTGGCATCGTTTGTTTTTTTTCAACAAACCCGGTTGTTAATGCTAATGGTTTAAGTAATGCATCTCTTTGAAATTTTAACTGCATGATATACCCCAAAAATTAATTTTGTAACATCTGAATTAATAATTTATATTCCCGCTCAATTTTCTCATCTTTTTCACGCAGCTGGGAAATTGTTTTTTGTGCATGAAGGACAGTTGTATGATCCCGTCCGCCAAAAGCCTCGCCAATTGCTGGTAAACTATATTGAGTGAGTTCCTTGGATAGAGTCATAGCTATTTGCCGTGGCCTTGCAATCAATTGAGTTCTCTTACTTGACAGTAGGTCTGAAATCTTGATTTTATAAAAATCACAAACTATTTTTTGAATATCATCGATTGATACGGTACGGACTTCACTAGCAATGATGTCAATTAATGCTTCTTTTGCAATAGCAGTACTTAGCCCTTTACGTGAAAATCTAGCGTGGTAAATAACTTTATTTAAGGCACCTTCAAGTTCACGAACGTTGGATTTAATATTTTGAGCAATAAAAAAAGCTACTTCATCATCAAGATCAATACTACTCCGAAGTGCTTTGTTTTTTAGAATTGCAACCCGCATTTCCAGTTCTGGAGGTTGAATCTCAACTGTTAGTCCAGATGCGAACCTTGAAATTAGTCGTTCATTGAGGTTATTTATGTTTTTAGGGTAGGTATCACAAGTCATTATTACTTGTTTACCTTTATCTAGTAGGTTATTAAAAGTATAGAAAAACTCTTCTTGCGTTTTAGTCTTATCGCCAGCAATAAACTGAATATCATCCATCAAAAGTAGGTCAAGACCATTATAATAGCGTTTTAATTCATCAAAGCCTTGGCGCATTGAAGCTTTTACTACATCTTGGATATAATCATTTGCATGTAAATAACGGATTTTTGCATTTGGATTTTTACGATATATCTCATTACCTATTGCTTGCATCAGATGAGTTTTACCAAGTCCAACACCACCATAAACAAATAAAGGATTATGATTACGATTTCCCGGTTCTTGAGTGATATGCATACCAATGGCATAAGCTAATTGATTAGAATTACCACGAATAAGGCTATCAAAAGTAAAATCTTTATTTAGTTTTGTTGATTGATGAAGTTGAGACAAAACTTCTTTTTCTACTTTTGGCTTAGTAGCATTTTTACTTCTAGAAACAGCAATACTCTCTGTTTCTGGCGCTACTTCAATTTTAGTATTATTTACTGGTGGCTCATTTCCAATTTCTTGTGTTGACTTTACGGGCACTACTTTATCAACAATAAAATCAACAGTACCACCATTATTTAATTCTTGCAAAATTGAACTTACTTTTTGCCAGTATTTTTTAGTGATGAAATCATGGATTAAACGATTCCCCGCTACTATCTCCATTTTGGATTCATTTGCACGGGGAATAAGGTTTTTAAACCAAGTATTATATTCCGCATCCGAAATAATTCCTTGTTCTTTTATTAGCATGACGCATTGTTGCCATACAATTTCAAATTCAGTCATATTTTTCTCAGTAATTCAACACGTCCACAGCAATATAACATAACTTTGAAGTTTGTTACAAAAAATAGATTTATATTTATAAGACAAGTTCAATTTATTGAACCGAGCGATCTTTTATGCTGTAATAGACAGGCAAAGTTGCCATTATTTTCTGATTTCATGCATTTAATTATTACATTATTTTACCAGAAGCAGAAGTTATCCACAGCTAATTCTTATGACAATAAAAAACCTGTAAGAATGATCTTACAGGTTTAGCTATTCAGAAGAGGTGAAGATTATTTTTTAGCAACAGTTTTTTTTGTAGCTTCAACGGTAGCTTTAGTAGCAGCACTGATGTTGTTATTAGCAAATTCGCTAACTTGAGCGGCAACTTTATTCATAGCAGCTAGAGCTTGATTTGCATTGTTGATCCAACCTTTAAGAGCATCAGCAGCAAAGTTAGAACCATTAGGGTTCAATTGAGAAGCACCT
>SSGX01000053.1 GCA_008017155.1 Neisseriales bacterium | reverse complement strand
TAAAAATCATACAACCAGGCATCCAAATCAAGTTTTGCTAATCAAAATATCTATATTTTGCTGTATAAATTGATTCACTCAATGGCTGCTTCTAATAACTACCGCTCCTTTGATCGAGATATTTTCGTATTGTTTGTAAAGATGCTTGGCAAATGCTAATACCTTCCTTTCTCCATTAATTCTAATTCTCTTTAGAGTGTTCGCAATGATTATGGCATTAAACTTATATCATTCTTATGCTCGGTTTATCTTTCATAAAGTCAAACTCAGTCTTTCATCATCAAATATGGTTTCAATGTCTCCAAATAAGTAAGTTTATGGAAATATTTTTACTGTTTTTATCAATAACTATAGTCACTTATCCATGGAAGCTAATTTATGAGTTTTTATAAACTATTTTTTATAGCAGAAAAAGAATACCTGTAACCACTCCAAATCAGTTAGATTTTGTATATTACTCGTAACTTATCGACTGATGACTGCATACTTTACTAAAATTTGAAGATATATTCTGGTACTAGTATTCCTATTCATCGAATAATACTCTATGGCCATCGATTTAGTTGGAAGAGCATTACAAATATCATATCGACATTGAAAAAATTGTATTAGGGTTTGCACTTGAGTGATCACAACGAATCAGGAAAATAGATCATAAGCAACATGAATTCATTCCCATTTTTACAATAGAAACTACAGATATGGAATTTCTAAAATGAAGTAGCAAATGGGCAAGCTGACCCTTTTCTTTTACATTACTGCAAACTAGTCAGATACTTCCATACAACAAACAGTTTAGTTCATTTAGGTGACAATCTAACTCTCCTCCAGAAAACCTATATGAATTTGTCCTCCAAGAAACTCTGATATTCTATTTGCATGACATTTGCAGCAATTTTGAGTATTTTCAATAGAATATTCATCGATAATGTTTAAATTTTTATTTAGAATATTTTTATATTGAATGGCTTTTGTATTTTTGTAACTAATCAATACGTTTTATTTTGTTAATAGCGTTAACATAGATAATAAAATCCATGTCTGAAGCTACTATTACCTATGAGCAAATTAGTAATCGCTTTATTGGTCTTGCAATCGCCGTTGTGGTTACTGGCCTTATAGCTGGAGTTATCCTGCAACTTACCAGGCGATTCAGGAATATGCCATCATATTTTATATCTAACTTTAGTTTTTTTAAAGGTTTCTAATCATTAACTTAGGAAAATCCCCCAAAGTAGCAATTGTGTTTACGGTATTATATTACATAATTCTATTCACTCCCATCATCATCCATATAGTCTGGGTGATCTTGCTGGGAGTCAATGTTGGAGTCAATCCAGCACTACCAGTTCTATTTTATGGGATTTTCATAGGTATCTTGTTTTTGCCTTCTTATAGCAAACTTTTCTATTTTAAAGTACTGGCCTTATTCCTTACTTTCATTATAGCGGAAATGTTGACCTTGGGATTGCCATTTTAAACCAAAGATCCAAATTCATTCTTCACTCTGACTGCAGTTATGTTGACATTGAACAGTATATTTGTTGCCATCTGCCTGTGGGTGATGGATGGCAGTTATTGGAGTATTCCTAGCCATGCACCTACCCACATTAGAGATTAAATAAGAAAATAAGTAAAAATTTGGAAGGAAGAAGATTAACCTCCAGAAATTATATCAGGAGGAATATATGGTGCAATAATGGATTTGAATTTTTGCACTAGAATAGTCATTATATCAGTCACTTATGTTCTTAGTTTGGGAATGCTAGTTATCTATAGTTTGGTGGGTTACTTCAACACTGATCAAGCCTACCAAGCTTTGGTCAACTCAGTTGCTGTATTCACAACCGATATTATCTCATTTATCTTGATTTTCATCACAAAGAAAACAGGATTCAATCCAATTGTAAACTCACTTGTGGCCATTTTGATGAGAGTTTTCATCGTGATATTCTCAGGACAGTATTGGTTCGGAGGATACTGTATCATTTACTTAGTACTTATAACCTACATCATGCTCCTCATCATCAACAAATACTATCCGAACCATGAAAAATTTCCAACTACCTAAGTGATGAAGACAAATATTTTTAAAATGCCCGAATTTGCAGCATTTATTCTGTTGATTATGTTTGGAGGATTGGTCTTCTTTATGGGGAACGATAATGGGAAAACTTTGCCAACATCTCAGATGACTTTGGGAGATACAGTCTATCCTTTTTGGGCTGTGGGAGTGGCTGTTATACTCATATCCTTTGCTCTATTTTTCTATCTGATCAGCATGAGGATTATTGACAGAGCCAGAAAGAGAGTCAGATCAATCAATTTTTATTATATGGGTTGTGATGGATGTGGAGAATACTACTTTTTCCTCGTTCTCTCCTATTTATTTATTGTAATCATTGGTTTCTATTTATGGTCAAGAGTAGGATCAGCTATAATTTGGGCTAGTTGCGTCTTCCTACCCCTATTTTACCAAGCATTCGTGCTCTTCTATATAAACTGGAAGGAAAATGACTATTTACTTCTCGGTGACATGGAAGCCATTAACAAGAAAATCAAGAAAAGGAAGGCTAGACAATAGAAAATTGATAATATGAAGAATAGTGTTTTGAAAAAAATGAAATAAGAAGGAGAAGAAGAGGATATGATGATTAACAATGAAGAAATGCAAGCAATGAACAAAGGTCAAATCGAACAAAATAACTTTATGGTCGAAAATTATGATGGAAAATCAGAGTACTCTGATTGGAGGGATGAAATGAATATCTTGCAAGCTATCAAGGACAATAAACTGTTGCCTAGTGACAAAAAAATATTATTGAGTATATTGATCATGATCTTGAGCTTGGTCATCTACTCTATTGTATTTTATTTTTCGGCTGGTGGAGATATGACTGCCTTCACAGTCTCCGTCGAAATACTGGTGATCTTCTTAGGTTTCATTCCAGTCAAAAGATATTTCAGTACCTTCGAAAAACCAAACTTATTCCAAATAATTTCATTTGTACTTGCTTTTTTGCTTAATTATGGATTCGGTATCGCATCTTATCTAGTAGGATGGAATAATTCTGCAGCTTATACAGTACTATGGGCTATTATTAATGTCTTTGCAGTGTTAGCATATGCTTCCTATTCTCTCCTCAGAGATAAGGGACTAATAATTCCAACCTATATTATAACTATTTCTAGTATAGTTGTTTCTTATGGAGTGGGAATTCTTTTGATTGTTCTTTTTTCATCGATTATTGTAGGAATTGTCTTCTTGGGCTTAGCTTTCTACTACACCTATGCCCTAGTAATCTACTTCATCTATTTGAAAATGAATAAATCTCTGCCTTTTGTGGTTTACATTGTGACATTTTTTGTTATTGTTGCTACTTGTTTTGCTATCATGATTTACGCCTTTGTTTCTGATGACTTCGATAACTTCTATGGCTTTAGTATCACTTATTTGGTCATAAATTTCATGATATTGCTCTATGCAGTTTTCTCTTTAATGCAAGATTACTTGAACAGATATGATAAACCTAATTTCTTCTCCGCTTACGGTAGCCCAATCTACAAATACAACCCAGAAATAAACTCAGTCATCGAGAATTTAAAACCAATGAGAGCTTGGCTTGGAGGATGGTTCATGTTCTTTGTGTACTGTATATTGATGATGATATTTTTGGTTGATAGTGATGTCGGTGTGGCGGCTTCACAAATTTTCCTAGTTGTGTTCTATCTCACTTTCATATATTTCACAACCTATAACTTGCATAGGGCTGGAAGGATTAAAAATGAGATCACACATGAAATTATGTAGAAATCTTGGGAAGAAGTCAAGAGCATAAAATAGAAATCTTTGGGTAACTTTTTAGATTTCGATGAAATTTAATAGAAATTGAATGAATACAGGAAGATAAAGGAATAAAATAAAAATGAAGCCCCTTCAACTGTGAAAATAAACCCAAAATAAAAATAAGGTAGCTAATAGCAAAAAAATAATTCTGAGCAAGGTTTAACAGGCAACAAATAAGATTAAAAAGATATTGACCTAATAATCTTCGAACTCTAAAATAAACTATAAAAGGCCAAACAAAACGATAAAATCTTACTAGTAGATTTCTACACAAACATCATCTTCAGATGCGAGAGCAAAAGAGTAATTATTTTTAATAATTTAGAAACAAACGATGATCTTGTTCAATAACTTTATTAGAGATTCGGCTGAAATTTTGGCAGATGGAGGAATTGCTATTGTACTTGATGAAACCCTGTATGATATCTAATCTGTCTATAATGAAGCATATCAGTAGTTTTTGGCACTCTCTTCAATCCAGAAAATATACTTCAATAAACAAATGAAACTCTATCAAGAAAAGAAGAAAGAGGAAGAAAAGAAAAAAGATTAGATGAATAACAAATAAAACTAAAATCAAATCAAGAGAATGAAAGAACTATAGAATAAAATACTTAATTCTGATGCAAAAGATGATGATAATCTGCCTGTCGAGAAGATGAGAGATTCTCCGGCTAAGTATCAAAAACTTAAAGAAACTTTGAATACTTAATATACTGATAATTAGTTTAGAGCTAATAATGATATTCTGCCACCATAATCTAGAGCCTAATCCAAGGGGTGGAAGAGACCGTCTCCTGATTCTGTAGTCTTTAAAGATAAATAAAGTGGAATGAGTGTCAGACAAGGTATGATTGGTGATTGCTATCTTATTAGTGCTATTGGTGTTTTAGGCCGAGAAAGGTTAAAAAATATTATCGCTGATCCTACAAGTGGTCCACCAGGATGCTACATGGTTAAATTTAACAAATTCAACAGAGATCTTTATGTTATGATTGATAGTAATTTCCCTGTCTTTGACAGTGGAAGAGAAAATCAGTGGCTATTTGGAAGATGTGAAGATGAAAAAGAATTGTTTTGTAATATTGTTGAGAAGGCTTATGCTAAGTTACATGGAGGATATCAAAACATAGTGGGTGGTAAAGTTGCATTAGCTCTAGCCGATATCACAGGTGGATTCCCATAAGAGATCGAATTAAAACCATATCAAGAACAGAACACTAACTAGATATTTTAAAAAATGTTATAATTCAAGAAAGCAGGATACTTGATGGGAGCAGGGACACCTCCTCATGAGCAGGGAGACACTGCTGAGATTGATGGTATTTTCCAAGGCCATGCCTATCTAGTTCTCGATGTGAGGAATTTAGATGGCAATAGGATCATAAAAGTTAGAAATCCTCATGGAAATAACAGTCGGTAATCCACCTTAGATTGGAGCGATGACTCTCCAAAATGGACAAAGAGATTAAAAGGATTGATCAATGAAGAAATGGGAGCAGATGGAGCATTTTGGATCGGACTTGAAGATTTTGTTTATTGTTATCGAGCACTCTATGTATGCAGGATATTTGACGATACTTTTGTGAAAGTAGGTCCAATCAATGGAGCCTGGAAAGGAAAAAAAGCAGCGGGATTAAAAAGTTCAAAGGGAAGAGCTCAATTATAAAATAATCCTCATTACGGGATCAGAGTAACCAAACAATGCACTTTATTCGTATAACTAACCCAAAACTAAATAGATGGAGGCCGAGCCAAAAACAAAATATTCTTCATGGTGCAAAGAAACAACGGAAGAAGAGTTGAAGCCCCATCAACAAACAAAATGGCAGGGATGTCAGGTCCTGCAATAAATTCCCGAACAATTTCCAAATAAATTCATCTGTCAGCTGACTCATATCCATACACATTCTCATTAATGACAGCCATTTATGAAGAAGGAGTTGAAGGCACATTCAGTTTATCGATGTATTGCAATGACAAAAATA
Source organism: Neisseriales bacterium (assembly GCA_008017155.1). Lineage (GTDB taxonomy): Bacteria > Pseudomonadota > Gammaproteobacteria > Burkholderiales > UBA11063 > Aquella. Next base: position 2,317 of record SSGX01000053.1, on the reverse strand, counting down.
TGCAGATTACAGAAGATGAGCAGTTCGATGTTTGAAAATCCTTTATACTCATATATTTAGAAATTTATGATCTTTGTTATTATAAATTAAATTAGATTAATAAAAACTATTAGATTCGACTAATGGAAGTTAACATCAATTAGCCGAGAAGTCGAGCATTCACGATCTTCCTTCGTTTTCTTCAACTTTCTCTACAATTAATTATTGCTTTGTAAATCAGTAAAATAGGGGCAACCAACTGCACTGATACTATGCTTAAAATTGGATAGCCAGTTGCCATCATTATGCTTATCTTTAATGCTCTAGCCATTGCTATCTTGAGATGTAGGTAGGGATTTGATCGGAGAGTTTTCTTTGTTGCCTTTGGAGTTGATATTATTTTGGCTGGGGTGGCAATGGTTGTTGGCTTTGGGGAAGTTGGTTAGAGTAATAGTTGCGCAGCTAACAAAATATTAAGTCTTTTCACAGGACTATAGTCATTGATAGCTATAAGTATTAGTATCTTAGCACTATTAGCTCCTTTCTAGTTTGCCCAAAGATATTGCAATGCTCCTGGTAATTTTGTATGGGTAATTTTATTCTTTTGTTATCCTTGGACATCCTCATTTGCTGGAGGCTACATAACTGTCGGGTTGATCAATTTGCTCATAGTAATAGCAACGATCATTGTGAATATTCTTCCGATTGTAAAAGGCATGACAAAAATGATCCGGAAAATAATAAGAATTTAATGGATTGTTGGAATCGGATTAATGGCCGTATGTATGATAATTGTGTTCATTGTGTATATTTCAGGTAGCGGAGCTGAGACATTTTGGGATGAAGTGGCAAAGAAACTGGCTCAAACATACTTTCCAGTTAATATAATCGATGCTATTTTCTGGATATGGGGCCTTTCTACCCTAAAATTCCATAAAGGGGACACCGTGCGAGATGGCATCATAAAGGAGTAAAGCCAGGAATAAAATTAAAACGATTTAGATAACTATGCGTAGAAGGATTTTGGAACAATAAAATGATAAAATCAGTTTCCATTTTTTATTTTGCATATTTCTTTTACTTATTATCTTGTTAATTTTGGTTTTCCTTGCTCTTTCACTGTTAGGGTAGCTTCGGCCAAAGCTAACGGGAGCTCGCAAAATACATATGCTGCTGTTCCTGGCTTTAAGCTGCTCATATATTATTTGGCAAATGTTAGTCCCCTTCGACAATACTTCATCATCTGAAATAACTAATCAAAGTACATCTTGCTCATCCCATCCTTAGGGATAAAAAGTAACTCCTCTTTCTTTATCTTCACCTGAATTCAATAGAATATTGACACTCTGTAGACCTCTACCATATCCGATTGCTAGATCTCGATCGGTTTTAGTGCCTTCGTACCATTACCAAATTTCGCAAAGGATCAGCCCAACTGCTCCTGCTACAGAGAAGGTATATGCATCTAAATCACTTTCGTCTTCAACTTTCCAGTTTCTTTCAGCCCAGAATGCCATCCTGTCAGCCATACTGCTAGTTGAGTCAGCAACTCTTGCTCTTAATTCTTTTGGGCAATACATGATCCATTCGGATAATCTAATTGTAACTTCTTGAAGTTCTGATTAGTATTATCCCCAATCAAATTTGAGTTATTAGCATCCAGGTTTATACTTTTGAATCATATAGCTCACATTTCTAAGCAGCTTAGCTTTAGCTTCGTTGGAGAGGGTATGATGATCTTCAATTTCATCAATGGCTCTAAGTTGAAGATAAGCTGCTGCAACTGCTTCCTGACATTTAGCAGGTAGCCTCATGATCGGAATAAAAAAAGTCCTAGAAGTTTATTCCAAAATTTTGATTGCACTTTTTTTCTCGGCCATAAAAATTCAAATTTAATGATATTATTAAAGTTGACAATACATATGAATTTATTCTATTAATAATTTAAATTTAATTAATTATTGTAGTCGAGTATATAGCAAAGACCCAAATAAATAGAAAATTAAAATATTAGAATGATCACAATTCAGTATTCAAGGTTATTTATTTTGTCCCCATTGCTACCATTGTACTGCATCTTAAATCTTCTTTTCCCTAAAATTTTATTCATATTTAACAGATCACTATTTGAATCGTTTTTTGATTTTAGCTAGTTTTTAATCTTTGCGAAGGCTTCTTGATTTGAATGTTGATTGGAGGCAATACAGTGGATATTTTTAGAAAGGGAGAGTTTTTTAAGTCTCTTTTTATTCAAACTCAAACTCGTTTATCTTTTCTCATCTGTGTTGTTGTTTTTGTGGGCCAAACTTTGAGTTGCTGCAAATCTTCTCGAATTAAG
>SSGX01000007.1 GCA_008017155.1 Neisseriales bacterium | reverse complement strand
ATCATCAAGATACTGAATAACTTGAACCTGAAATCGAGAAATTTAAGAAGGAATGCTATTGTGAAATGCCGGTCAATCCTGACTTAATGTATATTCAATGCTAAAAATGTTTTGGATGGTTTCACGAAGATTGCGTTCAATTGCAGGATGGGGTTTAAGAATTTTAGTGCAAAAATTGCCAGAGTAAACCATGATGAAATTTATATTCAAAATCATTTAATGAATATTATTTGGTATTAGTCATCCATATACATCCATTTCTGCATAAGTAATATACAAAAATCCATCCTTATCTCTATATTGATCTCTGATACTCCCCAAAGTTCTGTCCCCTAAATAGCATAAATATATACCTACAAGTAGAGATTTTTCACAATACAAAAAAGCACTTATATTTCTTATATCAACATCCTCGTTCTCTTTTTTGTATCGACTCATTAGTTGCTGCTTGATATAATTGACCGTATGGCATGCTTAACAAGAAAACTTGCAATTCCGAATAATGAGAGATTTATATTGAGTTTTAGGATGTGGTTCTAAGATGATAAGAACTAAATCTCTATTTTTATCAAGAGAGTTCATGACCTTCTTATATTTTTATTTTCGTTAGTGAGTGTCGTACAATATTTTGAAGGGAATATAGTCTTTGTTCGCAGAGTCTTTGTTTCTTATCATATCGTATTATATAATGTAAAAACACGAAAATATCAAAGTATTCTACCATAAATATTAACTAAAAGTATAATTGAATGTGATATCTTTTAAAATTCCTTCAAAATTTAATATTCCACTTAGTTTTATAATGCCTTACATCTAAAGTGAATGAAGAAATAGTTCATATAATTGATGAAGGAGTTCATATATTTATTTGAGTGATAATAAGTGTATGTTGTTGATTTATACAAATATATATAATTAGTCTTTATTAAAAATCTACACCAACTTAATCTAAAATCAATTTATCTACCACCCACAAACAAATTTTAACAAAATTATTCATCATAAATACAAATTAAATAGTATCCATCAAAGATATACCCCAAAAAGAATAAAATTATTTGGAGAGAAATTTGCTGTGTTTTATTTGAACACATAATTTAGCTTTCTATGGGGTTTCTGAATGATAAATACCATGTAAATATATAGAAATATATATTTATTTATATCAAAGTATTTTTATTAGGCTTTTTATGTGTTTTTATGCGATGGATAATTTGAATATGGGCTATTTTTTGATAATTTGGGAGTTTTATGAATTTATGGGTATGATGTAGGCTTACACTATAGGATGAGTTCTCCCAATACCTAGATTAACTCCATATCCAAATATTCTGCCTCTCAACCAACAAGCATCAAATTTATATCCCGATCCTTCTAAACAATAAATATTCAAAATTTTTATCGATATTTTTCATATGAATTGCAAATATATTGATAATCTCCAAATCTGATAAGCAGGGCATCTTTTATTTTTATAATGTGGTCTAATAAATGCCTAATTATAAAATTTATACATAATCAATTAGTTTAATACAACACACAAATGAACCAAAAGACAATTTCAATTTATGCTTTTGTTTTTGCATTCATAATTGTGGCCTCAAATTGTCAATACAAAACACTCCCTGATCGTACTGAGAGTGTGACTAACCTGTGCGTAAAGTTTTAATCACGAGATCAAATTGTGACTGAATAAACCAAAGCTCAGAATGCTGACTACTTAAAAGCTATGGAAGCATAATTTGGGGATGGGTAATTATTTATTTTATTTTAGAAATGCTATTATTAAAGGTGCTATCGGTGGGGATCTTTCAACATTAACCAGTCCTGATTTCACCAGCAAAATATCCATATATGTTGGTGCTTTCTTCCTTGCTTTGATCATTCTCTTGTTTATGTTTTTGTTTTTGTGCTGCTGTTGCACATGTCCTGGATGCTGTCCATCTAAATGTTGCCGAAAACCTGAAGGAGAAGCCTACACTAAATGCGAACTTTTATGGCCTGCAATCACACTTCTTGCTACTTTCCTAATCATCTTAATTGCTGGGGCTCTCGGAGTGGCTGAAGCTGGAGATATTCAAACAAGTGTCTAAGCAACCGGATGCTCTTTAGCTATTACTTTTGATGATTTTATCAATGGAAATGTGTCCACATCAGGAAGCTACTTTATCGGAATTAAAACTTTGGGAATCTAATTAGCAAAATTAGATGCTTTTCTTCCTACTATCAACACTTAATTTGCAACCATAAAAACACCAGGCCCATCTACTTATGGAGATCCAGTAGTTAACACTTTTGCTACATTAATGGATGATATTAGCTCTATTCCTGATGGAACTTCTAATGGTACTTGGACTACTTTGAGCTATGATTCTCCTCTGAATACAGGAGCTAATATCGGCACATTACCATCATTGATTCCCACTGAGATCGGAGATTTTTCTACAAGTGGAAAAGCTATATATGACTCACAACAAGCTCTCCAAGGTGTTCAAGATGGAATTATTTCGATCACAGATAACGTTGGTAGTTTTCAATCAGGTATTTCTGGTTTTAGTGGCACACTGAGTGATTTGGTTACAAGAGTGAATGATTTGTCAAAAACTCTTGAAGATCTAGACAGCTCTTTTTCCTCAACTTACTCTTCAATCAATCCTGTTTTAGAGGCTGTAAAATCAGTTTTGACTGCCTTCTTTGCCATATTGATTGCTTTTAGTATAATTGGAGCCTTGGGCACTATTTTGATTGCTTTCCTCAAATTCTATAAATGTAGATATTTGATCTATTTCATTTGTTTCATCCTGTTCATTATTTCAATAGCTTGTCTGCTTGTTGCTTCAGTCATGTCAATCTTCACCCCCTTGGTCTACTTCACTTGCGATTTCCTCCAAACCTCAATTTCTAGTTCAGATTCTTTCAACAGTAACTTTTATATAATATAGGCAACTTTGATGGACTTTTATCTCCAGATTAATCCAAATATTTGACTATTTGCCTTCCTGGATCTTCTGGAAATCTGTATGCTGAGATCGGTGGCACTGCTACTGGTGATCTGGATTCGTTAAACCAAGCCATTAATGATATGCAAAACTTCGATTCAGCTGCCATGCAACAGAGTATTAACACAGCTTGGGGACTCGCCTATAACCCATTTGAGAGTTATTATTCAGGATCAGTACTAGATTTCAACGATAATGCTGATAATAACATTGCTGTTTTGAATAAAATTGCTCAGGCTGATACTAGCACAGGATCTTATTCCGGCTGCAGCTTATCTGAAAGTTGGGTTCCGACTTCCACAAGATCTCCTCGTGTTATTCAATGCAAAAGTAGTGCAACAACAATTTTAACTGCGACTCAATGCGGAGATACTTTGATCAATACTGTTAGCTGTGCTTCCGGATGTGTGAGCGCTCAAAACAGTTTGGATAGCTATTATGCTGCTGGAAATGCAGCCAATGCTGCCACAGACATTACAAACAAATATTCTACTTGCGCAAATTTCAAAAATGATCTCCTTGGTCTCTAATCAAATTATTATCAAGCTAAATATAACTCTTTTGGTGCTGCAATTGCAAGAGCACGCGTTATTCAAGATACAGCTGCAGGCCCAAAAAAAGCTTATATTGATGCTGTCAATGCACTAGGGACTCAATTCCAGAGCGTTCTAAATACTTTATCTGCTTCAATTAGCAGCATAACTGATCCCCAATATGGATTAATGGCTGGATTTAATTGTTTAATTTTCGGAGAAGATTTGCAACTCTTGGTTGATACGCTTTGCTCTTACATTTTCAACACAGTATACTTCTTGAGAGTAGCAACAGGCATGGCAGGCATAACAATTATGTTCACAATGTGCTGTACAGTTTGCACAGGTGTAAGACACTACAAACAAGGGTTAATCCCAGAAAATGAGCTCCCAGAAAACAACAAATAGAAAATTGAGGTTCACCCAGTCAACTAATTGAATAAAACATAATAAGGTTTATACCAAAATAATGCCTATTACAACAATGGTGGGTATAACAATGGTGGTGGATATAATACTGGTGGAATGTATCAAATGAACAAAATTGCTTGATCTCCATTCTTTTATTTTATCTAACAATTATAATATTAAAGTAATTTTACGATCTTATAGAGAAAAACAAGAAGAAAAATATTAGGCTCATATTTTGATGGTTTTAATATAATAATAGGATTATCAAAGTTAATAAATTCCAACATTTAACCAAATGAACGATGGCACTAAAAACAATCTAACTACCTTCAAAATTTTGCTGATTGGAACCTCAGGTATGTTTGCTAAGATCTTAGGAGTTGGCAAATCTTCACTTCTCATGAAATATGTCAAAAATACATTTTCCTATGACTATCAAGTCACAACAGGAGTTTAATTCTTCACCCAAACAGCCAAAGTTAATGAAAAGAACACAATAAAATTGCAAATTTGGGACACAGTAATTCATCCAATAATGAAGTTAGGTTGGCCAATAAAATTTCAGATCTGTTGTCAGATCTTTCTATAAGGGAGTCTCCGCCATTTTACTGGTATATTCCATTGATAAGTATGATACATTTGAGCAACTTGGAAGCTGGATGAGAGAAATCCAGGAAAATTCTCATAAAGAAACATTAATTTGGGTTGTTGGAGCTAAACTTGATTTGGAAGATATCAGAAAAGTTCCAAAGAAAAAGGCTGAGGAGTACTCCAAGAGTATCGATGCAGTCGGGTTCTCTGAAGTCAGTTCAAAAACAGGATAAAATGTGAAATAAGTAAGATAAATTTTAATATAGCTGTTTGAAAAATTGTCCAAAACTCTTTACAAAAAATATACAAGCAACCAAGTATTTAGAGAATTGGTGCAGCCTGTAAACATTGAGGATATGGGGAAAACACAAAGTTTTAACCTCTCAAACTATAGGCCAGCACAGGGTAAGAGAAACTCCACTAATTGTTGTTGAAAACAGAGATCTTGATAATTCTTAAATTTTATCATCCTTCAAATTTATCTTAACATTTTTAGGAATATATAACTTTATTATTTTTCAGATATAAGTTGTGACTTTTGAAGTTGGGGCCATAAAATTGACGAATTTATAAGAAAAAAGTAATTATTGAGCCTTCATAAATTCTAATCATCGAAAGCGATATCAAATAATTTTTAATACCTATATATAAACTTTTATTAAACTATTCTAGATATTATAAATATCGATATTTATGGATGTTGATAAATAAAGTAAATAAAACTCATTAGTATTTTTTAAGAAAAGGGTGCTCTAGAGCTTATTCTAGGCTCATACGGCTCTAGGGTTTTCTTACTAATAATTTTTTTATGAAATCTTGAATGTTTGTTGAAAGGTGTCTAGGAAATTTGAGATCCACGTTCAAAATCTTCCTGTAAGTTTACTGTCTGCTTTTTGAGGATTCAAAAGGAGCATGCCCAGTGCAGAGTTCGTAGGATAAAACTCCAACACTCCATACATCGACCATTTCATCATACTAGGTTCCCATCACGATCTAGGGTGATACATAATCTAGTGTTCCACAAAATGTTGTTCTTTTATGTCTAAATAAAATATGAAAGTACTTTTTTCCAGTATAAATTGACCACCCAAAATCAGCTAGCTTGACTGTATTATTGACTAAAACAATATTTTCAGGTTTCAAATCTCGGTGAATGACTCCATTTTCATGTAAATGCATCAACGCTCTAATAGTTTGCTTGATATAGTAAGCAGTTTCTCGTTAAGTAAAGAATCTTTTTTCTCTCAGAACATCAAATAGTGAAGATTCACCGATTTCTAGAACTAAGAGAATATTTTTATTTTCCTTGTAAAATTTGTAGAGCTCTAGGCAGTTTTCATGCTTCAAGAAAAATTGGATTTTTATTTATGCAATCAATCTTTCAATAAGTTTTGGAGTGACTTTTTATAAACTTATTTTCTTTACAGCATATACAGATCCTGTTAAATTATGGGATGCCATATGAACATTCCCGAATCGCCCCTTCCCTAGAACTTTTCCTAGTTTGAACTATTCGCTGAATGAGCTGCTATATCTGACCTTGCTGAGAATTCTAGGTTTTCTAGGCTGCTATTGAACAGGCAGGTTTTTATTAGCAGGAGTAAGTACAGCTTGATAAGATTCTTTAGAAGGCACTAGATATTTAGGAGATGTGATATTGAGCTGACCTGCTTTAAACAAATTTTTCTGACTCTGACAAGATTTGATAAATTTATTGGAATCATAACTAGTTGTGGATGCATGATGAGTATCAGTTGGTTTGAAGTCTCTTGGAGAAAATATAGTCTCTGCATTTTCTTGTTCCTTGAAATTATGTTTGGAGATGTATAGGTCCTTGAGGCTTCGATTGTGCTTCATCTGATTAATAATAAAATATTATCTGTAGGATTTTAATTTTTATTTAATACTATTATTTAATACTAGTTTAAGAGTACCAAATATCTCTAATGTCTTCAGTAATCCTCCAAAATACTTCAAACATTCTAGCTTGCTATCCCTAGTCTAAAAATTAGTAAATACTCTAGATTATCATAATTTATCAGATTACAAAATTATAGCTGTTATATTCTAGCAGTTAAATCATCCAAAAATAAGGAAAACAGCAGTATTTATTGCCTAATAATAAATAATTTATGATCTGTGGAATTTTTGATAAAAAATAATTATAAAATTAAGTAGCTTTGATCATAATCATATAGGAGTTTATTGGCGATATTGATGGGCAACAACGCTTATTGTAAAGAATGTTGGAAAAACTAACCGCAATAGCTTAGCTAGCCAGTACATTTCCAAATAATCGCAAAATAATCCCCCATCCTAAAACCAATGCTCACCCACTCAATCCAGTACCATTTGAACGAACATCAACCTTACTCTCATTTCAAAAAACTAAACCATGGTAGAGTTGTCACCAAACTACCTCGCTCTGACAACATCTACGAAGGACCCATCAATTAAGTAATGATAAAATAGCATAGGGTAGAATTCACAGCCTCACGGGTATGGCAAAATCTATTTTGTAAATGGCTCGGTTTTTTAGGGGGAGTTTGCCAATGGAGTTGTGGATGGGAATGGTCACTATATTTTTGTCAATGGAGACTGTATTTATGGAGATTTGGTTAGTGGGGTTTTAAAGAGGGGTGTCTATATTTCTGGGGATGGGATTAATCGCTATGAAGGGGAGTTTCTCAAAACTGATTTTCATGGGAAGGGGCAGTAAATAGGAAATGGCTATTGTTTTCAAGGTTTATATAATAAAGGTTTGAGAGTTTAAGGGATATTCAAATATAACCCATAAATTAAACAAAATTTAGGTTTTAAGTACCAGTGCAATTAAAGGCCTTGGGAAGTGGCAGAACCCCAAAGCTACTAGTTCGTATACTAAGGCAAATTCAACTAATAAGCCAAATTTCAAGGGAAAGCCACCCTTAAAGGCCCGAAAGGCACCTACATCGGATAGTTCAAAAATGGAAAAAAGCATGGCACTGGTTAATTTCACTACCGATAAGGTAGTAAATATGTGGGATAGTATTCATAGAACAAAAAAGAAGGTTTAGGAACAATATATGCAAACAATAAAATGATCCTATATTGCGGAAAATGGAAAAATGATTTCCCTCATGGCTAGGGCTACAAAATGAACGAATTCGGAGACCGCATAAACATTGTTTGTGATGAAGGAGTTGAAATGCCCCAAAATAAAGAAGATAAAGTATAAGAAAAATAAAAATGATTTATTATATAATATATCAAATAAGTTGCTCATAAACATAAATTCATGCTACATAACAATAAAATAAATATTTAAAATAATTTTATTAAATAGTATCAAATAAATATATAAAACTATCGATATGCCTGAAAACCGATTGGCTGAGTATTTGAACATTGTGAGTGTGTTGAGTCGTAATATTCGGGAATATTACGCGCAGGAGGAGGGTGTCAATACACTCCAGCTGGATAAAAGAATGAGGAAGATTTTATCGAAGGCTTGTGAATCTAGTGAGGCCGGAGTCAAACAAAAACAGTAAAAATAGACATCCAATAAATTGCGTTCAATGAACTGCGTTAGTGATTTGTTGAAGAAATCAGAAAACTGTAAGAACAGGGATCACTAGAGATAGAAAATATTGCTGAAACTGATTATACTACTGGAACAGTAACTGTCAATAATAAAAACAAATGAGCTAGCAGAGCTCCACAAGAACCAAAGATTGTTCTGCAAACCCGCCCTCCCCGAACTAAACACAGCTGAGGTTGCCCAACCCAACTCTGAGTACAAAACACCCAAAAAAGCAAAACTTTCCAAATAGTACTTCAAACCTAAGTAATACTACCCTAAAAATTTATATGCCTCTCCTTATGAGTCTGTCAATTCCTTCAAAAATTATATAAAATCTCCACAGAAAACTCAGTATGTGTCCAATCCTAATCCTGAAGAAGAGCTGTTATTGGAAGAAAAGAATTTGTATAGGGCTGAGGGATATCGGGGTTCAGAATATAGGGCTTCGGGGTATAGGGGACAAGATTATAGGGCTTAAGGATATGGGGGCTCGGAGTATAGAGCTCAAGGGTATAGGGGTCCAGATTAAAGGGCTTAAGGATCAAGAAGTAACAATTATTATGGGTATTAGAGCCGAAATAGTTATGGAGATATGAATCCTTATAGTTATGGGTACGGTAAGTCAAGATTTAATGTGGATTAGCCCATAAACAGACAAGATTTATCCTTTAATTCGTAATAAGATGATGCCCTTGATATAAATTAATCCGAAATCTAAGTTAATAATGCACTTGACAGTATTTTCATAAAAGAATCAAGACTGAACCCAAACAGCATCCAAACATACTCATAATTCGAGTAATATGAACAAAGTATAAAATAGGCACTTGGCAAAACTAAGAGACTACAATAATTTATTGCCAAATAGATGAACAAATAGGATTTTATTCCTCTCACCACCTCTCAAGAATGATCATCCAACATATCCACAAATTATAATTTTAATGTATTATGTTCAATATATATGAATATATCCATAGCATGTATGCTGATCAAAGTGAGGAATCTACTCCCCAAATTTAGAATTAGTCTATTAAAAAATCTTATTTCTTGGAGAGCATGTCTGGGTTGCCGAATGTTATAGTGCTTGCCGAGCTGCCTTTTTCGAATGTTCGGTCCACAAATAAGCCATACTTCATACCCATGCCGATCCCAAGACCTACTTCTTTGTCCAAGTTCACAAAAAATTAGTTTTTAGTAGTCCAATAATATATTTCAGGCACATTTGAATCATCCCTAAAAGTAAAAATAAACATCTATCCCCTCCCTGTTTTTCCAGCCTCAATTGCATCTACCAAAAATGCTCCAAAGATATTACCTTTATATTATTTTATGAGCAATATTGAAGGTTCAATTCCTCTTGTTTTGTTTAGAAATGTGGAAAATGCTGACCCATCTCTCCTTATTGAATAGGATTTCTACCAATTATAGAGCTTGTAAAGCATGGGGAGACCTTTGGCCAAATGTTGGAAATGCTCTTCAGTCAGAATATCTGATGGCCCCTTCAATGTTCCCAATATAGTACTTTCCCGAATAATATGCTGCTATCCTTGGTATTCTTGTTGGTCGATTTCTTTTTCGGATTTGAGAGATTGCTGGATAATATCAAAAAAGGGTATATTAGTCAATCTTTTCTTATTTTCCTCTTCCTCAGGATCCAAGCTCTTCTTATTCTTCTCATCCTCCTCGTATTATTTAATGGCCTGATTAACAACATTTGTAGCCTAATTGCACATCCCCTCAGAACTCTCATGATCTAAAAATAGGAAAGATATGGAAGCGAGGGCTTTATGCTACAATTTCAATTTCTTTATCTTTTACCTGTACTTCTTCTATACTCGATTGTCCCCCACCCTGTATAACATGAATTGGATGATGCAGGTCACCATTGGCAGGCCCTCAGATGAAAATTAATCTATTTATGGAATTTTCATATTCTCGGCATGCTCGATATCGCACATTTCAATGAGCACATTGAATTTTAGAAGCTTTTCAATTGTGAATTTTTTTAGGTTTTAGGACTATTCGAGTAGAGGGTTGAAAATTATGTAATTTGAGTTGATTGTGAGAGTTCCTTTGATGTTACCGGAAAGCCCTGCCATATAGTAAACAACATATTTATGGTTTATCGTCGATTTCTAAGTCGAGAGCAACTCAGATATCCGTAATTTCTGAACATTCTCAGGCTACTTCTATTACAGAAGTAACTGCATATTGACCGATTTAGGCAACTTTATCACCATCCCAGGATACAAAACCCCACTAATATTATTAATCTACCTCAAATATTTTTCACTAATATCAAGTCTGATAGCCAATCCAGATATTGTATCATTTTCCTTCACAACATATTTCCAATAGCGAGTTTTATGGGGAGACATCAATTCTTATTAATTTATTTATTGATCTATATTCATTTACTCGGTGAAAGACTTGCTATAACTATCGAGACCCACTTCTTATGGGAAAATTTATGCGTAGAGGGGGTGGCTGGATGTGAGCTCTTCTTCGTAGATGTCCTTGGCGGATGTGGATTAGAAATATTGTGGGATGCGTTCAGACAGATTTACCTTAAAAGAAATTCGATCCCAACCGATATCTGAGTTTTTTGGGCCTTTGAAGAAATTAGACAGGAAATTCATGTGTGAGTATATTCTTTATTGATATGATTATACAAATATTTCAATTTAATTCTTTAAATTGCCTTGATATTTTACTATAAGTTTGACAATTTATCCAGGAGTTCACAATTTTTATAGATTGGGTAATGTTATGAAATTAAATAAATCTTGTCCTTAATCACATAAATTAATTGAATCTCTATAATATTACTTAAATTATGATGCTTACCTTCACCAAAAATCTCCTCCCAGCGACCCGCATGTTCTGCAGCATTAAATCAACAACCCCCACATAAAACAGCGACCCAGAAATGCGAGACAGGCTGCACGTACCCGAATTCGAAGATTACCATAAAACATTTTTCCCAGAGCACATCAAAAACAGAAAACCATTTTCTCTGTATAACTTCATGAGCTATTTGCCGTAATTTATGATTATAAGTAGAATATCTGTTGCTCGTAAAATTGGGCAATTGGCAGGCGATACCAAAACAATAATCCAATCAGATAATATATATTTGCCTCGGCTCACACCAAACGGGGTTGCTATCTACGACTCACTCAACACCGGTAGAGCCGTCCGTTTACTGAAATCCGCAGAACTCGCACTACCAATATTATTTGTGGGAACAGTTCAATACCCGTTTGTGATGGGTATCATGGCAATCGGCTCATATCTAGCTTTCTATCGCGTACATTTTTCACTAATTTGAGAACACATACACAAAATTGGGAAATACTTTCGTAACAAAAATGTAACTCATTCCTGAAACCCAATAAATTATATATCAAAAAATTGGATCATTTGGACGAATAAAAACAACCAGAATTTCCATCGAGGATCTTGAGTACTTTGATAAGAAGGATCTGAATGATTTGTTGTTTTATAGGGCTACTAGGAATTTCATTGATAAGGATCTGATGTTTAGAGTTAAATCGACTGGAGAGTTGTTGATGTTTGATCCTGAGGGATTGTGGTATGAAGAGGGAATCAATCATTAGTTTATGATTTGAATTGAATAAATATCAATAATATCCATTATTATCCATAATCTGCCAATATAGAGTATAATAAATAGTTATAACATCCAACAACAACATAAAAATGATGGACTAATAAAATTCTGCCCCGACCCACAACCGATCGACCCCAAACATCCTAATAACAGGCACTCCAGGCACAGGCAAAACCACAATGGCAACCCTCCTGAACCAATCCCTCTCCTTCAAGTACCTAAACATCGGCCAACTCGTCAACTAAAAGCATCTCTACAAGTAATTCGACAACTAATTCAATGTCCCCATATTCGATGATGACATGGTACTCGATTACATCTAATAACAATACAAGAATTAGATATAAAATGGAGGATTGATGGTTGAATTTCATAGTTCTGATTTCTTTCCTTTGAGGTACTTTGATTTAGTTGTTTTGTTGAGGTGTAGCAATGATAGGCTGTATCCGAGGTTGGAGGCCAGAGGCTATAGTGAGAAGAAGATTGTGGAGAATGTGGATTGTTAGATTATGGAGGTTGTGCATGATGAGGTGTATGAGGCTTGGCCTCCAAATGTGATATTGGAGCTATGGAACTAAGAAAACTAGGATATGTAGAAGAATATCAATACAACAATATAATGGCTGATGCACTGGAAATAACAAAGAAGTAACCCTCATAATAACCAATGATCCTATAATTATTTTTATGTTCGCATTTCTTCAATAAATAGCACTTGTATACCTAAATAAGGAAAACAAAGATCACAATTTTTCATTCGATTTCCCCCTATCCTGATACAACTGATCGAGAGCAGCCACCAATACAGATATTTCCTAAATCCTTGACAAATGCGCATCCACAACCATTCTCTCCAATTTCTTTTTCTACTTCTCCAAACTCTCATATTTCTATATTTTCCTCATCAGCCTATTATTTTAGCGCCCATTCTCCCTATTTTTTTTCTTTAGTTCTTCTAGGCTACCTTTGAGTTATTTGTTCTCGAGAAATTAGTCAGAAATAAGGGAAGGTTTTTGAGTTAGATCTATGCTGTGGCAATCTGAGCCTATAGTCTGCTCTGGTAATGAGAAACATTGAGTGGAGTCATTTGCTAATTTTTTAACTTATTTTTCCAATTACCGAAAATGTACCTATTTCTTCTCTAATTCCATCATCAAATACACTTATTTCTCTTGGTGGCCATAGTTCTGCTCAATGGCTTCATCTAGTTTTAGTTGCAGTTTCTTGATATGTCCCTATTTTTACGCAATATTGTGTTTGAGCTTGATTACTTCTTTCTCCCATTTTTTATTGTCTTTTGCAAAAACATTCATCTGGCTATATTTTTCTTTATATATTTATAGAGTCTATTCGAGATGAGACAGGTTGAGCACCCTAGCATTAATTATTTGCATCTCCTCCACAAATTTGGCCCTATCCATCTAATTTCTCTCCAAACTCCCTCTCAACTCTCTCTCCAACCCCCAAACCTTCCCCCTCAAACACTAATTCTCCCTCACAGTCCTCCAATATTTCTTATCTTCTTCATACTAAACACTCTCCAATTCCAATTAAGACTAATCTTCATGATATTTCCTATATTACTACAGTTATTGAGTAAGGAGAGTGTTCTTCTGGATGAGGGAATCTATTTCTTTGAGGAGCATTGCATTTTAGAATTGGAGTTCGTGAAATTGGTTGTAGAGTTTATCCTGGCGGTAGACTTAGATGGGCAGGATGCGGTTTTAGAGGATTTTGTGGATTTGGGTGATGAAGTATTGTTGGGTTGGGGGGGAGAGGGTGGCTAGTTGGCTTATGTGCTATTGGCTGTTTGGGGCTGAGGTCAAAGTGGCCACCACTATTTCAAAGAGCTTCAGCAACTATTATTTGTTACTATTTTTGGCAATTTATATCACATTTATATCATTAGTTCTAATACCCTTGAAGAGCTTATACTAAAAATATTAGCCCACTTTCTTCACAATAGCCTTGATATTGGAAAGTTTGTGAATCCAATTATTGGGGGCAATCTAAATTTCCCCAAAGCCAAACCTAAAACCGGCGGCATGAGCAAGCATCCCAGCAAACACACAGCCATCAGCCAATCCCTTCCAATTAAACTCCACATCCAGCTTGCTCACCAACCTTATATAGCAATGTATTGGTTATTAGATTTATGTATTCATAATATATTGCTGAATTTTAATTAAATCTTATCATCATGCATAATAATTTACTTTTTTAAAGTTTCATCAGCATTACTGAAAAGCTACTTCATGGGATTATCATCTAGGGGATTATTAATGAATTTTTACTTATTATAACACCTATAACAGGAGGTTAATTTATCAATTTTGGTATAATAATCGATTATACTGAGATAAATGTGTTTGCATAACTTATATATTTGTTGTAGTTATATTATATATATGGTTGATCATTTGGGTAAATTGTGCTAGGCCTCTGGATTTATATGGGTGTTCTACCATGGTTATATGCCATTTATTGATATGGATCTATTTCTTTTGGAGGGTATTTGCCCAATGTGTAGAATATTTGCTTATTTGGATTGCGCAGTTTGAGGGGAATTCCGAGCATTCTAATCCTATGAAAACTCTACTAGCCTAGAAGGTTGCCTCCTCAAATTAAAAAACTCACGGTTCTATCTGACAGTTTTCTGAAATTTATTAATAATGGCAATATCCTCCCGATCAGTAATTGTAAACTTACTCGCCAATTTCCCCATCCCGAACCCCCTCTCTCCCAGTTTCTTCCTCTCGATGAAAAAAGTATCATAGAAATTGTCAATTGACTCATCCTTATTTTTATTGTTTTCCCTATCAAGAACCAATCTTTCATTTTTGTTGCGATTTTTCAGTTTTAGCTCAGGAGAGGAATTAGCTGGAGATATCTTATTTATGATTTTGAGGAATTCGCTCTTTGCTGATGGAGATAGAACTTATGATTGCTTCTTTTTCTCGGGGAGGACACTGAGGGTATTTTGGTAGGGTAGTTTGGAATATCCGAAATTTTTTGCATATGAGGTTTTGGAGTGAGGCTTTATGGCGAATCGGTTGTGCTGCACAAAGGATGATCCTTTTGGAGGAGAGGAAATATTTTGTTAGAGTAGCTCTTTATTAAAAAGTAAGGCTTTGGATGTTACAGGCTTATTAACTTGCTTTTTGAGTTTTTGATTGAACCGTATATTTTTGGAGTTGGGCCAAAAAAGTTCTGGAATCTGCCTTCGAGGGGATAGAGTATGGTGATGAGGATTTGTTTGATTGCTCAAGTATTCGACACTATCTTATTTTTCAGAGATCAGAAAATTGAATGAGGTAGCTTTTTTTATATCTTTGAGGATCGATTCCGGACTATTTTTGGGTTGTTTCTTGTTATTAGTAAATTGTTATTTGTCGATTATCAGCATTGACAGTCAGGTCTACCCAAATCTCTGTTATATTTATAATTATATTACTACAAAACCCAAAAAAATATAAATCCCATACCCCATAAACAATTTAATCATACTTTACATATAAATAAGAATAATCTTGATAATTTTTGTATTAAAACTTTAAAACAATACTAACAAATATGCTATCTGAAAAGTTCATGTACAAGCAGTTGTTGGGGGAGGGGAGCTTTGGAACAGTTTCCTTGGTTTAGTTTTAAAACCAGGAAATTTATGCTTTGAAGGAAGTTCGGGTTAATCCTTTTGTCATTGATCAGGCACTCAAAGAAATATAGGTTATGTCGAATATCAATCACGAGCATGTTGTCAAGATTGTTGATTCTAAATTTGATGGGGTTGAAACTCTACAAATACTGATGGAGTACTGTCAGAAAGGAGACTTATAAACGCATCTGTTAGAATAGGAAAAGAAACTTACGATTGAATAATTGCTCAAAATAGTGAAACAGATAGTCAAAGCTTTTATCATAATGAATATTCATGGAATTATCCATCGCGACCTCAAACCATAAAATATTCTAGTCAATTAAAACTAAATTGTAAAAATTGCCGATTTCGGTTGTGCCACCAAACTTCAAGAATCATTCTTGTCAAAGTTATACAATCTTTCTTATGATAAGGGTACAGCTAATTATTCATCACCTCAAGAACTAATGGGGTTACCTTATTCGGCCAGATGTGATGTCTGGGCTTTAGGTTGTCTTGTGTATTCTTTATATTTTGGGCTTCATCCCTTCTCAGAAATCACTGTTGCTCAGACTTTGGCGAAAATCAAGGAATTAACAGAAAACAAGAAAATTATAATCAAATAAAAAATAGATTCTCGGGTTCATAAGCTTTTGAGCATGAGTTTGGTATTTGAGGATGCTGAGAGGGCAACTTGGAGGGAAATATCATTGTCAAGGGTTTTAGAACCACCTATATAAAATATAGAAGAATTTTTGAGTTATCTCTGTTCTTTGACAAATATCAGTAATTGGATTACGAAGTAATTTTGGAAAGCTCGCAAAGTTATCTCAATAGAGTCCTAAAAAAACTATTTTTTTGCATATTTCATGATAAAATACCAGTTTTCTAACATGTCCATGGCCCTTTAAATAGTCCAGAACTCTAAGGAGTACTCTTACTTGTTCACCTAAAATGTTTACAAAGAATACCAGCCTTCCCCATAAATATACCAATAAATTCTTACTGATTTTTAAGCCAGTAAGTCTTATTTCAAATAAAGTAAGTTGAGATTCTAGAAAAAAGATGTGTATCCCATGATATAGAAGAAAGATTGTAAGAGAAAATGCAGTGTTTTCGCTGATTTGGACAATTCTATAAAAGTTTGCTATAAAATTTTGAAAAATTCGATAAATAAATTGTAGATGAAGGCAAGGGAGAACCCCGAATAGCGTAGCATTCCCCCAGTTTGGCTAGTAATGTCAAAATGGCTAAATTTCTAGCACTACTTAAACTTCGAAAATAAAATAACCTTCACAAATTTCCCCTAGCAGCTAAAATCCAAAACAGCCTTAAAGTAGATCCTAAAAAATATATAAAAATACGAAAATGGAATAATATCATGATTATAATTTTCATAATTTTTTAACATTAATAATGCCAATAAATAATCGACAAATATTTTTTTATTTTCCAAAAACAGTTCAGACAGTTTCATACTCTCATGGTGATTTCAAGCAATTAACTGCTAATTTTGAAATTCGGATTATTTTAAAAGGAAATGAATGGCAATCGGAGGATAATATGGATTAATAATGTTGGATTTTTAGTGGGGATTATAAATGCAGGGAAATGAGGGTATAAATTGGATTGGATTCGAAATAATTGCGAGAGTGGTGTAACTTGTGTGTGTATATTTTCAAATGGATTTCAATAATAATTGGATATAAGCAAATAGGAATAACATACAAACTTAAACAAATACCCTAATAAGAAATAAAGCATCACAAAACATCATAAAACTGATCCCTCATTTTCTTTTATTTTTCTCGTCCACCACTTTCCAAGTACACATCCTCCATTTTCTCCTGGTGCAATTTCTCCATCATAATCTCCCGCTGCCTGAGCCGAAAAAGTCTCCTCATTTTCATCTTTCTTTGCAATATTTGTTTATTCGTTTCCTTCATGAATAAATATATTTTAATTATTATATAAGTATTGTTTCCTACCCGTATATAGTTTGTAAAAAGTAGATGCTTAACTACTTTGCATCTTTTGATGATCAGTAACTTATAAATGTTATCTATTTGGTGTAATCAACAATTTTATTAAATATGTCTGACAAATCAATTTAATAAGGGTTGAAATTTTTTGGTCTAGATGCTCTTCTGATGCTTTTAAATTAAAAATTGCAATTAAATTGGAGGCGCCATTAATTAATCTGCATAGTTCATACATACAAAGCGATAAACAAAAAATTATTTCTTTGGGAAATTTTCAAATTTTTTATTTCTCAAGTTGTAAATTTTTGTATATTTTTTAATTCGAAACTTAATGAGTTATTTCATACATTTATT
>SSGX01000022.1 GCA_008017155.1 Neisseriales bacterium | reverse complement strand
TACAATGTCTCAGGAGGTATTTTTGGACAAACTGGATCAGTAGCTGGTTTTTCAGTTGGTGGAACTTTTGTTGCAGGAAATCCATTTATTCAAAATCAAAATACTAGTAGTGGATTTCGCCCCTATGTTTTCATGGCTTCAGAACCATATTATGCTTTAACCGAAGGGTTTCTTGAGTACCAATATAGTCATATTGTTCAGGCAGATGTTGGTTTTATCGGGATCAATAATAGCCCGTGGCTTGCTGCCAGCTATTATTCTGATCAGTCTTCAGCAGTTACCTATCAGGGCGCTTCAGTAAACGTCAATCCTGGCGGTGGATGGCTTATCACGGGAATAGCATTTAATGGTGCAAACTATCCCGGGTATAGTGGTTTCACAGGAAACACTCTATATAATCCGGGTTCAATACAGGGAATTAGTACTGGGATAAATCAGGGGTCAAACGGTACATTAGCACTAGGGGTTAGCTACTTTACTCCTGATAATATGTATAATGTCCGAGCATGGTCGTACCAGTTTGATAATTATGCAACTTTAGTATATGCTGATAACTCAATTCGGTTTGATGTAGATAAAGGTTCTAAGACTTATTTCACAGTTTCAGCACAGGGTGGAACTGAGTGGGGTAACTCGACAAATGCAATTACTAGTGCTAATCTGGGTAATATTAATAGTAACTTTGCTGGTGCAAAAGCAGCATTCAATTATAGCTGGCTAAATTTATCTTTTGGTTATGAGAATGTGTGGGGACCTGAAGATGCTTTTGGTCACGGTGCAATTGTATCTCCATATACTTATAATGAAAACGTTGATCCAATGTACGCTAATTCGTGGATGACGAGTCTGGTTCAAAAGGCTTCTTCTGGACAAATGTATAATATTACTGCTACAATTAGTTTGATGGATAACACCATGTCTATTTCACCAGCTTACTCGCAAGTAGTAAATACTGTTGGGCAGCCAGCTAATAGTACATTAGGTACCTCAAATCCAGATCAAGAGTTTGATTTAGTCTTCAATTATAAAGTTAAACAAATTCCTGGCTTGAAGTTCTTTGGTGTTTATGGATATATGTGGAATCAAGCTTATACTCCGTATAATTCATCTACTGCAGTTCCTGCAAGTGATCTTTGGACTACATTATTCATGACTGAATATTTATATTAATTTATAGGGATTTTAATATGAAAACAATTAAATTATTATCATTATTAGGTATTATTATTTTAAAAGCAAATGCTTATACAACAATTAATTTGAACGCCTCAAACTACTCTTGCAATAAAGTCAAAATCAATTCGAATACAACTGAGTCGGTAATTCAAAATAACTGTAAGAACTACAAAGTCAAATATAGTCAAGATATAGTTGGCGGGAATCAAGGGGTTAATTCATACAATAATCAGCCAGTTGATCCTGTAGATGAAGCGACTAGTGATGATGATGTAACTAATTTGGCGAGAGTTAGATTTACGACTGATCAGGGTGTGAAGATGGAGTGTTTTTACAAGAATAGTAAGCTTTACAAATGTAAGGTAGCTAAACAAAATACAACAACTGCTTCCTCTGCTAAATAAAACGTATTTTTAAGCTCGCTAAGTTTGTAACGTATTGTTATCTATTAATTTGAGTTTATCCTTGTTTGTGTGATTATAAGCTTTTAGCTAGGCAATATATTAATTTTTTAAACACTCTATTTAGGTTGGTTTCTTTTATATTGATAGCCAAGAAATATTATTTAGGAAGGTATATAAATATGCGGAAAATTCTTTATTCTCTTTGTCTAGTAACTTTGCTAACGGCTTGTAATGGGGGTAGCAGTAATAGTAGTAATGGTGTAGCGCCACCGACAATAACAAGTATAAGTACGGCGCCTTATAATAATGATTTTAGCCAGAGCTTATTTTCTACGTATATAAATTTTGATGCAAGTCAAACGATTAATTCGTGGCAAGTTGGCTTTTATGTAGCAAGAACCTTTTATACTTATATTGACCCTAATCCTTTTGAGTCAAAAAATAATGCAAATACTCAAATGATGATGAAAGTCTGTCAGGTTCCGCAAGGGACACCGTGTGCGACTTTAGAATATCTTAAAGCATCAGCGGTAACAGAAAATGATTTAAGTGCAGGTTATACCAATATTCTTGCGCCAACTACACCATTTCCATTAGTCGCAGGAAATAGTTATCAAGTTCAAATAGTTAATAGTAATCAGTGGTCATTAAATAACCTTTCTTCTGCGCCACAGAATTTATTTTTTATTGTGAACGGAGAAGTTTTAAATACTCCAACAGAAAGCTCAATTTATAATTTGAATATTAGTGAATCGGCAAACCAGCAGGCTATAGCCAGTTATAACCAAAATAATTGGAATACTAATACTAATCTGAATCAAGAAAGTAGTATTATTGTACCTTCTCCAGTAAGTTATACCTTAGGAACAGGTAATTATGTAATTAGCAATGGTATCACAATACATAATGGATTAAACGCAAATAATGTTGTTGCCGAGTTTTTTAAACAAGACCTTGCTAATGATCTTGGTATTACAGCAAATATTGATAATTCAACGACAGCAACAACTGGTATTATTATTGAACCAATTGGTAATCAACAATCCTTAATCGAAAGTAATCCTGAAGGTTATCAGATTATAATTGATAATAAGAGTATTGTTATTAAAGTATTAAATAATTCAGGAGCATTTTATGCCCTGCAAACACTAAGACAGCTTTGGAACGCTAGACGTGCGGGTATTCAGCAATCTACAATTATCGATTATCCACGGTTTGCTTATCGAGGAATTTTGCTTGATAGTTCTCGCCATTTTTTTAGTCTGAATGAAGTTGAGAGTTTAATTGATATTGTAGCTACCCATAAATTAAATACTCTTCATTGGCATTTATCTGATGATGAAGGAACTCGGATTGCAATACAATCAAATAATATTTTGGGTTCACGAGGTTATGGACAGGGTATGAATGGAATGATGCTTATTCAGTCTAACCTAGATCCAACCAATTATCTAAACTTATCATATCCAACAGTAGACTCTTTATATAGTGGCTCATACACGCAGGCAGACATAAGGAATATTATTGAATATGCTAATTCGAGAAATATTACTATTATTCCTGAAATAGATAGTCCGGGTCATGCCCGTGCGCTAATTAAAGCTTTTCCTACTGATTTTATTGATCCAAATGATCACTCACAGTATTTTACTAATGAGGGATATACCGATGATGCTTTACCTGTTTGTACCTATGGAACAAATATAAGTGTTGGTCAGAAATTTACCCAAAGCTATAATCAGTTATATAGCTACTTAAACAGTTTATTTTCAGGACAACAGCCACTAAATAATTCTTATCTTATTGCTAATGAAATCAGTGTTGGCGGAGATGAAGTTGCGGATCAAACATGGTACACTCCACAAAATAGTAGTTGTGCACAAAATACTGAATTTGCTTTACTTAATGCTTTAGAAAAAGAGCATTTATTCTTTAAGAAATTTGCTGCGCAAAATACCAATCTTGTTATCTCAGGATGGCAACAATTCATCCAAACGAATGAGTCTGAATTAGGAGTAAATATTGTTCCAGCAAATCAGGTTGGACATGTTTGGGTGTGGAATAATTCAACGCAAGGACAACCCCAGGCTGTGACACTTGCTGAGGCTGGATATCCTGTAGTTCTTGACTATTCAGATGAAACATATTTTGATTTGGTGTATACACCTTCTATTTATGAACCTGGATTTTATTGGGCAACTTCTTGGTCAAATACTTATTCTGCTTTAAAAAGCGCGATCAGTGTTACTAATACTATTGCTGCTATTAGCACTCAGTATCAGTCGAATATTAAGGGACTTGAAGGGACTCTTTGGTCTGAAAATATGCCAAGTTATCAGCATTTGATTTATATGGCAACTCCAAAGATGGCTGGGCTTGCTGAAGCTGCATGGTCTCCAGCATCAATTACCAATGGAAATAATGCTACTGCACAATATCCAAATTGGCAAAGCCTGGCACATCGTCTTGGTTGCGGTAATATGACTCAGTCAGGGAATTATCAAGGATTCCTAGCATATTTATCTACGATTTATGGTATCCATTATCGTGGCTATCCTAATGGTATTAACTTAGAAGCACCAGCTGCGTGCGCTAATTAGAAAATCAAAAAGCCCCTGCTCCATGCAGGGGCAAGCTTTTACTATCTTAATCTTTGATCTATCTTCAACACTAATATCCACATCCTAGCTTCAATTAATAACGATCAGATTTGATTAAAAATATTTTTTCCCTATTCAAATCTTTTATCTATAAATGTCAGTATCCAATTTACCTTAATTATATCGATAATTTTTTGCTTATCTAAGATAAATTATGGTTTGCAAATTTGGGAATAAACTTTGCAAAAGTGGGAAACCAATCGAAAATGGGATATAGTATTATACGTGCCTGAGAGATAACAAATACACAGACAAACCATGTCTCGTTAACATATAAACCTAACTTAAGGGAGTTTACCATGTATAGTGAAATCTGTTTCTTTATTAAAGTTGTAGAGGCTGGTAAAGTTGCTAATGCTGCCGATAAATTAGGAATTGCCCAATCTACTATTTCAAGAAAAATAACGTGGCTTGAGAAGAAATTAAATCATGCCCTTATTCACCGAGGATACGGAAAAATTTCGTTAACTGATTATGGTTTGAAACTATATAACTCATTTAAAGGAATAGAAGCTGAAATTAAACAACAGATAGATAAAATCGGTATTTGTCCAACAAATTAAAAGATTTTATTTTCTAAGGGATAAGAATGATAGATGATATTTTGCTTTTTTTAAAAGTTGTTGATGCAGGAAGTATTCTTGCTGCCGAAAAAAAGCTATCTATTCCGCATACTACTGCAGCAAGAAAGATTGATGCACTCGAAGCAAAGATTGGTAAGGCTCTTTTAATTAGAAGCCCAAAAGGGGTTTCATTGACTGAAGATGGTAAATTTTTTTATAACTGTTTTAAAAGTTATGAGCAAAAATTAAATGATTTATTTGAAGATAATGAAGCCAAAGTTGCAGGAAAATTAAATGTGGTTTTGCCATTTACTTTTGCAAATGATGTTTTAATTCCTCGACTTACAAAGCTGTTATTAAAGTATCCTGAGTTAGAGCTAAATATTATACATAATTTCAATAAATTCAATATGAAACGAGAGTTATATGATCTTGCAATCATTGATTACGCACCAATGCAACAAGCTCAGAAGATTAAGAGAATTGGACACACTCAAACAGTATTAGTTTGTACTCCTGAATACGTACTAAATTATGGACTACTGGATAATATTGACGAATGTAATCAGCATTTAATCGTTTGTAAACCTGATTCAAAAGGATTACCAAATAATAAGATTAGATTTTACCGATCAGATGACGATGATTATCTTGAAGTAAAAATACAATCAAAGGTAGTTTTACCCAGTTATGTTGAATCAAAATCTTTTGTCGTCAACCATCAGGGAATTGCTGATTTGCCGCGCTATCTGGTAGCTTCAGAGATAAAGTCAGGTAAACTGATACAGTTATTTCCAGAATATCATACTGGATTTATTGATTATTATCTTATGCGCAACATTAATGAAAATGATGCAAGATATAAGTTATTTATAGATTATATTTATAAAATTTTTGAGAATTTATCAGACAATGATTTAGAAAAAAGTGCATAAGATGATTGAAAAAATATAGGGGCAGAAAAATCTACCCCTATAAATAAATCTTTTAGCGTGGAAAATTATTTTTTAACAATTTTACGCATGTCAAGAACGTGTTGCTCTTCAGAACCTATCATACCACGTGCATAGTCTTCAAGATAAACTGATTTATCTTTCACTTCATCTAATAATTCATGGTAAAGCTTAGCTGCTTTAGTTTCATGTTCAATTGATTCTTTAATGATAGTTTGTAAATCATGTTTATTTGACTCTTTGATTGACTCTGTTTCTAAAGTTGGATGCCCACCTAAACCAGTCATCAATTCACCTGCTTTTAACGCATGATCAAGGGATTCAGTAGCGTGACCTTTAAAATAACCAACCAAAGAAAGACGCTCTAAACCATAAACCATTAAGCTGTAATGAGTATAGCGGCTAACACCAGCTAGTTCATGAGCTATAATTTTATCAAGAATGGCACAAACTTTTTTTTCATTGATGTCTAACATTTTTTTCTCCAAAAATTTAAAAAGTGCATAATTATAGCCTATTATTTACCCTAAATGTGTATTTTTCGCAAAAATGCAACACTTATCTTATCTCATGCTCGTATCAATAATAATGCTAGAGAGTAAATTTTATTCTTATTTGTGGGTTTATGATAGAATATGTCCAATATAATATTTATAATAGATTCTTTCAAAGGTAATCATTCGATATGCGGGTAACATCTTCTTTAATTACAATATTAATCTCAATGCTGACGATAACATCGTGTTCTACTCAAGCTGCGTATAAAGTATCATCCGAATTAACAGCACCATACTATACAGATGCTGATAATCAAGCAAAAGATGATAAAGATCTACAAAATAAACTGAAAAGCTTATATAAAACACAAATCCCAGGTAATGCAATTGATATAACCGCCTATTCTGGAGAAGTATTGTTGGTAGGTCAAGTTCCTAGTAGTAGTGATAAAACTCGTGCTGCGGCTATTGCAAAACAGATCCCATATGTTAAATCGGTTGATAATTATCTAACGATAAATGCTAATAAGCCAGTACTAAACTCTAATTCTTCATTGGCTAGTAAGGCAATGGCAAGAATTAAATCGCAAAGTGACATTGATGCTCAATACGTGAGGGTAAATGCTGTCGATGGAGTAGTTTACATTATGGGAAGTAATCTTGGTAATTTAACTGCACTAAATAAGGCAATAAATGGTATTTATGCGATGGAAGGTGTTACTCAAGTGGTTAACTTAGTTAAGCCAGGTGACAAAGATTATACCGAATCAGATGTATATGTTGATTAAATTAGTTTTAAATTACAAGCAGGCTTCTTAGCCTGCTTCATTTTTGCCTAAATAAACCTCTCTTGTAGATTAATCTATCTATTTATCTGTTTGTAATTTAATAATAATTTATTAAAAATCTAGTTTTATTAAATTTGCTTTGATTTAATAAACCCTGCAAACTATAATAGTCTCTTAAAATTAACCACAAAGGAAGATCGAATGAAAAGAATATTAACCTCGTTATTTATCTTGAGTAGTATCAATTGTTATGCTGATAATATTTGTTCACCAGAAGCGAAGCAGCAAAATATAAAACAGGCTGTTAAATGGTATCGTGATTCGGCAGAGAAAAAAGCTCTTTATAATCAGGCTTTTTTGATCGGGACAAATTATGTCAGTGAATGGGTTAAATCAAACCATCCAAAAGCGAAAAGCTGGGGTGTAGTACTTGATATTGATGAAACAACACTGGATAATTCATGGTACTTTCGGGAATGCGCTCAACTGGCAAGCAGTGAATCAGATTTTAGTCACTATGTAGCAAATCCGATGAAATCTACTGCATTGCCTGGCGTAGCCAAATTTACCCAACTAGTTCATGATCTTGGTGGTTATGTCTCACTGGTTTCAAATCGTGATGGATCATTTAAAGATGAAACTGGTAGCGTACTGGATACTACTATCCAAAATCTAAAACATGAGAAAATTTATTTTGATCAAGTAGTTTTGGCAAATCGCCGTGACTCTAAAACGCCAAGTAATAAAAACCCACGCTTTAATGCCATAAATACTGGTAATTATGATGCTAAACAAATGGTTTGGTCAAATAAATTACCCGCACATAAAGTGATTGCCTATTTTGGCGATAATATTCAAGACTTCCCTAAATTCAAACAAAATGAGGCAAATTCTCTCGATGAAAATAGCAGCGAATTTGGCATGTTTGGTAAAGGTTACTTTATCCTGCCAAACCCTATGTATGGCAGTTGGGAAGCTAATCAGTATAATTAATGCTGGCGCGGCTTTCCATAAAAATAAATTATTTCTATCATACTTTCCCTGGACATTGCTCCGGGGTTAGTACCTAAAACTCCTTGAGGTGCTTTGATATGTAAGGGCTTGTAATAATCTTGCCAGAGTGGAAGAATTTTGCTCGATTTACCATCAGTGAAATTCATCGGTGCTGGATGGAAAAATGGCTGATTATTATTTGCTGCTTTAAACGAGTAATCAAATAATTCTGAGCAGTAGAAAGCTTTTCCCCGTGCTGGGATAAAACTACTATTATAAGGCTTACCAATTTGCTCTTTGGCAATGGATATAGCATCTGGTATCAGTTTCTTGTAGGCTGGTTTTAGTCTGCCAACCATGACTCGTGGCTTACTTTCTGAATCAAGACTACGCTGGAGAAATTTTGCCAATGGTGTAATCTCTACTCCATTTGATACAGCCTCAATGACTTCTGGTGGATTAGTATTGATAATCATTCCTACATGAGAAACATAAGTATTATCATACCCTCTGGTAACACTATCAATACCATCACACATTGAACCACAATTCAGATCCTGAAAAAGAAAGTCTCCAGATTCTGGTATATAGGCAGCTGCATATGAATAGTGAATAGAAACTAAAAAAAGTATAGAAAAACACTTAATTATCTTTTGCATGATATTAAAATTCCTGTTTTTTTATTGCAGTTAGACATTCAGCAATACTCGGATAATTAAATTTGAATCGACTAGCAATCAACTTATCTGGAGAAATCTTGATACTATTTAAAAATAATTCCTGCCCCATTTGACCAAAAATTAATCTAATTACTGATTGTGGAAGATTAAACCAAGCTGGACGCTTCCATGTCTGTGCTATGTGCTTGGTTAATTCTGCATTTGTAATTAATTCTGGCGCAACCAGAGTATAGATACCAGTCAACTTATTATCAATTATATGCTTTAAGGCATTGAGTAAGTCTGTTAGTGCAATCCATGGGAAATACTGCTGCCCATTTCCCAGTTTTCCTCCAGCTCCAAATAAAAAAGGACGTAACATTTGTGGAAAAGCTCCGCCATTACTAGCCAAAACTACCCCGAAGCGGGTAATAGTTAAGTTGCCTTTAAATTTTAAAGCTTCAGTTTCCCATTTTTTGGTGATTTCCTGTGAGAAATTTTCATAATTGCTATAGTCAATACTTTCAGTTTCTTTATTCTCTTGGTTAGGATGATAGATTCCGATGGCACTGGCTGAGATAAAATGTATTTCCGAATTATATTCATTAAATAAGCGTACTAGATTCTTAGTGGTTGAGATTCTACTTTCAAGTAGTTCCTGCTTTCTTTGTGTAGTCCAGCGCTTGGCTCCAATATTTGCTCCAGCAAGATTAATTACTATATCAATAGATCTAATCAGTTCTGGGGTATTTTCAAGTTCATTTAGAGTGATACTGGAAGCATTTTTGTGCTGGCTTAGTAGTATAAATTTATATTCATTATGAAATTGCTTTCTGAAATTAGATGCGATAAAACCAGAAGCGCCACTTAAAAGAATTGTTTTCATTGTTTCCCATCTATTTGCAAAATTTGAGCCAAATTTAAAGAATTATTTTACAGTTAATTATGGTTATTAATAGCCAGAATTTCCCTTATTGTATAAAAAACATTAATTTTAATGAATTATATTGACTAACTTACCTAAAAAATGGTAAGTTTTTTATCTATATAACAATCTGATATGATTGTTTTTTACAAAAATATAACTAATTTATTGGTGAATTTTTTAAAAAAATAATATTTTTTTAGTGTTAAATGTTGCAATATGCAATGAAGGTGGGTTATCATATCGTACTTGCATTATTAGAGCAGGGCAGTTTTCCAAGGTAACGAAAAGCGCTGAAGCTAAAAATAGCATAGGTGAATGACGATAGCTTGGATAATGTAGACCTTCCCTTGAAAACAGACTGCTAGCTCTTTTAATGTAAGTTTACCCCTTTGCAGCTCATTTAATGAGCTGCTTTTTCTTTTTGTATCATCAAAGTTCTTTCTCCTAATTAAAATCAATCGCATAAGATGGTAAATTTGTGTATCATTATGACTGTGATAATATTCATTAGGATTTATAATACTTATCCTAGAAAGTAATAAATGAAAGAAAACTCTGCTTGGAATGATTTTATCTCTAATTGTCAACTAATTGAGTCTGTAGCTGAGTTACAGGAACTGTTTGAACTTACTTTGACACCTGCCGAATGTGAAAAAATAGCTGCCCGTTATATGATATTAAAAGAACTCATTCATGGTAATCTCACTCACCGTGAAATAGCAGCTAAATTAAAGGTAAGTATTTTTAATGTTACCCGCGGCGCTAATCAGCTGAAAAAAACTCCGGAAACGACAAAGCAATTAATAAGAGAAACTAAATGAAGGTTGTAATTCAGCGCGTAAAATCATCTTCAGTTAGAGTTGCAGATGAAATAGTTGGAGAAATAAATCAGGGATTGTTGATTTTACTTGGGATTACCCATGATGATACTAAAGATCAATGTGATTGGCTTGTCAATAAAATCATTAATATGCGAATCTTCTCTGATTCTGAAGATAAACTTAATCTTTCAGTAAAAGATATTGCTGGGAGTATTCTGCTTATATCCCAATTTACCTTATACGCAGAAGCAGAAAAGGGTAATCGCCCCTCGTTTACTAGTGCCGCCCGCCCAGAGATTGCTAAACCCCTTTATGAGTATTTTATTGATAAATTAAAAGCAAATGATATTCCAGTTGAATCAGGAATATTTGGTGCCGATATGCAGGTTGAACTAATCAATGATGGTCCAATCACTATTATACTTGAGCGCTAGCCGTTATACCCAACTGAAATAATTATTATTTTCTTCTGATTTAATAACTTCTCTAGTTTAATTGTTTATAATAAGATAAGTTCAGTTATAATTATTTCTGAAAAATATTAGAAGAGGAAATGAGTCATGTTAAAAACTATATTATCTGTTTATTTGGGAGTTATCGCTACAATGTCATTTGCTGATTCTAGTTATCCGATTATTGCTGGTAAGCCGCATATAGATTCAAAAAAGCCATTTGTTGAAGTGTATGCACATCGTGGTGCACGCAGTTTTTCTCCAGAAAATACAATGCCAGCTTATAAGACAGGGCTTGCGGTTGGAACGAACTGGGTTGATATGGATATTGGAATTACTAAAGATGGGGTAATTTTGATTGATCATGATATTTGGCTAAATCCGGATATTTTACGTAAAGATGGTAAGTTTTGGGCAAATAGTAAACAGGAATTCTATAAAAGCCTAGAAAGTGCTCCGGGAGGAATTGATAAAAATATCCAGCCATATTTGGTAAAAAATCTTACTTTAGCACAATTGCAAAAATATGATGCAGGAAAACTAAATCCAGCAAGTCCATACGCCAAATATTTCTCTGAACAATATCCGGTTGATGGTACACGCATGCCAACATTGCAAGAGGTAGCTGATTATGTCAATAAGATTACAGATAATCAGGTTGATTTCCAGATTGAAATTAAGAATGATCCAGAACATCCAAACTGGACTGTTTCACCAAAAGAGTTTGCGACTAAGGTAAATCAGTTCCTTGTTAAAAATAATCTAGTTGAGCGAGCTGAAATACAGTCCTTTGATTGGGTTCCGTTATATGAGCTACATAAATTAAATCCGAAAATTAAGCTTGCGTTTCTGGTTGGTGGAGATGATATAGAACGAATGCATTCTTCTGATCCGAAACAAGCTGGATTATGGAGTGGTGGAAAACTATTGAAAGATTATGGCAATTCTATACCTAAGATGATTAAAGCGTTGGGTGGTTCATGTTATGAACCGCAAGATACAGCATTAACTAAAGAAGATCTTGATGAAGCGCATAAGTTGGGACTGAAAGTTGTAGTTTGGACTTGGCCTGAAAATTCAGGATCCGCTTTTGATCCGGTTATTGTAGATAAGCTGATTAAATGGGGTGTAGATGGGATAATTACTGATGATCCTGCACAATTAAATTCTATGTTAGCTGCTCGTGGTCTTCCTGTTCCTAAGAATTATAATCTTACTAAATAAGATATATCCTCCCCTCAAAGTCTAATCACTTTTTCATTTTTCTTTTAGCATTTAATATAACCTCTTAGTTTTTCTAAGGGGTTATATTTTAAATAGAAGTCTTTTATAACTCATCCAACAAATTGAGATTTGACATAAGATTAATATCAAAGAATTTCTATACTTAGTATAGAAATTCTTTGATATTAATTCTTCTTATAAAATATTACAATGACATACTCGTTATATTAATCAGACCTTATTTTTATAATAAAGAGTCTATGATTAAAAAAACATTAGAATATTTTTTGGGGTTGTGTCAAATGTTAAAAAAAACCAGATTACTAATAGCAGGAAATGCTTTATTGCTTGCATCATGTGGAATGAATCATCCTGCTGACTCCTCATCCACAAATAGTCTGAATAACGGTAACCATCTTATTGAAGTTATCGCTGATTCAGCTCTGGTAATTGATAAAGGTATCGATGCTGGACAAGCAAGATTCTACCTTGAGAATAAAAGTGATCAACCTGTTAGTGATATTTCTATTCATGC
>SSGX01000039.1 GCA_008017155.1 Neisseriales bacterium | reverse complement strand
TTCTATGTTTTGCTCAGTACTTAGTTCTTTTGGCAATGCTATAACATACTCTCTTGCTGTTCTACTATCCTTGCGGTTTTCAGCAAGTTCAGCATTGTTCCAAATCTCGGAACGTTCTTTTTTATCTAGTGTTAAATCTTTATGTGTGATTTCTGAATGAACCAAGTCTTTGGACATTTTAGCACTGTTATATTTGTGTATTTCACCAGTGCGCATATCTGTGATTTTATCACGGCAATTATATGCAATTTTAGCTGTTGCACTGTGTCCACTACTTCGGCTAACTGTTTTTATTTGCATTGTGTATATTGCCATTTTTATCTGTCCTAATTTGTTACTTTTGTAAAAAGTAACGCACTGCTTTGTGAAACAAGGCGTAAAGTGCGCTCTTATCTCATAACTTCGCTACGAGTACTTTGCTTGTATCTTAAATATCAGCACAATTATACCAAAAGATATCTCACTCTATTGTAAAATAACTCATTGTATAAACTTTACACCTCAATGTAATCAATAACACACTATGGAGAACTCAGCATGACAGATAATAACCAAGACATTAACGATAAAATAGCAACAAAGAAACTAACCATTAAACAACTTGAACTACAATTTAAACGATTAGAGCAACAACAATTAAAAGCTAAAGAAAAATTAGCTAAACAAATTGAACGTGAACGTGATAAAGAACTAAAAACGCAGGCTCGCAAACTCCGCAATAAAAAAATATATGATTGGGGTGGCTTAGTACCTCTAGTATTTAGCGCCGATGAATTTGACAAGATTGCCGATAACAGTGATTTAAAAAAAGTTCTTATCGGTATACTGATTAAAACCAAACAAGAATTAACCACTAATGGCTTTGGGTTAACCGCTGATAAAAAACCTAATTGGTTAGAATTTTACAAAAACCAAGGTAAGAAGTTTTTAGAAGAAGAACAAGATGGACAATCAGCATAACCAGAAACTTGATGATGAAACCCTAATCAAAGCTTTTCTTAAAAAACAAAAGGAAATCCAAGACCAATTCCTCGTTAATTTTGCAAACACCAAAAAAACGATCGACACAACACAACTAGAGAAGCTCGTAGACGAACAGAAAGCCACCTTAGCGCGATTTTCTACCCTAAAGCCTATCATGGATACATCCAGCATAGAAACAAGCGCTAAAAACGCCTTAAATCGTGCAGTTGAGAATTTTGATTTCAAAGGTCTACGTGATAAAGTTGCCGAACAGAACTTAGCTATAGAACGCAACAACAACCTGCTGTCTAATGGAGCTGGAAAAAAACTCAACATATGGCTGTTTGTACTAGCCTTGCTCTGGGGCTTAATCATAGGCATGTGGACTACCTGGTATTTTGAAGTTCCTGCTATGATAACTGGTAGCTACGAAAAAGAGAAACTCTTAGAAACCTATCGCAAAGGTTTAAACGATAGTGATAACTTTGTGAGGTATGTCAATTCAAGCTGTAAACTCAAACAAGGATTTGCCAGTTTTACAAATCAAAGCATACGTTGTGATCAATATTGGAATTCACCAAAGAGTTTAATCAAGGATAGCGCAAATAAATAACGGGGGTATGGGGGTGAGCTCGTCGAACCCCCATGTATACGAGCTATCAGTAGAAAAACAGGCTTATATCGCGGTTTAATCTCGAGTTAAGCCAAATCCCCCTCGTGCCTTAACTAACATTAACCTTTAATTCAAAAGTTAAGCCTAAAATCTGTAGATATCTCAACAAAAATATTTAAAATCAATCATGAGCGGAGCGAATTAAGATTTAACAGTGCATGTGGCTTAGGGCGGGCGAACGACATAGGAGTTCGGGCGACATGCACTGTATTAAATTTGGATTAAAAAATGAGCGCCTAAAAACACATGTTTAAAAAAACACCTCTTGCGCGATGATTATATAAAGGATTAAATAGAGGATTAGGGATTCTGTAGGGTACTGCAAATGTTGTGGTTTATAATAATATTGGTCGCTGATCCGTCATTATGTTGGTCGCTGATCCGTCACTAGTTGGTCGCTGATCCGTCACTAGTTGGTCGCTGATCCGTCACTAGTTGGTCGCTGATCCGTCATATGTCTACAATAAACTTAATTGTTTCTTTGTTTTACCTTTCGGGTAAACAAATAAGAAGTTTTTAGTTGTTATTTCATAGCTCCATTTTGATTTTATATTAACTGCTAATTTTGCTTTTTTAATAAGCTCCAATGATGCTTTTAGTTTGTACTTAAAATCTTTACTATTATTGTCACTTCTGCATAATTTCTGAATAAAATCAATTGCAAATGGAATAGGTTTTGCATGACTTTCATAAAAATTATACAACCATCTAGCAAGTTGATTATCTCCAAGCAAATGGCGGATATCTGCACTAATTAGAGTGTACTCATTATCTGCAAACAACGGTGTCAGCTTTTTATTGTATTCAATAACTAGCTTACCATCACCTTCTGTATCAATATATACGTTGTTTATTAAACTTCCAGCAAATATCTTGGTATTTGTTCGAATCAAAACAGTTCCAAATTTTAGCCTTAGTGCTCTCTCTGTGAGTTTTTTTGTCCGTTCTTGATTATATGAAAGCCTCATTTGCTGACATAGGTCATATAGTGATATACGAAGTTCGTTGTCTACTTCACGATCCTTGGCTAGATACATCAATGTATCCCACACCTCTAAGTCATTTTGATCTAGATGCTCTCCGCTAAATGATACTTCATATTGTGACATAGTAAATATCGGCTCATCTTTGACTAGTGCTCTGCGCCCTTTCCGTACCATACCAAATAGAGCACCACGTAAAAAACAATTTGGTATTGCCCTCTTATCTTCAAAAATTTCCGGTAAAAGCTGTTGCATAGCAGTACCAAGTAACTTAGCTTCCTCTTCTGCTTTTATGCGTTGTTCTTTAGTTACTAGATGTTTTTTAAATTCTTGAATTTTATCGTCTATCTTAGCCATTAGAATATTCCTAGTAGTTTTTTACGTTTAGGCTTTTCTGGTTCTTGTTTATTTTCTAATAAGTGAGTAGTTTTTTCTAGTTGTAACATAAGCCATTTCTCGCGATCTCTAGCTTCAGATAACTGAGACTCTAAGATTGTTATTATTTTATCTTTTGCAGTGTCTATTTTATTGTCTATATCTGTATTAATAATATCATTCTTATTGCCTAGTTGTTGTATAGCACCAAACACTCTTATCAATTCTGATATGTCTATTTGTTTAACACCATCTACACTCTCTACACTAATAATACCAGTATTAATGTATTTATTATACATGGTTGCACGACTAATATTTACAAGCTTAGACGCTTCTGTTATACTCACTTTTGACATTGTTAATACCTGTATAAAATAATGTATAATTATACATCACTTATTTTTATAAACTTCTCTACGATTACCAATCTTAACAGCTAATATGATTAGCTCATTATCTTTTATTTCACAAATAATTCGATAATCTCCTACTCTATATTTCCAAAATTCGCTAAGCGTTCCTTTTAATGATTCTCCAACTGATCTAGGATCTTCTAGACAGGCAATCCTATTTTCTAGAAAATCTTTTATTCGACGCTTAACTTGAGGATCTAACTTATCGGTATCTTTCTTCACAGAAGATAAATATTGAATAACCCAAGTCATAGATCATTCCACATGTCTTGTGAACTTAATACAGTTTCACGACCAGCTCTCAAGTCTTCTAAACGCTTCTCAGCAATATAAATATCTTCAAGATTATCCATATAATTCATTAGAGCTTCTTTAACATAAAAAGACTTACTCCTATGAGTATCTTGAGCTAATCGTTCTAGACGTTCACCAAGAACCTCTTCAATTCTAACAGACAAAATCATTATTAAGCCTCCTTTAATGTTTACATGTATGACATTTTAAGCTTTATGTAATAATTTGTCAAGCTATAAATAAAAAAGACTGCTAAAAAGCAGTCAATCTAAGGTCTAAAATGATTAAATTGTTGGAACAATTATTTATCGTTAATAACTCTCAATATTAACACTCCAACCATTTTGCATGCAGTATCCTGAGAAACCAGTGCTTCCATCGCCAGACATATAGCAATTATCTTGCTGACTAAGGTTAGAGAAATACTCCTGTAAACTAATTTTAATGTTATTACCATTTATATTACACTGTAGCGCAGAATTACTATTTGTGCTACCTGCGTTTTGAGTTATATAAGCACATTGACTCGTTGGATTAGTATTAAATATTTGATCAAAAACGATCCCACCATACATCTGTACTGCTGTTGAGTAATTATCAAAAGTGCCTATGGTAGTACCTTGCCAAGAACAATACTCTAAAAATGAAACCGGAAATTGATAAGTAGAACTTTCTGCTCCTTGTAGAGTTAGCATCACACTAGCACTATAGTTATATCTTTGATCTAAGTTACACACTCTAGGGAATAAAACCGCTGCGTAAGCGCTAACAGGAACAACATCACTGCTAGACAAATTCATTGTATCATAAGTATACGAAGTTGGGAAAAATGGAGGAAAATTCTGGTATTCATTACCATAACTATGCTCAGAAAGATTTCCAAATGGTAGTACGGTATTTGTTTGTGTAACAGAGACAAATGGAGAACCATAATGGTTATAACCATCATCTGAAGCTAATAAATTGTATACTTCTGGATTTAATATATCCCAAATATTACTACTTTCATTAATAAACAGCAAGCTATTTGCTCCTGCTTGTCCCCAAGCAATAACCGTATTAGACTCGAAATTATAAGGATTAACGCTACTGAATAATTTTTTTGTGGACATATTCGCTTGAGAATTATTGTTATACCACATACTGCAGGTTTCTATCTTATTATAATTTTTACCAGATAAAGAACCTTTTGTATTATACAAAGCGCTGGCATACCCAGCGTTAAATTTAGCACATGTATTATCATCAAGGACTTTATTATCTGTAACATGTGGAGGGGTAATGTTATTCTGCTGTCCAGAACCACCATTATTGCATGATACGACTGTTAAGCCTAGTAATAGATAAGTTACTATATGGAATTTTTTGCAACTGTTGCTCATGGATGCATAACCTCTAGAGATGAAACTTGATGGATATTTTAACCTAAAACTAAAAGCTCAAGATTATATTTCGAATTATAGCCTAAACTGACAGTTTAAAACTAGTAAAAACATGTAGAAATAGACTCATATTTAGCTTTTATTGACATGCTGTCAAAGAACTCTATAGTTTTAAACCTACACATATTTATAAACACCACGGTCTTAAACCATGGTGTTTATTGATCTAACCGCGCCCCTATCCAAATCAGCAATATTTTAATAAATTATCCTCATTTATAAACTCATACCCCAGTCACGGCTTTGTTCTTTTTCAACCTCTGGCGTTTTCTCCTGTTTTTTCTGATGCTTAGGTTCGTCCAAATCAAGATCTGGCACATTCGAGAGATCCAAATCTGGGATGCTATCTAGATCTAAATCCACCGCATTATCAATCTCAATATCTAGCCTTCGGCTTTCTAGCACTTCCTGATGTTCTGGGTTAGCAAGGCTAATATCAGCATAACGTAGATCATTAGCTAACACCCCAATAGTCGCTTTTATAAAGTCATCACTGCCATTTAGATTTAACTTATTACCAAATTGGCTAACCGCTACATCTAAGGCTAGTTTGATACTTTCATCACTAACATTATTCACATTGATATGAGTTTTATGGACATCTATATCACCATTTCTACTCGTCCAGTATTCATAATCACCAATGGTCTGTTTAGTAAAAAACTCCTTGTGTTCTCTGGCTATATCGAAGAGCTGATAACGACTACTAGCGGTTATAAAATTGTCTGCTGGAGTTTTTAACCGCTCAATCGTTTCTTGCTCCTTGGTTTTCAGTTCAGCCAATACTTTTTCTTCAGCTTGTTTTAACTGCTCTTGTCGTAACAACTCTAGTCGCATTAATTCATGTTGTCTAGCCGATTCTTGTTGTTGTTTTAGCTGTTCATCAATCCGCTGTTGTCGTTCAATGTCTTGTTTTTGTAGCTCTAAACGCTCTAACTCTGCATGTTCTATCGCTAGATGATTGCCATCATTATAAATCTGCCGATCTAACTGTATAATCATATCAATAGTCCGATTATGATTCCCCAGATCGGTTTCTACTCCTTGACGTTCCAGTGCTACCGCTTCTTTACCTAGGTGTTTCCTAACAGTGTCTCTATCTTCTTTACGTTCACAACTAACCGCTAAATCCAGCCCTGCCATCTCCAGATGTTTATTCTGGATAGTTTCCCAACTCTTGCGGATTTCCTTTATTTGTTCTTGCGTTACTGGCACATTATTTTTCTGGCATTTGGTATTGTTCCACTCAATAGCAGTACGTTCACCTAAAGTCAAAGTCTCTGGGTTAAACTCTCTGGTAGTAGTCAATATATGTGCATGGATATTACCGTTACCATCTTTTTCATTATGGATTGCCCAGTCTGCTACGTTGTTATATTTACTGGTTAACTCTTTGGCAAATTCTCGCACCAATTCTATGTTTTGCTCAGTACTTAGTTCTTTTGGCAATGCTATAACATACTCTCTTGCTGTTCTACTATCCTTGCGGTTTTCAGCAAGTTCAGCATTGTTCCAAATCTCGGAACGTTCTTTTTTATCTAGTGTTAAATCTTTATGTGTGATTTCTGAATGAACCAAGTCTTTGGACATTTTAGCACTGTTATATTTGTGTATTTCACCAGTGCGCATATCTGTGATTTTATCACGGCAATTATATGCAATTTTAGC
>SSGX01000029.1 GCA_008017155.1 Neisseriales bacterium | reverse complement strand
CTTTGTTCATTTATAAGTTAATTATTAAATTCATTTTTTCATTTGGTTTAAGTGGAGAAAATTTTTCAGCGTGATTAGTTTCTTCTGCTCCTTTTCGGCCCTATATTGGCCGCCGCCCCTCCCTATCACCCAATTACCCATATTCCAGGAAGTATGCACCTCCCCAGCCCCTAAAAGTTCACCGTTTAATCACCCCGATTTCAAATCCTCAAATAACACAAAATAGATTTATCGAAAGCAAAATTAGTTAAAAAATATTGGAATATTTCATTGAAAAGTGATAGTCTTGCAGTTGAGCGCCTTTCACTGCGAAATTCAGGAAACTATCATTATATTATTTGATGATATTTAATAAATATGGTCATTTCTTCAATATATTGTTATTTTTCAAATATTTATGTTTAATATTGTCAGTAATATGATACTAACATTTGTAATATGCTATCAGGTAGAATTGTTCATCATTATATGCTGTGCATTTCTTATAAATTGCTTGATTTCTATCCATCTTGCTTGTCCTACTTTATCATCCTGGCAAATGACTATCCTTACACATCCAGTTCAGTTCTGTCATCGATGGATCCTCTTCTCTCTATTTAGAAATAACTATCAAGCCACTTCTCCTCGAATACTCGCACTGGATTAATCCGAGCCTCATTTTTAGCAATCAGTATCGCATTGATATCCCAATCCGAAAAATCATTCTTCTTGGCCAAATACCGTAAATCATCATCAATTTTCTCTTGGTTAATGCTCTAATATTTCAAGTCGTTTGGTACACTCACTTTTACATAAGTTCTACAGAGGTTAATGTTTTAGTTTTCGCTATTTAGGGAATTGATTTCTTTGCATTTATTTAGATAAGATTCGCATATGAACATATTTTTGTAGTAGTTTATCAGGTTCAGGTCATTGCTAACTCTTGATTACACTAATGAAATCATTTTCAGAGTTTTGTTTTTTTAATAGTCTTCTCTGATGAATCCATAAAAAGATAGGACCCACGCCCTGAATATTCTCCACTCTGAAAAGTTATTAAATTCCTCAAATAGCTAATATTGACTTGTTTATGTGTTCATACTCACTATTTTCCCATTTTTCCTCACAACTCTGGTCTTCTTGATCTTGCTCGTAGGCTGCACCGCATACAATTTGGCCCCGATGAGCAACCGCATTCGATATTCATTGAAAGATTTGGGCAAAACTCCAATTCCAATAAAAACAAAAAGTATAGCACCCCCAATTAAACCCAAAAGCTCATTTGCTTTTATTCTTTTGATTGTGTATCTGGAAACATAGTTTTAAATTTAGAATTATAATTCATTGTTCATGGTGTAGCTCTCATCATCATTAAAATTGCTAACGAAATTGAAATCCTGATTCACCTAAATTTCATAGGATTTTAGTGATGGAAATTCTGAGCGAGGATCCACTGCTGTATCGTATTAAATAACTGTGTTTATCAGGGTTATGTTTGATTTTATTTGGGAGTAGTCTTGATAGCCTGAGGATACTCGAATTTATCTCATTGTGTAGTGAATCGAGTTCTAGTAATCTTTATAATCTTTGTCAGGATGTGAGATATAATAAACTGGAATAAAATTTCCAAGCAGTTATTGGGCCAGTTGCTTTCCAACTGCCGTATTTTCTAGGTTATAAATGGAAATCTTAAAATATTCTCTGGCTTTATCAAAAGATGAACCAGCGAGGGTGAGCTGCAGCCCATCAGGAATACAATAGCCAAGGGTAATATTCTCAAAGACCTTTTAATTTCTAGATTCGGAGATAAAACCATCTAAATAATTGGAAGAACATTGCACTAAATCTATTTTCTCTACATTTTGCTGTATTTTCCCTAATTAATCTCTCTAAATTTTCACTTTGAATAGAGAAAGACCGACTCCTTTGGTTTGATTTGATACATCTTTCCACCTAAAATCTTCTCTGTTGTTAAAGGCTACTAAAAATTTGAAATCAGTTCCACTGGTAAGATGCAGGACTTTAGAATCTTCGCTTAGTCCTGAAGTGTATATTGCTTTTTCATAGCTCATGACATAATCATTAGCATCAAAGTAGATACTCAGGAAATGTTGTGTCAGCAAAATGATGAATATAAGCAGAATAAAGAAGCAAACACCTCCACACAATGAAGTAATCTTCCTATGGCCATCCAAAGTCATATAGGCATCATCGGCAAAGAGATCTAGATTATCGATCAAGAACTTCCCCTTTTACTTTTCTCTGTTCGTTTCAGATAGTTAGTTTATAACAGATTCTTATTAGCATTTTTCTTCAACTACATTCTTCTCATCAAGGAGTTACTCCTTCATATTGTGTAAATTGGCAATTGAGTTCGTAGATTTTCCAATACTTTCCATATTTGATTTTTAGAGACGGGATAAAGAGGCGAAACTTATAGCATCACTATTGTCCTATTAATCATTTATTTAGAGTTATTAAAGGATTGGCTATTAGTTAACATTCTCTATAATTCGATCATCTTCCTTAATAATCTACTTCAAATAGACTTTAGAAAGCTGTTTCGCGGGCATACTACTGTGGAAATTACTTGAAAGTTTATATAAATTTTATGTCCGTTGGGCAACACTGATACAATCAAGATCTCTATCAATCTTCTCAATGACTCGATTATCTGTGCAAGGAATCCTAAAACATTGCAAGCATCCTTCCAAACATTGGCACTTCTTCTATGAATATTCCACCAGCTATGAATATAGTTCTTTCGCTATCCTTGCTCTCAAGAAATATCTGTTAATCATCCTGCCAAAGCATCCAAGCAGTAAGTAAAATATCATGAAGCAGCCTCCAATTGTCGCAAATAAAAAATCAATTTTATAATTGGTGTTGATGATTGATGTCATTTAACCTGAATGCTTGATTTTGAGGACCAATTATAATTGTTCTGTTGAGATTGTCTGATACTATACATCGAATTCATCGATTGGAGTTGTTAGGGTTGTTATGCTGGCTTCTGGAGGAGGGCCAACTACCCAATTTTGTGTATCGTCAATCATTTGTATAGCACTCTGATACACAGTTACCTAAATTGTTTATGTGATATCTGTTTTATAGTAGCTATTGAAGATATTTGCATCCACTAATTTGAAATCAGAGAGGATTTTCCCTTATTTTGGAATATATTTGCTATCAGGCACAACATAATATAAGTTATATGAATTCAACAGATCTTTGAAGTCTGTGATGGTTTCATTTCTCTTCTAGTTGCAATAGGCTACAGTACCTGAACAATAGGGTTTTAGAGTTATGCCAAAATATGCTTATTTTTCTGTTTTCTATGACCCATACACCTTATAATCGATGTTATTTACTGATTTGAAACAGTAAGTTATATTAAAATTTTCATAACTTTAATCAGTCAGATCATAATATTTTCCAGGTTCGTCTCCTATCCAAATTGGATTAAATTCTGTGGTAGTTTCTATTTCGCCATCTCTTTAATACTGATAGAATTTTATATCTCCAATTCTTTATTGTCCCATCACAATTCCTTTTTCAACTGGGTCTTTCCCAGCACAGAAGAGAAATTTATAATTTCTGTTAGATTACATTGATATTTAGTAAGTTCCTGGTTCTTTAAAGGTCTGCTAAACACGGGTTCTAACTTTGTCCATATTATGTATGGTTAAAGCGAAAGTTAAAGCAGCTAAAATGGCAATAATTAGAGTTATTATGGTAGAAATATATGAGTAGTGATGAGGGTGGCCGGAAAGCATAGGCTTAGCTCCAAAAATATCAAAAAATCTAATAAAATTTGAAAATTTAAGTCTAAATTTCTTGCAGCAAGTTCTATATGCAGACTGAAAACTCTTTTTCTACCGACTAAAAGTTTCGTATCTTTTTTCTAGAGCACCAATAAGAGATTCTGCTTCATCTGATTTATTTAAAGTTAAAACAGTCAGATTAGTATTATAAACTTGGCATATTCTTTGATTTTCTTATATGAATTTCAATGTTTTTTCAGGTATTTATAATTTTTTATTGAATGAATCCTAAAAAGTGGTAGGATTTTAGAAATTAAGCTCACGTTTAGCAAATTTAAGTTCCTGTTTTAGATGGTAATGACTAATATCTTTATTCAATTTCCTTTCATTTCTTCTGATGTTTCTCAAAGTTATTTTCTGTTTTTTTATTAAATTGGCAATATCTACGTAACTATTAGCTATCCGAACCATTTTTTTCTATTTTTGATGCAAACCGAATTTGTCAGGAAGCCAACTTGTTATATACCAACAGAAATTAAATTCTGGAGGTTCTAGGGCATCAGACTGCAAGCATTCTCGTTCACGAAGCACGATCATACTTTAACATACTTTCTTTTCATTCTTTTTTGCTGAAAAATAGCTAAAAGGAACATAAAAGAACACATAGAGTAAGAAAAATCCTCCTCCAAGCATACCTAGTAGCCAGTCTAGCTTTTTATATTCTCTAAAAATCACTGTTTTCATGGGTAAGGTTGCCAGAAAACTTCCAACTCCACTTGTTATGAGGCCTTCCTCAGAATAATCATCAGCAGTTACCTTTCCGAACCAAGCAGGCAATATATGTGTGATATTATTTCTCCAGGGCATGATAGAATCATCAATAATAAAGGTTTGACTTTCAAGATACACATACATGACTGGCATGACCGTTTAATGGCCAGTCCATTAAGTAGATTATACTCTATGGAAAACTTAAACAAGTTGGCCATATCGATCGACTTCTAGGGACGAAAAATACATCTGATAGTAATGATTTTTGAAAAAATCTAATTTTAATTTGTCGATATCAGTATAATATAGTGAGAGGTAGGTACAAATAAATGGATCTTCGCATAGAGGGATTAATTGAAATCCAATAACTGATAAGTAGTAGACCATAACTTAGAAGCGAAATAGAATATTGTCTGGAATCTTAAAGCAATTAAATTATGATATATTCTAAGGAACCTAAGTTGCTCCTTAGAAATATGTAGGGTCACATTAAGTTGGCTAAGCCACAAACTTATCACCATCTGGAGAGGAGTACAAAATTGACAATTAAAATAGATTCAAAATAGAGCGACTATCCACAATTTAATTTGTTTATTTATTAAAGAAGGACAAAGCCATTTTGTAATCCCTTCCAGAGTAGATTTATAAAGGCTCGTTCTCTATCTGATAGAAGCTCGACTGAATGAAATCACCTTTGAAGTAATTGATCACAGGTCCAATGAATAGAAGAAAACATACTACAATCAAAATAGCAGAAAATATAACACCTGCAAGCGTTCCAGTTTTTCCATTGAGCACAGAGTGTATCGATAATCTGTCAA
The DNA here is from genome assembly GCA_008017155.1 of Neisseriales bacterium. GTDB lineage: Bacteria > Pseudomonadota > Gammaproteobacteria > Burkholderiales > UBA11063 > Aquella. The sequence continues at coordinate 1,012 of SSGX01000029.1, read as the reverse complement.
TACAGCTGTGAAAGGTAGTCCCAACAAACATTTAAATAATATGTATATCTAAACTTATTATAAATTAGAATAGGCTTATCAATCATTTAGTGAATTAAAAAGGTTCATGAAGAGCTATAAAACTAAGAAAAATTCTTTCTGTTTCATTGTAGATATTTTTTTAGGAAAAAAATGAGCATTTAATTAAAAATGAAATTAAAGGAAAAGGCAGGGGATACTTGGAACAGCATATTTATGGATAATGTTGATAAAAATAATAAGTAAAAAAAGAAGAATGGGGCATAGATTTGATTAGAATTTATATATAGTGATAAACATAGTGTATTATATAATGATAGTTATTGAAATTATTAAAGTAAAAGCATAAATTAAGGAAAATAAATTATTTTTCTCTTGAATTTTTCGCAAAATTCGCTCATCCATTCCATCATAATACTGGAAATCGATAAAAAAATCACCCTTTAATATTTTTGCTCATAAAACTTTTCTTGCCCACATTTATTGGGAACTCTATATTATAAAATTTTGGGTAAGAACTAAATTATTTTGATAATTTAGGCTTCAGCTTTTTTTTAATGCCCCATCTATAAGCATAAATTGATTTTCTAAGAAGTTTTCTTAGAGTGAAAGCCCACCCACTCCTTTGCTCAATAAATTATTTAATTTTAATTTAAAATCTCAATTTTATCTCAAGAAAATTATTAAAAATTTCGAATAAATATTCTTGGAGTTGATTTTTAGGCTCTCATTTGCTTTGCAGCATGAATTCAAATCAATTTGAATGATAAAAAATTTATTTAATTATGATTTTTATTAAACTGAGAAAATTTTTAGGAAAATAAAATTTCTGTCTCTTAATTGAAAAAAGGATATTCTTATTTTTTTATTTTAATATATGAATTGTATTTATAATAATATTTCTATTTTTTATTTTTTTTTTAAGAATAAACTAGTGGGGTTGGGTTTTGGGGTGGGTTTGGGGGTGGGGGTTGGGGTTAGGTTTGGGGTTGGG
>SSGX01000042.1 GCA_008017155.1 Neisseriales bacterium | reverse complement strand
TATATACATAGTTTGATATTATTATCATTAAAACTCATCAAAAAAATTCCAATTTATCATATAAATATTCAATACTTTACCACTTTTATGATATATATTATAACAATAATATAATAAATCAACAATATATAATCAATATGGAACAATAATCATTTATTTCTTGTGTTTCTTGGATCAATCGAGGTTTCGCAGCCAAGGTGCCCATCGAAATGGAACCCAATTAAGAAGAAATGCAGGAACTTAAAAATAATTAGATGATTGCTCAACAGTATCTATCATATTACGATAATAGACTACAAGCTGAAAATTAAATGGAGGAGGAAATCGATTAGATGGATTCGGATAACGATATGCCTGTTTTCGGGCAGAATATTAATTAGTTAGCTGCTAGTAAGTATCCTGATGTATGAGTGATATTGAAGTAGGTTGTGGATGATATGGAGGATTAGTAAAAATAAGATTACTATATAAAGGATACTGATGCACTAATTGTTTCCGGCAAAATTGTATTAAATATATCAAAGCTTAGTAAAAAGAGAATTCAAGTTTGGAGATCTATATCTACGAACAAGAGAAAAACAATTTATATTTGCATCATGAGATAATGTTGAGTTCATTTCCATTAGCAATATAATGGCTGAATGTTAGTTTAGACTCTATTTCCAGTAATAACCCACAAAAGGGTAATTTAGCCATAGTTTCTACTTTTCTGCCTGAAATTTAGATCTGGAATCTTGATCTTATTGATGCTGTGGAACCTGAGATGATTTTGGGTGGTGAGATTCTTAATAATAAAAAAAAACCTAAAAAGTTTACAAATAAGGCTAAGAAATATAGAGATGGGAGTCATACGGATTCTGTTCTGTCACTTTCTTTGAATTCTGGTCATAGGAATATTTTGGCTTCTGGTAGTGCTGATTATACTGTTAAAATCTGGGATCTTGCTCAAGCTAAGAATATCCATACTGCCACACATCACACTGCCAGAGTTAACAAAGTTAAATGGAATCCTAATTAACATTCAATTTTGTTTACTGCCAGTGAAGATAGGAATTTAGCTGTTTTAGACTCCCGTTATCCAGATGATAGACTTTTGCATCAGCTACCTAACAAACAATAATCGATATAATGTGCTTGTTGGAATGTCAACAATCAATCTCAAATAGTTTATGGCACTAATAAAGGGAATGCCTATTTGGTAGACGTGAGATCAATAGAGAAACCCATACTTTTAGCTCATGCTCACCCAGGTGCATAAATAACCGATATTAAAACAGGATAAAAAAATATGATGTTTACATGTTCAGAGGACGAAAGTGTTAAAGTTTGGACAATGAACGATCTAACAAATCCTCTTGGGTTGAAAAAACCTAAATGCGTATATCATTGAATTTATACAGGGAAAAATGTTTTGTTTAGATGTTTTGCCAGGAGAGGCAGGCCCAACCCTATGTTGTGGTAATGCCAAGGGTTAACTTTTTGTTTGGGATATCACTGAAAGCAAGTTCATCGATAGCTACTGGAAATCATGATTGTATTTAATCTATAAGTATAACATAAAAATTTAAAATATATCATAATCCTTTCATCATTCTTTCCAGTTCTTCTTAATTTTTCTTGAGCATATTCTTCATGGATTCTTAAGACAGTAAATCCTCATTATCAGCTTTATTTTTAAAAGTAAATTATTTGTTGATGGGCTCTTGGTATAAATCTGATAAGTCAAATGTGAGGATTTTAGCTCCTTAGGTTCCTACATACATGATTTGAGATTAATCAATATAACAAGTACAAACTATTGTCTACTTTTTTTCCTTAATTTTCTAAAATATTAATCAGAATTACCTTAACTATCCTCTAAGAGGGATAATCCCAAAACAAAATCTATCCATCCGAAGCCTGTGTGATAAGATGACCAGTTTCCGACAAGATCTCCATCCGACTTATCGCAGATTAATGAGCAAACAAAACACTCAATTTCTCCATATTCTCCAAATTTGTCAATTTGATTGTGTTGTCACATGAACCCGTAAACAAAATATTCTCATCAATCAGCATACAATTAATACTATCTTCATGAAGTTTTTCCTTGTAATATGTATCATAAATGAACATCTTTGTGAAATATACATAACCTTTTGTGCCTATGTATTGGAGAATAAGTACCAGCTGTTAGAATTGTTACTTAGCTTGTTTTTTGTTAGAAATTCATTGTATCCATATTTTTGGATTTGTTTTACCAGACCTGGATAGCAAAGAGTTCGTGGCCGATTTTATCATTGGATTATTGGTTGTCGTCGGGGAAGAAACAATTTTTTAGTTGAGGGGAAATTGATGAACTTATTAGAGAAGTCTGTACTGTACTTTTTTTCAGGAATATCTACCATACATTCACTTTACCCTCATAGCCTGTGCTGAACATAAATTATGTGACATCTTCATTCCCCCTCACATGAATGTATTCCCCAAAGGCACAAATATTGTTTTTATGGGCAAAAGGAGAATTTTGTTGGGATACCGTAATTGAGGTTTGTAATTAAATGTTCCAAAGTCGTACCATACCATTTTCATGGCCAGTAACAAATAAATTTGCACGTTGTAGATAGAAAAGGGAACTAATTTCAGCTTTTTAGGGATTTGGCATCACCTATAGACAAGACAAGTCGGTTGGATCCCACACTCTGAGAGTGTTATCCAGAGATACACTTATAATTTTAGCTTGATCTTTCACTTTTTTGTCTGTAAGCTTATATGCTTCAAGGGAGTATATTCCTATAATTGTATCAGTATGGCAATCATCACCCTCAACAGCTTTGATCCCCCTAACAATTCTATAAGCATCAATCGAATCATCAGTTACAACAAATAATTCTCCATCCCGATGATTTCTTGAAACAAAAAGTTGATTTATTTTACAATTATACTTTTTTATTTATTCGATACTTTTATCAGAACTCAGTTCAAGGTGATAGAATGATCCCTGTTCATCAGAAGCAATAAGCAAATTATACAGACAGACAATTGATGTGAATAAACATTTTTTAGGGTTCTGGTATTTGAGGGTCAGTTTTTCTGAGAGAGATTAGAAACCATAGATATATTGGTCATATCCCGTAGTAACTACTAAATGCTCTTTTGGAACATATTTTATCGCCCTGATATTCAATCGATGATGCTTATAGTTCGAACGATCAATTTAAAATCCAGTTCTAAATTTAGAACTGCTATTATTCAGTGCCGAATCCATCAGATTTTGACTAGAAATACCTAAGCTCTCCTCTTTAGCTCCAAAAAGTTCGAATTATCTAATGATATGAAGATTTCCTTCAGAATCACCCAAATACAACATAAAATTATTGATTTATCCATCGATTAGTTCGAATGCGGTTGGATAGACTGGCTTGTCAATTGGTTTCTTAGGGCAGAAATCTGTTATTACTTGGTAATTGATATACCAGGGGTACATAAACATTTTTCGACCTTAATCTTGCCTACATAAATCTCTTTTTACTTCCAGATTCTGACACTCTTATCGACACTCCCAGAAAATATTGTATCAGATTTATTAGAAAATGCCAAACAAGTTATAGTTCCTGCATGACCAGTTATAGTTTGTGCAATGGTCTTGGATTTCGGTTCTGTATCCCAAATCTTGATAGTGCGATCAGCAGAGCCAGTAATCACAAAAACTTGATTAAAAATCCTTTCAGACAGTATACAGGTTATCTATCCTTTATGCATATTTTGTAAGTTATCAAATTTTCGGATCTCATAATCCTTCGTATCAATAAGTTTCTAAATAAATTTAAGTATAATACCTTGCTATTGAATTTTTGGCTTAAGAACTGAGTGATGGTTCCATTGGAAAGTCCACAACTCAATACTTGACTTTTCTAATGAAATGATGCACAAGTAATTTTAACTCGATCAGTTTTAGATTTATTTTTATTGCTATTTTTGCTCATATAATTAACTTTGATATCTTCTTCTTGGGGTTGCATAAACTGTGCAATCTGTACAAACTCCATCCCGAGTATAAATTTTGAAAACTTTATATATTTATAACTTAATATCTTATATCTTATATCTTATATCCATAAACTATATTTAACTTCAAATCATCACACATATATATTAATATCGACAAACTTCCAAATATATTTCATCAAACAAGATATCTACTATAAATTAATTGTTGTTACTATTGAAATTTGTAATGAATGTTTCAGAGGGTTTTTGTGGAATTTCAATCAAGATGTTATTGCTTTATTTTGTGTTTGTTTTGAGTGTTTATAGATTGGTTGTTGTGAATTTCAAATATCTTACGGTTAAAGGGGGATGCATCTAATCGGTACATTTATAATTCTAAAAAATTAACATAAAATAACAAAGGCTTAATGCTAAAGTCATAGATCCTAAACTACTAATATTAAATCTTAGCAAATAAGCAGATAAAAAAACCAGAAATTCCCAATAATTGTGATCCCTAGACATTTCAGTAATGGAGCCTGAATAAAATAATTAGCTAACTATTAGGAAATGTTGCCGTCAATAAGATTTAGGTGAGATGGGTTGGCAACCATTCTTGTTCCAGTGTGTTAGCTTTTTTCTACTGTGTATTTAAGGTATGTGCTACATACTAATGTTTGGTCATGAAGCTCAAATATTCAATGTACCAAATCTCGCAATATTACCTGAGTCTATCATAACAAAAAGCATTGATTTAGTTTTTGTCCTTACTGTATGAAAATATTGATCTTTCTACTTTTTTCATTCAAAATCGGTACATTTAAAGAATACTTATTAAAATATATTAGGCTCTAGGAGGCAATAAATTCACCCGCAATCCGGAAACTTTGTGTGATTTTTGTTCCAGTTTGTTTGACTTTATTAGAATGGAGCAAATTACTGATATTTCTGGGCATGTTTTCGCTATTTTTCCCTCCTCTTCTCAATCTCTGAAAACTTAGGTATCCACCTCCAATTAACTTACAAAATCACATAGTCATACTAAAAATATGTATATAATCAGGGAAAAATCCTGTTATTTTGTATGTGAAAGCCTTCCTCTGTATGTACCCAACAACCTCTCTAATAACCATGATTCTTCCATCATCCAATAATAATAATATCAGGAGGCAGATAACAAAATACCAAGTTTTCTCATCAACAAGAGACAAATAAAGAGCTAAACAAGACTATTAAATCAACTATTCGAGAAAATAGAACCCTCCTCCAACGCTCATTTTACCACATCTATCAATGCATCATCGAAAATGAAAATTAATTAGAAAATTAAGGATATAATCAGTAATAGTCCTCACAACCAGCAATCAAATTTTAAGACTAGTGTTAGAAATTCACTGTATTACCGGAATAATAAAGATAGTAACCTGAAAAGTCTGTTTTCTGATACCAAGAAGAGTCCCTCAGATCCTCGAAAAATTAATTAAACTTCTTCAAAGTCACCATAAAGATGTTTATAGAACAAAATGATTTGGAGTTCGAAAGATGTCAACCAAGGAGTGCATTCACCCACAAATACCAACAACAATAAACATAAAATAGATCTAAACAAACTCTAATTTCATATGATAAACAAAGTTCATTCACAGAGAAATCTATGTGGCCAGAATTCCGCCCGTTCAGATTCAAAGTCAATTACAAAAAATTTCAGATACAAAAATAAAGATAGCTCTCGAAACACATCATTAGAGAAATAACAGATTTATTCCTTAATTGCAAGTAATAGTAATAGCAGAGGAGGCCTCCAAACAAAAAAATAACATATAACATATGAACAACAGAGCAAAAAGTAACGAATAACAATAAGTCCGAACATAAAACAGCCAAACTACACATCCCCCCAATTCTACTTAAACAGTCTCCCCCAAAAAATAAACATATTCAAGCAACCCACAAACAAATCCATCTAAAAACTAAAAAAAATTTGATGGATATTTTTCCATTTGGGTGTTTCGGCACCCAAATCTGTAAACCTTGAAATTATTTATTTTTTTCAGGTTTATTTTGTTTTATATTACTTCATTTTTTGTTATTTTTTGTTATTTTTTGTATGTTTTAAGTAAAATTTGTCAATGTTTATATTAAGAGGAAAATTTATATTTGATTGATTTAATGAATTTAGGTGTTCAATCAAGTCAAGGGGTTAATCTGAATGTCACTTAAACTTCATATTTAACATCCTGCTATCCTACTTGGAGATTAGTTGAGGAACTACTACGGCCAGCTGGTGCAGCTTCAAATGCGGCAACTTTGTAAACTTGTGGAGCACCTTGGACTTAAACATAATCCCCAATTGTAACAACTCTTCCCACTTTTAATCCAGAAAATTCGGCATAATCTTGTGCTTTTAATTTAGCATCTGCAAAAGCTCTTTCTCTTGCCAATTTTTGGAGGCTAGTCTTATCTAGAATATCGAAGTTAACACTCTGGATTTCGAGACCGTTGATTTTTGCTAATGAATCGATCAATGCAGAAACTTTCGTTCCCTTAGAATCAATGTTTTTAACAGTGATAAGTAAGTTTTGTGTTGCAATATAGCCCACGAGCTGGGATCTTCCACTTGCATAGTTGTAATTTCCTCTGATGTTCAAGCTTTGAGTTTCGTATGAATCTTGGCTGATGCCTGCTGCCAAAATTGTTGCAATAGCTCTCCTGATCAGAGCAGATAAGGTGTTAACTGCTTATTCAGAAGTAGTTGAGCTAACTTCAAATCCAATACTAACTTTCGCAACATCAGGTTGCCCAGCTGCAACTCCATTTCCAGAAACAACAATTTTATTGTGATCACAGCAGCCTTGCCCAGAAAGAAAAGAAGGGATGCCAATACTCTGTGAGTTCAATAAAATGACAAATAAAGCAAACACAATTGTTTTTGTGTGCATCATCGTATTTTCCAGTAAAAAATTATACAAAAAATACATAATTTGATTGATTTATATTTTAAGATGGGGAATTAGGTTGAATTTTTTGGATTAATCATGGTAGGAGTGAAAATACGACATTAACTCCTGCTGATACTGTTACATCTCTTACTGGGACCAATAAATTGGCGGCTGGGGACGTCCTGAAAGCGGCTGCTTCTGCAAAAAACGGTATCACATTTCCCACATTAACGGATTAGATTCTTAATGGGTCTCTCAGGGTCAATCCGCTTAAACGGGCATATTCTTGAGCTTTTTCTAGGGCCGATTGGTAAGCTGCTTTTCTTGCCTGCTTGACTCCTAGCCTAGAATCCGATTGTTAAAATGAAACTCCATTAACTGTTGCTCCTTTAATAAGGCTCACTCCAGTCACAATTCTTCCAATTTAAGCTCCATCTTGAGTTAGGGATCTCAGAGTAACGGTTAAGGATTGTGAAGCTTTATATCCTGTAAATACTCTTTCTCCAGAAGAATAGTCATATTGTGATTGAATAGAGAAGCTTGAAGTTGAATAATCTTTAGCAGGGATATTATTTTTTTGAAGCAGAGCAACAACTGAAGCAATTTTTTAGTTAACATTGCTTAGAGCTTCTGAAGTAGTTTTTTGAGTATCTTAAACATTAACAGTTAATTTCGCGATATCAGCTTTAACTTTGACATCAGCATTGCCACTGACGGTGACAGTCCCATCACTGCAGCAACTCTGAGAAAGAGAAAATGCCAATAATAGTGAAAAAACCAAGATAGTTTTCATACCAGAATTTTATATATTTATAGCATGATGATTGCACTTTCCAGTAAAAAAATAAAGATAATGTTTATAGAATAAACAAAACAAATTCAAAACTGACTCTATTATGACCATTATTTATCATTTCATTTTATAAGTATCAATATTTCATCGAATAGAACATCTCCGAAAAATCAAGGATTCTTGAACTATTAAAACTGCATAATTTTTAGAAAAAGTTTTTTAATATATTTAATATTTATATATTATTTTCTGATTAATTTATTAATCTGTATGAATAATATTGAATTGATTGTTTATCTGTTGGTGGAATTTTGTATAATTATTTTGATAGGCTAAAATTAATTTGGTTTTTTTGGATTCTAGGCTTGTGTTGAGATAATTATCATTTTAGGGGTAGTTGGGGAATGGATGTTTGAAATTTAAAAATATTTATGAATTTTTTGATATATTTTTTTGTATGTATTTTATAGTAAGGATATATATTTTAAATTTTGAGCATATTCTTAGGGAAAATACTCTAGTAGGCAAAAATTAGAATGATCTAAGATAACAAGTTTACTTTTAACTCTAGATTCAATCAGCTTTGATGTTTTTCTAGCTGAATTTCTAGTATCATTCAAATTATGTTCTAGTTTGTTGCTTGTAATTGTATTTTTTTCAAGTATTTTTCTCATAGAAACTAGGATTTGTTTGTTTTGGATCAAGTATCGAGCCAAAGCAAAGAATATTTTTAATTTCAAAATAAAAATATCTTTTGAAATCAAGATTTATGTTCTATTTACTAGAAAAATTGAGTATAGAAATATATTAAGTTAATTACTTCTATGAGTATATTCTAGATTCATAATGTTGAACAATCTATCTTGATTCAAGCGACTAGTTATCGATATCCAAATACATAAACTAGAATAATACTTAGCATAAAATTATTCATAAATATTCACTCAAACAGCTCGACAAACCAAGATGATCCTTTATTCAAGTGAGCTAAATAACATCCACAAATCATAACAAAGATATCTAGATTTATTATGATATATTGTATGTATTTGTTTGCTAGATTTGAATCAATCTAGGGTACTACAAAGGGATGATGGATGAGTCTTGAAAAAATATTGAATTTCGTATATAAATATTGATTTAGTGAAGGTAAGTATTAAAAATACAAGATTGAATATGTAATCATCTGGTATTGGTGAAGCCGATAGTTGCTGCAAATTCTCTAAAGCATTTTCTGCACAACATAATATCATATTTGCGGATCAAGCCCATTTGGCATGTGCATTGTCTGCATTGTCTGCTATCTTTTCCGTATTTGCGTGGGTGGGTTTTCCAGAGATTGTTTGGCATTTGTGGTGCTGGTAATATATAATTAAATATTTTAATATTTTTACGATTTATTCGACAATATATTACAATCTATAATTGAGCAACGAAAATATATGAATATCTCTTATCATCGGAAATTAGCTGGTTTGCTTTAATAGGTTGACCATTTAGGGGTATCTTTATCTTGTTGCTTGTAGGAGTTTGCCTATCGGCTGCGGATATTCCTGAACACATTTATGATGGGGTCAGTTGGGTTCATAGGCGCTTGCTTTTTATAACAAAAATTATTAGAATTAAAATGCTCTGTATTTGACAATCGAGAAATATCTTCCAATTTCGCATAGTTCCTATGAGCTAGACTGGCCACATATTTCTAATACTTTTTATCAATTTTATCTATATCTTTCAAAGTTGTGAAATGCTTCAGCATGGCTGGTTCAGGGCGAGTTTTATAAGAAAATTTATCTATCTTTGTATCAAAATTAGCATAATTGGATGTGTTTGACTCTGTTTTTAAGTGGGAAGGAAATTTTGATGGGTTTATTTTTTAGTAGAGGTGGTTGCCATGAGAGGGTGGGCTCATAGGTTTCAAATGCTACTATACATTTAAACTTTGCTGATGCCTCATCTATTTAACTTTATTATTACTGCTCTTACCCTCCTGTAGCACCTATCCCTCACCCTCCAAAACCCCAAAAGTCTGAAATTCACTCGAAAACTAAACCTCTTTAAACTCCGGCTTCAAATTCTGACAAAAACTATCTTCCCCAACCCCATCTTTCTAATTCTTCAAAATCTTCTTAGATTAATATTTATAAACTTTATTCTTAATTTCCTATTTCATTTTTTTTTGCAACTCATTCTTCTTCACTTTGTTTTAATTGTTAACTTTTTTTTATGGGGACATCGGTGCTGATTTTGTGCAATCGTTGTAATGACGGGCTTTTGGGTTTATAGGTAGGTTTTGAAAGGAGTTTTAGATGGTGCTCTGTTTGCGTTGGAAAGGGTTCTCGAATGGTTTGGAGGTTTCGTTGAAATTGGAATAGTATCTTTTGTGGGTGCGCATAGATTTGTTTGGGAGGATGCTGTGCTGGTAGTTTGTGATTGAAGGGGATTTTATCAGTTTTTATTCGATATGGGTTGTAGTTGATTCGGTTGGGATTTGATTGGAGTAGTTTAATCTTGAAAAACTTAAAGTATTTAAAGGATCATTTGATGTATTAAAACGTTCAGTTTTAGGCTGCATATATGAAGATTGGGATTGCCTAGCCCTATTTTATACTGGTTTTGAATGCAATTTAGAGTGTCCAGGCCGATCAAAATTAAGAAATAACTCCTAAGAAATCCAATAGAGTTCCTAAACAACCTGCTAATATTTAATAATTTGTTTTTTTTCGATTCTTTATTTGATACGATTAATAATCTTTTTATTTAAACATTTTCGCTCTACCATAAATATCAACTCCCATATCACCTTTTGCCTGTTATTTTCTAATTTATTATAATTTTTTATGGGTACTATCGATGTAAAATTGGAGTTCATCCATATCTTAACTTAACCTTCTTCGTTTATGCAAATACAATCTTCGGTTAGTCCTATAATTCCGTAGATGGCTTCTAATTCGAGTAAACCTTGAAATGCTGCATATAAAATTTTTATTGATTGATTTTCGGTGAGGTTGTGCAATTCTGACAATCTATTGGAAATTCTTTAGGTAAGTAAGTATAGACGACCAATTTTATCTAAACTGAACCCAATAAATCCAATTAAATGCATATTACTCTTCGAGTAGAGGATATAAAGTGCTTCTGTCTATTTTTATAGAACATGGTATGCTTCAGCGATGCCTTTCGTGATGGAATTCTACCAAATTTAGCAATTCCGCAATTTTAGCTTATATTTCCAATTTTTTTATAGCTAAAATCCTGTATTCTTTGAATGATGGCTATGCATTGAAATTATTAGTTTTTCTTATATGTTTTCTTTAATAATATACAGAAAAATAGAAAATCTATAAACAGTGCAAATATCAATATCTATCTCTCATCGTAGAATCACAATTATATTCCTTTTGTTTCTTTTCACACCCTCAACTGTGTTGTTTTTGAACTATTCTTTTATAATTAGGTGTATTTGTTAATCTGTGAGGGTGTTTGCCATCTTTGTTTTTTTTAGTAATTTGTTACCTTTCATTATCAAGTATTAGGTTGTATTTATGAATTCAGAGCTTGGAATCCAGGTTAATTTTGAAGGCTATTTTGAGAATATTGGATTTTAGAGTATTTTTTTAGTAGTTTCTGGAGCGACTACAGATAAAACTGGAATTAAAATTTATTGAACTGTGCTAAAAATGGCCTACAATTTGGCATCACTCGATATTTATTCACTTTCTTTTTTAATTTAGTTGAAAAGTTACATCAAATTGCCAATATAAGCATGCATCAGCCTTTTCTATATAGATTGCTCCAGTTTCTATATGATTGATTTTATGTTATAGAAAAATTAAGGAAAGTTCGTACTAAGTTGTTATCTGGTCAATTTTTATGGCAGATTAATTTTATGGGAGTGTTAAGAGAGTTAATTTATTAAACTTGAAATCCTTCCTAAAAATCTCTGAATAGTCACAAGGAGCTCAACTTTGAAATCTACATCATGTTCGGGAGGAGCTGCAAAAAAAGAGCCATTCTTAAAGTATCAGCTCCATACTTTTCAACAACTGAAGTAGGGTTCACCCCATTGAATTTAGATTTAGACATCTTTTCATATGTCTATTAAAGTTCTGATTCAGAGTAATTAGAGATTTAATTTTGTTTTACATACTTACCAGTGGATTTAACTTTAATTGTTCGACCTTTAACCAACCCCTGAACAATTAATTCTTTAAATGGTTCTTATAGCTTGCAAATATTTTCTTATTTAGATAAGAAGTGCATAAAAAATCTGGCATAAAGTAAATGCATAATTGCATGCTCGATTCCCCCGATATAAATATCCACTGGCATCATTTAATTGGCTTTTATGCTGCTACATATTTACTTTTTATTGTGAGAATCCAAAAATCTGAGGAAATACCAACTTGAATCAACGAAAGTATCCATTGTATCGGTTTATCTTTTTGCGGGAGCTCCACATTTATAGCATTTGCAATTAATAAACTATTAAGAGAGTAGGGGATTTCCTTGACCTTTCCATTCAGGTAGTATTACAGGTAGTTGAGTTTATGGCACAGGCACAATCCCACAACTTTGACAATATACAATAGGAATAGGCGTCCCCCAGTATCTTTGTCGCGAAATCAACCAATCTTTTAGTCTCATTATATTAGCTTTTTCATATATAAGCTTATCCCTTAATTTTTAAGAGAATTCATGCCTTTTTTGTTATCCTGCTAATATTAATTCATACTAAATATAGTTATCATGCACAGGAACAATTTTAATTTTCTGCTAAGTCAAAGGATTAATCACTTAGCAACTGATTTTTGGTAATTCCTCAAATTTTTCAAAATTTTTTCGAATCACAAGATTCTCATTTAATAAATCTTCTAAATTGTTTACAAATACTTTGATTTTTTACTTTTTATCTGAGAATTCCATCTCTACAAAGTAACCCTCTTTATAGCCTATCCAGCCTTATTGCATACTTTTCACTCTGTCTATCCATTCTAATTTACTTAAATTACTTTGTAATTATTTTGCATATTTAGTTATTGAGAAATACCATTGCTAGAGTTGCTTTTTTTCAACTAAAGCTCCACTTCTCCATGATCTTCCTTCTTTATCTACTTGCTAGTTGGCCAAAACAGTTTTGTCCACTGGATCCCAATTTACTTCTCCCATTCCTCGGTACGCTAAACCTTTGTTGAACATCTTAACAAAGATCTCTTGTGTAAAGCGATAGTATGAGGGTTGAGAGGTTGCAAATGTATTTTACCAGTTAAATTCCACGCCTAATAAATCCAGTTGTTTGATCATTGATTATATATTCTTTTCGGTCCATTATTTGGGATTGAGGTTATGGATGATAGCTGCATTTTCTGCAGGGAGGCCAAATGAGTCAAAACCCATTGGATATATAACATTGTAAGCTTTTAATCGATAGTATCTTGCAAGTGAATCTCCTATATAATACACTCTGGCATGGCCAAGATGTAATTCTCCAGATGGATAAGGAAATTGACTGAGTATATATTTCTTATTTGCAAATGAACAAAAAGAATAATTTGAAAGCTTTTTCGAATGAAGTGATGCACTAAAGTGATTAAAAAATTTAGCCTGCATATCTTATTTCTTTGAAAGTGTTTTTAATATTATAAACAAAATTAATTTAAAATTGAAATTAAATTTTAATTCACATCAAATCATTCTATCCAGGTATTCTGGGGTGAGCCAGGCATCTATTAATGTGCTGAAGATTAATTTTGGGATTGGACTAAATTTAAG
>SSGX01000005.1 GCA_008017155.1 Neisseriales bacterium | reverse complement strand
TATCTTGAAATACTACAGTTCCATTTTCTTTTAACTGTTTCTTCCATTTATGTACCAAGCTTTCTGCAACCTCAAACTGTTTGCATATATCTGGTATTGGTTGACCACTTAAAGCTGCTAATGCCACTTTTAGTTTTATTGATGCAGGATGAGTCTTTCTCATTCTAATTCCCATTAAACCATTGTCAAAATAATGTGATTTTACATCACTTGACTCTCTTAATTAATGGTCTAGTTTTCAGGGGGCATTATAAAAAAAAAGAACTTATTATCAGAACATTACAAAATACGCTTTTGATGGATAATATCAATAAAATTGAAAATGGTGAAACTCAGTTAAAAAGAGTTTTTTCAAAGATTATTGATGATTTGGGGATCTATTATAAGATAGGCTTAACAACAGACTTCACTGGTAAGCTTTTCAATGAAATGTATAGTTGGCTTGGCTTCTCACAAGACAAGCTTAATGATGTAGTTTTGACACCATCCTATGTCGCAACTCTTTTGGTTAAATTAGCTCGAGTAAATAAAGACTCATACGTATGGGATTTTGCAACTGGATCTGCTGGTTTATTAGTCGCAGCGATGAATGAAATGTTAAATGACGCCAGAAACAGTATTAGTTCCCCAGAAGAATTAGCAAAAAAGGAATTATCAATAAAAGCAGAGCAACTTCTGGGTCTTGAATTGCTTCCAAGTGTATATATGTTAGCAATTCTTAATATGATATTGATGGGGGATGGTAGCTCCAATATTTTAAATAAAGACTCAATAAAAGATTTTGATGGAAAATATGGTTTTGGAAAAACTGATGGCATTTTTCCTGCCGATGCCTTCATCCTTAATCCCCCGTATTCAGCTCAGGGCAATGGAATGAATTTTGTAGAAAAAGCTCTGAATATGATGAATAAAGGGTATGCTGCAATTATTATTCAAAACTCTGCTGGTTCTGGAAGAGCAAAAGAATATAACAAAAGAATCTTAAAAAAACACACTTTATTGGCAAGTATAAAAATGCCAATTGATTTATTTATTGGCAAATCAAGTGTCCAAACCAATATTTACGTATTTAAAATTGGTGAAAAACATCATAAAGATGAAATAGTAAAATTTATTGATTTCTCAAATGATGGCTATACTCGTACCAATCGTAAAAAAGCTAGTAATAACCTAAAAGATACAGATAGAGCAAAAGAACGATACGAAGAATTAGTAAATCTAGTACGTTTTGGTAAATCAAAACTAAGAATTTTTACCGAAAAAGATTATTACGAAAATACTATAAACCCAGAAGACGGCGCGAACTGGAATCAGTCAGCACCACCAGATACTAAACCAACTCTAGAGGATTTTAAGAAAACAGTTAGCGATTATCTGGCATGGGAAGTATCGAATGTTTTAAAACAGCAGAATGCAAAGGATGAAAATTTGGGAAAATAGATGCCCTACTTAACGATAAATTGCAAAATGTTGAGTGGGGTGAGTTTAAGATAGGGGATTTATTTGAAAAGCTGGATTTAGTATTTAAGAAAGCTAAATTTGATAAATTGCTTGATGTTTCTAAAGTGCGAACTGACGAATTTAATATACCATTAGTTAATGCAAAAAATGGAGATAACGGTATTATGTACTATGGGCGTTCTTCAGACTTTGAAAGCGCAGAAATGACTATTGACATAGTAAATGATGGTGCTGTTTCGACAGGAAATGTTTATGCACAACCTCAGCGCACAGGTGTTTTATATAATGCTTATTTAATCAATCCTAAATTTGAAAAAACAGAGAAGCTATTACATTTTTTTGCTACTACAATACAAAAATCAATTAAGTTAAAGTTTGGTTACGAAAATAAGGCTAGCTGGGAAAAAGTAAAGAATGAGGAAATACGACTTCCAATCAAAAATGGCGAGATAGATTTTGAATTTATGGAAAATTTTATAGCTGAGCTAGAAGCGGAGCGAATAGCTGAGCTAGAAGCGGAGCGAATAGCTGAGCTAGAAGCATATTTACATTTAACAGGCTTGAAAAACTACACCCTAACAGACGAAGAACAACAAGCACTGGATAATTTTAATCTCGGCAAATTTCAGCTTGCTGAATTCACGTATGAAAGTATTTTTAATAAAATTATACAAGGAAGAAGACTCAGAAAAGAAGACCAAATTGCTGGTAATATTCCGTTTGTAATGGCTGGTGTAACAAATACAGGGGTTGTTAACTATATATCAAATCCTGTTGCAAGTTTTCCTAAAAATTCAATTACTATAGATATTTTTGGCAATACTTTTTATCGCAACTATCCTTTTGGAGCTGGTGATGATACTGGGGTGTACTGGAATGATGATAAGAATTATTCTAAAGAAACTATGTTATTTTTTGCCTCTGTAATGAGTAAATCAATTTCAGGTAAATTTTCTTACGGAAAAAAATTAAGGAGCTCACAAAGTATAAACTTTAAGATTCATCTACCGACTAAAACTAACCAGCCAGACTATAAACTAATGGAGACATTTATATCGGCGATCCAAAAACTAGTCATTAAAGACGTAGTTTTATATGCAGATAAAAAAATAGCCGCAACCAAAATTGTAGTAAATAGATAATCAATGCAAGGAATGGGGAAAAGTGGTGCTTATTGAACCATTGTGGCAATGAAAAAAGAATGTGGCTTGTTTTTCATCTTTGGTTTTGATAAAAATGAAACAGATAATATTGATAAATCAGAATTAACCGCACTTAAAAACTATGTAGATGATTATTTATTTCCAAATCTTGCTAAATTATTAATAAATAAAGAGCTTATTGAGGTGTCATTATGAGTCGGATACTAAAAGAAATTCATGATTCGGTTAGCCGAGGTTACGAAGCTGGTATTATTGATCTAAGTACCATGCAAAAGTTTGATAAATTGTGTATGATAGATACCCACCCGATGAAACCGGAGGAAATTGTACATATCCGTAAGGATATTGCAAAAGTAACGCAACCAGAATTTGCTAAATTACTTAGTGTTAGTCTTTCTACTGTTACTAAATGGGAAACAGGGAATAAAAAACCATCTGGTCTAGCGCTTAAAGTTTTAGGGCTGATCAAACGTAAAGGTATTGATTTTTATCTAGAAACATTTGCCATCTAAGTATCTTACGCTTGATAGTGACTAAACCAAAAGCTAGTTATTACGATTTTATAAAATAAAACGCCATGCTAAATTATTTACCATTTATCCTCCTATTCCTAACAGTTCTATCGCTATGGCTGCCGACAAAATCTGGGGTTCAACCGTGGAAACCCCTGTTCCTTCTCACTCTAGTTAGTGGAATTTACACTGGAGCAGCTAACATCATAGCCGCGATAAGCATAGTCATATTATATGGTTTAATTAGTATTTATGGCAAAGTTTCACCACGACTTAAACCGTTATTCTGGCTATTAGTCTTTGCCCTTGCCTTTACCCTCGAGCTACATCTTATCCCCGGGTTTCATAATTTACTCATCCTAGATAAAATAAAAATCACAGCCGATGCTATGCCATATACACTCTATCTTAATTTTGATAAAACCATTGCTGGCTTATTAATTATTGGGCTCACCTTACAACGGGTTAAGTCTCTAGCAAATTTCAAACTTATGCTAAAGCAGGTATTTGTAAGGCTTCCGCTAGTATTATTGATAATCTTAATCCTTTCGTATGCATTTGGTTACGTCAGGTTTGAACCAAAATTAGCGCCTCAGCTATGGCTATGGATGATTAGTAATCTATTCTTCACCTGTATTGCCGAAGAAGGTTTATTCCGCGGCTTTTTTCAGGAGTATTTAAGCTCATTCAAATACAAATATGCCGAATATGTTGCTATCGTGATTCCTGCGCTATTTTTTGGTGCGATTCATTTCCCGGGTGGGATAAAATATGTAATCCTCGCAACTGTAGCAGGCTCATTATATGGCTGGATATATAAAGTTACCCGCAGCATTGAAGCTAGTATGCTTGCCCATTTTATGCTTAATCTTACCCATATTTTATTCTTCACTTATCCGGCACTGATGCAACATTAATTACACTTAAAATACTCCACATTTTGGCGTTTTAAGTAGTATAACAATAAAATACATAATTTGCACAAAAATGGGAGAAAGATTTGCAAAAATGGGAAACCACAGGTAAAGTTAATTTGATATTATACTGCTATGAAATATTTTAACTATCCAAGGAGATGTAACATGAATAAACTTATAGTAGCTGTACTTTGTATAATGTCTATTTCATTTGCTAATGCCGAAACAAAAGGACATAGCTCTACAAAAACAAACAAAATAGAACAAGTTAATGACCAAATAACACAAGGAAAAAATAAAAATATACAACAGGTTAACGATCAAATAACAGAAAAATCTAATGATCAGCTTAGCGATAATAAGAAATAAATATTGAAGTTACAGCACAAATTCAGTTTAAGAATAACTCTTAAAACATGATCTTAAATCTGTTTATATAATCAGGATTGCTATATAGGGGTGTAGATTCTTTGTTTACTCGTTCAGTCTTGAAAGTGTGATAATGCACAACATTAAGCTTTAAATAACACCCCATCTTTTTGGGCGGTTTTCTTATTTCTTGTAATATCCTAAAATCATGTTATCAATAAGATAAAACTCATTTTAAGGATAATACCATGAAAGCAAAAACTCTTCTTTTAGCGCTAAGCCTAGGTTTAACAACTCTTAATTCTTATGCACAAGTTGGTGACGTACCAGTAATTCAAAGTACAACACAAACGGCTGATGGTACTATGCCAGGCTGGGCAGTATCGACAAGAGCAACCATAGATGGATTTGCGAAAGTATTTCCATCATTTGGTCCTACCTCTGGTGTTTTGACTATTCTCCTTGGTCTTACTGGCTTCGTAGTACCTAATGCAGCAATGACTAGTCAGCAAAAAACTCAACAAAGTCTCGATGAAATTAAAAAACAGTTAAATATAACTAATAGTAAACTTGATAACATTACAAGCATGTATATTCAAGATAGCAACATCGCAGCAGAGAAAGATCTATTTAATGAAATTAAAATAATCAATGATAGCTCAAATTCATATGTAGCGCAGCTTGGTAATAACAAAAATTTAGATGACTATATGATCGCTAATAAATACAATTTTGCTGATTTACAAGTAATCAATAGCACAATTGGTAGTATAGATGCCTATAATAAGATAGAAAAGGCTAGAACAATCATATCCAATACTAAATATTTAAATCAGCTAATCGCGGTTATTCAACGCGTTAATGAAAAAACAAATTTACCAGCTCCCGGTACTACAGACTATATAGCTCTACATAATAGTACGAATGAGTTATTTCTATACTATTATTCAAGTATTATTGCTGCCTTGTCTGAAGCTTATGAATTAAATCGCCTATCTCTTTATCTCGAAAGCAATGACCCATACAAAAATTATTATGCCACCAGAATCGGTAATGCCGATGGAATATCATCATCATTAACTTATGAACAGAAAAAAAAGGAATTAGATAAGATCTACGAAAGCGCATTTAATAATGTTCATAACGCTTTTGCAAAAGAAAAATTAATTAATGTTTATCGTGATTTACCTGCCTATGACAGTAAAGTTTCTGCAAATGATTTTTATGAGTCTTATGGAGTGAATTATTATGATGGCGTAACTATAAAAGGTGCAATGCCTTTTGCAAATTATGAGAGCTTGCCTTACTCAGTAAAAGCTAATGATATTTATCAGCCGGGTAAAGTGCGTCAATATAATGGTAAAACATACTATATTAATCAGACAAATCAGGATGTCTACACACCGAATTATTCAGCTCATGTAATTGATGCAAATGACACTAGTCGCCCTATTTCGGCTGCTACTCGCTATGATTGGAACCGTGGAATGACAAATATTGTAATTCCAGTTAATTCTTTCGCTAATGTTAGTGTTGTTGAAAACCTTTATAACTCAACTCAGTTAAAATATAATTCAAATGATCCGATGTGGGGAAAAACCTTTTATCAGGAAGTTGTTACTGCTAGGAATGGGCAATACTGTACTAGTGAAGTTTCAAGTAACTGCTATAAGTCAGTAAGTGTATCGTTTAATAATATCATGGTAGCTACTGACAAAAGCACTCGGAAACAATACACGTTTAATTTGAGTGTTATGCAAGTCGCTGGCAACTATTGGGGATATTTCGTCAATTATAACTCATCAGCCTACGTAGTTTCTCGCTTGGCATGTGCGACCTTTGATTGTACACTAATCCAACCTAAGGATGGCAGTCATAGCTACCTTCAATTTGCTGATGGTTATAAAATTTGGATGACTGGTGATGGTGGTACTAATCCGGGACGGGGGATTGTTGGTAGCTATACCGAAAATCCAGCTAAACAATAAAAGCAGTAAACACAACAAAATATGCCTGACTAGATTCAGGCATATTTACTTTTAATTCCAAATTCCGAATTTGCTATAATATTGAAACATTAGGACATTAACAATACGAAGATTACTATGGCAAATAACGAGTTTATTATAAAAACTATTGCGGCAGCAAAAGTTATCTTTCATGCAGATGAGTTATACTATATTATCGATGATAGCTACAAGGTACAACATTGTAGTGAGAGCTATGCCAAATATCTTGGGTTTAATTCAGCAAGCGAATTAAACAAGCTAATTATTGATGATAATAGCTTAAATCATTATTTTGGTATTTCAGCTAGTGAGCCGATTAAACTATCAGAGAATAATTCTCCACATGTTTATCTTGTTTTTGTTAATGATGTTCATAATGCTAAAAAGCCGTTCTTTAGCGTAGTACGCTCGATTGTTGATGATAATAAAAATATCGTTGGTTATTTTATCAATAATATAACTGCATTTTTCAACGCTGATAAATTACAACTTCTAGAAAAATTAAACCCGAATTTTAGCCAAAAAAGCTATCGCCATAAGAATAAAAATTCAGTTGCACTTTCGCGTAGAGAAGAAGAAGTTTTGTTCTTGCTATTATATGGGAAAAGTGCCCGTGAAATCACGGAGTTCATAAATAAAGCAGAAAATAATTCAATCTCGGTAAATACAATCAAAAGCATCATAAATAAGCAGCTTTTTTTCAAATTTGATGTTTATGATCTCGATGAGTTACTTATTAAAGCCAAAGCTATGGGCTATGCAAGCATAATTCCAGCTAGCTTTATTATTGAAAATCGAGTTCATATGTGTAGCTAATTTTGAGATAGTATATCTCTATACAAAGTTTAAGTAATCAAATAGATAAATATCATAAGTCTAGGGTACTACTGCTTATGATAAAATGCTAATTAAACATTACAATAATTATCACAAATGAAACAAAAAATCTTTCTACTACTGACCTTAATTATTACTCTCCAAATCAGTGGCTGTGCACATGTTGCACTATCACAAATCCCACAAAATCGTGCGAACTATAATCTTGCTCTAAATGACAGTGATAACCAGCAGTTTTTACTAAATATCGTAAGGATTCACTACGGACTAAGTCCATATTTTATAGGTGTTGATACAATCACTACCCAATCAACTCTAACTATAGGTACAGGTGATAATAGTCAAATTAATACTTCACCAGTTGATAATGGACCTACTTTCTGGACATTAAATCCAGAATTGAGTTTTAGTCAAACACCTACGATAACATATACTCCACTCCAAGGGAATCAATTTGTCTCCGCTCTTCTAACTACGATCCCTTCTACAAAAATATCACTACTCCTAGATTCTGGATGGAGTATTGACAATGTTTTACAACTCACACTGAGTCAAATTGGTAACCTAGAAAATAATACTAATCTAGCTAAAAATACTAATAGTGTTGACAATAACTTTACCAAATTTACGAGATTGCTACAAAGTTTATATGATCAAAATTTAGTCGATTTTCAGCTAACATCATCTTATGCCCAAAATAATGCAATATTGGTTACTATTAATAATAAAGAAGCAGCCGGGCAAATTGCCAAGCTACTAGACTTTAAAAAAACACATGATTACATAATCTTAACACGACATTATATAAAATCTGAAAGTACACCTGAATTTGTTATTCCAATTAAAACTAGATCATTTTATGGTATCATGAATTATTTATCCGGGGGTATCACTGATCAGGGATTAGCGCTTGCCAAGCAGCAGGGATTAGAAGATAGATCAAGTGGAAGCACTAATAAGAACTATGCACAAAATCTCTTTAAGGTAAAGATTTCTAATAAAGAACCTAGTGATAATGTTTTGACTAAGGTCTCCTATGAGGGACAATGGTTTTATATCACCAATGATGACATTGCTTCAAAAAGTACTTTATCTTTGATTAGAATGATATTTTCAATGCAGCTAGGTGATATTAATCGTTCAAATTTACCAATAGTAACTATTCCTATCCGCTAATAATCATCAAGTGAAAAATAGATTATTTGATAATTAAGACACTAAATATGTTTAAGAACTAATTTGTTTGGAGAAGATAAAATCAACAAATTTTCCAACTTTAGGCTCGAGATAGCGAACCTTCTTATAATACATGTAAAAATCAGCATCAGGACTAAGCTCAGGTAAAATCTCTATTAGTTCACCAGACTCCAATTCATCTTTGATATAGCTAGAAAGACATTGCATTATTCCAATATGATTTTTGGTACAAGCTATCATCGTCTGAGCACTATTGACATACAGATATGGTTCTAGTATAAGATTTTCACCTTTTAGCCGAAGACTTTTAGGATTTGAACGAATGGTATGGGTTATATATGGATGATTTTTTATTTCATCTCGTGTTTTTGGTATCCCATGAATCCGTGCATACTCTGGAGTACAACATAAAACGCCAGTTATTTTAAACATAAATTTTTTTACTACATCGCGAGTATTTTCTTCAACCTGCTCCATGGTCAAAGCAATTGCCATGCAAATATCTACATCTTCACTATGTAGCCTAGGAATACGTTCTGCAACTTCAAGTACTGGCGTTATCTTCGGGTATAGTGTACGAAATTCGCTGATATATGGGACAATATATTTATTGATGGCATAGGCAGGGGCAAGAATTTTTAGCGTCCCCTCTGGCTCTTTTTTGTGCAAGAAAGCAAGACTTTCTAAATCATCATAATGCCTAAGTAAGCCCTTCGCTTCCTCATAGTAAATATGCCCAAATTCAGTCAACATGAGGCTTCGCGTATCACGAATCAATAAATTATTCCCGATCTCTTCCTCTAGCTCAGATAATTGGCGGCTGGTACTTGGTAAGGACTGGTGGAGGACTTTTGCCGCCTCAGTAAAGCTCTGTTTCTCAACTATAGTAACAAAATTTCGTAGTTTATTTAGCTTATTCATTACCAACCTCAATGTTTTGTTTTTTGAAATAATAGTTTTAATTATATCAATTTACAAAATTATAATCAAGTCATATAATATCGATAGCTAGCAAAAAAACCAACCAAGGCTAATAAATCCAAATATTACAAGGGATATAAAATGAAATCAAATTACAAACAAATCACAAGAACACTGGCAATAACTGGCGGATTATTTCTAAGTGCATGTAATGGTGGTGGTAGCGCAAATAATGGACAAAACACATCGACATTAAGTGAAACAACAACCTCACCAACAGTTGCGGTTAGTAACAGAAGTACTGCTAGCACATCAACAGGTGGTATAAACGAATGGCCTAATTACCTTGCAATGGGTACAATCAGCCAAGGACTAACTAGTAGTGAGCCAACCTCACAAAAAATTGATGCTATTTTTACCTATAACGGTGCTAATGGTAATGGTGATCCGGGGCTGATTGAGACTCCATATAAAATCTACAATATGATAAATATGGCAAAAACCATCAAACAAAATACTGGCTATAGCGTAAACCCAAATATTGTTGAATATCAGTGGCAGCTAAGTGGTGGCTGGAATACTGAAGATGTATTAAATCAGGATTATCTAGTGAAACATTTATTTAATCTAGCATTTTTGGCATCCACCTTACAAACCGATGGTTATGTAGCAACCGGCACGCATGGGACAATTCTATTAAACCCAGATTTGCTTGGTTTTATCGGTAATACTGAGCGTGAAGCAGATATTGATGGGCTAAATATTCAGGTAAATAGTGCGGTAAGCCAAGTATCATGCATGATGAGCGAATCATTTAACTTTAATAATGCACCGGGATGTACGTATAACTGGGATAAACAGCCAATCACGACAACAGGCACTGTAAAAGACTTGATCAACTGGCTAAAAGGTAAAACTGATAACTATAGTGCCGGACAAGCATTTAGCAACTGTGTTGAATCATATGTAATCCAGCAATGTGCAAGCAAAACTGCAAATAATCAGTTACCACAATTCACTTCTAATTTTAATGGCTGGATTCAAGCACAGAACTATCTGGTACATAACTATGGTCCACAGGTAAATCTTGGCTGGCATATAAATATTTCAGCTACCCCGGGTGGCGGCTGGTGGGTTCATGAGGGCAAAAATGCAGTTACCCCATATGTTAATCAGGTATTATCTTTACTAAATCATTACAGTGTATTTAGTGGTACTTATAAGCCAAATTTCATCTACTTCGACCGTTATGGCGCAGATGATTATGCTGGTAGCCTTGCAGATAATGCTGGACAAACACTAGTACAAAACCAAGCAACTTTATATAATGATCAAGATTGGGATAATTTCTTACAAATGACAAAACAGATTAGTGAAGGTTTAGCTAGTGGCTTTGGTAAACCATATGTGCCAGTGATGTTATGGCAGATTCCTGCAGCTCATATCCAGACTAATGCTGAGAAAATAGAATCTGGCATAAATGCAGCGGAAGAAGGTTCAGCACCAGACTATTTCTTTGGAGATCCAGCACTTGATTCAAGCCTTAGTAATATTGCGGATTGGATTAATCCGGGGGTTGGTACATTAAATTCAAAATATGGATTATGTGCCGGACTAACTGCTAGCCAATGCCTAACATTAAATAACTTTAACTGGGGACATAGCGATAATGGTAAATTACAAGCAGCAGCGGATGCACATGTATTCTCAATCTTATGGGGTGCAGGTGGTTTTGCTACAGCAGTATGGGCTATTCCAGGAGTATCTTTCCCAGATAATGGCTGGATGGCAAATACCCTTAATAACTATTATGCCAATCGTAAACAGCCACTAAACTGATAAATACCCTAAAAAAATAAAACCTGCCAACAAAAGTCTGGCAGGTTTCTTATTATAGAACTTACGTGTAAACAAACTCATAACTTTATGTGATCATTGTCGTTACTGAATTTTAGCAAATATTATTCTTTGATTAAATTATACAACTTAAATCTATAATTTTAAACCCAAACAAATCAAATGGTTGCAGTAAAAATTAATTTGGTTGCGTAAATTCTAAATCGTATAAACTAGTATATTATAAAAAGAAGTCGTTTTTATCTGTAGATGGATTAATTTGAGGGTATAATTGAGTATTATTTAAATCAGGTTGAGGGTTAAATGAAGGTATTTATAAGTTGGTCTGGAGAAAAAAGTCACAAAGTAGCATCTTTACTCAATATCTGGTTAAAATGTGTAATTCAAGTAATTAATCCATGGCTTTCAAGTAAAGACATAGACAAAGGGTCATTATGGTTTAATGAAATTACAGAACAACTCTCAGATACTGGTATTGGTATAATATGTCTTACAAAAGAAAACAAAAGTAAGCCATGGATTTTATTTGAGTCTGGCGCATTAGCTAAGGGGATTACCTCTAATCGTGTTTGTACTTTATTGATTGATTTAGAGCCTGGCGAGGTTGAGAATCCTTTAGCTCAATTTAATCATACTAAGATTGATAAAGAAGGTATGTTGGGTTTAGTAAAAACTATTAATAAGGCAGTAAAAGACTCGAGTTTAACCGAGGGCATTCTAGAAACAATATTTGAAACCTATTGGTCTCAATTTGATAAAAAAATTCAGGAAATTCTAGCTACCCCCCAATCAGAAATCGAAGAAATAGATGAAGAAAGAACTGAAAACGATCTACTCTTAGAAATAATATCATCAATAAGAAACATTGAAAAAAGAATGAATCGATTGGAACATGTTAATCAAAATGAAAAGCGCTTTAATGTCCCGGAGATTAGAACATTTTTAAACTCAATTGATAAATTTCGCTACACACCTGATGAGGTTGCAAATATGTTGTCTGAAGAATTTCCTGCGTCTAAGAAATATTTTTTAGCAGTATTTGAAAAAGAAATAAATGATATAACTATCCCCTTTTGATTTAAGAGTAGTCATTTCTATGATATAAATATTAAAACTAATATCCATTATCTCTTCTTATAAAAGACTTTGACTGTACGTAGTTTTCAATAAAATTGAAACAAGCACATAGTGTATAATATGGGCTTACTTTTCATAAAATCATTAGGGTTATAACCATCCATGAATACACCAAAGCTAGCAATAATAACCAGTGGCGGTGCCAATTTTTATTCGATAGAAGTTGCACTAAAAAGATTAGGCGTAAGCTATCAGCTAACTACCGATAAAGAAGTTGTCAATAATGCCGACGGAGTGATTTTTCCGGGCGTAGGTTCAGCTGGGTTTGCGATGAAACAGCTACAGCAACATGATCTGATTGATACGATACGCAATTATAAAAAGCCACTACTCGGAATCTGTCTTGGCATGCAGTTATTATATGAGCATTCTAGTGAAGATGAAGTTGATTGTTTGGGAATTATGCCTGGTAAGGTTGAGCGCTTTGATGATAGCCCACAGCTTGTAGTGCCGCAGATGGGCTGGAATAATATTGAAAAAAAGACTGAATCTCCCCTACTTAATGATTTCGATATGAAAAAAGATGTATATTTTGTGCATAGCTATTATGCTCCAGTTAATTCAGTAACTGTAGCTAGCTGTAATTATGGAGTTGACTTTACTGCAATTAGCCATTACAAAAATTTTTATGGCATGCAGTTTCACCCAGAAAAATCTGGCGTAGCAGGTGCACAATTAATTAAAAACTTTATTGAGGTAGTAAATGGTAATTTATCCGGCAATTGACTTACGCGATGGTAAATGTGTGCGATTATATAAGGGCGATTTTGCAACCACTAAGATATATAATGATAACCCGCTTGCAATGTTAGAAGAATTTGCTAGTGCAGGTAGTGAATGGGTTCATATGGTCGATTTGGATGGAGCCAAAGCTGGTCAATTCATGCAACTAGATCTAATTCGTGAGCTAGTATCCAAGACTTCGCTAAAAATAGAAGTTGGTGGCGGAATCCGTGATACTTCAGATATTGAAAAATTATTTTCAGCAGGTGTTAGCCGTGCTGTAGTTGGTAGTGTTTGTGTTACTAAACCAGAACTAGTTAATCAATGGATAAATGATTATGGTGCAGATAGGATAGTCCTAGCTCTAGATTGCGCTCTTGATACAAACGGTATCCCAAAAGTACGTACTCATGGCTGGCAACAAGAAAGCCACTTTAGTGTCTATGATATTTTAGACAATTATCCTAGTGCTAAATATGTCTTATGTACTGATGTTGGCGTAGACGGAACTTTAGCCGGACCCAGTATTGCCCTTTATCGTCAAATCCAGAATCATTATCCAGAGCTATCGCTGATTGCATCTGGTGGAGTTGGCAAACTTGCTGATATTACTGATTTGATGCAACTAAATGTTCACGGGGTTGTAGTTGGTAAGGCATTATATGAGAATCAATTTACGCTCACCGATGCTTTAGCGGCAGCAATTTAAATCCTATAAATCAAATAAATAAAGTCAGGGAAATAATTTAAACCCTGACTTTTTTTAATCATCATTCCAGTCGTAGTCATTATCGTTCTGGTCTTTAGCGTAGGTAAATACCTTGTTGACAAAATAAGTCGATGCTTGTTCATCAATCATATGGACATCAAGATTTCCATTACAAAATTCCTGATAGGTATATTCTTCAAAACATTTTGAACGGCTATTTACTGTCATTACAAAGGTATTATTACTGGTATTCATTTTGATTGTTGCAACACAACCATTGCCAACTGTATAAGCATAGGTATTTTGCTGCCCTTTTACCTGATTAAATGGTAAATATTTATTAATCGGACAAAATAAACCTGTATTACTAAAAAGAATACTAAGCCCCATATTTTGCCCAACCTGAATCAGCTTGATAAACGTAACATCCTTTTTATGAGCATACCAGCCACTTTTAAAGACTGGCTTTACTGCTACTGTTCCAGAGGAGTTATTACTTGAAGTTAATTGCGGATTAGTCGTATATGGAGTATTTATATCCGCATAACTCAATGATAGGCTAGAAAAAATTATAACAGCCAAAAGCTTTTTCATAAAATTCAACTATAAAACTTTGTAAATACGTCAAGATCTTCCCTAACCGTCCGATAGCTATTTATCGGAGCATCTTTATCTTCATAACCCAATGCCATACCACAAAGAAGAATTGAATCTTCAGGATAGCCAAGAAATTCTTTCACCAAATGTGGATATTCCGCCAATGCCGCCTGTGCACAAGTAGCTAAGCCCAATTCAGTTGCCATTAACATAACTGACTGCAAGAACATACCACAATCCATAAATGAACCTTTTTCTACTAACTTATTAGTAAAAAAGTACATTGCAACTGGGGCACCAAATGCAGAATAATTTAACGCCCATTGTTCAAGTCGGCGCTCTTTATTCTCGCGGGTTATACCTAATGTCTGAAACATCTGCATCCCGCAAGCTAGTCTTCTTCGTTGAAATTCTGCTGGCATCTTTAATGGATAATAATTATAATCAAGTACCTTTGGTTCACCATTTTTAAATGCCGACACTAAAATATCATCAAGTTTGGCTTTACTAGCTCCTGAAACCACAGCAACCTGCCAAGGCTGGGTATTGGTACCCGAAGGAGCTTGCCTAGCATAAGTTAGAATATTCTTAATATCTGCTTCAGAAACTGGTTTATCTAAAAAAGCTCGAACTGATTTACGATTAATTAATGCCTCAGCTACTGTTGTCATATTAAATCCTTATCTTATTAATTTTCTTATTTTTGCAATATAAAATGCTTCATACCACTGATTTGGTATAATTCTTCTGGTTTTAGTTATCGCCTCATGATAACTCGCATTATTGTAGTTAGTTAATCCGGGTAAATAATTCTCAATTGGTAAATCCAAATCAACTACCTCCAACTGATCGCTATATTCATTAAGAAGATGATTCACAACTTCCTCATTCTCTTCGACCATCCACGAGCAGGTAGAATAAATCATTTCACCGCCCGGCTTCAAGCTCTCAAAAGCAGATAAAATCAACTGCTTTTGTTTACGGCTACATTCTTTGACTTTCTTCATACTCCAATGGCTATAGCTATCTGCTTCTCGTAAGTCAATCTGCGCCATTGAAGAACAAGGAGCATCAAGAAGAACTTTATCAAACCACTCTTTACATAGTTTACCGACAACGCGACCATCTTTTTGGTAACATTTACAAATAGTTACGCCAAGACTTTTAAGATTAGCCATCATCCGAAAATAACGATCTTTTACTGGTTCAACTGCCGAAATACGCCCATTATTCTGCATCATGGCTGCAATAAAACTAGTTTTACCGCCTGGAGCAGCTGCCAAATCAAGTACAAACTCATCTGGTTTTGCATCAAGTAATAAAGCAGTTAACTGCGATGACAAATTCTGAATATAGACTAAACCATCTCTAGTAAAACTGCTTCTCGATAATAAAGACTTATCTTTAAGAGTATATGAAATATCTGACCAATTGATAGGGCTAACTTCAATACTATTGGATTTTAATCCAGCAAGCACATCAGCTATCGAAGCCTTTAAAGTATTTACTCGAAAAGCACTTAGTTTATCGTTATAAAATGAGTCAATAACACCTTGACTAGCTCCAACACTTAATGAATATGCATCACAAATGGCAGTCAAAGTTTCTTTTATTAGATCAGAACTTATAATTTTTGCCATAAAATCAAAGAATCTTCAAACTCATTGTTTCATTCATTGTACTATCAGCTGCACCATCTTTTTTCGCTCTTGTACCTTCAAGGCGAATCCGCATTTTTACATCATTAAGACTATCCGCATTTTTTAATGCCTCCTCGTAGCTTATTTGCTCGCTTTCATATAGATCAAATAACGCCTGATCAAAAGTTTGCATACCTAAATCTCTTGATTTGACGATTGCATCACGAATTGGATCAAGCTGACGCTTAAATATATAATCGGCGATCGTAGATGTATTTAGCATTATTTCTATTGCTGCCGCCCTACCCTTTCCAGATTCTAAAGGAATTAATCGCTGACCTACAATGGCTTTAATGTTTAAAGAAAGATTCATATATACTTGATGATGTTTTTCAGCGGGGAAAAGATTAACTATCCGCTCAATTGCCTGAATAGTATTTGTTGCATGGATAGTTGCCACACATAAGTGTCCAGTTTCAGCAAACTGTAATGCATACTCCATAGCTTCATGATCCCGGATCTCACCAATAAGCACCACATTTGGTGCTTGACGCAATGCTGATTTGATTGCATTATGCCATGATTCTGTATCAACTCCAACCTCACGTTGGGAAACAATACAGCTCTGATGAGAATGGACAAACTCTACTGGATCTTCGATTGACAAGATATGTCCATGTGTATTTTTATTACGATAATCAATCATTGCCGCAAGCGTTGTTGACTTTCCTGAACCAGTTTGACCAACTACCAAGACAAGCCCTTTACGCTCCATGATAACATCAGCTAATACAGAAGGCAATTTCAAATCGCTAAGAGTTGGAACTTTAGTATTAATTTTACGTAAAACCATTGCTGGCTTACCTTGTTCAAGGTAAGCATTTACCCGAAATCGCCCCCCATCAGGATGAGCAATTGCAAAATTACACTCTTTTTCAGCTTCATATTGGCGTTTTTGCTTATCATTCATTATTGCATATACTAGTAGCCTAGCTTGGTCAGGATTTAATCGATCATTAAACTGAGGGGTTAATTTTCCATCAACTTTAAACGCAGGAGAAAAATTGGAAATGATAAATGTATCATCTGCACCAACCGTTATTGCTTGTTTTAACAGATAGAGCATAAAAATTTTTGCACTTTCTGCTTCTTTAATCATTCCAACTTCAAGAGCCATATCTAATTTTTACCTTATAAATCAACAAATAAATCTTTTTGAAGTGCGTATACTGATGCAGCATCAGCAGTAATATCACCGTTTTTAACCAATCTTAGTAGAGCCTGATCCATAGTTTGCATTCCATATTGCTGCCCAGTCTGGATAGATGTATTTATCTGTGAAACTTTATTTTCACGAACTAGATTTTTAATAGCTGAATTAACTATCATAATTTCATGAGCAGCTACCCGTCCAGAATCATCCTTTTTCTTGATTAATAGCTGAGAAATTACTGCCTTTAGACTTTCAGATAGCATAACACGAACCATTTCTTTTTCAGCTGCGGGAAAAACATCGACTACCCGATCAATTGTTTTAGCGGCAGAAGATGTATGCAAAGTACCAAAAACCAAATGCCCAGTCTCAGCTGCTGTTATTGCAAGCCGAATAGTTTCAAGATCACGCATCTCACCAACTAGTACACAGTCAGGATCTTCACGTAAAGCTGATTTTAATGCATTAGCAAAGCTATGTGTATGAGTATTTAGTTCGCGTTGATTAACAAGACTACGCTTACTTACATGCACAAACTCAACGGGATCTTCAACTGTCAAAATATGCTGATAATCAGTTTCATTGATATAATCAATCATCGCTGCCAAGGTAGTGGACTTACCTGATCCAGTTGGACCGGTTACCAAAACTAAACCTTTAGTATAGGAAGCAATTTCCCGAAAAATCTTCGGTGCATTTAGTTTTTCAAGCGAGAGAATTTTGGAAGGAATAGTCCGAAACACTGCACCAATACCTCTTGTTTGCATAAAGATATTAGCCCGAAAACGTGATATATTCGGTATTTCAAAAGCAAAATCTACTTCCATATTTTGCTCAAATACCTTTCTGATATTATCATTCATAATATCATAGACCATATTCTTTACTTCTGTTGGTTCAAGTGGTGGCAAATTTACCTTGCGAATTTCACCATTAACTCTAAGCATGGGAGGTAGCCCACTGCTTAAATGAAGATCAGAGGCTTTATTGCTAACGCCGAAGGTTAATAACTCAGTAATATCCATATAACTCCTAGGATTAAACAGATCAAATAATACTATGTCTTTATTTATGCATGAAAAAATTGATTTGGATTAACGTTTATTTTATCAAGTCCAATATCTTTCAAGCACTCTTGGATAAATTTTAAAAATACTACATAGCGCGGGTCATTATCGGGTATATTGCGCATTACATAATAATTTATAATGCCACCATGCCAATCAGGAATTAATCTGATAAGTTTCCCTGAGTTTATTTCTTCTCGAACAAGGCTTAAAGGAATACCAGCAATACCATTATGGTGTAATACAAAATTTTTGCACTCATCAAAATTACTAAGAAATACTTTAGGCTTAACTTTAACTATATGTATTTCAGCCGTTTTTTCATTGAATATCGGAATCTCTTGTATCGCAACTCCGTCTGGTGCAATTTTCCCAACAACTACGTGTTCCCCAGTATCATTAACATCAGAAAACTCACCATTTTTTTCAATATATTCCGGAGAGCAAACCACAATAACCTTATCTGACGCTAGTGACTTAAAACGCTGACCTTGCTGTTTTGGTTGATAATTAATAACTGCAATATCGTAAAACTCTTTATGCATGTTAAATACTTGAAAGCTATGCATCACATTTAATTGTAGTTCAGGATATTTCTTTAAAAACTCCCCCATTCGTGCTAAAACAACATCAACGGTTAGAGCAAATGGTAATAACACATTTAATCTACCACGCACATCTTTAGTATTATTTTTAACGGATACTAACATTTCTGAAAGTTTGCTCTCATAATCCTTAAATTTAGTATAGATGTTATGCCCAAGCATGGTTAGCCCTATTTTATGCGTACTACGATTAAAAAGAGCGTCACCAAACTCTTCCTCAAGTGCTTGCATTTTCCTAGAAATTGTAGACTTTGGGATATTAAGTATCTTCTCAGCCGCCAAAATACTGCCAGCATCAACTACTTTCACAAATAATAAAATATCATCTAGCATAATAATCTAGTTCTCAAATGTATGTTTAATAAGTTCCAATACACTCTTGTAGCGAATATCTTCCATATCAAGCCGGGATATAAGGTAATAATTCATATAGCCCTTATGATAATCCGGTAAGAGTCGTACTAATTCACCGCTAGCCAATTCATCTTTTATATCATTCTCCATCAAGCCACTAATAGCTATATCCGATAATACTAAATTTTTTGCTTCAATAAAACTATTCAAGTATAGCTTATAATCAACAGGTAATTTAACTGTTGTATTTTCATTCTCTTTATAAAGAAGTGGGATAAGGTCATCTTCTAGAATTCTAACATTGCCTACCACCATATGATTTGCAAAGTCATCGATTGATGTACATAAGCCATTAGCCTCTATATAGCGTTTACTACAAACAAGTATCACTTTACTACTATAGACAAGAACAGCTGACTGATACTCTTTCTTATTGCCTAAACTTACTATTGCCATATCGTAATTATAGCGTTCAATATCAACATTGCCAGCATAATAAGTTAGGTTAAGATCCATTCCTGCTAGCTTATTTCCTAATGTTGCAAGTGTACGGCTAAATTTAAACCCAACCATACCAACAGGCAAAACAATATTAATTATATTATTATACTTTTTGTTTTTAATTAAGCTTTGTGAAACCATTTCTTTTATTTCAGTTTCAACATTTTTAAAAATTAAAGATAAATTTTGTCCTTCTTCAGTTAGCTCTAGATTGCGTGAATCTTTTTTAATTAATCTAAGTCGTAAAGCCTCTTCTAAAGCTGTGATTTTTCGAGAAATAGTCGATTGTGAAAGTCCAAGCTTTTCTGCTGCTGTAGAAAATTTGGTGTGTTCAGCTACTTTTAAAAAAAATAAAATATCGTCATACATGATTAGCTGCCACTAAATTAATTTATCCGTATATTCTAGCATAAAACGATAATCTAAAAATAGGACAGTTTATAAAGATTTGTATTTTTTCTATCAAAAAGTAGAATACCTACTTTAGGAAAGAAATCTATGATATGTACTTAAATAATTGCATAAGAAGTACTGGAGTTGACAAAAATCGGATAACCCCAGTAACCCAAGAAGCAACATTCATCGCCAACAAATGCTGCTGAATAAAATATGAGAAATTAAAATGAAACTTAGTGCTATTATTGTTGCACGCACATTAATCTTGCTTGGGAACTACAAGCAATACTTGAAGAATACCACCAAGAATTTGCTGTAGTCCCCCATTCTCCTACATTTCCATTAACACTTGGAGACGAGGAGCCCCAATTATTACAGTTTGCTTTTATTGTACCTCTGCCACCTAATCCACCTGTCCATGCGTATTTAGTAGTAGCAGGAGTATTACCATTTTCTGTCATATCTATTGCCGCCTGAAGAATATCATAACCAACCAGATCACCTCCTGTAGCAGTAGCGATAATAGTTTCATCGGGCTTTGTATATACCGTTCCTTTTACCGTCGCATTATTACCAGATAGCAGAGCTTTCCATGTACCTGTTAAACTAGAAGTAAGCTTTCCTTTTGCAGCAGCATCTTTACATTCAGCGTCTGCAACCCTAAATCCCCCTATTCCCCCCATTAAACCAGAGAATAATTTATTCGTCAAAAATATTACTCTAGATGGGGTTGGAAGTGTTGTTACTGTTACTGCAGGAGTATCTATTTGCATTTTTTCTATGTTCTTATTAGATGCCTGATCCTTCCAATTTAAAGTAAGATCTAGTATAGTTGTAGATAGATAGCCCGATGAGCTTGTATCCGGATTTAATCGTATATTACAGCTAGCACCACGTGGAATAGATATTGCATTTTCGGCACCCTGTGGACAATCTCCAGTCTGATAGGGCGCTACCGTCCAACC
This sequence comes from Neisseriales bacterium, assembly GCA_008017155.1. Taxonomy (GTDB): domain Bacteria; phylum Pseudomonadota; class Gammaproteobacteria; order Burkholderiales; family UBA11063; genus Aquella. The sequence goes on along the minus strand of SSGX01000005.1, from coordinate 99,468 downwards.
AATTGGTGGAACTATGCTATCCAAATAAAAATCAGTTGCATCGTCGCCTTTCTGTGCTGTTGCACTATTGGTAATCGCGTAAGTAACTACACCGGTAGTTGCATTTTGATCTATTGTAAGGTTTGTCCAATCATTATCTGTAAAACCAATCGCTGCACCTATTGTTGGGGCATTAAATATTGCACTACCACTAGTCGCTACCTGGCCAAAAAATGAAGGTGCCGGAGTTAGAGTTACTGAACTTATTGCACTTGGATATTTTTTATACGTAATTATCAAGTTTCCACTCTTTGTACCTGCAGAAGTGTTATCCGGTATAGGACCAAACTGGACTCCAATATTACATTCTTCTTTTTTTGCTAGACTGGTACCACAGTTTGCAATAACTTCACTGGTATAACGACTAAATGTATTAGTTTTCATATCATTTACTGCTATGCTTATATCGCTAGCGTCCTCATCACCAATATTTTCAATAGTAAATAACTGCTGTTCAGTTGTCTCAGTGCCATCAACTAAAGAATTCATAAACATATACGGACTGGATGGAGTTTTTAATACCAAATTGGCAGATGCTGGATCTACCTTATATTCTACTGATTGATTTACTTCTGGTGCAGGCGTACCATTATTGTAGTCGTAGTTAATCGTAATTTGATCTGTTTGCGCTGGATCTACGATAGTATTATTAGTATACGTTACTGTTATATCACAAGAATCTGTATTTCCCTCTGGAGTGAGAGAATTGCTTATCGTTGCTGGACTTGTTCCTTGTGTTACTTCACAACTATTGTTACTCCCTGCGCTAATTGTAAAATTAGCAGGTAATGTCAAAATAATACCATTTTCATCTGTATTTCCTGTATTAGTCAGAGTTAGTTGCTTACTCACTATACCTATTGCTGTAGTTGTGAAGAAATCATTATCATTACCAGCAAAAACAGCAGTTAACCCCGCCACCGGAGCAGGTGGAACTGGAGGGGTTGGTCCTGGTGTTGGATTTATGTTTTGGTCTACCGTTCCTGATGTGCTAGCCTGAGACTGGCTATTATTATAAACTAAGGTAACATCACCCGTTGCTGCAGGAACTGTTTTATCTCTGAGTTTTATAGTTGCAGTAGTGATTGTTCCACTAGCTAGACTGGATGGATTAAATACTACTTCTACATTTGAATTATTTGATGTTAACTGCTGTAATTGAGCTATTGCATCACCAGTATTTGAGAATGTTATTGTCTGTTCGGGGTTACTTTCAGTCAAGTATATAGCTGAAGGTAACATCTCAGCAATACCTATAGCTTCTTTAGTAGTTAATGTGCTGCTTGCTGTGGCTGTTGATACTACTACTGCCTGACCATTAGTAACTTGTTGTGTTTGTACTTTTACTGTCTGACTTGAATTAACTCCAGCTGGTACAGGTAATAATATGTTAAAAGTAGAACCCTGAGCACTATCAATAACTCCAATAGCCTCCTGATTGGGTATCTCCACTCCACTAGAATTTACTAGAACAACCTTATTAAAGCTTCCCACTTTATCTGATGCCACTAATCCGCTTACCATTATATACGGAACACCATTAATTACAGTATGATAGTAACTCAATGTTATACCATCAGCTCCACTTAAGTCATTATATGCTGCTTGCTCTATACCGATGGATAAACTTGAAGAGCTTGATTTTGCCAATTTATCTCCCAAATTACTATTGTTGTTATTTATATCAAGCCTTAAACTACCAGCTACTGCTCCCGGCGCTACCATTACTTTTATATTACACTGACTATATGCTGCTATACTGGCACAACTTGCTGCACTTGTCGAATCTACACTAGATCCGCTACCACTACCAACTTCATTAGTTACATTATAGTGAAGATTTTTAACTATAGTACTTGTAGGATTATTAATAGTAACGTAACTAAACCCAGCTACATTAGGCTTACTATAGATTATTTTAGGGGTAATTATTTGTAGACTATCTACATCTCCATTGCCTGTATTATTTCCACTAGAAGATCCACTACTCCCGCTATTACTACATGCTGATATTGCAGCTAATATAGAACTAAGAATTGTAAGTTTAACTAATTTTTTATTCATTTTTTCTCCTTTAACTCATGATTTCAACTAGATCACCACTAATTATAAAATGTATTTGGTTCCACAATGAAAGCAAGTAACTTAGCAATCTGAAATCTAAAGCACCCAGAATAACTATATTTAAACAATACAGAACAGATAATTAAAAGAAAAAATTGAACAAACAAAAAGAAATTTACCCCCTATAGCTTTTAGGGTGTTTATTTGTTGACAAAGTAAACACTCATTTAATTAAAACTATTAACAAATTATTTATTAGGCATTCAGAAAAACCTTTTAGAAAGGCCATTGGCATGTTACAATAAATTTTTAATCGGCTAAATATTGTTAGATTTTGTAGGTAAATTAATGTCATATAACACTATTAATGATTATTTAGAAAGCTTCAAATTCACTACCAAAACACAAGACATAATAGCTTATGTTACTAATAGACACTATAAATCATTAGCAGTTAGTCTTAAATTTAGTGAAATATTTAACACCACAGGATCTAAAGAAATAGACAGCAGCTCAAACTCTTTCTTTTATAAACACAAAGAAACTCTCATTGAACAAGAACAGCAAGTTGTAAATAATAAGCTTCATCATATTTTTTTGCAAGTAATTAACCAAACTACATCATCAAAATTATATATTGTTCATAAATTCCCAATAATTATAGACTCTGTCGTACAAGCAGTTTACACTTGTATGCTACCCTATGGGTTCCCACGTATACCGGATCTTACTTTTATAACATTTAATACTAATTACTATGCACGACCACTTACGTCAGAGTATAAACTTACAGAAAAGCAGCACCTTATACTGTTTTTTTTGATCCGAAATCATTCGTATGCCGAAATATCTTCGTGGATGAGTGCATTTGGACACACAATTTCTGTAGCAAGAGTTAATGAACACATTATAAATCTTAAACAGATATTTAACGTGAGTACCAGAGTAGAACTGATAGATAAGGCTTTAGAAAAAGGATATTATTCAGAAGTTCCATTAGGGTTATTGCAAGAAGGAAGCTATTTAATTGATGATTTTCTATTTAAACTAAAGGTAGTCCAAGATTATTCTATACCAGTAGCAACACCAGAATACATAAAGCCAACCACACCTGAAAGAAATCGAATTCTTTATCTACAGGAAGCTAAATTAATAACTCAAGACATTAGCAATCATATAGATAAGATCAGTCAATTTTACTTTCATTTAGATACCCCTGTTTATTTTTTCGATGATAAGAAAGCACTAATTGCAAAAACAGAATCCTGTATGAGTCTGGGACTAGATTCCCATGAGAGTAAGTTCTTGCAAGAAATCATCTCAGTACCTACCCAAACCAATAATAGTAAGTATCTTCAAGTTATCCAAGTTAATAAAGGTGTAAAAATTTTCATCGTTTATAAAGATACTATTGTTAATGAACTCAAAGAAATTATTGGTTATTCGATCCGCATATCACCGTATATCATGCCATCTATTCCATTAATAATGGAGAAAGTATTTAACGTAGTAAAATTGCCTTATAGTTCAGTCCCTGAAGAAATAATTTTTACTAAAAAACAACTTTTTGTAATCTATTTCTACATCAGGAATTTTTGGAATCAAAGAATTAGTCAAGTACTTAGTGAAATTGGCTTTAAAATGACTTCAGGTAGAGTAAATGAGCATCTTGCTAATATAAAATCAAAACTCAAGATTAATGCCAAAAATCAGCTTTTAGATCGTGCGATTGCAATGAATCATCACTTTATTCCTAGAGAGCTAATTAAGACAGGTCTATTTAACATTGATAATACCGAAATTGATAAATGGATTTGCTAAAAGTAGTTTAGACAACGGCAAAATAGGTAAAACTTTGAATTTTGCCAGTTAATCTCTGCGAGTAAATTACCCATCGCTTGCGATGTTGTTATACTAGAACCTTGTTGTGAACACAAGTATATATCGCCAACATAGTACCTTACAAAATTAGCGAATCATAATGATTCGCTAATTTTGTAAGGTACTATGAATATTTTTATTAAGTTAACTGCAACTAAATATTAAACTCTAATGATCAATACTCAAAACAGAATTATTCTACTTTTAAGGTATCTTTCAATAATTTAGAAACTTCAATAATCAATTCATGACTACAAAGTATATTCATATCTTCCGGTTTAGCTTTAGCAAGTATATGCGTTACAGCCTCCACCTCATTCGGGATAACTTTGATTTTTTTTGCTGGATAGCCTTTTTCAAGAAGTACTTTTTTAAAGGCTTCGGGCATTTCACCTAATTCACTACCACGTAATGACTGTTGAAATTCTTTTATAGTTACAGAATCAACATTATGGCGAATAATAATATCAGCAATTTCCGGCATCGTTTCACGGCGATCGGCGGTATTACCATACATTAACCCAAGCTTTCCTTTTAAGCCTTTTAGCTTTCTAAAACCATCAGCCAAAGTTAGTACTGATTCAAGTCCGGCAGGATTATGCGCAATATCAACTACAAGATGTCCATGTTTGGTAGAGTGGTAATAATTCCAACGCCCAAAATTAGATTTGTCATCACCACCAAATTTGGCAAGCCCTTTGATAATATGTTTCGGTAAGACACCTAGACTATAACTCAAAGCTACCGCATGAAGTACATTTTCATAATTATAAGTAGCAAGTCCATGAACCGTTACAGGAATTTCATCGATGCGATTAAGCGTAAAACACTCAGTTTGCGTTTTTAAAATGATCTCTTTATCCGCAATAAAAACAACAAAATTATCGCTAGTCAAGTATTTACTAATTGCGTTTTCATCTAGCTTAGTTGATAGATAAGCTTTCCGGTGTTTATTCGGTAAGGCAACGATATTTTCGTCATCAAGATTGATAATCGCAAGACCATCATCACTCAACCCATTATAAACCAATCCTTTGGCAACTGTTAGATCAGTTAGGTTTTCAATACCATTTTGCCCGATATGATCATGAGCAATATTTGTCATCGTAGCTGCGGTTGCATAATTAGGTAATAGTCCACGTTTGACCATTCCCCCACGAGCAACTTCAAGTATTGCTACCTCGACTTTACTACTAGATAATACGAATTGATGTCCAGAAGGTCCTGATAAATCACCTTCACTAACTAATTTACCATTAATCATTACCCAATCAGTAGAGCAATATCCAGAGACTAATCCAGATTTACGACAAATAAACTCAGTTAAACGAGTAGTTGTAGTTTTCCCATTTGTCCCAGTAATTAATACCGATGGAATATTTTTTATTTTTTTCCACGGAATATCACTTAATTTCAATATCTTATTAAGCTTTGCCTTAAATTGATAAACGCCACTACCAAGGACTACAGTATCTTTATTAACAAAAAAATTAACTTTCTTTTCTAAGGCTTTATTATAGATTTTTCTAAGTATTAGTTTTTGGTTCTCAGCAATAATTTTTTTAAACCGGCGCACCGAGCGTTTTAAATTAACCTCGCGCTCAAGATCAAAAAGATCAGTAATATCTGCCCAAACCCAATCAAGCATCTCACATGCCACCATTAGTAAATCATATGGATAGCGTAAAGCAATATTAAAACCATTGCGATATACTTTAGTTTTTATTTCATAATCTTTAACTGGCAATTTCTCTAAAAGCTTTTTCAATTCTTCAGCAAAGGTACTAGCTATTTTCTCATTATCACCTGACCAGTCAACATCAATCATCGCCCCAGCACGATCAAAAAAGCGGCTTTGCCCCAATAAACGCGAAGAAAAGAACTTGGCATCATATAACTGTGTCACTGTATTATCCTACCCAAAAATTATATTCAGAAGATTATAACATACCTAAAGAATAAAAAAATATCGTGAGAAAATTATTTAATTCTGCACTGCACTCTATAGTTGAAAGCTGAAATTAGTTAATCTTATCAAATTCGACATCTGGAAGACTTCGTGTAATAGATTCGGATAAAATCGGCTGACTTTTATCCAATTCACGCTTATAATTACTAAGCTGAATAAATTTACCAACCATACTACTATTACTACCATTAGCAAAGCTAGTCACAACCTGATTATAGTTTTCAGCAGTCTTATTAATACTGTTGCCTAAAGTAGTAAGTCGCTCCAGAGTTAAGCGTAGTTGATCGCTCATTTGTAATGCAACTTTTACTATTTCAGCCGCTTTTTCTTCTACCTCATGAGTTTGCCACATCCGATCAATAATAGCTAAAAGTGCCAAAATAGTTGATGGTCCAGCAATTATCACCTTCTGACTATAGGCAAACCATAATAAGCCACGTTCATCCTCTTTTGAATCCATTGCTACAATCAGATTAAATAAACCTTCATTGGGGATAAACATAATCATATAATCAAATAAGCTTCTCCCACTCACCCGCTCCATCTCAGATATATAATCCTTACTAGCAAAAAGTTTGATCGTTGTTAAAATAGAATTACGGATTAGCTTTTCTCTATCTTCACCAGTAGTTATTGCATTATAGTATTCGCCAACGATATTTTTACTATCAATAATAAGCGCACGATTATCAGGTAGATTTATCAAACAATCGGCACGCAGATTCTTAGCGCTTGTATCTTTATTACTAAGATGAACTTGTTCAATATAACTAACTCTTTCTTTAAGTCCGGCAAATTCAAGGATATTCGCCAAAATCATTTCACCAAACTCACCTTTTTTCTGGCTATCGCGAGTTAGTGCTTGAGCCAAATTATTAGCCTGCTCACTAAGACTATTTGATTTATTACTAATATCATGGGTTTCTTTTCTTAATTCAATTATCCGGCTATCTAATTCCCTTAGTTTCTCACTCAATGGTTCAACAACATTTGTCTTACCAATAGCACCAAGAGTTTCGCTAGCCTTATTTTGTAATTCCAGTAATGCCTGAGATTTTATATTGCCAAATTCTTTTATCATCTGCTCTTTTAGATCAGCAAGTAAATGTTCAAGATTATTATACGCCTGCTTTAAATTGTCATTCTCGGTTTTTAAGCGGACATTTTCATTACTTAGGCTGATTTTATTATCCAATAATTGCCGTTCTGATTGCTTTAATCCTGCTACTTCAATTGCTGATTGCTCTAGCTTTAAAGCCAAAGCTTGTAATTGCTGATCTTTATTAGCCAACTCCTGATTTGCTAACGCCAGATTGGTTCTAGATACTTCGACATCTTGAGCCTGACTAGCATTTGCATTAATCCGAAATAGCATAAATAGTACAAGAACTAAAATAACTACTACGATTGCTATTAATATGATTGATTCCATTATTTACCTTATAATATAAATCTTAGCTTCGAAAAACGTATTCTATCTAATTCCGTTATCTTACATTGATTTTAATGGTTATGCGTGGAATACTACCACTGGATCTACAGTATGATGATAGATTACTCAATATAACTACTATCATTTGGTGATTAGATTTATTGAGATAGTTCCTGCTTTATTTCTTCAATTAACTCTATGTTCGCTAACTGATTACAGTATTTTTGTTTATCAGACTCATAATCTGGCTTCCAACGTGCAATATACATACCAAACATTTCATTATTGAATTCAAGTAATTTTCTTATGAACTCCTTTTTTTCATCAATTTGATCTATATCTCGAAGATAAAACTCAAACGCCACATAATTATATCTAGCGAATAAGGATTGTATCAAGGACGCAATAGTCCTTTTATCTTGAGCATTATAATCTTTATTAATTAAAGCTCTTACTATCTTGAATATCTGTAGCTGTGTAAATGACAAATTAGACAGCCGCTGATAATGAATTAATAGATATTTAAGAATATTTGCATTATCAAGGGATTTTTCAACATCTAGTAATAGTAACAAATTGATATATCTAGGATAACTTTCACCACTAGGTCCATTTGTAATTCCACCATCAGTTCCTCCTATTTCAAGAAGTTTAGAAAAGCACTCAGCCACTTCATTAAATGACAAATAGGCAAGATTAGTTACTAGTTCGCTATGATAATATTCAATATTTTCAACATTTTGCTTTAAGTCTGCCAAGATTGAATTAACATGCTCTTGTCGATAGATTTTATATAGTTTCTGTCCATTTTTATTTAATGCATCTTTAATAATCTCATTATACTCCTTAACCCTACTCATCATTAAGTTTACATCCTTTTCTGCTTTTTTTATTTGTTCATAGCGTGCGGTGATTACATTGGAAATATAAAATCCAAATACTGCAATAATTAATGTAAATAATCCCAAAACTATTGACATTATCATCAGAGAATTATTTAAGATGGTATATAAATTAGCTATCTGACTATTTAATGCGCTGATATTATTGCTTACATTATCAAACTGACTTTTAACTTCTTTATTTAGATAAGATCTTATCGCATCATTATTGCTATTGATAGTATTCAGAGTTTTTGTGGTTTGCCCGCTACTTTCCAGCACAGATTTATCTATTTCCTTATATGGTGTAACGTTTTCTATCGAGCTTAAACTATTAGTATAATTCTGTTTTGAACATTGCGTTATAAAAAATCCAACTAAAAATATCAATAGAAAGGCGATTAAAACCCCTCCACCCCAATTAATTATCTTTTTTAAATAATCTATGCCTTCCTTAGTTACATCTTTATTACTCATAATTACCCCTTGTGAAAACAACTCTTTATTATACCTCGATTCTTGTTTTCGCTAAGCTAAGATTAGCTAGCTATTTTTTATCATAAAACTCTAATTACCTTAAGCTTAATCTAAGTAAAGATTATTCTATCACCTAGACTTTTTAGTAATTTAACTGAGGCATACTTTTATTAAGCAAGATTCCACTCAAAATCAAATGATACAATAGAGTTAACCCCATCAACCATTCTAGGTAGAACCTCACGCTTGGAAAGTTCAATCCGAACTTCATCATCAATAAATAAATTTCGTGAATGTTCATCAATAAAATCTGTTATCAGCGCATGGGTATAGCCCCGATTCCGACCTTCATGACTATTATATTTGCCCCAGCTATAACTAATTCGCCCGGGTAATCTACCTGAAATCTTATCTAGTTCTTGATAAACCTGACTAATCTCCTCATCACTACAATCTGCGCGATAAGTATATAAAACGATATGTCTAAACATTTTTTCTATTTCCTATAAAAGTGATTATTAAGTAAACTAAAATAGCCAAAAGCAGTAGAAAAACAAATATTGGTTTTTGACTATCTGAAGATAGATGAGATACGACTGAAGTAAATATTGAAGATACCCCAAACATCATCGCACCAAGGAGCGCCGCTGCACTACCAGCCATTTCGGGGAAAAGTGCCATTGCTCCGCCACTACCAATTGGGATAATGAAACCCACCGAAAATAATATGATAACCATAGGCAGCAATACAAATGGTATGTTATACGCATACAACGAAGCCAATAAAGCTAGTATAATGATACCGATTTGTATCAATGATCCTGTTTTAATGGTAACTCTTGCGCCTGATTTCACAGCTAAAGCACCACCGACATAAGAACCGCTTAAATACCCAGCACCAGTACACAATGTTAACCAACCATAATGAGCTGGCGTAACTTGTAAATGCTTAATCATTATAAATGGAAGAATTGCATTTAACGAAAGTAATGCTGCAAACCCAACACTTACTACCAGAATAAAACTCAAATAATCGGAATTAACTAAAAGTGTCTTATAATTACTGATTATGATTTGTGGCTCTATTGCACGTTTATTTTGATTCTGATTAGTTTCTGGTAATTGCAATATTTGCAAAATAATAACTATGAATGCCAATAAAGACAAGGCAAAAAAGCAAGCTTGCCAGCCAAAAAAAGTTACCAGATAACCACCACATAACGGGGCAATAATCGGAGTCAAGCCAACAAAAATGCTTACATAGCTAAGTTTACGGATAAGCTCTTTGCCGCTATAGATATCACGGAACAAAGCATAACCAACCGCATTTCCAGCACCAATCCCAGCTCCCTCAATAAGCCGACCAAGCAACAGCTCACGAATATCTGTAGCAAAAGCCGCAATCAGCGAACCCAATAAAAAAATACTAAGCCCACTAATCAATATCTTTCTGCGTCCCCATGCATCAGACATTGGACCATATAATAACTGCGATAAACCAAAGGTAAGCAAATAACAAGCAAGCGATAGTTTCACCATACTACTAGAGGTATTAAGCTTACTTGCAATCGTTACTAAAGCTGGCAAATAAAGCGTAGAACCAGCATTTCCAATTGCTATAGTTCCAACCACCAGCGCAAAGATAAAATTTTTATTTTGTGTATACATGATTTTCTCGATAAAAACTTGATTACCAGCATTATAATTGATAAAATAACAACAATAATCACTAATTTTGCAAATTATTATTGCTTAATTCACAATAAAATTCATCTAGAAAGCTAAGTATATGAATCTCGATATTTTAAATAGTATAAGGCATTATATAATGATTGCCGAATCAGGCAGCTTCAAAGATGCAGCGCATAAGCTAAATATTTCACCATCAGTACTTACTCGAAGTATTCAAGCACTTGAAGCTTATCTAAATACACCGCTAATTATCCGAACCACTCGGAGCTTAAAGCTAACCACCGCAGGACTTACATACCTTGAGTCAGTAAGACAAATAATCACGACTCTAGATAAGGCAAATTCTGCGATCAAAAAGCTACACCAAATAAAGCCTTATGGGACAATAAACCTATCTATGCCCGGAATAATGCAGGGAGAACCACATATCGGATTTTTTGCCAAGTTTTCACGGGCATATCCGGATATTATTCTGAATATAAATAATAATATGTCACCATTTCAGTTAATCAATAATCAGGCGGATATAGTAATCAGCGAATTTAATATAAATGACAAGCAGTTTAATCGTGAAATCCTCTATTCAATTAATAAGCGCGTTTTTGCAGCTCCCAAATATCTAGAACAATACGGTAAACCCTCTACAATAAACGATTTGCAGCAACATAATTGCTTACTTTATGCACCAGCAAGCCCCGCCGGAATCTGGGAGTTTGCCAAGCGAACTAAAGTCAAAATAAAAAGTAATTATCGGGTAGAAAGTGGCGTGAGTATTATCCCAGCAGCAGTTGCTGGAATAGGCTTAATTTGGGTTGAGGAAGATTTAGTCAAGGCTGAAGTAGCCGAAGGTAAGCTAGTGCCAATAGATATTAAGCCCGGAGTGTATAGCTGCTTGCTTAATCTGTATTATCTGCCTACGGCTTACACAGGAATTGTTAGGCTATTGATAGATGAAATTATCAAATATTTTAGTGACTATCAAAATATTCAGAGATTACTAAAACTATGAACATCCTAAATTCGTTAAGTTACGCACCTTAGTGCGTAATATCTGATCTTAATAAGGATTTAATGGGTAATTTTTTGAATATCATTTTCCATCAACACAAATCAAAGTCTTGCCTAGTCTTTTAGCATAATGATGTTATCTTACTAATATTAAATATTATCTTTTAACCATTCCTCTTAAAATAAAGCATATCAATCATTTTGCTGCACACAGACGAGTTTATGTACTGTATTGCAGCCAGCTGTTGAAGAAGCATTCCAGTATATGGAGTCATAACCATCACCATCCGTCTTTATTCGCCTCAGTGATGTATCACCAGTAATACCAGATAGATCTGAAGAAGCACTAGTCCAAGGCGATGAATTATCAGCACACCCTAAAAAAGTGTCTCGATTACTATTCCATCCGCCGATCCATGGATCGTCACTCCCATATTCAGCAATACTATGATCCATATTGTTACTACCACCATATGCCCATGTTGCCGGGTAACTTACAAGATATCCCATTAAAAAGTTACTTGATTCCATACTATGTGCTATTAAGCGTTCGTAAGACGAATCATAATAATATATGCCACGTTTCTGAGGCGATACAGATTGTGGGAATAATGCTGCTTTAAACGTAGCTCCAGCAGATCGACTAGGTTTATTTGCATCATAATTACATATATAATCTGCTCCAGTTATTCCAATAGTAATGTAAGGATGTGTTGGCAACGCTTGTGCAGTAGCTTTAATATTACCATCAGTTTTCATTGCAGTAACATAAACAACTGATCGATAGGTACTTGGCAATACTGCCACTTGTGGATTGAATAATCCACAAGCTCCACCCGATACACAGTCAGTCGGAGGATTCGAATCATAGTCCCCAAAACCGGGACTAGGAATACATGCCGCGGATACCCATCCAGCATCAACTGCCCCATACGTATCAGTACTCGATTCATAGCGATAATCAAAACGAATTGATAACGAGCTTGATTCAGCAACTGGATCAAACCTATTCTTTAGAGCAAAATTAGATGCATCTGTACTGGTATAAGTCCCTGCTGGAAACTGTACTCCATTACTGCCACCATTCATTTCAACTAAACCTAACTCAGTTCCAAATTGGCAATTAGTGCTACTAAATAGTGTAACTCTCATCTTAAGAAATGTTAAAGTAGTTCCTGCTGGAACTGTAAAGGCTTGATGATGAGTATCGGAACTAGCTCTATTGATTGCACTCTTATCTTGATTAGTCTGAGCTGAAGCATAAGCTAGCATTTTTTTATACTTAGCTAAATCCGAGGAATCAACTTCGCTTTTCAGGTTCTCTTTATCATTTCCAACATTACAGGCTACTATTATCGTGCTGATGGCTAAAGAAACAATTATACGATTAATACTATTATTATTCACACTCACTCCCTAACTAACATGAATATAGAAACCAAGTCCTTGGGATTCAGAAACATTATCTGCCCCACCAGATGTGGTTTCTTCAACAGAAAACACATCAATCGATGGACGCTCATAATTCAACCGTACATTATTTACCTTATAATAATTGGTATTTTCATAAAACTCCATAACTATTCACCTATTGAACCAAGATAAAATTTATTAACACATAAATTATATGCATTACCTGACCTCACTAATTTTTCATTCATTATCTATATTATTAATACTTTATTTAACTACCGTGATTGTTATATCTGGGACTACTATACCGTTATTAGTTACCCCCCTAACAGTATAAGATCCAACCCCAACACTGGCATTAACATTAACAATAATGCTCTTACTATCAAACCCAGACTCAACGGCAAAATCAGACAAGAAATTTGTCAATCGCTGACCATTAATAGTTATCTGGCTTGGCACACTCGAATTTCCAAAAGATAGTCTAGTGCTTCCTATTGTACCGTTACCAACAAAATCTATTTTCATGGCAAATGATTGTCCAGCTTTTACAGTATAGTTTGTTTTATCATATTTAAAATAAGCACTCGGCGTTCGTAAAACACCCATTTGATCATTGCCTCCTGATTTAAATATAGCTGCTTGCTGTGTGTTTAAATTAGCTAAATCACCATTTGGCAATATTTCATAGGAAAATAAGCCATTGGTATTTTTCGTACTATCAGTATAATACAAGTAGTTTCCTGACTCAAATGATACAATTTCCAAACCGCGTAGTCTATTAAGTCCAGTTAAAACAGTACTACAATTTGTAAAACTAAGATCACCAGTTGTTGCACTTTTTTCAATAGTACAACGGAAAACTCTTCCAACATTATTTTGATTACCATCATCAGAGCCTAGATCAGACAAGTATACATATCTAGTTTTAGTTCCGTTATTATTTACAACAATAGTACTAACTGAAAGAAACCTAGCGGAACTGAAAATGTCACTTAAATTGCCACTAATATCACTACAACTATTAGTCACAATAGCACCAGTGCTTGAATCTATAGTACAAACTTTTGCATTTTTATTTCCGAACATATAAATTTTACTTTCCTCAAACATCAACGCAGTTGGATCATTAATAGGTGCCTCAAATGAATAACCATTCGTTGTATTTGTAATTGCGCCACTTTCAGTAATTGGGATGACTCCAATATCTTTATCAGCAGTTATTCCATCTAGTCTTGAGCCCGCATAAATATAAAATTTGAATTTATTAGTTGTAGGATCGTATAAGCCTTGTTGAATGATACTTCGAGCGTTTACACTATTAGCTGATAAATTACTATAACTCTGAACTTGATTACAAGTTCTTATTTCACCCGACTCCTTAGATATAGAACATTGAGTAAGAGAACCTTTTCCATAACTATTAAAAATATAAAGAAAAGGACTTGTAGCATCTGGCGAAAACATTGGATAAACAACAAAAGGGCTATCACCTGTTCCTAGTTGACTATTAGTACTACCTTTAGTTTGACAATTTCCTATTGCCCCTTTAGTATCAAGCAGCTGACAAAAGTCAACGCCCTTAATAGTTGAATCCTTATTGCGTCCAAAGTACGCAAAATTACCATTGGTATTAAAATAAGAAGTATTGATATTGCTAACTATCGTTCGTATTAGACCATTTGAATCATTATATGTGGCTGAAGCTTGTGCCTTTATATAACCATAACCAACTAATGTTGAATTATATGTGATCTTGAACAAACAAGTCTGGTTAGGAAGAAGAGAAGATAACAAACTACAACTACTATTGCTATCAACGTTAAAACTAGTGTTCAGATAAATTAGCTTACTCAGTTTCAGATTTGCCAAAGCAACATTACCAGTATTAGTTACCGTAAAAGTTCTGTTTATAATGTACTTAGCAGTACTTTCATATAAGTTATTAGTAAAATCAGCAGAAGTTATACTAATTGCAGGTATAGCATCAGTATTAAGATAATAAAGCCATAAACTGATTTTGTCTGTAATCGTTTGACTAGTCCCGTCATTCTTAAGAGTTGTATTATAAGACACTGACATTGCAAGTTTACCGTTAGGAAGTCCACTCGCATTTACCTTAACTTGCATCATACAGCTAGCACCAGCATCTAATGTGCCTGAGCAATTACCAGCATAAGTTACCCTGCTTTCAAAAGCAGGATTATTAGTTGGAAACATTCGAATACCGCTAATACTTTCACTTCCATTATTCAATAAGGTAAAACTGGTTGAACTCTCTCCATTTGCAGGACTTACGATCAAATTAGAACTTGAACTTACTAAGTTACCACGTGATGCAGCAAGAATATTTAGATTAGTAGTATAAAAAACTTCATTGTTGGCAGATAATCTTACAGAAATAATTCCTGAATCACTACTTTTTCCAAGAGCAATAAATGTACATTGAGTTTTATCACTATTACCACACACTATTTCTTTACTGATAATATCATTCATTCCGCTAAGGCTACTTGATACTTCTTCACCCGCAATCTTTTTATTAAATGGGATTGCCAATGCAAAAGTCTCACCTGACATTGATACAATTTTATTTTTAACTAAGCTAAGCTGATTAATTGGCATACTTTCTTGATGTAAAGAAGTATAGCTAAATAACTGTTGGGAATGATATTCTTTGCTATTCTCATCCTTGGCAAATGCTTTAAGAAGGTACCCTCCAGCATCAGCTTCAACAGATAACTTTAAATCAACCTTACAGCTAGCTCCTGGCTCCAAGCTATCACATTCGGTGTCTAAAACCACCAAGTTTGAATTATCTGACTGAAAAGAAATAGTATCAACTTTTTTATCAGTATTGTTTATCAATAAAGCTGACATAAATGAGCTGCTACCAACATCAAGCTGAAGTGTAGGAGTAATACTAAAAGTTAGCCCCTTATTAGCAGCAGGACTATCAGAGGTAACTAGTGCAGAGTTCCCTCCCGTACAACCACCGATAGTAAATATAATCCAGCTCATTAAAAGAAAAAAAACAAGTTTGCTTTTATTCATTCTTCACCTCTCTTAAAATTCATTTGGCAATTACACCTTACACGAGAACAGATTATATTGAATCATTATATTTTCCACAATAGATGATTTTGTCTATTGGGATAGGCTATCATGGTAATACATATTTGGTTGTTTTATCATGTACTGAAGCTCATTATCTGTCGCTGATAAATACTCCCATGCACTCCGAACTTTTAATAATGTACCACAAATATCATTTAGTAAAACAACCAACTCAAAGGCATCATAATCCGGACAATAATATCTAACTAACATAAGTTGCTTACTGTCAGTTATCGTTAATATATCGTCAGATAATTCCAAAAATACCCGCCCCGAATAAACATCATCATCTTTTAAGATAGTTTTTCTGGTTTCTCTAACTTTATTCTTCAGAACTTTATCGATAAGATCAGTTTTATCCATATTTCACCCAAATATAAATTCATAAATAGACTAATTGATTATCAATTAGCAGCTAAAAAGGTAGCTATCAAAGATAGCTACCAGATACATTAATACATTTGAACAAAGATCAATTTACGGTTACCTTAACTACTCCAGTTAATGGAAGATTACTTGCTGGTGGAGTGCTATTAGTAGCTGAATATTTTAAGTAATAATCACCTTTAGGCAGGTAGCTTGGAACTGTTAGTTGAATAGAACAGTTAGTTGGCACCCCAGTAGCAGTACATGAAGAGCTGCCATTAGAGATAAAACCAGCCTGTTCATAATCAGTTAGGCTAAAACTAATATAGTTACCAGCAATAGGAGCAAGATTTGCATAACCCAGACTTACAGTTGCAGTAACACCACTAACTAAAGCACTTCCAGAAACAGTAGCCCAAGGCTTAGCCTGAATATTATATTTAGGTGTACTAAAAGCAAATGTATTTACACCTGTATTTGAATCTTTATATGAGTAACCTGGTATAGTTAAATCTGCAGTTTGATCTGCTCCAAAAACCTGCAAATATTGATTATTCATAAAACGTAAGGTTAGGGTGCAACTTTCGCTAGCAGCTAGAGTACTAGCAGTACCATCAGTCTTACAAGTTGATGACGGATCCAATTCTGCAAAAGCAGGGATAGAATCGCCTAGGGTTACGTTAAATGAATTTGCTGACTCTGTACCAATATTCGTGTAGGTAAATTTAAATCTCAAATACTGATTAGGTGTTGGATAAAATTGATATGTGTTACCAGTTTGGGTATATCCAACATTGTCTGCTGTTACTTCAGGTGCACTTACTTGAATTAAGGCTGCTTTTCTAGCAAATGTTTTAATCTCCCCTCGTGATGAAGTAGTGCCATCATTTGGAGATAGATTATAATTTGCGCTAATATCTGTAGTATTATCAACATCGGTATTAACTGGACCAAATTTAACCCGCAAAGTACATTGAGCACCTGTATTTAAAGTATTACCATTAGTTGGGCAATCATTCGCCATGACTGTCAAATGATTGGCAGCTAATGCACTAGTATCAATAGAAAAATTCGTAGCAGCAGTACCACCATCATTAGTCAAGGTTATCGTACTTTCAGTAGATTTATTACCGTCTGCACGAATTGAAGTCATTGTAAGTGGATTTGGGCTAAAGCTTACATGAGCATAACTAGCAATTGCTGAATAATTCACGCTAACTTTCGAACTCAAAGTATGATTCGTTACACCATCAGATTCAAAATAATTTCCTCGTACTGCAAAATCCAATGCATTTTGTGAAGTAACTCCAGTTGGACTATATTTTATTACGAGATTACAACTTTCACCTTGTGATAATTCGGTAGTACCTCCGCTTACATCACAAGAGTTATTACCCTGTCCGGTATAAGGCAAAATAGAAAACGGTGCAGACAATGTAGTAAAGGCTAAGTTAGTTAATTTAGTGTCAGTTGTACTACTATTTTTTACATTAATAACAACATCTCTCGATTCACCAGCAACAGTATAAGTGAAATTACCATTATTAGTTAAGGTTAATCCAGGAGCATTTGAGCTACCCATTGCAATAACATTAAAGACAGAACTACCTAAGCCACTACTGTTAATAGTAATTTGACCAGTCTTGTTTGTTTTAGATGAAGAATTAGCATTAAAGGTACAAGTACCACCAGCAACTAAGGTACTACCACAAGTGCTATCTACCACCGCAATACTACTTTCATTAGACGTAATACTAGTTATATTTACATCAGCTAGTCCATTATTTATAATCGTAACAGGATAATTGACACCATAGCTAAGGATTGCATTAGATCCATTATGTACAAGATTACCAACTGTATTATTATCAACGTTCACAAAAACTGGGGATGAATCAGTACTATTTCCATCTGCCTTCAGGCTATGTTTAGACGAACTTAAATTAGCCATTCGCACTGTTGTATCTCCATATACTCCAGTCAAGATAATTTTATTACTATATTTACCACCATTAAACAGTAAATGTGCCGTACAGCTACTTCCTTTAGCAAAACCTTTTCCAGAACATGAGATAACTGGTGTTTCAGCAGGAATAATAGAACTTTTTACTTTGACATCTGAATAATTACCATCTAATACAAAAGGGATTGATAAATAGTAAGAGCGGTTATTTTTCTCTTCAACAGTAATCGTTGAGTTATCAAGACTAAAACCACTTTGTTCAGTAATTTCCCCATAGTTGAAGACCTGATTTGCAGTATAACTCTTACCAGTTGATGTCCCATTAAATATCGCCTTAAGCGCAAAACCACCAGCTTGATCTGCAGGAGTTATTTTAGCAACACAAGTTTGATTTGCAAGAAGGGTATTAGAACATGCGGAGAAATCATATAAATCAGTCTTTAAACCACTAATATTCTTTTCCATTTTATAAGTATGAGAAGGCAAAGAAACTGAGCTTAGTTTAACTGCTTCTTTTGAATTATTTTTGATCACAACTTCATATGAACTAGCACTTCCAGCTATAACAGGCATCTTAGAAATCTGACCAATAACTACTTTTTCAACAGTATCAACAATTGGCTGCGGATTATTATTACTACCATTAGAACCAGAACCGCTATTACCACATGCAGAAAGTATAGCGATAGTCAAGATACTATAACTCATCCGCTTTATAAATTTTATCTTCATATTTGCACCTTAAGAAAACCACTTAATAAACATTAGTCAACTAAAAGATCTAAATCTTTTTTACTAACTGGATTATATTGATCATCAAGAAAATTCTCAATGGATGATTTTATCTATTGACAAAACCATAGATTTCATGGTAAAGATAAAAAAAGCACCAGCCAAACAAGTTGACTAGTGCTAGAGGAAGAAGAGCTGCTCCTGAAGGAGAGAAATTTTTATGTTATGAAAAGTTTTAATTGTACCTATAAGATATTTAAATCAATAATCATAAAGAAAGCCCAACTGCTTTCCAATCAGTAAACCCATAAGTTGAGAAATAAACATTCCCACAATTAGTGCCAGCAAACTGAAGATTTGTACCCGGAAAAGAAGTAACTACATCGCTTACTGTGCAGCCATCAGACATTGACTCCGGAAGAATATTTCCAAAATTAGTCCAACTTGTAAATCCTGACGCTAAAGAATAGTATGCTGAAAAAGTTGCAGCGCCATACTGTGTTAATGCGTAAATATCGCTTGTAGATGAATCAATGACAATAAAATCTATACTTCCACCTAGAGCAGCTCCTAATTGCTTCCATGCTCCATTTATTCCTGATGAATAATAAATTAATCCCCGATTAGTTCCTGCATAAATGCTACCAGACTCGGGATTAGTACTTGAATCAACACTAATGGATGTAATTTCGTCTGGTATTGAAGAATTAGCAATATGAACCCATGAACCGGAAACTAAACTAGCAGGATTAATATTGCTTACATATACATTACCTAGTGAAGAACCAACAAATATGCTCTCCGCATTATTATTAATAGGAACAATATAAATACCATATTCGGTAGTTACAACACCTCCATCTGGTAATTTGGCATTACCTACTATCTGCCAATTTCCGCCATTTAGGCTAGTTGCATAGATATTTCCATTATTAGCAGCTACAAATAAGTTACCTGCTGTATCAATTTGTGAACCAAATGAAATTGAATTATCGGGTAAACTTCCACCGCCTAATTGCTTCCAGCTACCTACCCCTAAAATTGAAAGATACGCATTTCCATTGGCTGTTATTGCATACAAGTTTTGAGTTAATCGATCATAATCCATATCCAAAATAGAACTTGAATCAGGGATTTCTGTAGACATCTGAATCCACGGACCTGATGTACCTGAAGAACTCTCAATCTGTGCACGATAGACATGACCATTAGTTGAGGCAGCAAAAATTTTATGTGAACCTGTTGCAACCTCTAAGTCTGCAAGCCCACCATAATCAGGAAGCTGTCCAGACTTGACATCAAAATTGTTTGAATACGCAGTACCGTAGTTATTTGAACTTGCAGAAATTTTACATGCCACACAAACCACATTTCCGCTAATACTGAATGATGCTATAGGACTTTCTGGTGTTAATACTACAGTTGATGGAGAAGTTAATATTCCATAAGGACTTTGTAGTGTAACTTCAATTGATTCTGTAACTCTGCCAGAGCTACTCACTCGTACTTCCCAGTTTTGATCTAAATATAAGTTTGGAATACTTTGAGAAATTAGTAAATTATTGGAGTTAGCTGAACTACTCCCACCATTACATGCAGACAAAAATACAGGAAAAAGACAAAGCGAAGCCAAATTAAATTTAACTAGTCTTTTTAACATTTTATACCCCTAAATAGCAGTTATTGTAAATAACTGATAATTTGATAAATCAACAAAGAAACATATAAACAACTGGCAATAAAGTACTCATTACCAGTTAAAATATTTTTCAGTCACACTGATAAAATAGCAATCTGTTTTAATTCCTCATCAGTAAAACCACCAACATAGGTATAATGTAATGAGTCAAACCAATCAAAGCTAGCTGTATCGTTATGATTATATGTAGGTAGACTCTCAGCTCTCATGCCATAATATCCATGACAATCTACAGACCCATTAGAGCGATTATCGCCACATTGATAAGATAGTGATTTAATATTGTTAAAAGTAATTTTATAACGCATAAGTTTATCTTTGCTATCGACCCCCAGTAATTGAACCTTAACTTGTAAATCTTTACATGTATTAGTACTACAATCACCAAGATCAGTTGCCTTATAGTTATATTTAACTGAGCCATCTGAGCCTGTATATATAGACATAGGAAGGAGCTTAACCTTAATAGCTTTAGAATTATCACTAGAACCAAATTTTGTATTTAGATTCAAGAAGTTCCTAGCAGTATAGCTCTTAGCATAAAAGTCTAGTACATTTGGATCAATTGGATAAGATGCATTTATTTGTTTAACAATATTAGGTAATGTAACTGTTGCACAGGTTGAGGGATCATTGTAGCATAGTGGTGCCTGACTAGATATATACACTTCGCGATCTCTAAGCTTATTTAGCACCTCATTTTTGAGACTATTCTGCGCTGAGCTATCTAACGTCGCAACAATATCTTGAAACCCATAATAAAGTTTTAGATTATCTAAATAAATTTTATTAAGGCGAGAAATAGCAGCTGAGGCCTCAGGCGTAATATCAGTTCCAGTTAATTTTACTTTATTTTCATATTTAGTAAAAGAAGGAATTAGATATGCTACTTTATCTGGCTTTATATTTCCAGTAGTGGGATCTTTTATCTGATCAGCAAAACTGCCAGCATAGGTTAGTATTTTATTCATCACAGCATTACAACTCTGAAAATTATTCACCCCGCAATCTAGCACATCGCTATCAATTACTTTTAATAGTCCTCCGGAATCACCACCTAATTGAGAAAGGGCTACAATAATTTGTGCTTTTTGACTAGTTTTTTTCTCTGCTGCTTGAATTGAGGCAGAAAGTTCCGCAAAGCTACCGTAGGAAGCACTTAACTCAGCTCTAAAACTTGATGCTTCTTCCTGATTTTGTAGTTTGATTGATATATGCGCTTTAACTCCTGCGGTATAATCTTCTGAATTAACATAACCATCACCACATGATTTATAAAAACTCGAATTAAGACTGCCAGAAGTCAAGTATATTGGTTTAAAAAAGTCTTTAAGAACACCACTATTACTAGTATTACTATCATTTAACAGATGTGTTCCATTAACCGTTGCCAAAAGGTTAAACCCAATCTCAGAATCATTAAAAGTTGAACTATTCTCAACAGCTGCTGAACCACTAACCTGAATCAAGGAAGTTCCTCCTGAGAGTGATGCTGAAATTGCCTGAGACTGCTCTGATGATTTACTAGAACTATCCATTGTATACTCATATTTATCACTCTTTTTACCTTTGGCATAATTAGAGTCACTGAACAAATCACCATTTGTGATGATGCATGAATCGTGAGAAAGCATAGCATTCATTTTGTTATAGCCTGGCATACCAAGATTTGAACCATATGCACCCACGCTAGCAACGCGCAATTCGCGAAAAGTTTTTAAAGAAGAAGGAAGAACAACCTGTTGTCCATTTTTAATTGCATCTAAAATTATTGCATTACGTTGCTTAAATAGTTTTTCCGTTTCACTTTGAGCTGATCTAGATGATGAATTTTCACCACCATTACAAGCACACAAGGAGACTAGCATTAGAGTAGATATTGTAGCTTTGGCTGATAGTTTCATTTTATGAATCCTGTTAAAAATATTATATGCAGTCATTGATATATTAATTTATTGATCTTTAAAGCAATCTAAATAAGCATCAATTGTGGCTTGGTTAGCACAAACATCTTTTGCAATTGAAATTTCATTATATGCGGGTACATCTAAATGGTTATTACTAGAAGAATCATAAAGGATCTCTGGCACTCTACTGAATACCCCAGCCATGCCTTTTATAGCTCGCCCAGAAGCCCTAGGTACTACCTCGACATTTGAAACACGGGTATAGCCAAGAAAGTAGCTATAATTAATTAACTCATTACTAAGGCTATCAACTTCTTCACCCTTATCATTTGCTTTCCCTGATGCAGCACTATCAAAGTATCCTGTATAACCATAACGAACCTCTGGTATACCCAAACCTGCATTAATGATCAGATTAGCATAACGATCTGTCATCCACTCATTATAATTTTGCGTTACAAATACCAGAGTATTATAACCTCTATTTCGCAAGTCCTCATTAGTCATGCTGTTTAAAGTAAAATTCAACTGATTACCCGGAGTCTTACTGTCTATTGACGAATTAGCTGGAATTATGATCTCTGATTGAGGATTTAGTTCTACAAAATTCCAGTTATTATTCACCACCACACCATTATCAAGCTTAGCAAGAATAAAAGTACCGCGTAAAACCAAAAAAGTATTTAATTTAACGGAATGATTCAGATCATTTTTCACGATCATAACCTTCCACGTTGATCCATCTAAGGCATACACATGACTCACAGATAAAATGGCAAATAAAGCTGCCAACCTAATCTTCGCTAAGTTTCTCATTCAAGTCTCCTTTTGTTAATATATTTATAACTTTAATTCAATTAAATTTTAAATTTGGTAGATAAGCTAATTATGATGTCGCATATTGTTAAAAACACTAATCGAACTTACAACATTCTATCTAATAATTTAAATAAGCACAATAGATAAAAACATCTATTGACAAACATATAAATTGATATAAACAATACTAGATAAAGCATTATCACAGAAAAAAAATTCCGGCAATAAGCATAAAAGTGAAAAATAGCATCACCAAAAATATCAATGTTACAATTAACAACAATAAAAAATTTAGCGCTAACTGCTATCGTACAGAATTATTTTTTAGATGATAAAAGAACCACACCATTTCGTTCACCCCGCCACTTTGCGAGGATAATTTCCCGAAGGTATAGTCCGTAGTATTCAACAGTATAATAGAGCATTGCACCTGCGAAAAGCTGAGTTAGGAGATTTAAAGATATTATTAAATATGAGTTATTATCATATCCTAGCTGGACAAAATATTTTGCCAACAACACACTAATAGGCTTCTGTACTAAATAAACTCCAAACGACCATTTAGCTATTTGAGGCATAATTGGTAAAGCATATTTATTGAGTACAGAATTTGAACTAAGCGACGATATAAGAACTATAGCAAAGGCAACGGAAATAAGCGGGTATCCGATTGTAGCAGTTAAGAAACTAGTTCGATCACGCACAATTATGCATAATAGAAGCAAAGAACAAAAACCAAAAACCAATAAGATATTTGCATAGCGGAGTATCCTTAAATAAAAACTCCCATAAAAACACTCAATAACTGCGATTGCGATGCCGCAAATTATTCCATCTAGGCGAAAATAGCTTGGATAATAAATGACTTTTGTATATAAATCAAGTCTTTCACTTGTTGCTAGATCTTGCCATACCAGCCCACGAATAATTAACCCAGAAACAACTATTGCGACCATTATTATTAAAAGCTTTCGAATATTATTTCTTAATAAAAGAGCTATAACTGGAAAGATTAGATAAAAATGCTCTTCCACACATAATGACCATGACTGTGAAAAACCACTGATAGGGAGATCGAAATTTTGAATGAACAGCGCATATTTCCAAAATGAAACTTTTATTGGTGATTCTGTAAACCCTGGGATAAGAAAATACAAAAAGAGTACAAAGTAATAACAAGGTAATATTTTAAGCGCCCGCTTCAGATAAAAGATCTTAAAACTAAAGTGGTCAAATTTAATTTCAGCAAATAATTGCCGACTTATCAAATAACCACTTAATACAAAAAATAAATCAACCCCAATCCAACCAATCTCACTAAATAGTCCAAAATTATTTTCATGTGACACAAAGAATTTATAGTGGAATATCATCACTAAGAGAATTGCCATCGCGCGGAGAGTATCAAGCCCGCATATTCTAGCTAAGGACTTTTTATTAAATAATTCACTATCATTCATAATTTATAAATCTTCTTATATAATCATCTTCACTAATCCGTGGCTAATCAATATATTATTTCTATTCCTAGATAAAATAACCAGCCAACTCCACCTCTACTCCATCTGTAGAATAGGAAAAATAAAGCAAAAAACTCTTTAAAGAACGCACATGAAACCTTTCCTTATCAATCAATTGTTATAAAAAAGTCTTCCGCCTCCTTCAATTTGAGATTTTGAACTAGATGGCAATGGCTTATTTTCTTTTATTAGCTTGGCTAACGCATATAGTGCACTTTGCCAGTTATGCTCTGTATCATAGTTTTTATATAAACGATAAACTTCTAAAGATAGATCGAAATTACTCTCGTGATTACTATTTATAATATTACGAACGCGATACTCAAATTCTTGCTCACTCAACCCTGTATCATGACTCAATTGCCAGATTAAGCATTCTCCCGATGTCCTTTCTGTAATAAGCAAATTTGGTAATTGCGCTTTATTGTATATAAAATAATCACACCCTATTTCATCATTTTCCTTTTTGTTGTTAATACTAACATGCTGATTAAAGATAAGTATTCGGTAGGCTCTCCCTTCTGTAAGATTCATTAAGCTATCTGTACTTTTACATTTAAGCTTCTTATTATCCATTACATGACAAGTAAGCTCACCATCAAGTAATTTATGCCAAGCACGTTCCTGAATTGAATAAGAAATACTTTTAGTAAAGTCACCCTTTATGTCTTTTGTTAATCTTGGTTCTACAGTTAATTGTATTGATACGGGCTTATTTACAGAAACAAAATCACTCTGCTGATCAATTTTATTTTCTTTATCACCAATATTTTTATTGCATGCACTAGTAAAAAATGCTAAAAAGAAAATGACTAAGAATAAAACAATATCATATTTAAATAGATCAAGTTTTCTCATTTTTTAAAATTTCTTTAATAGATAATAGCCTAATAAATAAGTTGCTGAAGACTAGCTTCAGCCAAATGATCAAATAAGCAAATTACCTCTGTCCACCACGGACTGGCCACACGTAGTAGCTGTCATTCACACCAGCCAAACCACTAACACCGAGCTCCATATAAAAAAACCAAGTGCCATCACCGCTAAGAGTAGACACCCAATAGTCATAGGGCTGCACATTTATAAACCCATTTGCATTAAACCAATCATTATAGGGAGTGGTTCCACCGTAAAGTTTGCTATGTTCTATAAGAGATTTTAATTCGGCAACTGTAGGAACACGCCAGTCGTTATAACCACATAGGTTATAACCAGCTGAGCCTGGCTTATTATCCATATTATCAACTGCAGCTTTTGAATCACTCCATTGATTACGATTAAGTAAATTAGCATTCTTAGCCCAGATTAAACCACTCGCTTTATCTTGAACACAATCTCTATTTACTTCTACAAAGCCTGATTTTGGCTTGTCTATTATGCTAATCTGTAAAGTTTTAACATTACTCCCTATAGTTTCCTTGTAAGCATATTGATTCGGTAAGTTAAACAAATTTACGTAAGTATTTATAAAATTGCCACTAGCATCACCTTGAATATTGAAGCCACTACTTGGCGTCCATAAATCTTTAAAATGTAAAAAATCATTTTTTTTTTCAATCATCCAAAATTTAATATCCTGACATGCTCCGGGTGCTAAATAAACTTGCTTATTTTGGTCATTCGCTAACCCAGCTTGCTTACCACCATCAAACTGAAAATTAAAGGATTGACTCGCCGTCCTATTACAAATATGAGCCTGCATATCAATTTTAGTTTCAGCAGCAAAAGCGCTCACACTAAAGCCAGCTGTTAGGCTTAAAGCTAGTAGTATTTTCTTCATTCTAAAGTTATTCATTTGTTATCTTTCCAATTCCAAAATACAACTTAGTATCATTAGTAATACCTGAATTTAGACCCGTAGTTACACCAAATAGAATTGGATTACCAGCATCGTCATAACCAGCAGGAACATTAGAGGCATAAGTTCCATTAAAATCCTGCCATCTAATTTGAGCATATTTATGTAACCGTGGGGCTTTAACATCTATCGTACCAAGTTTATTACCAACTGACACTCTTTGATTTCCTTCGTTGTCTTTCCCTAGTAAAGTTATCAATGTACTTCTGCTAGTATTATTATCAAAGAAATTCTCAGAATATCTAATATCTAAATTACCAGTATACTTATCTATAGTTCCAATTTCTGCCCATATCCTTTGCCTTGCTTTGCTATCATTAGAACCATAATCATTGTGTACAATAAGTACCAACCGATTACCACTATCATCTTTACCAAGATAGGCTACACTTGGGTAGTTTCCTTTGATGTAGTGATTTCCATCCCAAAAATTATCAGCATCTCTCCACGAAATAGCATTATTAGCTTTATCTACTGTACCAATTTTAGCTTGTAGTGTATCATTTTGTTTCTGATAGACAATTAACACCTCCTGATTACCATCTCGATTTTTACCAATCGCTGCCATAGAAGAACCAGCTCCATAAAACATGCCTTCGCCAGCCAAAGAAAATTTGCTCCAAACAAGAACATCTCCTTGAACGATTGTACCAATACCCGCCATTATCTTCGACTGATTACTACTACTAGAGCCAAGTTGTTCATACGTAGCAACAATTTGTTGATCTCCATCTTGATCAACATCTTCTAGTGATACCACTGACGGATTATCTCCAGAATCTTTAAATAATGGATTTAGTTCTTTGCGCCAATGATATATATTATTTCCATAAACGGTTGAAGTTGCTGCCCAAATATTACCACTACTATAACTAGGTCTATCTCTGTATAAAAGAACTACAGGCTGTCCACCTTTATCGGTTAAACCACCTACTGTAGTTAAACTGGGACTTCTACCCTCTAGGGGAGTACCATCTAGAGGAATTGCTCTCCAATCCCAATTGATATCGGCAAACAAGTTAAATGATAAACCAACCAATAGGATTGACAAAATAATTTTAGGATACTTTAATTTCATTTTTTTGAATCTTTCTTAAAAATATATGAACTTGTATAAATTAATTTAATCAGTATTAATTATCAATTTAAGTACAACTCTACAGTACATTATCATTTGACGTTTTGGCTAATGCGGCATAAGTAAGTACCTCGACTTCACCTGCCTTAGCCATACTTGAAACAAATAATTTAAAAATTTTTGTAATTATTTTCATGTTTTTTCTTTAACATCCTATTGTAAAAGTTATAGCTTGCTAAAATATTTTATCCTAAAGAACAGCCGTTTTTTAGATAACTATTTATAATACTGAATTGTAACTTTCACCAAAATATTTCACAATAGATGATCTTATCTATTGACAAATTAATAAAAATATGTTAAAGCTTTTATTGAAGATAAAAATTACAATTACTCATATTCACAGAACTAGTATTTAAAAATATCAAATTAAATACAAAATAGTATGAGATAATAAATATTGTTTTTATGCTTTTCTTTGTTTACTGTAAATAATGCACTACTTAATAATCAATTTATCTTTTACAGGATAATGTCCACCTCGCACTGGCCAAACGTAATGGTACAAATCCAAATTTTGAATACTAACATCGCCATCAAACATATTAACACTCCACTCCAGATTACCAAGGTATGTGTGGTTTGCAGACATCGACCAATAGCCGTAATCGTATCGAATATCATGAAAGCCATTTTTATTAAACCATTCTGCATATGGCGTATCTGCACCTGATAATTTTGCATGTTGAGCAAGAATATTTAATTCATACTTCGTAGGCATTCGCCAATCACTATAACCACATAAATGATAATCAATAGCGGTAGGCAACGTATTCATCTGGATGACTTTTCTATATAGTAGATCCCAACTGCCATAACCAAGCAAACTAGGACTAGCTACCCAAACTAGGCCAGTAGATATATCCTTAATACAGCCATTACCAAAGTTAGTAAATATTGATTTTGGCTGATTAATTATGTCAACATTTAATCTAGAGTCACTCGTATTTCGACCCACATTAAATATACCTTTATTATTCTCAATATACACATATCCCGGTATGTCAAAATCACTAACATAAGAAGCAATGGCTTGACTACTAACGTGTTCTCCGTGAATCTTAAAAGTACCTTTTGTAAGACTATCAATAAACATTAGATAGCGACTACCATCATTATCGTTACCGCTAAATTTCATTGAATAATTAATTACATTACACTTATTAGGCTGTAAATAGAATAACTTACCCACTTTACCATCTACGCTTGCGTAGCCATGCTCTATTTCTCTAAAGTGAAAGACTTTTTGACTTAGAGTCTTATTACAAATTTGTGCACTTAAATGTACATCATCTGCAAATACATTACTAATCGCAAAGTTCAACCAACATCCAGATATCAGGAAAAATATAATTTGTTTCACGGACTCTTTTTTACAGTTTTTAAAATTTTAAATTAATTGTCTTTATAATTATTAGATTGAATAACTACAAATTTCATTTCTCTCTAGCATCTTAGATAGAGTAGTCAATATTTCATTTTGATATTTACGCAAATAAACGAAAGTAAACTGATATCCCTTATCAATCTTTTGAGGAACTCCTTGAACAGAAACCCTGATTTTGTTAGGTAACTCCAACTCAGTAAACTGTCTATACTTACGGTAATTACAAAGTAAACTTTCCGGATAGTCATAAAAAATAATTGTTGCCATAATTGAACTCTAATCATCACTAATCATTAGACGTATGAAAATAAAAAGCATACTAATCTAGTTAGTTTCAAAGTAAGAAACTAGCCGATTAATATGCAAGATAATTATTTTATTTTTACTGAGCTAACATATTTATTATTAAACTTCTCGTTACTTGTCCATTTTCCTTCCACATAATATAGCAAATCATTTCCATTAGAAGCTAAATAGTCACATGAGAAGTATCCTGGTTGAGATCCATTTTTAAGTATTTTCCAACTAAAATTATCAGTTGATCCGGTAGGATGATAATCATAAACAAAATCAGATTCAGCACAAGCGTAAATAGTGTCATTTACATAATTTGAATCATTAATGTTTCTATCCCCTGGTCCATATTTTGACCATTGTGTAGATGCAGTACTACTAAGAAGTTTGGAATAAGTTTGTGAAAGAATAGTAGTTTGAAAATTTGATTCCACAGCTTCTTGAACTGTATAGAGAACCGCTCCTGTACTATTATTAATTGCCATTAATTCACCATTACCTGGAACAACAAAATCAGGTACAGATTCAACTTTATTAGTAACAAGATTAATTGTGTATAGAGCAGAGTCATTCTTATCTGTAAGATAAAGATTTCCACTATATAACTCTAATTTATTAAACGAAAGACTAAATGGTAGATCAATTGCGACAGTATTCCATGTATTTTTCTCTGTATGATATTTTAATAAGAAATTATCCCCTGTCTTAGCCTGCACACCCAATGCATAAATAGTTCCTTTATTGTCATCTTTAAGCTGACTTGCTAGATGAATATTATTAGGAGCTACCAAATTACACACCATATTATCAGGAATATTTTTTGCTGAAATTCTACATAGCACCCCATTCTCATTAGTACTGAAGACACTACTAGTAACTGGATCATAACTTAACCCATACAGAGTATCACTATCAGCAGAATTTACACTATTACCGTTAGAGGAAGAGTTATTACCCCCATTACACGCGGTAAGAAGCGTGCTCACAATAACTATTCCAGCGATTAAATTTACTTTTAATTTATTTTTCATAATATTCTTCTTTCTATTATATACATTACTTATTCAGTAATAGCAAACTTGTGATTAAAGTAGATCTTCAGATTTAGTAAATTGTAGATCAATTTTTTTAGAGAATAATTTCTTACTACTACATGTGAATCTACGTGCATTAGCAAATTTGCTATCTCCAGTCGCTGGTAAACACTTATATGTTCCTTCACCACCTAGAGTAGTTTTATAAGGAATATCAAATTCACTAATATAGGAAACACCATTCTCTTCAGAAGTATATCCTTGTACAACCTTGTTATTTGTTTTACTATTGCTTGTTTCAGTTACAAAGGTATTGGCAAAAGAAACTGGGATAAGATAAGTCAAATCACCATTTAGCACATATGACCAGGAATTATTTTTTAATTTCTTATATTTACTTTCGTCAAAGTTATATGCTGAAGTGCTATTCTTAAACGTATTTTCTATTTGTTCAACTATAGCAGGACATGTTTCAGCCTGAGCATTAAAACAATCAACAACCTTTGACTTAATAAAGTTTACCCTATTATTCAATACTAGTGTCTGAGCTGCAACATAAGATTTAACATCCGAAAGGGTTTGTGTCTGCAAGGTACTCGTATTGTAATTATTTAGAAAATCAATTTTTGCTTGCAAATCATTTAACTCATCAGCCACTTTAAGCTGTGCATTTACCGCTGCCGATGAAAGTAAACTTGGCTTGGGAACATCAATACCAAGTGATGCATATGAAGATAATACTGGATTATAATAGTATAAATTTTTGGTAATAAGATTGTTATCTTTATCTCTAATTTGTGCACCAAGACCGTTAGCGTAATCTACGATATTTGAAATTAAGGTCGCACAACTTTTTGAATCGCCAGAGGTACAAGTAGTAACTCCGCTACCGGTAAGAACTTCAGCAAGCTTCTCTGGGGTTCCACCATTCTGAAGTGCTGAAATAGAAATCATTGCATTCGTAGCCAAATGACTTTCGGTATAATCAATTAAGTTATTCAAACTTACATTAGCTGCACTTTCAGCGTTAAGAGTTAAAGAAGCACTTTCCATAAAAGACAGCATATCCTGCTTACTTTTGAATTTGATTGCCACATTAACAGCTAGGAGAGCCCCAGCATCCATACTACTGACAAAAGAATCACCACAAGTCTGAAAAAATGCATCCTTTCCAGAAGCCAATACACTTAGCCCATCTGCACTTAAATTGCTATTGCCATAGCTAGGTATAAATTCTGCCTTGGCTACTGAACTGGTAGATAAATAAGTAAGGTTATAAGTATAGTCATTATTTTTTATTTTCGAAGCAAATGAAGCATTAGCACCGACAAGTACGCCAGGAATTGCTCCTGATCCACCAGCACCAATATTAAAGGTACGGGAAATATCTTCGCTTGAAGCAGCAGTATCAAAATTCATACTAAAACGTGGAGAACCACCAATATTAACTCTTTCTGCAGAGGCATTAATACAGCTAAGTGTACTAGTAGGCATTTCTGTAGCTTGTAAGGTTGGAGCGCCAATCACCGCCCAAGTATCACTGACAGCAGACTTTAAGCTATTTTTCTTGCTTTCAACAGCTGCAAATGCTCCACTAGCTAAAATGCTAAGCAATATGCAAGATAATATTACTTTTCTCTTTCTCATCATATTTTCCTTTTAAATCACAATTTATTTAATTTAGAATACTGACTGAGTATTCTTGATCATAACAAATGCTTTTTTCCTAAAATTTTTTCATCCTAGAAATTTCTACATCTGTCAGTTTCTTAAACACAAATATTAACAATTAACTACAATTCTCACAATAGATAAAAACATCTATTGACAAATCAAAAAAATACATTTAAAATTACAAAACAATATATTAGATGCAAACAATAATCAATTTTTAGATCACCACATATAATAAACCCAGAATACATGTAGCGTTAAACAACAAAAATGACAGGTTAATTATTCAAGGGCATCAAACAATTGATTGTGATGCTGAAAATGTGGCATCAATAATTATTAAAAAGAGTGCTGTACCATAGCGGTTCGAAATACAGCACCAAGGCAGAAAAATAAAATGGTCTAAATACACAAAGTTCTAATCGGTGATGGCGATGGTGAAAGGGAAACACCATCGCTTCTCACACAAATTTATTCTATTGTAAGAATTAAAACAATAGAAATAAATAAAGTTTAATTACCAGCTGCAACAGCTACCCAGCTCTCGCCAGCACTTAAAGAAGTATAGAAAACATAACCAGCAGTACTAGCTGCATACAATCTGCCCCGCGCATCAATTGCAGTTGCATTACTTGGCATAGAATCAATCGGTAAACGACCATTGCCAATCTGAAGCCAATTATTTGTAGCGGTATCTAAGATGTAAGTATAACCATAAGAAGTTGATGCATATAAGTTTCCTGCTGCATCCTCGGTTAGATCTGTTACTAAACCATGATCGGGTAATGAATTATTTCCAGCAAGAGTCCAAGTTAAAACTGGAGTAGTACCTACATCAACATAATATATAAGCCCATTGGTACTACCTGCATATACTCTAGTTCCAACGTTCTCAATAGCTTGACATGCTCCTCCACTCGGTAAAGCAGCTCCACCAGCAGCAGCAGTCCAAACTGATGCTCCATAACCACTAGAAAAATAGACTAGTCCATTGCTTGTCCCTACGGCGATATTCCCCAAGCGAGTAGCTTTCATAGTGTTGATTGTGCCATTAGTATCTGGAATCGGACCTGCAGCTACAGGCACCCAAGCAGCGCTACCTGACTCAGATTTATAAACATTACGTGCAAAACTTGCAGCTATTACATCATTTGTTGGAGTAGTAGCGATATAGGTAATCCCGACATTGTCTGGTATAACTCCTCCGCCAATCAGCTGCCAAGTTGATGATTCAACCGCATACTCATCCATATAAACATTTCCATTCGCAGTAGAAACATATAAATCCCTATCACTCTGGATTAATACTTTAGTAATATTACCACTATCAGGAACTGGTACATTATCAATCAACTGCCACGACTCAGTAGCCAATCTTGAGAGATAAACATAGCCACCATTAGTACCTGCGATTACATTCTCCTCTGCATCAACATCAATACTATTAACACTCGCTCCGTTTGGAACTCTTGCTGATGCTGGTGGCGGTGCCGGTGTTGGTCCAGGCGTTGGCGTTGGGGTTGGCGTTGGGGTTGGCGCCGGTGAACTACCACCACCATTACATGCACTAATTGCCACCCCCATTAAAGCAATCCAAACATATCGGATTGCCAAATTTTTAAAATTCACTTTATTTCTCCAAATTTCAATTATAGAATAAAGTAATCATAAAACATGATTACTTTATTCTTTAGTTATTCCTACTTACTTTACATTTGCAGCACAATATTTACTATAGTTAGCACACGATTCAAGGGAATACATTAACTGTGCCCGACGTGCGCCTATTTCACCATACTGATTTGTATACTTTACTTCAAGTCTATAAAGTTTAAAAGTATCTCCACCATCATAAACAGTCATTACTGGATAATAGCCAGTAGATGAAGAATTCGTTGCTTCATCTACATTTACTGTAAATAATTTAACAAAATCAGAATCTACCCCTTTAGCATCAAGATCGTAACAAGATAAATAGCTAGGCATAATCATTTTTCCATTATTATAACGAGACAAGTTATCTGTCTCATCTACGAGATTAGCACAAGCAACTCCGAGGTACGCACCACCACCTTGACCAACAAGGTCTCCATGTAGCTGAATGGTTAGCATAGATGGATTAGAGAAGCCATTAGAAGCTTCAGACATCAACCCTAAATAAGTAGGACCTGTAGGTAAGGAGTTCTCTGATTTAATAGAAAATCTGTAACTATCTTTAAAAGATACATCATCAGATAAATCTGTTGTTGAAACAATAAATTGCTGCCAATTAACATATCCTTTAAATATACCATTAATAAAAGCATACTCATTAAAAATATCAAAACCGATAGGATAACTATCGTTACCGTTTAGGTGAACATAAAGAGATTGACGGCTAAGTATTTTTGCATCTACTTTCTTAGCAACATCGTTGGTAACTCTTTCCCAATCTTGATATTTAGAACAATACAAAGAACCATTACTAGTATTTATGTTTATGTCACTACCACTAGCGCACCCAGTAATTTTAAATGGCATATTTAGCTGACTAACATACCAATCACTAGAAACCGTAGCCGATTTTTTTAAATTCGCAGGTAACGATGTGCTTGAAGGTGTTTTAACCCGTACAGAAAAATTAACGCCATCATAAAAGCCACTTTCCGCTTCAGGATAAAGGCTACAATTTTTATCATTTATATCTGCAGGTTTGGTTCCATCACTGCAAAGATAGTAATTACTATAACCACCGAAGGTATATAAAGCACCTGATTCTTTCCAATTACCACTTGGAAGAGAAGTAATGTCTGAAGTAGTATAATGTTTCGGGTACATTTCTGAATATGGTCGTAGTGGCACTTCATAACTATAAGTTTTTCCATCCAGCGTGTACGAAGTAGGTACTGCTGGTAACGCCTTCGCAGTCACTGGATTATCCGATACCGTGTATTTATAGACCGTATTAATCAGAATATTTGTTCGCGCGGTGTATAACATCAGTAAATTATTTTCTTTATTGACGTAGTCAGCCTCCAAATCTGCAAGGGTAGTAACTTTTTTAACCTCAAAGTTAACTGCCTGAAGCCCCTCATAACCACTGATTTGTGGAATATTCCCTTTAGAACTGGTTTGTAGCGCATTAACTGCAGCAAGGAAATTCAGGTAATTATTGGTATGCTCAATTGCATATGCACCTTGAAGTGAATTATAAGCTGATTGCAATATATATATCAATGACGCATTATACTGAGCTATGGTATCAGCATAGTTTGTAGAAACAATCCCTTGCTGTGGCGCAGAATTTTTAAGGTTAGTAAACATAGCATCTAACACTTGAATGAGCGCACTTTGATTTGCATCTGTAATAGGCACAACTTTTGAAAAATCACCATTGTATCCCGCATCAACCCTCGAAGCACTAATATTTGATATTGCATCCGCATAAGATTGTCTATCAGAGATACTGATATTTAAGTCACTAGAATAAGCAGATAAATCTTTAGCTATCCCCATAAAATCAAGTTCTGTATCAATATTACAAGAAGTACCAAATTCATCAAAACCAAGCCCACTATAACCAAAATAGTGGTAGGCCAGATCCGAAGTATTTAACATGCAATTACTAGCAGACGAGGTTAAATTCGGAGCAAATGAAATTTGAGACATTGCTGTAAATAGTTTATGCTGTGCACTATTCACACTATTAGTACTTTGTTCTTTTATGGATTGATAAAAAATGTTGTTTGTTTTAAGCATTTGTTGCTCTAGTGCCGCAACTTTATACTGTAATCTTGCAAGCTGTTGACCAATACCATTCGGATCATATACAGGCGCTTCTGGCGTACTTAAGGCATCAATTAGTGGTCCCGCTCCTGCAGCGATCGCTATTGATAAAACAGCACCAGCACCAGGAAGTAAGCCAACGGCACCAGAAATAACAGTTATAGCTGCATTAGTTGCGTCAGAAACTTTTAATGATTTTTCGACTAATTTTGGATCAAAAGCAAGATCTACTGGTTTAGGTGTATAAAAATCCTTATTTACAACCTCATAATTGGCAGGACCTTGTTGAGCTTTTTTTACCATTTCAATAAATGCTGCATGATTTGTTTGATTATTTACAATCGTCTTTGCAGAATTTAAAGAATCTGACGAACCACCTCCAGATGTAGAGTTACCGCCGTTACAAGCAGCAAGTAGTATGCTTCCGGCCAAAACATAGACAATCGGCTTTAACCTTTGTTTTTTCATATCAATACCTTTATTAAATTTATTATTGCTTTTAACTACAGGAAATCATATTTGCTGTAACTTTAGCTAGCTATTGTATGAAAAAGACACATTAGCAATCAATAGATAAAAATATCTATTGACAAACAAATTTTCTAAATTTTAGAATAACAAATCAATTTGATAACAAAAAATTACGCTTAAAATAACTTTATAAAAACACGTAAAAAAATAGTTTTAGCAACAGCTACTACATTTTTACAACAAATTGAAGTATTTTTTAACAAATAAAGATTTATTCTACTTGTTATAAATAATACCACGCAGGAATAGACAAAATCATCTATTGCAGTAAAAAAGGGATTAACATAAAATCTTGCATTCTTACGTAATAGCCATATGTTTATACTTAATATTTCAAGATAATGAGGTTCAAATGCAACAAAGTTTAAAAGGTTTCATACCCTTGATAAATCAGTATCTGCTAACAGCAATTTACGATAAAAATTGTAAAATTGTGGCTTGCTCAGAACTTTCTGCAAATTCAGTAGGTTTAACGTCACGCCATGACGCAATTGGATTATCTTATCAAGATATTAGAGATATAAAATTGATGAGAAAGATATTTGGAAATAGCCACAACAGTATATTTTATGAAAAAATATTTGAAAATGCGATGAAAGTACATGCTATTCAACAAGCGGTTATAAGAAAGAATGAGATAATTAATTATCTAGATTATCTACCCTATAATGAGAAATTTGTACCATATCTAGTCACTTGTGTACCAATAATCTGCGACAATAATCAAGTTGTTGGCATTCAAAGTTATACAAAAAAATGTAGCTATCTGACTATATTATCAAGGAATCAAATAATTAAAAATATGCTTAGCATAAACTCAGAAAATAAAAACACAGAAACCACAGCGTATTCTCTGAATTTAACTAAACGGGAACATGAGATTACATTTTTATTAGCAAATGACCTATCAATTGATGAAATATATGAAGCACTGGGAACAACTAGGAGTACTATTTCTAACATTATAGCAGCAAAACTCTGCCCTAAATTTGGATTATTTGGTTCTCGGACTAAGTTATTATCTAAAGTAGCAAAAGAGAGGGGTTATCATAAATTGATTCCAGAATCATTGTCAGCTCCGTGTGTTATTGTTCTTGATGAAGACGCTCCCATATGAGTAAGGAAGAAGTTAACTAAAACACAGCTCTATCGTCTTAGCAATTGTTAATTAAAGAAGTTGATTATTTGACTAGCCAGCTCTTCGGGATAATGATGAAGAAAGAAATGTCCGCCATCTGGATAACTAATTAGCTTCGAATTAGTTAGTAATTGATGAAGTTTATAACTAGCTTCAGGCTTGGTTACCCAGTCATTTTTGGCAACCGTAATTAATGCTGGCAAACTTATCTGCATTAGCTTCTCTTCATCCACTTGCCAATTAGCAACCGCCTTATCCTGCAAAGCTTGTGCCGCAGCATTAAACGGATAAACATAGTGAGCGATTGGCAAAATTGTTTTTGCCAGATATTTGCGAAATTCAATCGATGGCATACCAGAAAAAAACAACTCAGTCAGCCGATCACGATTTTCTTTACCCGGATTTTCACGCAAATTGGCAACGAGCTGATGTAAACGCCCCATAGTATAGCTATAGTCAGGCTGACTAACGATAAATGCAAGTCCTGAAATGCGCTCACTATTTTCATGGGCAAGAGCTTGGGCAATTATGCCACCCATTGACCAGCCACACAATATTGGTTTCTCT
This sequence comes from Neisseriales bacterium, assembly GCA_008017155.1. GTDB lineage: Bacteria > Pseudomonadota > Gammaproteobacteria > Burkholderiales > UBA11063 > Aquella. Next base: position 61,103 of record SSGX01000005.1, on the reverse strand, counting down.
AATTGCAGCGCATCAATAAAATCAAGTGTATCTCTAGCTAAGCCTGTCATTGATTCTTCATTTGTGGAAGTACTTAATCCAACCAAGCGATTATCAGGCAAATAAACCGTATATTTTTTAGCTAGTTCAAAAATCAGCGTACTATTCCAGTGTAACAGATTCCCCGAATAGCCAACTAACATAACTAATGGTTTACCCTTGCCAAGCATAATATAACCAGTCTGTCCGCTACGGGTCTTTACAGTTTGATACTCGAATTTTATCTGCTCCATAGCTATATCCTTAACTTGCAAGCTTCCCAATGATAAAGTTTACATTTTTGATCTTATCTATTACCGAATCAGACTTTATCTGCCAGATCAGTTTATTTTTACCATCATATTTACAGGTTTTTAATTCCTGCATCACCAAAACAATTTTTAATGGGTCTAATGGCGGATTATCGATAAACTGTAATACTATATTACTAGAAGTAGCATCAAGCTTTTTAACACCTAATCTCACAGCAATAATGCGAATACTGTGACTCCCTATCAGATTTTTGACAGGCTCAGGTGGCAAGCCATAGCTATCAATAATTTCTTGATAAACTTGATCTATTTGCTCTTGATCTTCTGCGCGTGCTAGCCGTTTATAATAAATCAACCTTTCATGCACACTCAAACAATAATCTTCAGGTAGAATCGCGGTTACATTCAGGTTGACATCACATGAGGATTCAATCTCAAAATTACCATGAATTTTTTCACCCTGCTTTAATTTACGAATCGCTTTTTTTAGCATCTCAGTGTAGAGCGATAAACCAACTTCCTTGATATTACCAGCCTGATTATCACCGAGTACTTCACCAGCGCCACGAATCTCAAGATCATGTAAAGCCAGATTAAAGCCAGCACCGAGTTCGCTAGTCATGCTAATTGCATCGAGACGTTTTTCAGCATCTGGGGTAATTTTCTCTGGAATTATTAGATAACAGTATGCCTGATGATAACTGCGCCCTACCCGTCCACGTAACTGATGTAATTGCGCTAAACCAAATTTATCTGCGCGATAAATAAGAATAGTATTGGCATTCGGAATATCAATCCCGGTTTCAATGATTGTCGAACATAGTAACAGATTAAAGCGCTGATTGATAAAATCCTTAATCGTCTGTTCAAGCTGCGCTTCTGGCATTTGCCCATGCGCAATCGCGATTCTTAGCTCTGGCATAAGATTAATCAAACGCTCAAACATCCGCTCTATCGTTGCTACATCATTATAGAGGAAAAACACCTGTCCACCACGGCGGACTTCACGGAGGATTGCTTCTTGAATTACGCTATCATCATCAGTAGTGGTAATCGTATTAACACTTAATCTCCTTGATGGAGCTGTCGCAATTACTGAAAAATCACGCAAACCATCTAGAGCCATCGATAAAGTTCGTGGGATCGGAGTAGCAGTCATCGTCAAAATATCTACGTTAGTGCGAAGCTGCTTCAGGCGTTCTTTTTGCTTGACACCAAAACGATGCTCCTCGTCAATAATCACGAGCCCGAGTTTAGCAAACTTTACATCTTCCTGAATCAAGCGGTGCGTACCAACGATTATATCTAGTCTACCTTCAGCTAATAAATGTAGGGTTTCATTAACTTCTTTTTTACTTCTAAACCGAGAAACCTCACCAACGGTAACTGGCAAGCCCGCAAAGCGATTAACAAATTTTTGATAAAGCTGCTCGGTAAGTAGGGTTGTCGGTGCCAAAATCGCCACCTGATAACCTGACATAGCAACAATAAATGCAGCTCGCATGGCAACTTCGGTTTTTCCAAAACCCACATCGCCACACACTAGTCTATCCATTGGTTTTATCGCGGTTAAATCACGAATAATTTCATCAAAACTATTTTGCTGATCTGGTGTTGGTTCATAGCCAAAACTTGCCGCAAACTCAGGATATTCTTCAGGCAATGTATAAGCATGCCCTTCTTGCATTTCACGCCGGGCATATAATTCGAGTAATTCGGCGGCAACATCGTTTACTTTCTGTTCGGTTTTTGCCTTGATCTTATCCCAGCCTTTAGAGCCAAGCTTAGTTAATTCAACATTAGTACCATCCAGATGACTATAACGGCTAATAAGATGTAAATTGGTTACCGGGATAAACAGCTTTGAGCCACCCTGATATTCAAGTTCAAGCATATCATAATTGGTATCAACAATAGTCTGGGTACTAAGCCCAACATAACGCCCGATGCCATGATTCAGATGGACAACATAATCACCAACCTGAATTTCCGCGAGATCCCGCAAGATTAAGTCATTTTTGGCAGAATCAGCAGATTTCCGATACTTACGACTTCGATTAATAACACTTCCAGGGTATAAATCGCTTTCAGTCAGAAATATGCTATTCTCATAAATAAAACCCTGATTTAATTCGGACTTAATCAGACTTATTTTATTACTACCGATATTAGCCAGACTATCAATCTGCTGTGAGCTGATTCCTTGACTAGCTAAAGTATTTTTAAGAATCTCAAGCCGTCCAAGGCTCGGCGAACAAATAATAACCTGGTTATTCTTTAGCTCTTTAAGCCAATCAAACTGCCCACGCCCTTGTAATAAACTACCAACATGATCAAAGCCGGCATAAAGATTATCAGCCTTGGCAATTTCCCAGCAAGTATGCACTTTAAGCTTAGCAAAAACCTCTTCAGCAGGGATAAACAACTCGGTAGGTTTAAGACATGGATACTGATAGCTATAATATTCGTAACGTTTATTTATTTCCTGCCAGTTATGATTAAGCGTTGAAAGCAAATCTTCATTATAAATAATCTGGCAATTTTGCGAAAGATAATCAAAAAAACTGGCACAGTTGGCAAAAAATAACGGTAAATAAAATTCGACTCCAGCTGGTAAAATACTACTTTGCAAATCTTTGGCAAGACTACTTTTAGCCTCATTTGGGAACCTAGCGCTAAATCTAGCTACTACATCTTTAAGACTGGCATAATCATTTGGATACTCTCGCGAAGGGAGCAACTTTATTTCATCAATCTGCTCTTCCAATAGCTGAGTTTTGCTATCAAAATAAGCTAGTGTTTCTATTTCATCATCAAAAAGATCAATCCGGATTCCACGCTTCAAACCAATTGGCATAATATCGATAATCGAACCACGAATCGCAAACTCACCCTCAGCAAAAACCTGCTTAACATGCTGGTAACCAGCAGCAACAAGCTTTTCACGTAAAATTGTGCCATCAATTCGGTTAGTTTTCTTTAGCCATAATACGCGCTGATTAAAATACTCAAGTGGTGGCAAGAGTGTTTGTAAAGTACTTGCCTGAATCAGGACAACATCAAGCTTTTGCTGCTGCAGTTGCCAAAGAATCTTTAATCGTTCAGCTACCAATTCTGCATATGGCGATTGACGCTCATAAGGTAGAACCTCATAGTCAGGAAATACCCCGATGGCTAAATCCGGATAAAAGAAACTAATTTCATCAGCTAGACGCCTTAATTCATAACCATCCTTGGCGATATATAAAAATGGTGATTTTTTAGCTGCTGCCAAATTAGCAATAAATAATGCATCGCCACCAGCTGGCAACCTAGCAAGCTGGTTTTTTTGTGGATGTGTTTTAGTAGGAAGTGAAACTTTTATCATTATATTTAACGACCAATTTATAAAACAGATAAACACCAACTAATATACAGTAGGTGCCTAATAAACATATTTTTTTAAATCTTAAAGCATAGAATGTAATATATTAGTCTTGAATAAGTAAGCTTCTTAAATATTCATCAATTCTCATATTAACTTTAAATACTGGTACCGGGCACCCTGCCAAATCTTCAAAATAAGTTTTTGCCTTAGCTTTATCAACAGAGTTTTTTAACTCATCAAACCGACCAAAATCATTAATATTTTGTGCGTTTATGCTCAAACTCATTAAATGGCGTAACTTACTTTCATCTAGCCCCAAGTTGGCTACTATTAATCGAATTTGTTCATCTTTTTCTTTGGTTTGATATTCAATGATATACTCTTTAAATGTCTTAGTTATATCTATTTGCACATCACCATTTTGGACATCATGGATAAAAAGATAGGCAAATTTCTGTTCTTCCTGAGTTAGACTGGCAAATGATTTATGTAACTCATTTAAAGTTGCTTCTATTTCCAAAGGATTGCCATTATTGAGTGTTTTGCAATATTTATCAAAGCGTGAATTCATATAATCAGCATCAATCTTGCCAGTATCAATTTCAGTAATATAGCTTTCAATTTCAAAAGGAACATCCTCATAGCCGCCACCGTTTCCGTCACCACTTGAAAGCTCTTTATATCTTTGAACCAAAATTAGATAGATACGCTCATCAAGATTAACCCGCACTAATCTTTTGGGTTTTGGTTCTTTAAACTCGTACTCAAGATTACTCCATTTAAAACCTTGAATCTTTGCTGCTTCTAATACATTATTAAAGTTCCTAAATAATTTGGCAAACTCACCACGCTCAGAAAATTCAGCAGGAAGTTTTTCAAAATTTTCAATCTTTGCATTAGTAAATAACTCATAAATATCGTTATAGATGATATTTAATTTGTTTAGATTTTTCTCTAACCTATCGGCAAAAAGTTCTAACGGCTTATCTCCTGAATACAGTTTCACCGCAGCATTAATATTGTGTTCCATCGTATGCGGATAGCGATAATAACGAATCGTACCAAATGGCTTATCTGCTCCAAAGAGACGGTTAGTCCGTGAGAATGCTTGAATAATTGCTTCGTATTTTAACACCTTATCCATGTATAAGGTGCTAATCCACTTCGAATCAAAACCAGTTAGCATTTGATCAACAACAATTAACAAATCAATTTGTTTTTCCGGAGTTCTATGAATATTGGCGTACGGTTTTTTATGTGCTAGTCGGGAAGCGATATCTTTCTTAAATTTGGCAAAATTTTTTAATGAGAAATCCTGTTCATAAAGCTTATTGTAATCTTCGATAATTTCAACCAAGCCATCTTCTTTGAATACAACATTTCCGCCATTATCAATATTCGGATCAAATAATGCCGTTATTTTTAAGTTAAGATTTTTGGTAGTTGCGGCATTTTTTAATAACCGATAATACTCAATTGCCTCAGGTATACTGCTGGTTGCAAAAATAGCATGGAATTTAGCACTCCTACTAAGATCTAACCAATTATCAATAATATCGTTAACTACTGCACTTTGATGCTCAATCCTCTGGTACTGTGATTTTGGTACGTAGTCTTCAATACCTTTGACATAATTTCCGGCACTATCAAGATAGCCCACCATTTTCATTTCATACATGAATTTTTCAAAAATTTCTTTTTTCTGAGGATCATTCAATACTTCAACTTCACTTGTCGCTTTTGCCGCTTCCAGCGCAACGGCTCTGCGAAGATCTCGGTCTTTATAAGTAAGTATTTTATAAGGATCAAAACCCAGCACATTTCTATCACGTATCCCATCTGCAATACTATAGCGATGCAATTCATCACCAAAAATGGTAGCCGTAGTATTATCTTTCTTCTGGTTTTCATCCTGAATTGGCGTACCTGTAAAACCAAAAAATATCGCTGTCACAAACATGTTTTTAATATTTCTCAATGTATCGCTAAAAGTTGAACGATGCGCCTCATCAATAATAAAAACTATTCTCTTTGCAGTGATTAATTCAATATCTTTGGCATTCAGCTCTGTATTTTCACGGCACATAATGCCCATTTTTTGAATTGAAGTAACAATCAGCGTATTTTGTGGATCATTGCTTTTTAACTTGGTCACTAATACCGCCGTGTCCTCGGTGGCTTGTACATCATCACTATCATCGGCAAATGCACGATATTCATGTAACGATTGAGTACCAAGCTCAATTCGATCGACTAAAAACAGCACTTTATCGGCATGTTTTGAATTAGCAATAAGTTGTGCCGACTTGAAGCTAGTCATGGTTTTGCCCGAACCTGTGGTATGCCAGATATAACCACCTAATGAATTACTCGACTGCCAATTATTCTTGGTAACCTTATCACTAATTGCATTCGCCGCATAGTATTGATAGCTACGCATAACTTTTAAAACACCATCGGCATCATCAGCAACAGTATAAAAACCGATCAACTGGTGAGCCATCGGGATTGAAAGTAAACTTGAAGCAACTTTTTTCCACTCATTGATGGGTTCATTATTAAAGTCCGCCCAATGGAAATAATAATCTTTATTAAATCTGCTATCCATACCAGGGTTAGCAAAATAAACACTTTTGCTTGGTTCCATTGCTACAAAAATCTGGACTAAAGCAAATATACCGCTAAATACGCCTTCTTGGGTATATTTCTCGATTTGATTACATGCTTGAGAAACTGGAACGCCGCTTTTTTTTAGCTCAATATGGATAACTGGCATGCCATTAATCAGCAACATTAAATCACCCCGGCGATTATTCAATAGTGGCGATCTGGTTCTAAATTTTGCTTGTTGTACTATCTGATAACAACTCTGTCCTGCTGCGATCTCAAGTCTATCATAGATTTTAAGACTGATTTCTTTACCATAATGTAGTGTATCGTCCGGATTATCGCGTTTAATGGATACTGTTTTACCATTGATAAAACCGTTAAGCTTGAGTGGTGTTTTTAACGTATTTATCTGTTCGAGAATTTGCTGCATTTCACTAGCGGTTAGCGGCACATTATTGAGCCTATCAATGTCTTTATTATTGTTAAAAAGGATATTTGCCCAATTTTGTAATAAATCATCTTCGGTGGGATTTTTGATAACATCATGATCGCCCCAACCACACTCTCTCAATACGTTGATAACGGCTTGTTCAAAATCTGCTTCACTAGTAAATGTCATTCTGTTATCCATCACACAAACATTTTAGCCAAAAATGCTTTTTTTAGGTTTTTTAGTTTTTGCAATTCTTGCTGCTGTAAACCAATTAATTGGTCAAGTTTTTGGAAGAAATCTCCGATTTTACTTTGTTCTTCTTTTTTAGGCACCAAATAAACTAAATTTCTAATAGTTGACCAATTAACATAAATTTGGGTATTGCCTTGACTCTTATTAATTATTAGTCTTCTTATTAATGGCGCATTAAGCAATTGATATAAAAATTGTGAATTATATTGTTCTTGAAATGGTTCTATTCTCTGTGTACGTTGATTGTATACATATTTTTGGCCCTCTTCAATAAGAAGCACTCTTCCTAATATATTTCCAGAGGCTGTTTTGTCATTTAATACCATAGTTAAATCATTTTTACTTAAAATCCTATTTTCTGTCTTCTTTGATAAATTAGCTCTTAGCCCTTGATCTACATATGTACTATTCTCAGAATAACTACCTATACTAATTACATTATAAATACCATTGTTTTTAAATTCAGACTCAATAGATGTACCACTGGTAGCCATACCAAAATCACTCAAAGATTTTTCTTGCCAGTTATCAGTGAAACCAGTTAAGCGGATGGATGGTGCGTTTGCATCATTGGCGGGGAACATCTTACCTAGCATAGCTTTTTTAAATTGCTGCAATTTTTGGTACTTCTTCTCTTTTTGTTCTATCAGCCTATCCAACTGCTGGAAATACTCCCCAATTTTTTTCTGCTCTTCAAATTCAGCTATAAATATAACTTTATCATGGATATCATTTCTATTAAGTGTAGGTACGCCACTTCCTGTAGCAAAATATGCTAAATTAAATCTAGTATATACATAATAAACATAGAGATGATTATTGTTTTTAAAATTAGTTACCCACAACGTAGTATTATGTGGCCAATATCTAGAATCAATATAATGTACTTCTCCTATTGTTCCAGAACGACCTGTAACAACTCCAGGACCTTCAGCTTTATACGCAGAATGAAATCCATTTACCCCATTAGAAGTTATAACTGGGTATCCACCTACAACAAACTTGCTTCTAGGTAAGTCGAACCCCCTTTGTAAAGGAGCAAAATCAATTACCTTACACAAAGTCCATTTGTAACTAAACCCTCTAAAACGGATTTGTGGAGTATTATTTTTTTCTGTCATTCAGCAAGCTCCAGCAAATCACGCTCTCTTAGAAGCTCAATTCTTAGCTCCTCTTCACTCGGCAGATAGGCTAAATATTTGGAGCTAAAGAGTTGTTTACTATCGCTTAACACCGAGTATTTTGCCACCGCTTGCGACGACTCACTACAGAGTATCAGCCCGATGGTTGGGTTATCATCTTCACTTTTATGAAATTTATCATAGATACGAACATAAGTATCCATCTGCCCAACATCTTGATGGGTGAGTTTGCCAAGCTTGAGATCGATCAGCAAAAAGCATTTAACTTTAAAATTATAAAATACTAAATCGATATAAAAATCTTCACCCTCTACGCTTAGCCGCTGTTGTCTTGCCACAAAAGCAAAACCGCGCCCAAGTTCAAGCAAAAAATGCTGTAAATTATCAATAAGCCCCTGCTCTATTGTGTTTTCCAATACCGAAGTAGTTGGTAAATTTAAAAAATCTAATATATACGGATCACGAAGATAGTTTTTCATATCCGTTGGCAATTGACTGGTTTTCTCGGATGCTTCTTTAATTACGTGGGTTTTATCCTGACTTGAAAGCAGTCGCTCATAATAAAGGACACTAATTTGTCGCTCTAAGGCTCTTACACTCCAATTATTTGCAATAGTCTCTTGGATATACCATTCTCTTGCTTGTTGGTTTTCTATTCTTATGAGCACACGATAATGCGTCCAGCTTAATTTGGTACTCACTGCGTTCCAAATTGGAAAAGTTAGATAAAACTGTCTCATGTTTCTGAGGTTTCTGGCATCAAATCCTTTGCCAAACTCCTGTGTCAAAGCATTGGCAATCTGCTCCAACTGCTTTTTGCCATATTCGGCTCGGCGCTCTCCTTTTTGCTCATCTTCGACAATCATCTGTCCTATTTGCCAATAGGTTTGCACCATTATGGTATTAACCGATTGTTGAAGCTTTTCTCGAGAGTGTATTAGAAGATTTCTAATGTCTTCCAGAATTTGATTGTTTACGATATTAGCCATCATTTAGCCTCTAGCAGCTCTTTGAATGCTTGCAGTCCTAAGGTATCAAACTCATTGGCATCAAGCTCATCTAGCATTGCTGATAATTCTGTTTGCGTCTGATGTATTTCGGTTTCTATATCTTTAAGCGTAGTCTGATATTTTTGCGCTAGACTTTGCAGTTTGCTAGTCAGTGCATTAATTACTTCACTTGGTAATTTATTTAGTTCTAAGATTAGTGGCGTGATCCATTTTAGTTCTAGCAGCTCATATACCTCTGCATCTGTTAGATTTTCTATCGTTGACTTGGTTTTTAGATGTAATTTGTCTGCCTCTTCCTTGATTCCTTTCTTGAGCTTCTTTTCTTCGTTAATTAGCTCATCAACAGCAAGGATTTTTGCTTCATACGAATCAGTATCTGGATTAGTATTATTTAGTCTAATCTCAGCACGGATAAGTTTAGCCTCTTTGGCTACCTCTGCATTGACAAAACCATCTTTTGTCTCTTTTACCGTCTCGGCTTCTTTTTCCTCTTCGTTAAATGATTCAAGTATCTCATCGTATTGTGCAATAACTTCTGCCAACCGATTTTCTTTATTCGTAATTGAATCTAACTCATTTTTTAGGTAGGTTTGTTGCACAAGTTCAAAAGGCAAAAGATGTCCTTTCCAGCCGTCTTGCACTTCTTGCTCTTTACCATCTTTCTTTTTGGTTACCATATTCGGATCAACCTGTCTTATGGTAGCAAAACCTTCGGTTTGAATCATTTCCAAATCAATTGCAATATCATGCCAAGCATTATCAAGGATTTGATAAGCTTCATATTTATCAATTAAAGGAATATTTTCTAAACGAGCAAAAATATCATTACTTAAAATTGTTTGCTGTTGTTGAATATTTAATTTCATTAGCTGTTGCAATAACTCTTCTTTAAGATAAGCATTAAAATCAGCAAAGGAGATGTTAAATTTAGATACAAAAGCTTTGATATCGTTATGATTGGTTATGGTTAATTTCAGCTCGTTAGTTTTGAGATGAGTATACAGGTTTGATACATCAGCAAATAAGGCTACTTTTAATGACGGGAACGCATCCCAATACTCGGATAGCTCGGCTATTTCTGTTTGCGGTATTCCGCCAAACATGGTCGCATAAATATCATAGCTTTCCTCAGCTTCAGAACTATCTACATAGCGGGGAATATTAAGATTGTAATCATTGGCTCTTATTTCATCAATAGTAACTACCCGAGAAAACTTTATCCGTGTCTCGCGATTAACAACCGTATCAACTATTTTTTTAATATCTCTGGCTCTTAGCTTATTGCTCTTGCCGACTTTTTCAAAACCTTTTGCCGCATCAATAATTAACACATCATTATTAGCACGTTTCTGTTTCAATACCATAATAATTGTCGGGATACCAGTACCAAAAAAAATATTAGCCGGTAGCCCAATAATTGCATCAATATGATTCTGTTCAATAAGGTTTCTTCTAATTTGTCCCTCTTCACCACCACGGAATAATACGCCATGCGGCAATACAATTGTCATAATCCCTGTTGGTTTTAAATGATATAAGTCATGCAATAAAAAGGCATAATCAGCCTTAGTTTTCGGTGCTAAACCAAAGCGAGCATAGCGCGGATCAGCTTCTTTATGTTCGCTATCCCATTTTTGCGAATATGGTGGATTTGATACCACAGCATCCAGATAAAGCGGATTATATGTTCCTGCTGGGTCATTTTCATCAAAATATGGCCAATCATCTCCAAGTGTATCAGCGTTTCTGGTGTGGATATTACTTGGTAATATGCCACGCATAAATAAATTCATTCTGGTGAGGTTGTAAGTGTTTCGTATTTTTTCTTGAGCATAATATTTGATATTATCCTGTCCGCTCATATGCTTAGCAACACTGTTACCAATATTAATCAAGAGCGACCCTGAACCACTAGTGGGATCATAAATCTGAATTTCTTTTTTGTCCTTCAATTGGTAGGCGATAATCTCCGACATTAAAACCGATACTTCATGAGGGGTATAGAATTCACCGGCTTTTTTACCAGCATTCGCGGCAAACATACCAATCAAATATTCATAAATAAATCCGAGGACATCATAGTCCTGTTTACCATTCGTCGGAATATCTTTGATTAAATGAACCAATCCACTAATCGCACTAGTCTGTTTTTGTGCGTTCTCACCTAGTTTGCTTAAGCCAGTTTGTAACGTATCAAAAATACCATCAAAGAGTTTTTTATAGATTGGATTAATTAAACGACTGAAGGCAGATAAAGCATCACGTACATTAGCCACATCAAAATCTTTTCCTTTGGCAATCCATGTTGAAAAAAGATTCTCATGGGCTATAAAATAACCAATATTATCCTGTACATATTTAACTGTTTCCTGATCTTGCTCAGTAAGGTTTATCAAATCATTATCCGTTAAGCCTTTTCCTTTTGCAAACTGAATTTCTTTATCTGACAGATATTTATAAAAAATAAAGCCTAGTATGTAATCTTTATACTCATTTGCTTCAATTTTTGACCGCATTTGATTGGCTGATTCCCATATTTTTGAGGCTAATTGCTGCTTATTCATACTACACCTTAATTCACATGTAAAAAGTTATACTAACAATTTATTTTTTAATTACTAGATGCTTAAAAAAAGATCACTTTGACTCCCATCAAAATGATTAGTTTTATAATGAATCTCAAGCTTGTGAGCTGTCAAACGCATGCCAGCATAGGCAGCAGCAGGTGCAATAACCCCAATTATAATAGCAAATGCTAATATCCACTCAGCTAAACCAACTCGTCCCCGCTTAAGTTTACGATCAATAATCAGCAACTGGGTATTTGAATCCGAAGATAATTTACGAATATAATCAAAGATACTAATACTCAAATTTTTATTATATTTTCTTACTTGAAAAGGTAATAAAAAGATATCAATAATTGCAAGAATAGCCGGAATAAGCGTCCAACAAAAAAGTAAATATAACCAACCTAGACGTTTATTTAGATATAGCTTGTGTAAACCAAACACTCCCAAAAAAATCAGCCATAAATATGCAACACCAAGTCTTTTATAGTTTTGGCGATAAAAAAATACAAACTGAACCCGTTGAAATTCGTCCAACTCCTTAAGCACTTGTTCCTGAAAATTAATTTTTTTGCTACTCATAATCAAACCATTAGATACAAATTAAATAAAACAAGATTTTATCATATTTACCACATGATAAAATAATGCTAATCTTTTTTATATCCGGATAGTTCTATGGCTTGGTTTTGGTTCGCTTTGAGTGCAGCAATATTATGGGGATTAAGTTATACAATAAATCAGGCAACACTTCGTTATTTTACAGAAATAGAGTTATTATTCTTTGAAGCATTCGTTGTTTTTGTTATTTTTGCTGGATATTTTGTTTTTAGAGGTAACTTTAGTAGCTTTGCAAACAAATTAACCAATCCAAAAACATTGGGGTTAATTATCAGTAGCAGCCTGATTTATATTGTTGCCAGCTACTTTATCTTAAAGAGCATAAGCGCCAGTAATGCCAGCCTTGCCGCAATTATTGAATCTAGCTATCCAATATTCACTGTATTATTTGCATTCATCTTTTTTGGACAATTACAGCTTAATCTTATCTCAGCAATTGGGTTTGTAATGATACTAGCTGGTATCATTATTGTCAAACTATACAGCTAATCTAAATAGTATAAAATAAAAACGCAACAGACAAGGCTGTTACGTTTTCTAGGAATCATCAGGCAATTACATCAAAATCCTGTTTGGTCTCATCCCATTCCAGCATATTACCGGAATGGACATCATAAATCCAAGCATTAACCGTAATCTGAGTATTAGCAATCATATCAACAATTTTGGGATAGGTTTTAAGATTATCAACCTGATTTAAAAGATTAACCTTAACCCCGTGCGCAGCATCCGTTGGCTTATGCTTACGGAAACCATCTTTGATAATACTTAGCCAGTTATCAAGCCCAACATAGCCAAGATCCTTATCTCCAGTAGCATATGAAGCTTTAACCGCACCACATTCAGTATGCCCACAAATTACAATATTTCGTACACCTAATTCATAAACGGCATACTCAATTGCTGCGATCTCACTATAGATATTATTTGGCATATATGGCGGAACCACATTCCCAACATTCCGGACAATAAAAATCTCACCAATATTTGCCGAAAAGAAAGCATTCGGATTAAGTCGGCTATCCGAACAAGTAATCAGTAACGTATGTGGTTTTTGTCCTTTAGCTAGAGTAGAAATTAGTTCCTGATTTTCTTTAGCATAGTTGCTAGTATATTTAACTATCCCATGCTTTAAGACATCATTAGCTGAGTGTTCAATCCCTGATTTCTCCAAGATTTCCTTAATCTGGCTCTCCATAACGGTAATCTGGTAATGATTCACCTCACCCGTGCTTACCTGTTGAATTACCGCCTGATGATCAGTATTCACACCATGAAAAATGGTTTTTATGTTTTCATCTGCCAGCTCTTTAGCAATCGTTATCAAATGTTTAGCGCCACTAGCATCGATTTTGTGTAATGCTGCAAATTCAAAGATAACAAATTTAAGTCCTGCTTGTGCTAATGCCAAATCTTTTATTCGATTTAACTCGTCATAAGCAAGGATACTTACATTACCATTAAGCCCAACGCGTAATACATTCTTATTTGTCCAAAGCTTAATATCCGCTTTAGTACGCATCATTTTAAATGCAACAATAATAAATGCGGCAAATAGTCCAGCCTGAATCCCACCAATCAGATCAGTTGCGATAATTGTAATAAAAGTAATCGCATAAACCAAGACCTCAAGGCGGTCATTTTTCCATAAATCAATAACCTGACGAAAATTCATCATTTTAAAAGCTGCAGCCATCAAAATACCAGTAAGTACTGCCATTGGCACTTTTTGGATAAAGTCAGAGGCAAAATAAACAACTATAAAGATAATTAATGTATGCAATAAAGCTGCACGTCTAGTTTTAGCACCAGCTAGGACGTTAACCGAGGAACGAGCGATTACACTAGTAACCGGAATCCCACCAAAAATAGCAACCCCAACATTGGCAATCCCTTGACCAATCAGTTCCTGATTTGGACTGTGTAAATCGCCTTTACCCATAATATCAACAGCACTCGTTGAAAGTAAAGTTTCAAGAGATGCCAAGATAAATACTTCAACTCCAGTAACAATTAAATCTTTCCAATTACCAATTTGACTAAAATCAATAATATCCGGATGAACCAAATCATGTGGAATCTGACCGATTAATCTTACTTGCAAATTACCAAAATAAACTATTGCCATCGGAATAAACACAGCAAAAGCAAATGCATAGGCGCGCGGAAGAAAACGTGGAACTATACCCAAAATAGCTAAAGTAAGTAATGTCAGCCAAATTCCAGCCGTAGTAATCCGTGGTGTAATTTCATTCCAATGGTGGATAAGCGCCATGAAAGGATGTTCAGCAACACCATTTAGATTGAATAAGATCGCCAATTGCCCAAAGAATAATATCACCCCGATACCAGCGGTAAATGCCAAAACCAGAGAAAGAGGGATTATCTTTGCAAGACGCCCAAGCTTCAATAAGCCAAAAATAATTTGTAATAGCCCACAAATCGTGCCTACGACCAATAAACCAGTAAAGCCATATTTCTGAACAGTACTAGCAATCAGTACTGACATAGCAACAGCAGGTCCGGTAACACTAAGGCGACAACCGCCAAATAAAGCTCCAAGAATCCCACCAAATATAGCAGAAATTAAGCCTACTTGAGGTGCAACGCCAGACGCAACTGCAACGGCAAGCGATAAAGGAATAGCAACAAAAGTGACCGAAATTGCAGCGATAATATCATCTTTCAGATACTCAGCTTTTCCAATCGGAATTATTTCATTAGCTATAAAACGTTTTAAATTTTCAATTCGGGTGCGCATATTACATCCTTGTTGTAAGAGCTATTAATCAAATGTAAAGTAACCAGCAAACTGGCTATCTTTAATAGATTCAGCATTACCTGCTTCAATCAATAATGCATTTTTGACTGCCATATCACTCTCCATGCGCTCTAAAAATTGCTTAATTTTTGGAAAGTCATTAATATCAACAACTGGGGCACTACCATGAAACCCTTTACTCCAGCGAAGTAAGCCATAGGCTTGTGCCTCAACTATTGTTGGTTTATCCATAACTAATAAACCATGTTCATTAAAACTATCATTCATATAATTCAACACGGCGAACAAGCGTTCTAGTGCCATCTGCTTAAATACTTCAGATAACTCAGATGGAACAAAGCGTCCCGGAAAATTGACCTGTCCAAATGCAGGGTGAAGAGTTGAAGATAAGTAAGATAACCACTGGTAAACACGAGCGCGCTCTTGAGTGCCAGTAGCAGGGCAGATTCCTTTATCTTGGTATTTGTCAGCTAGGTATAGCAAAATTGCTAGATTCTCACCAACAACATTATGACCATCCTTCAAAGCACCGACTTTACCAGCCGGATTGATTGCTCGAAATTGACTACTTGCTCTAATTTCTGGTGTAGTTAGCCCCACCTGATATGGTTCTTTTACCCACTCTAAGGTAAGCTGTGATCCAAAAGCACAAGCGCCGGGAATAATAAACAAAACTGGTTTATTCATAATAAATCTCCATTAAATCCCAATCATTCAGTAAGCTATTATATACCAATCAAAAACCCGACTAAAAAATAATTGCACATTCAACCATTTTTATAAAATATAAATGTAAACTAATCAGTGGTTTGTTTCAAAAGCGAACGCAGTAAACCAAATTTTTGCTGTAATTCTGCCTTATCACTTATTTTCTCATTCTTGCGTCTAGCTTCATCAACGATATTGTTAGTTCCCATTTCTTCAAGAAATCTGGAACGTTCCCTGACTTCAAGCGAACCAGCTTTCCGCCGTTGTTCACAGTAACTAATGGTTAATTCATACTGTGCCCGAGTTATCCCGACATACATCAAACGCCGCTCTTCTTCAATCATATCACTAATGACTGACTCTTGGTGCGGTAAAATTCCTTCTTCACAACCGATCAAAAAAACATAAGGATATTCAAGACCTTTGGCTGCATGTAATGTAGTCAATTTTACAGCATTTGGTTCTTCCTCTTCCCTACCATCGAGAAGACTGATCAAGGCGACATTTTGAATTAATTCCGGTAAAGATTTATTATCTTCATCACCTTTTTTAGTCAGCCATTCGGTAAAACTTAAAACATTGCCATATTTTTTTTCAGCACTCTTTGGTTCTTCCATATCATAGAGATAGCCTTCATAATTTATCGCCTTTAGTAACTGCTGCAATAAATCACCAGCACGCTCTTTTTCCTGTCGTTCCTGAATATAATTTACAAATTTGCCAAATTCAAGCAAGGACTCATATTGTACCGGATTACATTGGCTGGCAAAGCCTTCTTCAAATATGGCAGTAAATAGTGAAATTTGGCGTCTATTCGCATATTCAGAAAGACGGTTTAAGGTAACTTCACCGACCCCACGCTTGGGAGTTGTTACTGCGCGAATAAATGCAGTATCATCATCTTCATTATAAATCAGCTTCAGATACGCCATGATATCTTTTATCTCAGCACGATCAAAGAATGACTGTCCACCTGCTATCGTATAGGGTATTTTGTAATTACGTAATGCCTGTTCAAGGACTCGTGATTGGTAATTACTCCGATAAAGAATCGCATAATCTGAAAAACGAGTATTATTATGCAGTTGGTGTAACATTATGCGGCGCGAAATTGTATCGGCTTCTGATTCCTCATTATTGCAGCTAATAACCCGAATTGCCTCACCATTGCCATACTCACTCCATAACTTTTTTTCAAATAGCTTTGGGTTATTTTGAATCACATTATTAGCCGCATTCAAAATAGTAATCGTTGAGCGATAATTTTGCTCTAGCTTGATAATTTCGAGCTTAGGATAATCGGTTTGTAATAGTTTAAGGTTATTCGAGTTAGCACCACGCCAAGCGTAAATTGATTGGTCGTCATCACCAACAGCAGTGAATTGCCCCTGACTACCACTTAATAGCTTGATTAGCCGATACTGGCTGGTATTGGTGTCTTGATATTCATCAATCAATAAATATCTGATTTTTAACTGCCATTTGTGTAAAACTGCCAAATTAGAGGATAGTAGATCAACAGGAACCCGAATCAAATCATCAAAGTCAAATGCCTGATAGACCTTTAGTAAATCCTGATATTGCCGATAGACCTGTGCCTTAAACCAAAGCGCCTCATCACTCTTATCCGCCAAAAGCTGTTCGGGACTAACAAAATCATTTTTCCAAAGCGAAATCTGGCTTTGAATGCTACGAATAATATTTTTATCAGTAGATTCAACAATATCACTGATGATTTTTCCGCAGTCATAGCTATCTAATATTGAAAAATTCTTTTTATAATTAAGGTTACTCGCTTCTTCTCTTAAAATCTTTAGCCCTAGTGCATGAAAAGTACAAATAGTAAGCCCACGTAAATTAAGCCCCTGCACTAGCTTAGTTGCTCGTTCCTGCATTTCTTTGGCGGCTTTATTGGTAAAGGTTATGGCAGTGATGTGCTTCGCCTGAATACCACGTTCTTTAATCAGATAAGAAATCTTATGTGTAATCACCCTTGTCTTGCCACTACCAGCACCCGCAAGTACCAATAATGGTCCAGAGGTATAAGTAACAGCACTACGCTGTGCGGGATTTAATTTATCGAGTAGTTCTTGCATCGTAAGTAAATATAATCCTTGTGACAACATTCATATAAATATAGTCTAAGCAGCTACCGTTTATCTATGCTAAAATTTTGTGTTTAAAAACACAGTATTTTAACCGAACCAGAGGACTTGAATGGCTAGATATGCAATAGGTGATATTCAGGGTTGCTACAAAGAACTCATGCAATTGCTTAAAATCATTGATTTTAATCCAAGTAAGGATGTCTTATATCTGGTTGGCGACCTAGTCAATCGTGGACCCGACTCACTAGAAGTAATCAAATGGCTATACAAAAATCAGGATTCGGTAATTACCGTCTTAGGTAATCATGACATCTATCTCCTAGCGCGACATGCCAATTTGATTCGTCCAGATAATGAAGACACACTCGCCCCATTATTGCGGGACAAGAATATTAACCGCTATATTGATTGGATTCGCTCTTGTCCACTAATTTACCATGATAGTCAATATATACTAGTACATGCCGGAATATACCCACAAATGGACTTCAATGAATTATTACATATTAATCATGCGATTAGTAATCATCTGAAATCTGGCGATTATCGCCGTTTCATTGAGAGAATTTATGGTAATAAGCCGAATAACTGGGATGTCAATATGGATCATTTCAAAAAAATGAAATTTGTTATTAATGCCTGTACCAGAATGCGCTTACTTAACCGTAATGATTACTCGCTTGATTATAAATTTAAAGGTATGCTTGGTAATGTCCCAGAAGATCTAGTTCCATGGTTCCATGCACCGTTTGATTCGAGCATCGATAAAAAAATTATTTTTGGTCACTGGGCAGCGCTTGGCTTCTTTCATGATAGACACTATCTAGCATTAGATACTGGCTGTGCTTGGGGGCGTAAATTAACTGCAATTAACCTTGAAAATTCAGAAATTGCACAGGTAATGTATGGTTCAGTCTAAACCACTAATGGGATACCCAGAACATCACGAATTTGAAGAGCTACTTGGCTCATGTGGTTCTATGACTAAACAACTGGAAGAAAAAGGACACCATTTAACCGTTACTCTTTTATCTGAAGAATATCACGGGCAGTATTTTCGCCGTTATACAATACTTAATCTGGATAATACTCCAGTTGTCTTAGCTTGCAGTCAGACAGATATAAAAAATCAGTATTTTCATAGCTTACTTAAAAATGCCAGCACCACGCCTATTGGAAAGTTCCTTTTTGCAAAAGATAGCAGGGTAAAGCGTGAATCAGACATGTTAATAGAATTGATTACAATTAACGAGCTCTTAGACTATCCCTTACTTACCGATAACTTACTAAGTCATAAATATCAACAATCGCAACAATTTTGGCAACGAAAATCGCTATTCACATATAATACAGAATCTTTTGTACTAATCGAAATTTTATTGCCAGAATTAGACTTGCTTTTTAAGTAATTTTGGATTGCCTTTAAATAAATTCCATTTTATTTTTATCATTTATTCTAAAACCCTATTTTTGAATAATCACTTACTTTACCCCCTAGTTGAATTGATAAATTTTAACTATCTAAAAAGTAGAAAATCAGTGAGCTAAGAGTTCATTTACCACCGCGCACAGGCCAAACAGAATAGCCACCTGTCAAATCAGTGTACGCGCCAGTCAGCCCAGTAGCCATATTAACAAACCAAGCTCCACCACCACTACCACTATACGAAGTAGATGACCAGTACTCACTACCTTGTACATCACTAAATATTTCGGTACCATTTAGCCAATTCGCTTGGTTTCCATTTGTTGCAGAATAATTGAATAAACTTAATAGTTCATTAATATTGGGTAAGCGCCAGTCACTATAGCCACATAAGTGATAGCCAGTTGCACTCGGATTGCTATTCATTTCTGCTACAAGATTTTGTGCTGTACCTGATGTAGAAGCGCTCCCCCAGCTACCTGCTCCAAGTAGATTTCCATTTCTTGGCCACATCAATCCAGTCAGATTGTCAATAGCACACTCTTCAGTTGAATTTACAGTAAAGCGTGTAGTTGGCCACTCTTTACCAACACCAGCTGTAGCAGTATCACCAGGTGCAGCTTTGGAGACATAAGCAATATTCGCTGCATTGGCTATAATAAAAAAGCTACTTAGAAGCAAAATTTTAACTATTTTATAATTCATAAATTTATCCCTTTTAATTCAATTGGCTGCTGAAATAAGAAGTAATTACCTACTTCGTACTGGCCAAACATAAGCACCACCAACCAAATTTTTGGGTAAAGTACCATTATAACCATCTGCCATATTAAGAACCCAGATTGAAATATTATTACTCATTGGTGTAGCTGACCAATAATAGTCAGCCTGAATGTTAGTAAACCCTTGAGTAATTAACCAAGCCGCTAGATCGGCATTCGGTGCTGCATAATTAACTAAGCTCAGCAATTCTGTGCCAATCTGTATAACCGCAATATGTAGCGGGAATGGCAGGAGAAGTTTGTGCATTTGCCCATCTATAAGTTGTGCTGCTCGGTGCTTGTACCCACATCAAACCTGTTAAATTATCCACCATTACTTCCTGCCCACTCGGACAAGCACCACCACCATCTGCGGTCCCAGCTTCAAAACGAGTACTTACCGTACCGCCGGGTCCCCATGTTATCCCGGTATTACTTTCCGAGGCTGCTCCTTCCATTGGCGCTGCCAGATATACATACGGTGTAGTTATTAGATAATTAATTGTATTTGCTGTTACTCCACTTCCTGAGATTGTCGCATTATTCGTTGCCATCAATAATATACTGGTATCACTAGGTGTATATGGATCAAATCCCGGTACACCTACTGTACTATTATCGAAACCAGTATACCAAGGTAAAATACTAAAAGTGCAGCTGCTAACCCCTAGAACATTTAGGCTACACGGACTTGGATCCGATACTATTAATCCAGTTACCGAATTTGTGAGTGTAGCACTTACAGTAGATGTACCACTACCACTTATCGTTGCAGTAAAAGTTATATTACTTGTTCCCATCATGTTTACTGTATTACCAGTTAGATCTGTGATTAAAATAGACGGTGCATTATTATAAGTGCTTGGTAATGACTCATTATATGACTGGGAGAAACCACAGTTATTTCCACGACACTCTCCCCATTGACTTACTCCTCCATTGGCTGACCAATCTAGTATCGTTTCTTTATAATCACTACTCTCACTTCCTGACATACAACTTCCTGTTACATCACCAGGTCCACCACTGCCTATCCCATAGCTATAGGTAAAGCGTAGCGATTGTTGGGTGTTTGCTGTAAATGCATCATAAAGTACAGTACAACCATCACTTGAATCATATCTCTGACATAATGCATAATTTGATGTCCCACTACTCGTATATGTTCCAGAAGGAAATGCTACTCCAGCACCTCCATTCATATCTATTGTCTTAATTAGACCACCACCAGATGAATTACAATTATTATTATTAAAAAATTCTACTCGGATACGCGTTAATACTACTGTTGATTCTACACTGAATGACTGTTGGTTATTTGCTGTTAAATTCAATCCTGAACGCAAACTTGATGATGGAACATATGTTAGAAGAGATTTGTATTCGCTAAGTGGAGTTGTGTTATTTGTTTGACTACTGCCACCTCCTCCACTACACGAACTGATTAATGGCAATAATATCAATGTTGCAAATCTTAAATAACTTTTTTTGCTTTGATTTAATGACACTATTGATTATCCTTGTTTAATATTCTAAATCAAATTTTAGCATAAATTCGATAGTTTACTTTATCCAATTCGGTTATTTATTTGAGTCATTAAAGCAACTTCTGTTTGAATTGCGATTTGTGTAAAATGAATCCGTTCTAATGTCGTTGCTAGGTTACTAGCAAGATTATCCAATAATGTTTGTTCTTCTGGTAGGAAAAACTCCAATTCATCATCTGGACTAAAAATCAGCACTCCACGAGTCCGGATTTTTGAATTAACTGGTAGATAAAATAATTTACTTGCTGCAAATGTTGCTGTCTTTAAGCCTGCTGCCTTACCATTATCAAAAACCCATTTTGCAATTGTTAAATCAATGCCCTGATGCTCTAAAGATCCATCCCGGATAGTTATTTCTTCTGACAAACTTGGTAATAAAATAGCATATTGAACGGCAAAAAGCTGCGGCATATATTCTCTAACTACTTCAATAGCTTGCTCCTCAATCATTGCTTCGGCAAAAGATTTACTTGCATCATAGACAAGCTTTATTTGTCGCTGAGCCTTTGCTAGTTTATTTACCTGAAAACGAAGATTACCATTAACAATACTAAATGCTATCCCTACACCAGCCATAATCACAAAGGTAATCCCATACTGTAAATCAGCTATCGCAAAAGATAACCTTGGGGGAATAAAGAAAAAATCAAACGAAATAGTTGCGATCAAGGCAGCAATAAAAGCGGAAAGTTTACCTCGCCCATGATTAGATAAGATTATAACTAGCAAATAAATCATCAAAATATTTTCATTGTGAATATAATTTGCCAATGGGTACATGATAATACCAAGAGGCGTAAAGATCAGCAAATTCAAAAATATTTTACTCATAACCTTGTGCGGGTTAATTTTTCTTTGAGCTTTTCTATGGATTAGTTGTTCATGACTGCTATTAACAAATTCATCACGAATAAGATGGAGATTAAGTTCTGGAGCTAACTCTGTTAATTTGGCAACTAAGGTGGTACCAAAAAGGCGATAATATAAACTAAGCCGATATTGCGATAAAACAACCGTATTAATATTGTTTTGACGGGCAAAATTTACAATTGTTTCAGTTGGATTACTACCAGCTAATTGTCTAGTTTCAGCCCCCAGTTGCCTTGCAAGATCAAGAAGCTTTAAAAGTTTCTCTTTTTCTTTGAAAGATTTGGTTTCAAATTTACCATCATCGACATACACAACATACCAACGACTAAACCCCTTATCAACCATAGTCTTACCACTACGAATTATTTTCTCACTTGAATATCCGGGTTCTAGAACAACTAATAAATTTTCATGACTTGCCCATACTTCACTGATAGATTTCTCAGTTCGGTATTCCTGCACCTGATCCTGAACCTTTTGCGCAGTTCGAAGTAAAGCCATTTCACGTAATGCTGTCAGATTACCTTTTCTAAAAAAATTATTTAATGCGGCGGCGGCGCGCTCCTTTTGATAAATTTTGCCATCTTTTAAGCGATCAATCAGTTCATCGGGAGTTACATCAATAAGCTTGATTTCCTCGGCTTCTTCAAGCACTGAATCAGGTACAGTTTCAGTTATATTGATACCGGTAATTTGCCCAACCACATCATTTAACGACTCAATATGCTGAATATTTAACGCGGTATAAACATCGATTCCAGCTGCAAGGATTTCCAATACATCTTGATAGCGTTTGGCATTTCTCGAGCCAGGAATATTTGCATGCGCAAGTTCATCAATCACTACCAACTGAGGTTTATGCCTGAGAATTGCATCAATATTCAGTTCTTTTAATTGATGTCCTTTACGTTCAATATGAAGTAGTGGGATAGTTTCTACATTATTTGGCAACAGCGCATGTGTTTCTTTTCGATTATGCGTTTCAATATAGCCAATAACTACATCTATACCATCATTTAATAGTTCAGGAATTGCTTTTAGCATTGCAGTTGTCTTACCAACCCCAGCCGCAGCTCCCAGAAAAACGGTTAGTTTACCAGTTTTTGATTTCTCGCCATACTTGACAAGCAATTCTTCCGGATTTGGTCTTTCATTCATTGCATAAACTCGTAAACATATGGTTAGGATTGATTTCTGGTAAAATAATACTTTCAGTAAACTAAATCAAATAAATAGTAATTTCATCGGCTAGCAAAGAAACTTATGTCTAGCCAAAGATTTAGTTCTAAATAAATAATACATATAATCTCAGGCTTAATCAATAATCTGCCTAAGGAATCAGAAAGGAACGCCCCAAGCCATGAATAACTGGTTTAGCTGGATATTTGCACTATTGCTCATTTTTGATGTATCTCTTAAATATCATCTGAATTTACGCCAGAAAAATTCAATTCTTAGATTTTTTAACGCTGTTCCCGATGCATTTAGCTCTCAAATATCACTTCCTGAACACCAGAAAGCCGGGCGCTATTCTCAGGCAAAATTGAAACTGGCTCGTGTTGAATTATTTTTTGGCGCAATTATTTTACTTTTCTTCACATTTGGCGGTGGCATTAATCTCCTTGGCGAACTTACGAGCTTTAATAATCATCTGTTAAGCAGTCAAGTAGCTCTAATAATAAGTTATTCTATCCTGAGTTCAATACTATTTTTACCATTTAGCTATTATAGCACCTTTAAAATTGAACAGGAATTCGGTTTTAATAAAATGACTTTGAAGCTCTTCATCATTGATTTAATCAAAGGAACAGCTATTGCTTTACTGATTGGTACGCCATTACTTTATCTAGTACTATGGTTAATGCAAAATCTGGGTAATAGCTGGTGGCTCTGGGTATGGTTGGTCTTGGTAGCCTTTAATCTACTAATTTTGCTGATTTATCCAACATTTATTGCCCCGCTATTTAATAAGTTCTCGCCACTGGAAGACTTGGAGTTAAAAGAAAAAATTGAACAACTATTGCAAGAATGCGGTTTTAAATCACAGGGTATTTTTGTGATGGATGGCTCCAAACGTTCAAGCCACGGTAACGCTTACTTTACCGGACTTGGTGCCAGTAAACGAATCGTCTTTTTCGATACATTATTAAAACAATTAACCCATGCTGAAATAATTGCGGTACTTGCGCATGAGCTTGGGCATTTCAAGCATAAGCATATTATCAAACAAATGATAATCTCGTTTGGCATTACTTTAATTGGATTATATATATTTAGTCTTTTCATCAGCCATGAATGGTTCTATGCCGGAATGAATGTTGGTATAATAAATAATGCTAGTGGCTTATTACTGCTATTCATTATTACTAATCTGATAAGCTTACCGCTTGCTCCACTTAGTAGCTTCATGTCACGCAAAAATGAATTTGAAGCTGACGATTTCGCTAAAGAGCATAGCAATAAAGAGGATTTAATCAATGGACTAGTAAAACTCTACCGTGATAATGCTAGCACCTTAACACCGGATGATTTATATGTTAAGTTTTACTATTCGCATCCCCCGGCAAGCACGCGTATTGCCAATTTGGAAAAATAGATGACTCAAGTACAAGGTCTGATTATTAATAGTCATGGGCGACACTTTAGTGTTGAATACGAAGGTAAAATCTATCAATCAACGGCTAAAGGGAAAAAAACCGAATACGTTGTAGGTGATGAAGTATTAATTGACATAATCAATAATGATCAAGCATCAATTACAGACCTTGTACCAAGAAAAAACCTAATTTACCGTAGTGATTATTACCGTAGTAAAATAATTGCTAGTAATCTCTCCCAGTTGCTGATTGTGGTTGCTATTAAGCCAAACTTCAATATTGGATTCCTTGATAGTTGTCTTCTTTGCGCTGAATCTAGTGAAGTAACGCCAATAATTATTATTAATAAAATGGATTTACCTGAATCAGCAGAATTTGCTTTAAAGCTACGTGAATTATATGCAAACACCCTAGGTTATCAGGTAATTGAATTAAGTGCTCTAACTAATTGTAGCCAACTCGAAGAGTTGATTTTTAATCAGCAAACTCTGCTTATTGGGCAGTCAGGTGTCGGAAAATCAACTATCACCAATCAGATATGCCCGAACGCTAATGCAAAAACTGGAGAAATTGCCAAATATGAAACCAGTGGCAAGCATACAACTACTCATGCAACCTTATATCATATTAATGACAGTTCAGATCTTATAGATTGCCCCGGCTTACAGGAGTTTGGCCTATACCATCTGGATATTGAGCAAATTGCGTGGTACTTCCCAGAAATGCGCGAACATCTTGGTAATTGTAAATTTCATAATTGTTTACATATCAATGAACCGGGGTGTCAGATTAAGAAGATGGTAGATAATAATCTAATCGCAGCTAGCCGTTATGCTTTTTATTCACGCATAATAAATAATCTTAAAACAAAAAAACATTATTAGGAATTTATCCATGAAAAAACTATACCGAGCTTTATTGATTAGCACGAATTTCATTGCTGCAAGTTCACTTCAGGCAGAAACAGTCTCCAGTAGTACCCCTGTCAGCCAGAATAAATCAACCTGTATTCCTGGCAACCCCAAATCATCCCAAGGCTATGATGCAACAATGTGGTACCGGGATTCAGCTGAAAAGATTGCGTTATATAATCAGGCATTTGCTCTCGGTCTTGAAAAAATTAAAGCCAAAGTGAAAAGTGATCATTTAAAATCTGGTAAATGGGGAATCATTCTTGATATTGATGAAACCGTTCTTGATAATAGTGAGTACCAGAAACGTTCGGTAATGAGTTGCAATAAATATAGTGAATCAACAATGTATAGCTTCATGGAGGAAGAAATATCGGTGGCTACTCCCGGCGCAAGTAATTTGACTTGTTCAGTACAAAAACTTGGCGGCAAGGTAACCTTGATTTCTAATCGCAATGGTAGTTTTGACGATAAGATATTACAAGCAACAATAGCTAATCTAAAAAAAGCTAATATCTGCTTTGACAATGTAATCCTAGCTAAAAATCAGAAAGATGATGATAAAAACCCTAGATTTCAAGCAGTTACGACAGGTAATTATGATGGTTTAATCAGCTACAGCAAATTACCACCATTGAAAGTTATTGCCTATTTTGGTGATAACATTCAAGATTTTCCAAAGATAAAACAAGCTGATGCAATTAAACAAGATCCAAATGGCGAATTTTATAAAAAATTTGGACAAGAATACTTTTCATTACCAAACCCTACCTACGGCAGCTGGCAACGTAATCAGTTTAATTAAAAGAAACTATACTATAACTTTGTGCTTATAGTATAGTTCTCAATCTGTTCTGCTAATACCTCGTCAAGTACCACTATATATGGACGATATAAGCTGGATGGGATCAACTGATGATATTCGTGCTTTAATGCCATCTGCGACAGCAACTTTGTGTTTGAACCAGGAATGCCAAATTTTGGACATAATTGGTTAGCAATAATATTACCTATCGTACTACGGCTAACTTTTAAAATTTGTGCACATTGATCTTGGTTAATCCCATTCGCCAAAAGAAACATTATTTCATGTTCACGCATGCTCAGCTTATCATGGTGAAGATATTTAAGCTCCTTATTTTGATCAATTATTACCTGCAAATAATCCTGATGACTAAAGAAGCGGGATTGGATTGCAAAGCTCTGAATTGCAATCACTTCACCAGATGGATGTAAAATAGGTACATATGTTACCAAATAAGATGTAAACTTCCCTCCATAGGGTAATAAATCAATAAAACTAATCACATTACGACTAGTAAAAACAATCTTCTGGATCTCGTAAATTTTTTCTGCATATTGATGCAATGAATCCATCAGTTGTTCTGTATAATGCCCCGAAAATATTTTTGCAGCAGTGTCAGTATCGGAGTAATTTTTAAAACTAAGTCCTTTAGCTTGCTCCCATCGCTCAAGCCCAATTGATCTTGCAGAGAGATTAGTACATATCGCAATTTTTAATTCAAAATCAAATAAGGCTGAATAAATATTTTGATCAAGCAAATGGATAAAGTTTGGAACTAATACATTCTCGGTAAAGTCTATTTTCTCTTGAACACTCAGCATTATTATCCCTTTTATACGATATATCAATATTTTATTACATATAATTAAACATCTGTTCTCTTTAGTACAAAATTAAAAGATCTAAACTCATAGAAGAGCTAAACCAACAGATATACGTTACATAAGCCAACAATAAAAAAATTAAGATAATACATTGTTATTTATAAATATTTAATAAATTAATTCTTAGTTTGGAACTTATTCAATTTATTTTATAGGTTTATTAATCAAAAGAGATACTATTTAAATTAAAATAATCTAAGGCAGAGAAAACTTTTTGGGAAGAAGTATAAAATGAAGAAATTAATTTATAGCCTGATTATGTCAGGAATCTCGGGTATGGTTCTTGCAGATGGTTCCGAATCTGCCCCACTAGTAGTTAATAACAATGACAAATACATAAATTCAACTGCTTATATTCAAAATCCATATGGAACACTAACAAGCAGTGGTGGTACACAGGTAGTTAGTGAGAGCCAAATGGCAAATCAGAATGTTGCAGAAAAATGGTTTGCAGATGGGACATGGAATGTATTGGCAGGTGCTGCGGCACAATACACTGGAGCTGGTGCTGGATTTCCAAGTTATGCCTATGGTGCAAATTTATTTGGACAAACTGGTCAAGTAGCCGGATTTTCATTTGGTGGTTTATTAACTGCAGTTAACCCATTCTTTTCCAGCAATATGAATGGTTATAACCAGAATTTGGCACCATTTTTACCAGCGAATGAACAGGTAGCGGTATCTGAAGCTTTCGTAGAATACCAGTATAGTAACATTGTACAGGTGGATGCAGGCTTGATTGGCATTAATAATAGCCCATGGCTATCACAAAATTATTATAATAATATTCTATCACCTGGTGCAACTTATCAGGGAATCTTAGTAAATATTGACGCAGGAGGTGGCTGGTTATTGACGGCACTTAGCTTTAATGGAGCTCAAGCAGTTAGTGAAACTGGATTTACGGGCTTGACCTTCTATAATAAAGGCTATGACTATGCTGGAGGGTTGATTGCTAATAATACTACAACTGGCACATCAGACCAAACCATTGCAGTTGGAGCTAACTATCTAGCATGGAATAACCAATACAATTTACGTTTATGGGGATATGAATTCCAAAATTACGGTAGCTTGTTGTATGCGGATAATAGTATTAAATTCCAACCAACAGAAAATCTAGCATTTAACGTAGCTGCGCAGGGTGGAACGAATAACTCTAATGCTAGTGTAGGCAACCCAAATGGAACCAATGCCATGACCGATGCAGGGCTAGGACAAATTTCGAGTAATTTTGTTGGGGTTCAGGGAGGTCTTACCTATAAATGGTTTAGTCTCAATCTTGGCTATAATAGTGTTTGGGGCCCACAATCCGCTTATGGTAATGGAGGCATTGTTTCTCCTTATACCTATGGCTTTGCAACTGATCCATTGTATACTACGCCATATATGGCTGGGTTGGTAGATCTTGGAACTGCTGGTAGTGCTTATAAAGTCAGCCCTTCATTTAATTTCTTAAATGGTAATCTATCAATAGCACCAGCATTTACATCATTTAATACAGCTTCTCCTCAATGGAATGGAACTAAGGAATATGATTTAGTAACCACCTATTCCATACCTGAAATTAAAGGACTCACTTTATTTGGAGTATATGCTTATCAATCTGTACCTTATTCGACTTACAATACAGCGGGTAGTACCTATGTTACCCAATTATTTGTTAGCTATTTATACTAAAAGGAAATCAAAAATGCGTAAAATACTAATGGTTTTAACAATGATGGGAATCAGTACTACATTTGCGATGACTAAAGTAGATTTATCCCAACAAAAATTCACCTGTAAGGGTATTAAACTAACGGATAAGACAACCTCGGCAATAATCAGTCAAAATTGTAAAAATGTTAAAGTAAAGACAGATAAACAGATTACCAGCGGTCATAATGCTGGAGACTTGCGTGGTAGCAATCTAATTGAAGAAGATGATATAAATCCAACGGTTGCAACCCTACAAAAAGTTTCCTTCTATACTGATGATGGTAGCCATCTAAAATGTTATTATAGAAATGATAAACTATATAAATGTAAGGCAAAAAAAGCTAAACTTAATAGCTCTCAAATAAAATAAAAGAGGCACTACTAAGTGCCTCTTTTATTAAGATTATCTTATTATTGTGCTGCCTGCACTGTCTCTTTACGAGTAAGTTTCTCTTTAATACGTGCAGATTTACCAGAACGATCACGCAAGTAATAAAGTTTAGCACGGCGTACATCACCACGACGTTTAACTTCAATTGAGTCAACTAATGGAGAATATGTCTGGAATGTTCTTTCAACACCTTCACCAGCAGAGATTTTACGCACTGTAAAAGCTGAATTTAAACCACGATTACGTTTAGCAATCACCACACCTTCGTATGCCTGTAAACGCTCACGAGTACCCTCTTTTACTTTAACCTGCACAACAACTGTATCACCAGGTGCGAAAGATGGAATAGTTTTATTTAAACGTGCAATTTCTTCTTGCTCAAGAATTTGAATAATATTCATTTTTTTTCCTTATAAATCTTGTTCCTACTTACTTTTTTCAAGGATTTCCTGAAGTAGCCGAGATTCTTCTTTTGTAAATTCACGGTTTTCAAGCAAATCAGGACGTCTTTGATAAGTTCGCCATAAGCTTTGCTGCAACCGCCACTTTTTTATCAGGCTATGGTTACCTGACAATAATACCTCCGGCACTGAATTACCATTATAATCCCGTGGCTGGGTATAATGCGGATAATCCAGAAGTCCATCCATAAATGAATCATTTAAAGCTGATTCACTGGTATTTAATGCTCCGGGCATCTGCCGCGCAATTGCATCAATCAGCAACTGGGCTGGTAATTCGCCACCTGAGACCACAAAATCACCTACTGATAGTTCTAGATCAACATTTCGTTCAATAAAACGCTCATCTACACCCTCATAGCGCCCACAGACCATAATTAACCCCTGCTCTAAAGCAAGTTGATTAACTAAGCTTTGCGTAATTTTTTGCCCCTGAGGCGACAAATAAATTACCTTGGAATGATTTATGCCTTGTTTAGCATGTGACAATTTTGCATTTTCTAGGGCTTTTTCAAGCGGCTCAATCATCATAACCATTCCTGGACCACCACCAAAGCTTTTATCATCAATCCGATGATAATTATCAGTCGTGTAATCACGTGGATTTATTGCATCTAATTGAAACAGATTATTGCTTTGTGCTCGCCCAACTATACCATAGCGCCGTAACACATCAAACATTTCTGGGAAAATAGTAATGACACTAAAGATCAATAATCGAGTCCCCAGTCAACTGTAATCTGTTTCTGCTGAAGATCAACTCTGATAACATGACGCGCAACAAACGGTATTAAGCGTTCAGTTTTATCGTCTTTTACTATCAACACATCATTAGCGCCAGTTTCCATGAGATCAGTAACTAACCCAAGGTTTTCACCTTCAAGATTAACTACCGATAACCCAATCAAATCGACCCAATAATATTCGTCTTCTTCAGCTTCCGGAAATTGTTCTCGTGGTACTGCTACAGTTGTTCCTTTTAAAGAAAACGCAGCATCCCGATCATCAATTCCGATAAATTTTGCGTGAAAGATACCATCACGAGCAAAACTTGATTCAATTTCTACTGATTTCCAGTTGCCATCCTTACCCAAAAAAAGCTCCGGATATTCGTCAAGCGAATCGGAATATTCAGTACTGACTTTAACCTTAACCCAGCCTTTTACACCAAATGGACCAGTTATATATCCCATTGGCACTAGATTAGCGGCTATTGTCATAAATTATTTATTATTTTTCAATAATTTTTTTACAGCAGGTGAAATTTGAGCACCAACTGAAGTCCAATAACCAACACGCTCAGAATTGATGCGTACAGCCTCAACACCTTCAGAAGGAACTGGATTATAAAAGCCCAATTTTTCAATAAAACGACCATCACGACGTGAACGTGAATCAGTTGCCACGATACTGAAGTATGGACGATTATGGCTTCCACCACGTGCTAAACGGATAACAACCATTACTAAATCCTTTTAAATAACATACTAAAATAAGCCCGCAATTTTAACTCAAAAGACTATCAAATGTCAATTAACACCAAGATTAAAGCACGATTAAACAAATTTATTCATAGCATCTGATTCATATTTTTGAACTAAATCCGCTATAATCTTGTAGTGTGATAGACTTATTAATCAATTTATATCCAGATTCATCAGTATAGAAGACAGAAGGAAAGTGCATGAAGATAAGAATAACTCAACAATTACTCACAATTATAACTGGATGCACTTTATTAGCTGCTGGCTGTGCCACCATTAATAATCAAAAAACCACTGAATATATAACTTCAGCAAAAAAGAATCTACCCCTTAATCCCAAACAAACTATAGAATCAACTAATGCTGTCATTAAGTCCAATAATTCAAATGCTGACGCATATTATCTACGTGCATTAGCCTATCAACAATTAAATAGCTTTGATGCTTCAGAATCAGACTTCCAAACCGCATTAAAACTTGATCATAATAATGAAAGTTATATGGTAAGCTATGCTAACCTATTATGCCAAGAGCAAAACTATACTAAAGCCCAAATTTACTATGATCAGGCTTATAACCAAGCCAAAAAACTAAACCACCAATTAACAAAAATTTATATTGACAATGGCGACTGTCTCACCACCCAAAATAAATTGGAACCAGCCATAGCAAGCTACACCAATGCGCTGGCAGATGAAAGTGCTCCAGTAACCGCATATATTGGCATTGCTCACGCATATGTTTTACAGGAAAATTACCCAATTGCCAACTACTATCTGGGTCTCTATAAAGGAATCCCAAATAAACAATACCTACAAATAGAATTGGTTACACTAAATGGGCTAGTAAAGACTGAAACAAAGCTTACAAATCGGGAAAAAATAGAGGAAAAGATTAGTAATTTAAAAGATCAGCTCGGTATTCAGAATGAAAATATAACAACAGAACAAAAACCAATTCCAGTAAAAAAAACGCCAATAGTTATTATGGCAAAGCCAATTACGCAGGTAAGTGGACAAAGCCCTAATACCTTTAGTTCAAGAATCAAGACAGATAAGAGTGGTAGAAACTACATTATAATTGAAGCTGGTGATACTTTATTTAGGACTTCAACTAGCAGCAATACAAGTGTAGAAAAATTAAAAAATCTAAATCACTTGAAAAACAATGAACTTATCACAGGTACTAAATTATATCTAAATTAATATTTGACTTAACTCTCCATGATCATCATTTTTTAGTAATTTTTTAAGCTTTATTGATGTCAATTCAGAATATTGACAAATTACTTAACGATCGTTTGACCTAGGCTATAATTACGATCTATAAATTTTCCTGACGATAGTTCAAAAATGCGAAGACTTTATCTATTTGCCCTCTTTCTGGTTATCTATGAATTTACAGCATACTCTGCGAATGACATGATTATGCCAGGAATGATAGAGGTTGTCAGGCAGTTCAATGTTCCAATTAGTTATGTTGCCCTCTCCCTTAGTCTTTATATGCTAGGAGAATGTGCTACTCAGCTTTGGCTTGGTCCACTTGCCGAAAAATATGGCAAGCGTAAAGCTATCCTTTATGGTAATTTTTCTTTTTTAGTCTTCACTTTACTTATAGCAAGTAGTTTCTCAATCGAACAATTTATGCTTGGGCGATGGCTTCAAGGAAGTGGGATGGCTTTTATCGCTATGGGTTATGCACTAATTCATGAAAAATTCGATGATAAAAGTGCCGTTAAGATAATTGCCATAATGGGAAATGTTAGCATAATGGCACCATTAATTGGGCCTTTAGTTGGTGGCATTATTGTCAGCTACAGTAATTGGCACTACGTTTTTGTGTTATCGCTAATTTTGGGTACGATAAGTCTAATTGGACTCTACCGTTATGCGCCAACAAGTAAGATTAGCCCTGAAAAAATGAATTTTAAGCAGGTTATTCTGCACTATAAAGAAATTGCTTATTCACCAAATTTTATTTTAGGTGTTTGTGCAACATTTTTTGCTGCAATGCCATTATTAATCTGGATCGGGATTGCACCAAATCTTATCTTACATAATCTAAAATTAAGCTATAGCAAATTCATCATCTATCAAATAATTGCCCTTAGTGGTCTTTTAGTTTCTAGTCTGACAGTCCAATTTTTAGCCGGAAGGTGGCAATTACACCAGCTTATCCGACGAGGCTGCTATGTTTCTTTAAGCGGAATACTTATAAGCCTAATTGGATCACAATCAATTAATATTATCTCAATTGGTCTTTTTATTTATAGTCTTGGTCTTGGTCTAAGTAATGGTAGTATTATCCGTATCATAATGAGCAATAAAAATCTTTCGCAAAGTATGGCTGCCTCATTGATGACTTTTATACAAACACTTGCTTTTGCTATTGGGATTGAATTTAGCGATTATTTTTGTGATAAGTTTAATTATTCAGGATTCAGTTTTACTTTTTCGTGTATGTTATTTGCGATTATAGCAGTAATAATAACTCGTAGATTTGCGAAAGCAAATGAAACCCGAGATTGGCAATAAAAAGTCTGTTATAAGCGTTGTATGCTATAATAATTCATAGTTTTTAGCTTATTTTTAAAAGGACTAGATTTATGCAAAAAATTAAGGTAAATAATCCAGTAGTGGAGCTTGATGGCGATGAAATGACGCGCATCATTTGGAAATTTATTAAAGAAAAATTAATCTTACCTTATGTTGACGTAGAAATCAAATACTATGATCTAGGCATGGAATCACGTGATGCGACTAATGACCAAATTACCATTGATGCAGCAAACGCAATCAAACAATATAATGTCGGAATTAAATGTGCAACAATTACACCTGATGAAGCACGTGTAAAAGAATTTAATCTTAAAAAAATGTGGAAATCACCAAATGGAACTATCCGCAATATTTTAGATGGAACAGTGTTTCGTGAACCTATCATCTGCAAAAATGTACCTCGTCTAGTGCCAAATTGGACTGCACCAATCGTAATTGGGCGCCATGCCCACGCAGATCAATATAAAGCAACTGACTTCCTGACTAAAGGTAAAGGTAAACTTACAATCACATATACACCAGAAAATGGTGAACCAGAATCGCATGAAGTATATGACTATAATGGTGATGGTGTTGCGCTTGCAATGTATAATACTGATGAATCAATCCGCGGCTTTGCCCGTTCGTGCTTTAATATGGCGTTAACCAAAAAATGGCCGCTATATCTTTCAACTAAGAATACTATTCTCAAAAAATATGATGGTCGTTTTAAAGACATTTTCCAAGAAACGTATGATTCAGAATTCAAAACTCAGTTTGATGCAGCAGGCATTAGCTATGAACATCGCCTAATTGACGATATGGTTGCTTCAGTTCTTAAATGGAATGGTAATATCGTCTGGGCATGTAAAAATTATGATGGTGATGTACAATCCGATACTGTCGCCCAAGGTTTTGGTTCACTTGGTCTGATGACTTCCGTATTGGTAACGCCAGATGGTAAAACACTTGAAGCTGAGGCTGCACACGGCACAGTAACCCGTCATTACCGCGATCACCAACAAGGTAAAAAAACCTCAACTAACCCAATTGCCTCAATTTTTGCTTGGACACGTGGACTGGCTCATCGTGGCAAACTAGATAATAATCAAGCATTAATTGATTTTAGTAATAAACTTGAACAAGTATGCATTGAAACTGTTGAATCTGGCAAAATGACTAAGGATTTGGCAGTATGTATTCATGGTAATAAAGTAGCTTCCGATCAGTACCTAAATACTGAAGATTTCCTTGATGCACTAGATCAAAATCTGAAAGCTAAATTAGCTTAATTTAATTAAGAAAATACCCGTCATTTATTTGGTGGGTATTTTTTACTGCCCCATACCCTAAGTAATTAGAATGATTTATGTTATAATTATCACCTCAAACAATCTTAAACTACAAACTAGCCTCCTGCAATAGCAGCTGACATCAATAGCAAACATTATACTTGCTCAACTCACACAGGCTCTTGGTAGAAATTAAAAGACGATCAAGCTTTAATAATAGCATGAACTAATTTCATGTTATAGAAATGGAATAGAAATGGATACCCGGAAAAGTATTATTCTTTTTGCAGTATTTTTTATAGTATATGAATTTAATGTCTATATAGCTAATGATATGATTATGCCCGGTATGATTAGCGTTGTAAATGAGTTTCATAGTTCAGCTGATAATATTGCTAAATCTTTATCACTCTACATAATTGGTGGTAGTTCATTACAAATATTTCTAGGCCCGTTGTGTGACCGTTTTGGTAAAAGAAATATCCTCCTTTTTGGTAACCTACTATTTCTAGTTGCAAGTGGGATTATTCCATTTGCAACTAGCATCAATCAGTTTCTCATAGCTCGTTATATACAGGGTCTAGGTTTATGTTTCATTTTTATTGGTTACGCAACTATTCATGAGTTATTTGATGATAAAACCGCAGTAAAACTCTGTTCTTTAGTCTCAAATATTAGTGTCTTTGCACCACTAATCGGACCTGTAATTGGTAGTGCGATAATTCTTGCAGCAAACTGGCGGTACGTATTTATAGTTACAGCAATTCTTGCTGTTACATCCCTAATCGGACTAGCAAAAAATATGCCAAATAGTAAGCCAGCTGCAGATCCAATGCCATTAAGAGAGATTATTAGTACCTACCGTAAGATTATCTCTACCAGATTCTTACTACAAGGTGGAATCATTATTGCTGTTATATGTTTGCCTATGATTGCTTGGATTGGTCTTGCCCCTGTACTAGTACTAAAAACACTCGGCAAGAGCTATACTGAATACATAATATATCAGTCACTAGTTTTTGGTGGGTTTATTTTAAGCAGTATCAGTATTCAGTTCCTTGCTGGACGCTTCAGTTTCTATAAACTAATCACACGTGGAACAGTGTTATCTTTTATTGGCTTAGCAGTTGCTGATGTTTTTCATCAACATACATGGATATTTATTACGGGAATGTTTCTGGCTTCATTTGGAATTGGACTATTTAACGGTTCAATCTTTCGGATTGCAATTACTTCAACCGGAGTATCAAATAGTATGAGCGCAGCAATGCTAAATATTATCCAATCAGGAAGTATGGCGGCAAGTCTAGAAATTGTAAATCAAATATGTGATTATTTTAATTATACCATTGCAAGCTTCACTACAGTTAATTTATCCTGTGGAATAATAATGGTCATTATTTGTTTTAACTATGCAAGGTTAGTGAAAGATCGTAGCTGGCAATAAATGTAGCCCAAATAATAGTCATACTAATAAGTTATGGCTATTATTTTTTGATTTTTAGTACCTCTGCCAAATACTCAATTTTATCGTAATTTTCCGTAATTAATTTTTCACCAAATTCTCTAATCCGCTCCATATTCTCATCAGATGTATCGCTAGTAGCTAGATCCTTCCCACCACGAGAATCTATCTGGATAAACTCAATATCAACTCCGTATTCCCGTGCTTCATGAATATATTCATGCAATAAATCAGTAGAAAACTTGGTGTTAACTACTGGCGAATTTAATAGATACTGGAATAAGCCATAAGCACCAAATTCTGCCATGTGTTCATGGTTATATACTTCAGCATCAGAACCGCCATTACCAATTAAAACCAAACGTAGTTTTTTCTCGGGAAATAAAAACCAAGCATTCATAAAGGCTATTGTAGCAGGATTATTAAGAATAACTCCGGGATCAATAAAAACATGTTTCTTATTAGAAATAATAAAGGATCTTGGCGAGAATAACATTGGTGGGTTTGAAGCACCATGTATCAGATCTTTCAAAACATAGTTAGTATGGTGATTACCCTGAGGTAGCTCCCAATTACGGATAATTTTAAGTGCATTCTCAGTAACATCATAAACAGGTACTATAAGATTTGTTTCTATATCAGCTAGAGTACAGGTACCAAAAAAACTTCGTAAGACTTCTAGCTTACCTTCAGGCAAATAGCGCGGACCTAACATACCAAAGAGAGTAAGAAACTTATGATACCAAGGCGCGGAAAACATTTTTCTTGAGTTCCCGGCATAATCACCTAAAATGTCACTAGAACAAAATTCAAATTGATGATCAATACCTGGCACCGCAAGTATCGCACAACTTATGGCACCGGTTGAAGTTCCCGCCATAAAATCAAAGAGTTCGCCAGTCTTTCTAGCACTTAACTGCTCCAGTTTTTCTAGCACTTGCAGTGGAATCATGCCACGAACACCACCACCAGTTAAAACCAAAATATTAATAGTCTCACGATCCTCAAGCTCCTGACGAACCTGATTATTAGTGCGCAAATACCTTCTACTTAGATTAAGATCATGCGTTCGATCAACAGGATTTAAATATTTTTTAGTTAGCCAACGTAAATAAAAATAAATAGTAATGAAATAGGTCGCCACTATAATAAAAAATGTATTAAATGGTGTGAATACCCTAAAAATGAACTCAATCAGATTCATTACTCAGTTACTTATTAAAAAATTTAGAATACCTATACAAGACAATAGGTATTCTAATCAGATTAATTAATACTTCCAGACATGCCTGACCCTAAAATTGCTTGCTTAGCAGAATCAACGATCTCAACACCAAACTTCTTAGAAATTTTGTCTAATGGATCATTATCTGGAGTAAAATCAACAATATTTTCAGACTTGAACTGATCCCGTGCTACGCTATCAACCGTCCCATAACCATCGATCAAGCCAAGCTTCACTGCATCCGAACCGATCCAATAACGTCCACTAAATAAGTCGGGATCATTCCCAAGTTTATTCCCGCGTCCAGTTTTTACCGCAGCAATAAACTGATCGTGAATTTCATCTAACATTTGCTGCTGCATTGCCATTTGTTCTTTAGATTCAGGAACAAATGGATAACCCATAGCTTTATTACGTCCAGAAATTAAAAGCCTACTATCAATCCCCAGCTTTTTAATTGCTTCAGTCGCACCAAACCCAGTATAAATAACCCCAATCGAACCAACGATACTTGCTGGGGATGCATAAATCTTATCAGCTGCGGCAGCTGCATAATAACAACCAGAAGCACAAACTTCCTCGACAACAAATTCAATCGGCTTTTTAGGGTATTTTTTACGTAAGCGATTGATCTCATTATTTACCATATCTGAATAGACTGGTGAACCTCCCGGTGAGTTTGCTCTAATTAATACCGCAACAGTTTTTTTATCTTCCAATGCAGCATTGATACCTTTCATTACGATATCATAATTTTTGGTATCACTACTGATAACACCTTTAAAATCAACAACTGCTACTTGTGGACCATCTTTCTTAGTCGCTTCCTCTCCTCCACTTGCCATATAAATGCCACCACCAATTATACAGATTAGAAGTAAACGGAAAAATATTTTCCACCTTCTTGCCCTGCGTTGCTCTTTAACAGTTTCTAATAATACTTTTTGAATTGTCTCTTGTTCCCAAGTCATGAATGTCCTCGTTAATGGTATAATTATTGATTGAATCAATACAAAACATTATAGGTTATGTATAAACATATATTATATACTAAAGCTATTTTATAATTGCGATAAATCGATGGAACAAAATACCATATTTTTAATCCTAAGCTTTAGATATATTTTTGATTAAAATTAGAGAATTTTTCACTTACTTATGATAAAAAGATTAATATTAGCTTTAGCCACAATTGGAGTTACTTCGAGTTTTGCAGATAATGTATCAGGATTCTATCTTGGCGGCGGTCTTGGCTACGGTATGCAAAAACTTGACTATCAGGAAAATAGTACTACTGATGGTAGTCTTGGTTTACGATTTCAGCTTGGTTATCAGTTTGCAGATTGGATTGATGCTGAGTTGGGTTATAATTATATTACTGAAGGAAGTAACTGGAATAATCTTGGCACGCCAACAAGTATTATTTACGACTTAAGTGTTACCCCTGGGTTTACACTACCCGCAACACCGATTGGCATATTTGTACGTTTAGGTGTGGATGCAGTTTCTACCAATCTAAATAGCAGTTTTTATAACTCATCAATGAATTCATCAATAAACTTTGAATATGGTGCAGGTGTACGGGTAAATATTCCAGACACTAGAACATTTATCCGTGGTGAATACATAAACTATGGTGGCGGACCCAATAATGGTAACTCGGGAGTTCTTACAACACCATCAGCCATAATGATTGATGCGGGTTATGTATTTTAATCAGGATAAAAAATGAATTTGATTAATCAGGAAAAAAGGCTTTTACTCGCTGTCAGCTATGCATTTGTAATGGGATTTGCGACAGTTGGTATATTATTAATAAGTGTATTTAATACTTCTATTTTTATTGATCTGACATTCAAGTTTTTACTTATTTCCGCTATTCCTGTTGTTGTAATATATCGAATTGACAGCTTTTACCATGAGTCAGATAATAATGAATCATACGTACAAAGCCATTTAGCTTGGATTGCTTACCATTATATTCTCTATTGCGCCGGGTTCCTAATTGATTATCTGATAATAAACCCAATTCTGAACAATTATGGTGTTGAACACGACTATTTCATTTTGATAATCTATATTTGGGCAATTATCAAATTTCTTCGTGGCTTTAATAATGCTATAGATCATAAAGAAGCCCCTAAACATTATGAGCTTCTGAATAAAATTCGTCAATTTATAAATAATAAATTCTAGTTAATCAAATACCGCACTGCCCTCCTACCGGAATATTTGTAAGATTCTGTACGCCTAAACTACCATTTAATTGTAACTGAATTTGTGATAAAGGCGTGTTTGATTCATATGTGAAGGTAAAAGTACAACTTGGTGATTCAGATATCTGTTGAGCGGAACAATTACCAACACTATTATATGAAGTTACCCCCGTTGGTAAAATAGCTGTGCCCAACTGAAAATATGCGCTTGGGGCTATCTGAGGTATAAAATATGTGACACTCTCGTATGTTACTCCATTAACAAGAGTACATGACTTATTAAAAGAGTAATCCGAAAATTGATAGCCACCTGAGCTACCACTGCCCCCTCCGCCTCCACTATTACATCCTGCAATAATTCCTACACTTATTAGCAACAATGTAATTAACCCTATATTCTTCATCTTAGACACCTTTTATACAAAATGCTTATTTACCATTTTTTTGGTAATACTTGCTCCAGCTCGTCGCTAGCTCGCTTAAACTACAATATTTATCAATTTACCAGGAACAACTACCATCTTTTTGATTGCCTGTCCATCAATAAATTTCTGTACATTTGGATTCTGTTTTGCTAACTCTTCAATTTCTACTTTGGATAATGATTTAGCAACCATGATTTTGCCACGTAATTTACCATTTACTTGGACAATAACTTCAGCCTCATCAACTTCAAGCGCAGCTGCATCAACTATTGGCCAAGACTGATTAAGTAACTCAGACTCTGGAACCAATAAAGACCAAAGTACATCACAAACATGAGGCGTTATTGGGGACAACATAATTACTACGGCTTCAAGAGTTTCCTGTGCCAAAGCTCTGCCACTTACATCGCTTAAATCTGTTTTTGCATATGCATTAAGTAATTCCATTACCGCAGCAATAGCTGTATTAAACTGTTTACGTACCTCAATATCATTAGTTATTTTTTGAATTGTCTGATGAAGCTGAGTACGTAATTTTTTCTGTTCAGTAGATAACTCACCAGCAGTATATCGCGGAACTACTCCCGTATTTACATGCTCATAAACCATACGCCAGACTTTACTGATAAAGCGATTCGAGCCTGCAATTCCAGTGTCTGACCAATCAAGTGTCTGCTCCGGAGGAGATGCGAACATAACAAATAGTCGAGCAGTATCAGCACCGTATTTAGCTATGATTTCATCCGGATCAATCCCGTTATTTTTGGATTTTGACATTTTTTCAATGCCACCATAAATAACTTCTTTACCATCAGCCTTATAGATGGCACTGATAACATTACCCTTTCCGTCTTTGCTAACTTCAACATCTAAAGGGCTAAACCAATCTTTAGAACCATTCGGATTTTGGCGATAGAAAGTCTCAGCCAATACCATTCCTTGCGTCAAGAGATTTTTAAATGGTTCATCTCCAGCCACTAACCCCAGATCACGTAAGGCTTTATAGAAGAAACGTGCGTACAATAAATGTAAAATTGCATGTTCAATACCACCAACGTACTGATCAACAGGCGCCCAATAGTTAACTCGCTCATCAAGCATTGCACTATGGCTATCTGGGCAAGTATAACGTAAGAAATACCAGCTGGAATCAACGAAAGTATCCATAGTATCAGTTTCACGACGTGCAGCTGCGCCACATTTAGGACAGCTGGTATCAGTAAACCGTTTGTCTTTATTAAGTGGATTTCCACTACCATCAGGAATTAAGTCTTCGGGCAAAATCACAGGTAGATTTTCTTCCGGCACCGGGACATCACCACAGTGTTCACAATGGATAATTGGGATTGGGCAGCCCCAATAACGCTGACGAGAGATTCCCCAATCACGTAAACGATAATTTATTTTAACTTGCCCGGCATTCTTAGTAGTCAAATCTTTTTCTAATTCGGCAAATACCTGATCAAAGCTCATACCGTCATATTTACCAGAATTAATCAAAGTACCCGAGTCAGTATAGGCTGTAATATCAGGCTGATAACTATCATCAGCTTTAGCGGGCTTAATTACTACTTTTTTAGGAAGATCATATTTAGTAGCAAATTCAAAATCGCGCTCATCGTGGCTCGGTACGGCCATCACCGCACCAGTTCCATAATTCATAAGTACATAATTGGCAATCCAAACTGGAACTTTCTCGTTAGTTAAAGGATGAGTTACGTATAAACCACTAAAAGCACCCTTCTTCTCTTGGGTAGCCAATTCGGCTTCGGATACTCCACCCATCTTACATTCATGAATAAAATCTGCCAATTCTGGTTTTAACTTCAATGCGGCATCGGCTAATGGATGCTCTGCCGAAATTGCGACATAAGTAACTCCCATTAGAGTATCGGGACGAGTAGTAAACACGGTAAGTCCATCATAGCCATCACAGCCGGCAAAAGTTACTTCCATCCCACGTGATTTACCAATCCAGTTTTTTTGCATTAGCCGCACCTGTTCCGGCCAGCCATCAAGCTTATCTAGGTCAGATAACAACTCTTCTGCATATTTGGTAATTGCAAAATAATACATTGGGATTTCTTTTTTTTCAACCGTAGCCCCACTACGCCAACCCTTACCATCAATTACCTGCTCATTTGCTAATACTGTCTGATCCACTGGATCCCAGTTAACAATCCCATTCTTACGATAAATAACACCATTCTTATAGAGTTGCACAAATAACCATTGCTGCCAATGATAATAATCTGGTTTACAAGTAGCGATTTCACGCGACCAATCAAAACTAAGTCCCATATTCTCAAGCTGGGCTTTCATATTCTCAATATTTTGATAAGTCCAAGCAGCTGGAGCAACTTTAGATTTCATCGCCGCATTTTCAGCAGGCAAACCAAATGCATCCCAACCGATGGTATGCAGAACATTATAGCCTTTTAGCTTGTAAAAACGAGCGAGTACATCAGTAATTGTATAATTCCGCACATGCCCCATATGCAACTTGCCTGATGGGTAAGGTAGCATAGGCATACAATACATTTTTGGCTTATCGTCCGATTCTTTTACTTCAAAAACTTTGCTTTCACGCCATTTTGTTTGACATTTCTTTTCAATTTGACTATGATTATATATTTCCTGCATTCGGGATTCCAGATTAGAAGATTGATTATTAAAGCAATATTTTAGCATGTTAGCACACTAAATGATTAGAGCAATCTGAGAACTTTTTAGAATAAATAAAGTGATAAATATTCAAACAATAAAATCCGGGCTATTACCGGATTTTATTGTTTGAAAGAGGGTAATTATCTCAACAACCATTTTTAGTTACACCACTACAGGTTCCACTACACGAACCACAAACTACTGAATTAGAACAATCACCATCACAATCTCCCTTGACGACTGTATTTTGGCAATCGCCAGTACACGTTCCTTTAATAGTGCTATTCCGACAATAGCCAGTGCAGGTACCACCAATATAATTATTAGCACATGACCCAGGAATTGTATAACTACCTCCGTTACCAGCATAACACGCACCGCATATTATCTTATTAGAGCAATCGCCATTAGCACAAGTAGACATCGCAGGAGCTTCAACAATTCCTGGTTTACACAATGAGTTTTCCCAGCTAAAAGATGTTGTAGATGTATTACAACTAGCACTAGCATTTTCAACCACTACACCAGCCTGATTTATGCATAAACGACCGGAAGGATCTCCACTTTGAATGGTATCAGAAATTGGGGTGGCTATAATACTGAAAGCCTCTTTGTTTGATGATGTTGGCTGGCTTGGTACAAAACTCACAGCATATACTGCGCCACTTGCCCCATAAATGTAACTTTCAACAGAGTTAGCAGGCCAACTATTACTATTTAAATCAAAATATGCACCTTTCTGACTATAATACTGCTCCATAAAAGATGCATCTTGTTGAAGTTCAATTTTGGCCATTTCACGATTAGATCTTTGTTCATAGCTAGTATATAGGGATGATGCGGTTACGCCTAAAATTGCTATTATTGCAACAGTAATCATGAGTTCTATGATAGTAAAACCTAAGAGCATTAAAGAGGGGTATTTATTTCTCTGCATAATAAACCTTTAAATTAATTGGTA
The DNA here is from genome assembly GCA_008017155.1 of Neisseriales bacterium. Taxonomy (GTDB): domain Bacteria; phylum Pseudomonadota; class Gammaproteobacteria; order Burkholderiales; family UBA11063; genus Aquella. The sequence continues at coordinate 16,584 of SSGX01000005.1, read as the reverse complement.
CAATTGCATAAACCACCGGCATTATTGCAAGAAGAGTTTGCATTTTCTATAATATTTGAATCCTGATCAATACAGATACAACCAGAACTTGCTTGAGCAGTACCACAAATAGGTGTAGCAATTAGTCTAAAACTATTATAACTAACACTCCCAGGACTAAAACTAATACGGTAGAGTGCAGTACCAGATTCTGGCGCTACCTGATATGGCAAAGTTGGCCAAGCAACATTACCATTGGTAGAGCTAGCAGTGAAGCACTGCGGTGTATTACTACTAGTAGAATCTCTAGCATAATTACCACAAATATCATACCATTTTTGCATAAAAAGAACGTTTTTTAGCGCCGTCTGACCTGCCGCATGCATATTATTCTCAATTACATAATTTTTATATGCTGCAGAAGAGAGTACTGAGAGGATACCTATAACCGCAACAACTATCATTAACTGAATCAGAGAGACACCATCTATACGCTTCATAAAAACCTTTATTTTTTCTTACAACTGCTACAGTTGCCACTTGAGTCACAGCAGGTACTTCCCTGACAGTTTCCCGTACATCCACCATAGACTATACTACCTTGTTTACAGTTTCCAGAACAACCGCCATAAACAATGCTATTATTACAATTCCCACTACAACCACCGCCATATATTATACTATCATTACAATTTCCACTACAACCAGTACCACCTGCACAAATCGTTACGTTACTACAATTACCTGAACAGGCAGAATAAACGCCATTAGAACAATTTCCTGAGCAAGGAGGAGATGTTCCACCTGCCTGACACACCAAATTTGTTCCAGTAACTATTGAACAGTTACTTGGTGCAGTTGTACTAATATTCCCATAACGATCCATATATAAGGTAACCTGATCTGACTGAGTTACATTTCCTACAGGAGCCGCCATCAAACAATATGCCTGAGCGTTAGCTGAACTCGCAGTAGATGGGTAAAATGTAATTGAATAAACAGGAGCACCATTTACCCCAACAACACTAGTAATTACATTACCAGGCCATAAATTCCCACTTTGTAAATATTGTCCATTCTTACTGTAATAGTTCTCCATTCTGGCAATATTTTGCTGGAGCGTCTGCACTACCATTGATTTATTTGATCTCTGGATTTGATTAAAATATAGACTGATAGCTATTTTTGCTAAAATCCCAAGGATAGCTACCACAATCATTAATTCAATTAATGAAAAGCCTTTTTTCATGATTATTCTCAATTTCTATATTTTATTCTGGTCTAAGCCAACGCATCGACAAAGGTATTATATTGCTACTTGCATTTACACCAGCAGCAGTATAAATTGCAACATATTCCTGTAGGGTAACCCTAGTATCGCCATTACGCCCAAATGCCCGTACTGTAATCCTATAAACTCTTGCAGATTGTAGGGTATCAATAACCAGTGTCGCGCCATTACCCTGTATAATATTAGCCCCTCCACCTACATAATTAAGACTAATTGGTTCAATAATATAACGTGGTTGAACACAAAGACTGCTATCATTAGTATTAAAGGTAATCCCAAGTCTATTTGTTTTATCATCAAGAATAGGTAAGTTTCCAGAGCTTGCGGTATAGCTATTGCATGGTGCTGTCAAATTAGCAGCAGTTAATGTCCATGGAAAAAAGTTAGTATTCTGTGCAAAATCACTCCCAACTCCAGCTGATTGATAACACCAACCTTGTCTCACCCCACCAGCCGACATATTACATGTTGCTCCACTACTTTCGACATTGTATGTGCCACTAGTCTGACTTAAAATCGCGTATCTTCTTGCAACTAGTGTTCCACCACCAACGGGATTTTGTAACCCAGCATTATTATCAAAAGTTAAAACTGTTGCTTCGGCAGCTAACATTGCTGATTTTGCATAGTTTTGCGCAAGATCATAATCTGAGCTATTTGAAGTTGATTTAGCATAAGATGCTCCCAATTTATTCATGGTAAGCACCAAAATCACCATTAATGCTAACGCCATTAAGGTCATTGCTAAAGCAGTTCCATTTTGTTTGCTAAGATCTTTTACCATGACCAGCCTACGCTATCCGTTAAAGTTTGAGTAATTGCTCCTCCAGCTCCTGAGTTTGCCTGTCCTGTCAAAGTTACTGTCACCCCAAGCACTCTATTCCAAAGACAATTTCCTGATCCCATGCTTGCTGTGGGACAAACCAAATAAGTATTATTTGCTGCCTGATGGTTAAAATTTGCACCACTAACATCAACAATAAAATTCATCGATAGATTAGTGATCAAGGACGATATTAATGTAGGTCCATTAGCATTTGTACCATCAAAATTTACTGTATAAAGTCCACTCTTCCCATTTTGAGTTCCTACATAGTAATAATGGGTTATTAGGGGGACTAAAGTCATAGTTGCTTGATCCGGTACAGTCATAACTGCACCATTTAAAGCTTCAATTGCAATATTACAATTTGTTGCTAAATTTATAGAGTTATTAGCTGAAGCACTAGCAAGATTAACTAAGTAAGCACGATTAGAAGATGCGAGAACATAAGACGATGCAGTAGTAGTATTTCCTGCGGGTACATTAAAATCTATTCTAGATATTTGACCTCCACCACAACCATTTATCCTACCGTTATAATAAGCAATCCGATTACCACCAAACTGTACCCTTAAAATTTGAGAATTGGTATTCTGAATAAGAGAAGATAAGTTTCCAGCATTTGCGGCAAAAACTCCGACGCCAAGATTATTGAGATCAAAGTTACACCAGTTATCATTACAGGTACTCTGACTACCATTTAGAAATGAATTATTTATGGTTGAATGAAGACTATAACTGCCAAAAGTACCAGCGTTTTGTAAATCACGCTTAATCAAATTCATTGATAGCCGCATTGACTGGTATAACTGAGTTTTACTATTATTAAATGTGTAACCCGATAATAAATTCCCATATGAACTGGTAATAGCAGTAATTACTGCAGCGCTAATTGCTATAGCTACTAGTAATTCAAGTAGATTAAACCCAGAATTATTTTTCATCTTGCAGGCACCGCTAAAATAATAAAATTATTCTGCCCAATAGAGGTTGATTCGGCATTCTCAATATGTGACTGCCAAACCATCTTGATCACAAGTCCACCACTCCCACTACAATTCGGCGAACTAGTAGTTGGTGCAGCTAAACTATTATCTCGACACAGAATTCCTTTTATATTGCCAGAGGGTAGATTCATACTTTCAAAACTTTGTTTCCAATTATACAGAATATAACTTGCTAAATTAGCATCATTGCAAGCAGTTGTCGCACAATTAGTAGTATAGTTTGAAGCATGTTCAGTATATGTTGTTTCTGTGTAAGCACTAGAGCCATCTGCTGCACTACAACCTGCAACTCTATTATTGACATTATTAGCACAATAATTAAGATTAATATATATTTGATTAGATAAGCTTATAGCTGATTGCATCATTAGTTGCTTAGTAGTGATTTGCTGGGTAGTAGAAAGATTTGCTAACTGGAGTTTATAAATTCCTGCACCAACAGCCGAAAAGATTGTGACAGCGATCATTACTTCAAGAATCGAGAATCCTTTTATTCGTTGCATGTGCTATCTCCGGATGAAGAGCAAGCACTAGTGTCACCTTCATTTTTGATGCATACATAGCCATAGCTATTTAGACAAACATTTCTTGTATAAGTTGTACCAAATTTAGATTGAGTAATAATAAATTGAAATGGTGTATTAGCTGTAGATATCTGACCATTATTATTAAAAGTAAATAAAACTAAACTGCTACCACTAGCATTAGTCGCAGTAATAGTTGTGTTATAATCAAATCTTGATGCCCTAATTCGCTCACCACTATCATAAACATTATCAGCATCAAGATCAGTATATGCAAGTACCCCCTCATTCCAAGAGCTATTATCACAGTCATTAAGATAAGTATTAGCCCCACTACTCGTAGTGTTAAATTGAGCTGCACATATGTTTACTGGACTATTCATTCTAATGGCTTCAGATTGAGCAAATTTAATAGTGGACTTTAACTGTAAATATGTTGCTTCATTATTTCGGCGAAGAATCTGGCTCGAAATTACTGGTAATGCCATACTAAGACCAATTCCGATAATTGTTAGCACAGCTACTAGCTCATAGAGTGAAAAGCCTCGTTGATTATTAATCATCAAAATAGCCAAAAAAATAAGGGTATGTTATAACATACCCTTATTTTAGCATAGGCTTAAATAGCAATAAATAGTCTTAGTCTTTTTTATCTTAAACATAAGCAAAATTTAATTAAAATAAATAAACTCATGTAATAAAACAACAGTTCTAAACGATAATCAACTATTTAACTTCTACTTTATGTTTAGCTTTTAAACCATCAAAGAAAGCTTTAGTTCTTTCCATTTGGATCTGCTGTTTGATTTGATCTTTGATCTTGTCATAAGCAGGGAAATTAGCACCACCAGATTTAGTATCATTAAGCTTGATAATGTGGTAACCAAACTGAGTCTTAACTGGAGTAGTAGTATATTGACCTTTTTTAAGAGTTTTGATAGCTGTTGTAAACTCAGGAACATAATTAGAACCATCAGACCAACCAAGCTCACCGCCATTCGCTTTTGAACCAGGATCAGTAGAGTATTTTTTAGCTAAATCAGCAAAATTAGCACCTTTTTTCAACTGAGCTTCAATATCATTAGCTGTTTTTTGATCTTTTACTAGGATATGTGAAACATCATATTGTTGTTGCTTAGCAGCGTCCGCTTTCATTTGATCATACTTAGCCTTAACATCAGCATCAGTAATTGGCTTAGCATTTGCTTTTTCCTGCATAATCTGTGCATAAATCATTGGTTTGATTTCATTCAATTTAGCTTGATACTCAGGGCTTTTATCTAATCCTTGCGCGTTACCTTCAGCTAAAACCGCCTGTTGCATTCCAATTGATTGCAACATTTCTTTTTTGAACTGTGGATTACTTAATTGCTGTGCAGCCATCGGATTTTTTTTCAACTGATCCATAGCCTGATTAATAACTTTTTGATCAACTGGCTTACCATCTACATAAACTGTATCAGCATACGCAACAGACACCAAAGCTGATGATACCAATAAAATTTGCACTAACTTTTTCATAAACGTCCTTAAAATTAAACAAAACAAAAAATATAAAAATAAAATTTGTCGTATTATACAACAAAGGTCTTTTAATACTCAAATTTTTTTATAGAATATAATGCGACAAATCTTCAGACTTAACAATTTCACCAAGCTTATCAGTTACATAATTAGAATTAATCTCTATCAGACTTTCACCAGCTGAGTCAAATAAGAGATCCTCAAGTAACTTTTCAACTACCGTATATAAGCGACGTGCACCAATATTTTCAGTTTTTTCATTGACATTGAAGGCTATTTCTGCCATCTTAGCAATTCCATCATCAGTAAAACGTAATTCAAGACTTTCAGTTGCGAGTAGTGCTTTATACTGTTCAGTCAAGCTAGCATCAGTTTCAACCAAAATTCGCTTAAAATCTTCTTCTGTTAATGATTTCAGCTCAACCCTAATTGGAAAGCGCCCTTGCAACTCTGGCAATAAATCAGAAGGTTTAGCAACATGGAAAGCACCAGAAGCAATGAAAAGAATATGTTCAGTCTTTACCATCCCATATTTGGTCGAGACAGTTGTACCTTCAACTAATGGCAATAAGTCACGCTGAACACCAGAACGTGATACATCAGCACTATTACCACCACTCTTAATCGCCACTTTATCGATTTCATCAAGAAAAACTATTCCATTTTCTTCCACGTTCTGCAAGGCTGTATGCCGTAATTCATCTTCATTAACGAGTTTTCCAGCTTCTTCATCAAGAATTACTTTATATGCATCTTTTATTTTTAATTTACGCTTACGCTTTTTACCTTCACCAGAACCTTCAAACATACCTTGTAATTGGCTTGTGAGTTCTTCCATTCCTGGGGGTCCCATTAATTCAACCCTAGGTTTTGCTTGTGTAACCTCTACTTCAATTTCCTTATCATCAAGCTTACCTTCATGAAACATATTTCTAAAGCGTTCTCGAGTAGAGTTTTCTTTTGCCTGTGAATCATCCTCGCTAGAACTAGTGCTAGTCTCACCAAAAGTATCACGTGCTGGTGGCAATAATACATCAAGAATACGATTTTCAGCAGCTAATTTGGCTTTATCTCTGTTTTTCGCACGCTCTTCTTCACGTTGATTTTTTATTGCAACTTCGACTAAATCACGAATAATTGAATCGACATCTTTACCTACATAACCAACCTCAGTAAACTTAGTTGCTTCCACTTTAATAAATGGTGCATTAGCTAATTTTGCTAGGCGGCGTGCTATTTCGGTCTTACCTACACCCGTTGGTCCTATCATTAGTATATTTTTTGGCGTTATCTCACTTCTTAATGGTTCTGCCACCTTTTGACGTCTTACTCGATTTCTCAAGGCAATCGCTACTGCCTTTTTGGCGTCTTTTTGTCCAATAATATGCTTATCTAATTCCGCTACGATCTCACGTGGTGTCAGGTTCATTCTTTTTTGCCTTAAATAAAATTAACATTTTATATATGGCAATGAAACATAATAATTCAAGAGCACAAAATAAAAAAAGGCAACCACGATGGATTGCCTTCTTTGAGGGAATATTAACTATTAGTTGTTATATTCATCTTTAACTGCCTGAATGATAGACTGCTGAGGATTCTGAGCATCACCATCAAGCTCCCAGTACATTGTTCCACCTAGTCCAGTTGATTTAACCGCTTTAGCCTTAGCGACTGCCGACCACTGATCATCGTAAGTCATAAAGCTTTTAGTTTGTTCGCTATATGCCCATGGCTGCATAGCTTCAAGTCCGTACTGATTGAATACTGTCACATTTGAAGTACTACTATAGAAAGCAAGGCTCTTAACACCGGCAATTGGTTTATCGCTACCACAACCTGTTTCTGGATCATTTACTGGGTTAATGATACATTTATAATCAAGAATTCCATTTTCATAATCACCAAAACCAGCACCAGTAACAGACTGGAATAAACCACCATTAGTAGCGCTAGCAACTGTCATAGTGCGAGCATATAAAGGAATCCCTGCAACCAATTTCTTAGCTGGAACACCACGAGCAATGTAAGTATTCATTGAAGATTTGATTGACCACCCTTCATCTTTACCAACTTTATTGCTGCCAACATTTTGGAAATCGTAGTTAGCTTGGAAGTAAGCTGGATTACCCGCATCCCATGAACCATGATAGTCATAATTCATTACGTTTACATAATCCATCAAACCACCAACTTGTGCCCAGAAATTACTTACTGCATTTGGATTACCATTGCTAGTACCATCTACATTTTTACCTTCAAGAGCCAAAGTACGATCAGAACCACCATTAACCGCAATCGTTAAAGTATATTTCTTACCATCTTGTTGACCTGCCGTATCAAGAGCCGTTCTTAAAATTTGATAGAAAGCAAGCATTTTCTTAGCTGGAGCAACATTATTACCGTAATCAGACCACCATTCCCAGTCAATATCTAGACCAGTAAAGCCTGTTTTACGCATTAAGGCAATTGCCTGAGTAGCAAAATTATTCATACTTGCTGTAGATGAAGCTAACTGTTCAAACATTGGTGCAGTATTGATACCATTATTAGTCCAGCCACCAAATGATAAGTGAGCTTTCATGTATGGATATTGTAACATAGCACGACTAACTGCACTCATACCCCAGCTATCAGCTGATGCATCAAGAGTTTTAACATCACCAGTTGCTGGGTTAAAGCCAACAAAAGCATAGATAATATCGTTGATGTTATTAAATGGCATATTATATGGATTGTATTTGCGTCCCCACACCGCCCATTGCGCATAGTAACCAGCATTTACATAACCATTACCTGGATCTTTACAATTATTTGCAGCACATGGTTTTTTCATAGCCAGAGTCGAACCATTTACTGTTACATTATAAACAATCGGGTCAATAACTCCAGGTAAAACCTCTGCTCCACTATCAGTACCCATAACATCGCAAGATTTTGTTAAATCAAGTGATTGTGCGGTAGTGCTACCATCCCAATTTGTTTTATCTTTAGCCGCAATCACATTCACGTATTTACTGCCAGATTGTGTACTAGTAAAATCAAGATTATCCGCAGATAAACCAAAACATGTACCCCAACCAGCTTTTTGCTTGAAGTTAGAAGTAAAACTTACTGATTTTGAGCTAGTAACTCCACTTAGACTTAATACTATTTTGTTGTTATAGTCTTTAAATGGTGCTATATAATCATAGCTAGCAGAAGTTGGAACTGTCGTAGTAGACTCAAAAGCTGCACTAATTGTTGTTGAGCTAGTAATTGTTTGCGTATTAGTAATTGGGTTAACCTTATAGTTACTACCACTCGCCGCAACTGAAGTACCTAAATTTAGGTTATTCTCAATCTTATATATCACACTACCATTTGCCTGATTAGCATAGCTCACATAGCTATATTTGGTTGCTGAGTCACTAAATGTTACCCCTGCTTTATCCGAAGCTGTCAAACCACTAATCGCCAAAGTTACATTACTTGTCGCAATTGATGATTTAACCATCGGTATTGCTAATGTATTTGCACTACCCTTAGCTATATTCAATGTTGCTAAGCCACTTTCAATATAATATAGGCCAGCTAGTGGATCAGCTATACCACTTGATAATTGTACCTTATACTGATGAGTGTCATCGCTCACTGGTAGTTCCGCTGTAGTAAATGAACCACCCTGTGTAATTGTGTAATTACCAACTACTTCATTTGAATTCTTAACATTCAAAATCTGCACCTGAAGTTGCCCTGTATAGTTTGGAACATTATTTGCTAGACTTATAGTAGCTGTTCCAGTTGTTGTAACTGGGGTAGTCTGAGTATATTTCACCGTTACCGTACTAGTTGCTCCTGAAGTTACACTTGCTGTTGCTGCAGGATTATAACTAACCGTTGTATTGTTAATTGTTGAACCCGCCACTGTATAACTACCTGCTGCGAGATTTGATATTGGCTGAGTATAAGTTCCTCCAAGAGAAGCACTTGGTACCGTGAAGTTTGCTATGCTTGTCCCGGTTGAATTAGTAACATTTACTGTTACTGTACCACATGCAGTACCACTACAACCTGCACCAGTTGTATCTACTACCACACTCATGCTACCCATTGGAGTTGGTGCTGGTGTCGGGGTCGGGGTCGGCGTTGGAGTTGGTGTTCCACTACAATTACCAAGTATTGTCCATACCTTACCTGAACCTGCTGCCCCACTATTTTGGGCGGGGTTATCGCCTTTTGTCCACCAACCATTACTATATTCAACATTCTGATACACTACTTTGCTTCCTGATGTTGCATAAGTTGTATCTGCATTCCAAGCTACTACTCCATTACAATCTACCGTTGGTGACGGTGTAGGCGTTGGTGTAGGAACTGGAACTGGGGTAGGCGTAGGTGTTGGAACCGGAGTCGGGGTTGGAGTCGGGGTTGGCGTTGGAGTTGGGGTTGCACCACTAATTGTTAGGCTGCTTTCTGCGGTTTTATTATCAAAAGCTGCACCATTTAAATTCAAACCGCCAGTAAATGAAATTGTCTGACCTTTTTTGATAACTGCATTACCATTATCTGCACTAAACGTACCAATCTGCTGATTACCATTTCCGGCAGCAAAAACTACTTTGTAACCAGTTTCATTAATATACCAGTTATTTAATGTTCCTGCATTAACCTTATTGCCTTTACTATCCTGAGAAGTAAAACTTACTGTATTCTGTTTTAAATCAATATCTGAACTACAATTATTAGTAATGTCTATACTACCACTAATATACCAGACTGATGAACCAGAAAAATTGAGCTTCCCTGTCAAACAGCTATTTACTGCAAATAGACTTTTTGCGGCATTTGCACTTATTGGTGCTCCTGTCAAATTCTGACCACCACTGCTACTGGTTCCGCCATTACATCCTGCAAGTGCTAAGCTTCCTGCAACTACTAATGCGGAGCTAACTTTTTTCATTTGATTTGTTTTCATACTGTTTTCCCTCTTCAACTATTTTTAAGGCTTATTATAAGATTAATAACCTATGCCCGAGATTCTATCAAAGAGTTATACAAGTTGGAAATAGACATTTTCGTATAACATTTATTCATTTTTGTATAATTGCAATATAACCTATATAGAATCAATGTAATTTGAGTAGAATAAAAAGAACTAGCCGCCGATCGGAGGCTAGTAAAAAGTCATTAGAAGAAGTTTTATATATATTTATGCTATATTGTATTGAAAAATAATCAGACTAGACTAATTTACAAGAATAATTATTTAAGTTCATAGCTATCAAATCTGAACGATAACCTTTAGCAATCCTACCAATCTGATCATCAACTCCAAGTAATTGTGCAGGAATCAATGTCGCCATAGTCAATGACTGTTCAAGACTCAATCCACATTTCTCAACACAGTTTTCAATGGCTTCATTCATTGTCAGATATGCCCCACCCAAAGTCCCAGCATCATCAACACATTTGCCATCACGAACATATAAGTGTTTACCAGCAAAATCAAATTCTGTCATATCGGTACCAGTAGGCGTAACGGCATCGGTAACCAGATAAACACTAGTTGGTTTCAGGCTCGTCATTAATCTCACATTTGCCTTATCTACATGAAGCATATCAACTATGAGCCCTAGATAGACCGGATTGGCTAAAACAGCACCGATTAGACCGGGGTTACGTCCTGTCATACCACTCATAGCATTAAACATATGAGTAACAGTTTTAGCACCATGTTTAAATGCATTTTCAGCAACTTCATAACTAGCATTTGAATGTCCAATTGAGACAATAATACCATGTTTTGCTAAAAATTCAATCTGCTCAGGTTTAACGTTTTCAGCTGCCATCGTCATTTTAATTGGAAATAGTTTAGCATATGGGACTACCTTAGCAAGCATCTCGTCAGTTGGCTTAATAATAAACTCTTCTGGGTGTATCCCCCGCTTCTCTTTAGATAGGAAAGGTCCTTCCAGATGGATGCCAAGAACGCCACGAGTATTACCGTATTGCTTGAACCATTCTTTGACAACTTCTAAGGCCGTAATTGAGTCATTAAAATCAGCAGTTATCAAAGTTGGCAAAAACCCAGTTGTACCAAATTTGAGATTAGTTTGATGCATAGTTTCTAATGTTTCAATGCTAATATCAGCATTAAAAAGTACACCACCACAACCATTTAACTGTAAGTCAAGCATACCGGGACTAATAACACTATCCCCAAAATCCTTGAGCTGGCTTTTATCATAAAGTTTGTCAGAATCAATAACATCAACTATCTGATTATCTGCAAGAAGTATAATTTTATTAGTTAATAAATTCACACCATCAAAAATATATTTGGCAGTTATGGAACGCATTTCCGAAGACATAATATTTTCTTTCTAAAGATAACTGGTTAAACAAATACCAGACATAGTCTGGTATTTAAAATTTATGCACCATGAAACTCATAGAGTTTACCAACATTAGTTGACTGGTCAGTCAAAATTTGATTAGTTAACTGATCCGTTACATCATATACCGCATCCAACGTATTTTTGGTAAAGTCATCTAGCAATTTTTGCGCTTTTTTCGGATGTTTAGCATAAAGTTTCACATACTCAGCCTCAAATTCCTTCTGATTATCCGCTATTTGCTGGCTTAATAAAGCATAACTTTGCTGAACAGTAGGAGCATAACGTGGGAAATTTTGCATTACTAGCATTTGTAAACGGCGGAACTTCCAATAAGCAGAGATATTATCTGCTTTATCGGTAGCGATTTTATATTCCTCCGGAATTGTTGCACCTTGATAAAATGGAACAAATATCCCGGTTGCCGTCATGCCCAGATTCAAATACTCAACATTAGCTATTGGCATTGGCAAATTATCACGAACTTGTAATACATGCGATTGTTGAGTCCGATAAACTGAAATTGGGCGTTTAGTAGCTTTAGGGTTCTGTGAAGTATATGGGTCCTGTTCAGTTCCCTGATAGTAGCTTGATAACGCACTTTCAACATCAGCAACCGATAATTTATGATCTGGTTTCAAAAATACTGGGAAATCACCATCTTTTACTGGATAATTTAAGGTTGACTTAGTAAATGAATTTTGTAAATATTTGACACGCGGGTAGTTATACCCTTTATCATTGTCATTGTTTTGTCCATAAACTTTATGGAAATTAAATTCACCATCTTTTTTCGGATTGTATAAACCATTTTGTTCCGCAAAACTAATCAAATTCGGTGATGATAAATAATTTTGAGTATCAGATAAATCAACCGTTCCTAATCGCGACTGATTAGCTGATACGAAGTAGCCATCTTCTGGTAAGCGAACAGCCAACCATTGGTGACCGCCAGCATTTTCAAGATACCAAGCTTCATCTTTATCCACAAATGCCACACCAAATCCTTCTCCTGAACCATATGATTCGATAAGCTGACCTAGCATTAACACACCTTCACGAGCCGATTTCATCTGCGGCAATATGATAGTTGGGATTGCCTCTTCTACAATTCCAGTACTTTCTAGATATGGATCCACCTGTAAAGTCTTAGCATTACTTTGAATTGTTTCAGTTGCTGAGATACCTACACCAAGATCATTAAACCCAGCCTCTTCAAATGTGCTATTGTTAGTTTGCCAGTCCGGGCTACCAGTGTAACCCATCAAATTATCTGGCATTTGGTAAGTAAACTGATTCTCTTCTACATTTTTGTATAAATAGCCTGTTTTGCGTGGTGGATGATACATGAACCGAACGGCTGCATTTCCACTTGGACCGTCTTCATTCCGTGCAATGAGGATTGAACCATCACTACTGGCATTTTTGCCAACTAGGATCGTAGTGCAGGCATAGCTTGCTGATATTGTGCCAGTAATGGCTGCTACAAGTAAGGCTATTTTTTTCATTTAGAGATATTCCTTATATGAAATGCAAAAAAAGTAAAATTGGATTATAGCACAACAGATTAATAATTACGATAAGTTTAGTTATGATTTTAAAGTAATTTTTTGCAATCACCTAATAGCAATTAGTATTACAGTATAGATCAACCAAACTGAAGAAACCTAGTCGGCATGGGCAACGTAGCTTACAAATAGTAAATAAAAAACTAAACAACGATCTAGGAACTTAAATCTATTTGAGTATAGAATAGATTATCAACTGTTAAGCTTTTGGTTATTATTTAAATTCTGGTAAAGATAAATTAAATTTCTCGATAGTAAGATTCAAATCTTGTGGCAGATTATTCATAATAAAATGACCACAAGGCAGACTTTTAATTATTATATCGCTCTTAATTTGCTGTAGCTTCTCGATGTCACCACACGGTGGAGTTCCACCTAAGTACATTAGTGGTATCCTTAAAATGCGTAATGCAGCTTCAGAGTCAAATAATACCGCCTGATAAAGTAGTTGGTTAAAGCGCTTAGGAAACTTGCTCCATTTATCTAGCATCTCCTTTATGATCAAATTTACACGCCCCCTATCATCCAATTGAGGGTTATACATTCTTCTACTAATAAAGCCTCTTATCTGCTCTTCTTGATTATCAGCGGATAATGAAGCGAGAAACTCACGAAAAATTTTTTGTTGCTCTACGGAAGAAGGCATTGTTGTATCAATAATAATAGATGCAAATGTAACCTTAATAAATCGTGCAGCAAGCTGCAATGCTATTATCCCACCCATACTATGACCAATAAAAATAACTTTAGAAAGATTTAATTGGCTAATACGTTTACTTATTCTCTCAATTATTTCTGATAGCAGTCTATCTTGACTAATTGACATATCGCCAACAAGCTCAGAATAATCAGGGGCTAAGATCGAATAATTACGACGAAAATAATTAATTTGCTCACGAAATGATTCCGGACTTAGGCACCAACCATGCAAAAATATTAAAGTGGCTTTTGAGTCAGGGTTATTAAGATAGATTTCTTTCATACCTAATGATCACAATAGTTCGACGATTACTTTAGCCAATTATCTCACCATCAATATAATACCATCGCCCATCCTTACGCCTAAATTGGCTAATCTCATGTAAGATAACATTATGATTAGCATCGTTATAATATGCTTTAAATTCAACTACGCCCTGATCATTATTCATTGAGCTATTTAAAACTTCAAGCTTTTGCCAAATTACGCTCTGTGCCCATAGTGTAGATTCTTTCTGATCATAAGCAACTAGTGGTTTACCTTGCATAGTTTTAACAATATAATCAATATTAGCCATCGTATATGCCGTATAACGGGAGCGCATCAATTGTTCTGGTGTATCTGGTAGCTTATTATCATCAATATAAATACCGCAACAAACCTGATAATCTTTATCGCTCCCACATTTACATTTAAAACTCATTGTATTATCCTGATAAATTTTCACAAACAACTATAGATTATTTGTAGTAGCTAATTATAACCAAAGATCAACTCTTATTTGAAGATAAGTTTATTTTAGATGGTAGAATCATTTCTTCACACAAAATCTTTAAAATATAGTATTTAACTAACCATACAGCTAAATATTATTAGATAAGACTAAATCAAGAAAGCTATACGAAAATGAGTAATGAAATAATTCTCATTAACGCTACTGGAAACTATAAAATAGAAACTGACAAATTCATTCTAGGCTTCAAGAATCAAGTAAATATTAGCATAGAACCAAATTTTACTTCAATCCCAGACGCAATTGTTTTTCGCTCTTGGTACGGTAAAGAGGAGTGGAGACCAAGCCCAGAAGCAAGCATTAGTCTCACTGTAACTCCCATCTCAGGCGATAGTATCTGGCTAAAGCCAATGATACTAGAAGAGGCATCATTATCCGATGCAAAAATAAAAGCTACTCGAATTGAATCACCTTTGGTTTACTCAATTAATAATAGTCAAAAAGAGTCATTACTTTCAAATATTCATAAAATAGTTTTCAAGAATCGTCAGACTGGAATAATATTTGAAATCGAACTACCTCGTAGAAATATTTCACCAATATTTCAAGAGGCAATCCAAATAACAACAAAAATTAAAAAAGAAGCTAACATTTATCCGCGCGGAATAATCTGCGAGCCCAAGGCAGCAAATTTGTGGGTAATCAGATGAGTAAATTGCTAACTTACCGTTGAACAAGTAGTTAATATCCGATAACTTACTTCCCTTATTTATATTGATTAAATAATGACTCAACCGGTTTATATAGTAAATTTTTAGTGTGATAAAATTCATACTATATATAATCCAAACCAAAGGAAAAATTTTGTTTGCAGGAATCATTCCATTCTTTGTTGTTTGCATCTCAGCCTTTGGGATTGTTTTTATAAAAAACCCTAGGTTAAAATATAGTTTGGTAATTATTTCAGTCATCATTTACTGTGTCTGGATCATTCACTATGCAAATTTTCATATACCAGATTTAAAAACCTATTCGTGGTAAAGAGTATGAGTTTCCAACAGCTTAGAAAACTAAATCTTATTGCATTAGTAGGAGTATCTGCAATATTGCTAACTGCACTATATTATCAGTTATTTATCGACACGCTATTACCATGCGCCTTATGTAATTTGCAACGCATTGGATTTTTATTATTTGGCTCTGGACTACTAATCAACATTAGATCGAATAACTTAAAAGGCGGCTATTTATTGTGTTTCATCAGTAGTATTCTTGGTAGCTATGTTTCCTTGCTCCACATCCTAGTAGAAATTCCACCAGGTATGCCACAAGTTGGCTCAACAATTTTTGGCATTCATATGTATGGCTGGGCATTTGTAATGTTTAATCTATTAACAATCTATATTGTAACAGCAAGGTTTCTGCTTGATTCATCAGCTAATTATTCAATACCGAAAAATAAAGGTTATGTAAATTATTTAACTGGACTCTTCCTCGCTATAACAATTACCTGCTTAATGTCGGTATTTCTAGAGACTGGTTTACGTCCAATGGGGTTTGGACAATATCATTATTGGGTTATTTGTAAATATCAGGGGCAACCAGATGCAGAATGTGAGCGGCCAACGATTACAGAAATCATTGACCAATATAAGCAAAATCTTGAGAAAATCCATAATCGATGGCAGCAAAAGTGATCAAACCATCAATCTAAAAGTAGATCTTTAACCTGAGTCCTCACTTTTTTATGCTTGAATAAGTGACTTAAGCTGAGTAAACTGATCTTTAACAAGTTGGTAATTAAAAAAATAACGCAGTCGTATAGGATAATATCTTACGATTAATCCTGCCCAATAAGCCATGAAAGCTCCTAGCTTTAGTGGCATTAATGCTAAATGATTCGGTTAATTGACTGATACTTGTCTCAATCCTCTTACGAATACTAGTGATTGTATTAGCTAATTTGCCTGAAATTTGCTGCAACATATTCTTGCGTTTTGGTGTTAACAAGGTTATATTAGCTTGCTGTTGCAAGCTTAAAGCAAGCTCTTCACTGAT
>SSGX01000058.1 GCA_008017155.1 Neisseriales bacterium | reverse complement strand
TGAACGCTTTTGGCGGTCAATTAAATATGAAGCTATTTACTTAAATGAGTATAGTGATTATAATGAACTTTACTGTGGGATTAGGAATTATATCCTATTTTATAATACTAAACGACCACATCAGGCATTAAATTATAAAACTCCGCAAATGATTTATTTTGCGTAAAATTTGGGTACTATGGCTAATTGGGAAGACTCTCTTAAAAAATGTGAAAATTGGTCTAGACAAATGGGGTCACTTTACTTTATTATTAGCAACTGGTATATAACTTAAACGATCAATATAACCTTGGAGTGTTACATTATTACTCTCACTCCCCCCACTATTACCCATATTACATGATACTAATAACAATGATAAACCTAAGAACTTATATAATCTTTTCATCATCTATTCCCAAAAAAACTAATTAGGATAATAATCCGCCACCTTGACTTTCAAGAGCAAATGGACCACCACCTTCAATAATATTAGAACACGCAAAGCTATAGACCTTTGGGCTCTCATAAGGTAGTTTCTTTTTTAAATTCACAATATTAGAATCTAATTCATTTACATCTTCTATTTTTATTATTTCTTTTACCACAATATATCCCCAATATTTTGAAAACTCATAAGTTTCCATTATTTACATTATATCACAAGGAATAAATTAGAAATACTCCGTTTAGGATAAATTAAGTTATATTACTTAATATTTTATGCAGTTAGTAACCAACAAAAAAGCGAGTATTAAAATACTCGCTTTTTTGTTTATTCGCCACTCGCACCATAATTAGGTAAATGACGTGCACTTGGATCATCAAGATCACAATTTGGCCACTCACGATTCGGTAACCAGTAACCACAAATCACATGGTCATGATTCGGGAACATTTCATTGAACATTTCACGATACATCAAACCTTCCTTAGTTAAAGGACGATTATCTGTATATTTAGCTGATTTTTCAGCAAATTCAGCATCAGTATAACGTTCTTCTGCCATTTCAATCAAACAATCAACTAAACCATGTCCAACCGCATCAGAAAATGCTGCCTTATCACGGAATAAAATCTCGGCTGGTAAATAGTCAGAACCATCAAATGCCTTACGCAGCAGATATTTACCCATATTGTAAGTATTTAGTTTAAGTTCTGGTTCTATTTCCATCACATAGGTTACAAACTGTTTGTCTGAGAAAGGAACTCGCGCTTCAAGACTATTTGCAGCGATACAACGATCAGCACGTAGTACATCATACATGTATAATTCTTTGATCCGTTTTTGTGACTCTTTCTGGAAAGCCGTTGCAGTCGGTGCATAATCGGTATATTTGTAACCAAATAGTTCATCACTAACTTCACCACTAAGCACCACACGAATATCAGTATTTTCACGAATATATTTACATAATAGAAACATTGGCGTACTAGCACGAATTGTAGTCACATCCCAAGTTTCAGTATGCCAGATGATAGTTTTAAGAATATCTTTAATGTCTTGATAAGTAAAGATTACTTCGTGATGATCTGTCCCAAGATAATCCGCGACCTGTTTTGCATATTTAAGATCAATTGGATTCACCTCAAGACCAATAGCAAAGGTAGTAATTGGTTTTACTGTGTGGCGTTGAGCAATTGCACAGACCAAACTAGAATCAAGTCCACCACTTAATAGATAACCGATTGGCACATCAGCATCAAGACGCTTAACCACGCTCGCAGTTAGAATATTACGAATATTGGTTAAGATTTTATCCATATCATATTGTTTGCCACCTGGTAAACGATATAATTCACAAAATGGTTTGATATCTTCACCATTATAATAATGTCCAGGGGGGAATGGATTTACTTTATCACAAAACTTAATAAGATCCTTCATTTCAGAAGCAAAAGCGATTTGCCCTTCTTTGGTATAACCATAAAATAATGGACGAATTCCCATTGGATCACGTGCGGCAATTACTCTTTTATGACGTTTATCATAAGCGACAAAAGCAAATTCACCATCAAGTACATTACATGCTTCAACTAGACGATGATTTTCCAATACTGGAATAATTACTTCACAATCTGAATGTGAAATATACGGATAATCAGTATAAACTTGCTTTAATTGCTTATAATTAAATATTTCCCCATTACACATCAATACCCAGCGATTATCTTCAAATGGCTGGTCTCCAGCATGAGAAGTATCTACAATTGCCAAGCGATGAAAAATAAAAGTATAGTCTTCAACTTCCTTAACCTTAGTAATATCCGGTCCACGATAGCTTATCAAGCTGTCAGAACCATATTTTTTGGGTCTAACACTAATTCCACACATACTACAATCCTTTAGCCAATCTATAATTTATAAAAATTTTTGATAACCTGTAATTATAACATAGCATTAGTATAATAACTCTATGATTAATAAACTTATCATCCCTATACGACATATAATATTTTAGCAATAATCAGCCATCATTTTTTCAATACCGATAATAATAAGCTTTAGCTATAGGCTTATAATAATTACATAAAAAAATTATTGCACTACAGTGATTTTCTACCGTAAGTTTTAAGATAGATGGATTTTATAATTGGTAATATCAGAACACCGATTATCAAATCAATTTAATCTTTATTTTAATTTTCAGGGAGGGAATATTGTGCGTAGATCAAATGAATTTGAGGTACCTAATATAGAATTGATTGATGACTATCTAAATGCAAACAATACGTTTTCAGAAATTCATCAAAAGCTAATGAAAAGTATGACTGTATCGTCAATTAATGGCGGAAAGCCTACAAATGAAGAAAAGTCTAGCTACTCAAAGTCTAAGCGATTTATTTTACGAAAAAAATAAGCAAATCAACTTATCGGGCTGTATGAGCTACAGCCACCTACACAATATTTACCCGTGAATTAACAACCCACGCTCTCTAACTCATTCGGAAAATTTACTTTTTGACTAACCTAGCTGTTCTTGCTATATGATGCCTTATCAAGATATGCTACAATCTTAAAAAGAAAATTAATCTTTTATAAAGGCAATCAGATGAATTTAGGAGCCTTTTCAGTAAGTTTAGCAGTAAAAGATATTGAAGCTTCCCGTAAATTTTATGAAAAACTTGGGTTTAGCATCTTTGCTGGAGATCAAGCACAAAATTGGCTAATGCTAAAAAATGGTGAACATGTGATTGGTTTATTTCAGGGAATGTTCGAGAAAAACATTCTGACATTCAATCCAGGCTGGAATTGTAATGCTGAAAAGCTGGAGAATTTTACCGATATCCGTGAGATTCAAAAGCAGCTAAAAGCACAGGGGGTTAAATTTACTGTCGAAGCAGATGAAAATTCTACGGGTGCCGCACATTCTATGCTAGTAGATCCAGATGGAAATACTATCCTTCTGGATCAGCACGTTTAACGGAGATATATTCTCTCACAACTGCTAATAATCAATGTAACAATTAGATTCGCAATTAGTGCTATGATACCGACATTTAAACCGTTTAATACAGTAGGTAAATAATCGTTAAAATTGACCTTGGTTAGTATCGATATAAACATGATCATAACGCCAATTAACATACCACCAATTGCCCCTAGTTTGCTAATTGGGTTATTCCGGCAAAAGCTAAAAACTAGAGCTGGGAATAATTGAGATACCAACCCATAACCAACGATCAATAATCCAACTATAGTTTCACCACCATAGCTATTAGCAACTAGGGCTATTAGCATTATAAATGGTACACTCAGTTTAACTAATAACATCTCTTTCTTAGCACAAGCCGGAATAACTGGAATCATGATGTTTTTGAT
This sequence comes from Neisseriales bacterium, assembly GCA_008017155.1. Taxonomy (GTDB): domain Bacteria; phylum Pseudomonadota; class Gammaproteobacteria; order Burkholderiales; family UBA11063; genus Aquella. The sequence goes on along the minus strand of SSGX01000058.1, from coordinate 13,185 downwards.
AAAAAGGGTTGCAATCGATAGAAGAATTATTGACCCCGGAACTAGTGCCGTCAATACTCCGGCAGCACCGATTACCCCAACAAACCATGGACTAAAGGTATTTATTACTAACCGAATAAGCGCCAAATCACTTTGTGCTTTATTTAGTCCGGGTAATTGCAAAGCCGCAACAAAACCGATAATGAAAACAAACATCAGTAGAAACTGGTAAAGTGGCATTAAAATGGCATTTTTCTTTAACACCTTCGCACTTTGTGAGGTATAGAGTGAAGTAAAGCTATGCGGCCATAGATATAAGCCGATTGCACTTAGTAAAACTGTTGAAATAAACCATACCGGATTAAAATCCTTATTACTAATCATCGTGAATCCCGGATGCCTAGTTTCTACCAGATTAATCGTATTTTCAATTCCACCGTAATAATGATATGGCAAATAAATACCCAGAAAAAAGACAATGGCAAGAATCAATACATCTTTTACTACCGCAACCCGCACCGAGCCATGCATACCAGCAACTACAACATAAATTACCATCAGAGCTGAGCATAGCCAAATTGCAGAATTTGCCGAAATAGCACCATAAGAAGTCTCACTAACAATAATACCAAGCCCTTTGATTTGTAAAATTAGGTATGGAATCAGCGCAATAAAGCCAATTAGTGATACCAGAACCCCCAATGCCTTACTATCATATTTCCGGATATAGAAATCAGACTGGGAAATCAGATTATGTTCTTTGGCATATTTCCAAATTGCGGGTAGTAGCCAGTAGCCAAGAACGTAAGCAATCGGGGAATAGCAAAGAATATAATAGCAAGCACCACCTTTATTGTAAGCAAGGCTACTACCACCAAGAAAAGTGAAAGTCGTATATAATTCGCCACCCATTAGGATAAAAACAAGTATAACGCCAAAGCTACGTCCGCCAACTGCCCATTCTTCAAGCTGGTGGGTTTTGCCTTTTACCTGTATGATTGCTAAAATAAATGCGAGCGCAGTAATAATAGCTAAAACAAAAATTGCGCTATTCATCAGTTCTATTTTTCTCTAGTAAAAAAACAATATACATAAAAATAGTAGTTAAAACAATCCAAAGCATAATCCAAAATAAAAGAAATGGCAGACCAAGAATCCTTGGCTCTACACGATTGGCAAGAAAAGGGGCAAATAATAATGCCAGACATGGAATTACTGCGATCAAATGGGTTAGGCGCATTTATTTTCACCCAAATATTTTGTTACTGCGCCAAGAAAGATTTTCATACTAACGGCTAAGGCATCTTCATCAATATTAAAGCGTGGATGGTGATGAGGATGAATAATCCCTTTTTCTTCATTACCTGCACCAACAAAAATAAAACAGCCGGGTACTTTAGCCAAATAAGCCGAAAAATCCTCACCAGCCATATTAGGTGCCATTTTATCAACCCACCCACTACCAAGCGTATCAACCACAACTTCTTCAACAAAGTTGGCTACTTGATGATTATTAACTACCGGATCATAGCCGTAGGTATAATTAAACGCATAATCTGCACCATGTGCGCTGGTTATTCCACGAATAATCCGTTCCATAAATTCAGGAATGGTATGCCTAACTTTATTATCGAAGGTACGAACCGTCCCGGCAATTTCCGCCGTATGGGGCAAAATATTGTGAGTTGTACCACTAATAAATTTGGTAACCGAAATCACTACTGGCTCAAGCGGATTAATTTGTCGTGCAACTATCTGCTGTAAATTAGTAACCACCTGTGCACCAATAGTAATGGTATCGATCGCCTGATGAGGAAAACCACCATGTCCACCCTTACCTTTTATTTCCAGATTAAATACATCTGGTGCTGCCATCATTGCGCCCCCAATTACGCCAACTTTCCCAATTGGCATCGTTGACCAAAGATGAATCCCGATGATCATGTCTACATTCTCAAGAACCCCCAGATCAACTAACTCTTTTGCACCACCCGGTGGTGTTTCTTCGGCATGCTGGAAAATCAGACGAACTTCTCCAGCTAATTCATCTTTATGTTGGCTGAGAATTTTGGCTACCCCAAGTAAGCTTGCCGTATGCCCATCATGTCCACAAGCATGCATTACCCCATTATGCTGTGATTTGTAATCACATTCATTTAATTCAGTAAGGGGCAAAGCATCCATATCGGCACGTAATGCCAATACCTTACCCGGCTTATTCCCGATCAATCGGGCCACAACACTATTTGGCGTTGGACGTGAAATCTCATAAGCCCCAAATTGGGCAAGTAGATCCGCTACATAATTAGCCGTATCAAATTCATTATATGATAGCTCTGGCTTTTTATGTAGCTCACGTCGCCAATTTATAACTTCTGGATGTATATTAGTAACTAATTGGGTAATATTCATTATTATTCCTTTATTCTATAAGCGTTTAAACGCTCTAAACATGCCAAAATGACCTAGCTATTTTGCGCTAACTGATTTTACCAATAATTCCCGTCCAGATAAGAAATCATAATTAGCATAGGTATTACAAACGGGGCAAGGATCAAATAACTTTTGCAGATGAAATTCTGCATTACAGGATTTACAGATTACTCGCGCTTGAATAATATCGATATTTAGTCGAACATCTGCTAATTGAAGCTTTGCTGCAACCACTGGAAACCAGAATTGCAAAGAATCAATATCAACCCCAGCTAACTCACCAATAGCAACATTAATACTGGCAATATCTTCTGGCGGAATGCTTTTTTGTCGCAAACTCTCGCGGATAATTCCTTCACATAATGAAAATTCATGCATGATTTTAGATTACATTGCGTAATATAATTTATATGCCGAATAGATTCTTCCATTTGGCAAGCGACACTTGGCATGTTTTTCTGCTTTGACTTCACCGCCTTTGATCGCACAATAAATCTCTTCTGGTTTATCATAGCCAGTTATCTTTATCCCACCAATCGGGCACACTCCACTATTGAGTGCCTTGACCTCACACTGACGGTTATCTTCAAAAATACATACCTGATAAGGCTTATGACTACCTGTGTATTGAGTAACCATTTTTCCACCATTTTTACTACATAATCCGGAAACATTATAATTCATTAATTTTTTATACTTAGTTGGCTGACTAGTATTACTTCCATCAGCATATGAAAGCAACGTAGTTAATGTCAAGAATAGAGTTAAAAATCCTTTGCGCATAATCAATTTCCAATCTTAAATCCAAGATTAGAGTTTATCACCGTTAGATGATATAACCATATATTTTTTAAGATTATCACATAACAAATTGTTATAAATAAGTATTTTAATGAACAACTAATGCATTTAATGAATTCAAAGAAATAGTGCTTCCTGGCTTAAGAGATTTTTTCGTAGTAGTAGTTGCAATATTATTATCCAGCATATATTCAACATTATAATTATTAACTTTCTTGACAGTCTTATATTGAGTTGTACATTGCTGACTCGTTTTTTGCTCTGCAACATATTCTGGCTGATTTGAGCGCTGGATCGCCCTTCCCGTTAACGCACCTGCGGTAGCACCAACTACAGCGCCGATAGCCGTACCAACACCACCTTGTTTAATTTGATTACCAATGATCCCCCCAGCAACAGCTCCAGTAGCTCCACCGACAACCCCTCCAGTCGTACCATTTTTTTGATTTTGAACATATTCCGTGCTAGTTACATTTTTACAGCTTTGATAAGGTTTCTTTACGTCCTTATAATTTGGGGTTACTGAAATTATCTTTACCATTTGGTTAGTCGCTGGATTTTGTGGGGGTAAAGTTTCTGAAGTAGTAGGCGCAGCAACTGAGTCCAATTGTTTTTTCATATCATAATACTTGGTAACACCAACACTCGCTGCTGCAACACCAATGATACCCAGACCAGTTAATAAATAGGTCTTAAACTTGCTTTTTGGCGCATAACCCTTATGTGAGTAATTATATCTTGGCTCAGGATAGTTATCATTTCGTTGATTCATATCATAATTATATTCACGATTTCGATGCTGGCTTTTTTTATAACTCATAATTACCTCATATATAGAAGAGTGCTACCATGATTATATCCTGTAATTATCTAAAAATCACCTTGTATAATTACAAATCAATAAATTTTTTACAATAAAAAAAGCCTGCAACAAATGCAGGCTTTCCATAATTCTGAAACGAATTAACGTTTAGAGAACTGTTTGCGGCGACGTGCTTTACGTAGACCACATTTTTTACGTTCAACTTCACGAGCATCACGAGTAACAAAACCAGCTTTTGACAATGCTGATTTTAATTCTGGATTGAAGTCAATCAATGCACGAGTAATACCATGACGAACTGCACCAGCTTGACCTGTTTCACCACCACCTAATACATTTACTTTAATGTCAAATGTAGATAGATGATCAACAAGTTCAAGCGGCTGACGCACGATCATGCAGCTTGTAGGACGAGCAAAGTATTTATCATATTCTTTGCCATTAACTTCTATTTTACCTGAACCTTTGATGATAAACACGCGCGCTACTGAACTTTTACGGCGACCTGTACCATAATTATAGTTTCCAACCATTTAATCTAATCCTATTAAATTTCTAATTGCTTAGGTTGTTGAGCAGCATGCGGATGAGATTCACCAGCATATACCTTTAATTTTTTGATCATAGCATAACCTAAAGGACCTTTTGGTAACATTCCTTTAACAGCATTAATCAAAATTTTCTCAGGTGCTTTTTCCAACATTTGGTTGAAAGTACGCGAGTAAATACCACCAGGATAACCCGTGTGACGATAGTATATTTTTTGCAATGTTTTTTTACCAGTAACAACAAGTTTGTCAGCATTGGTAACAACTACAAAATCACCAGTATCTACATGCGGTGTATAAATAGCTTTATGCTTACCACGTAATACGTGAGCAATTTTAGATGCCAGACGACCTAATACTTTATCTTCTGCATCTACAACAAACCACTCGTGATTTACTTCATGAGCTTTTGCCGAAAATGTTTTCATATATGAGTTCCTAATTTTTAATAATTACAAATATCTGGATTGATCCAGTGCCGAGACATAAATATTTGTAACGGTAAGTGGTAGGCGTGGATTATAGCACAGTATAAGGAAAAAGCTCAAGACTCTGAGTAGATTTTTTCTATAACCTAAAAGATAAATTAATACAAAAGCAAAAAGGAGTGTAAGTACACTCCTTTTTTTATTCACTATCAATCAACGCTTCGTCGATAACTTCGGTTTCAATTACTTTCTCAAGATCAACTAATTTTTCACCATCAGATAGATCAATCAGTTTAACCCCTTGAGCTGAACGTCCTGTTTCACGGATGCTATCCACTTTAGTACGAATTAGGACGCCACCAGTTGTAATCAACATAATTTCATCTTCATCAGCAACTAATTTGGCTGCAACCAGTTTACCATTACGTGCAGATTCACCAATTGCTTTAACACCTTGCGTACCACGTGAAGCAAGACGGTATTCGGCAACTGTAGTTCGCTTACCATAACCATTTTCGGTCGCAGTTAATACATTGTCATTAACATCATCAGTAGTTAATAGCGCAACCACACGACAATCATCACCTAACTTGATTCCACGAACACCACGCGCCTGACGCCCCATCGCTCTAACTTCTTCTTCATTAAAGCGAACAGCCTTGCCACCATCGGAGAAGATCATGATTTCTCGTTTACCATCAGTTAATTCAACTCCAGCAACATGATCATCATCATCAAGACCAATTGCAATAATACCACGACTGCTTGGCCGTGAAAACTCACTCAGATTAACTTTTTTCACTACACCTTGCTCAGTTACCATAAAGACAAATTTATCTTCACTAAAGTCTTTCACTGGCAGAATATTGGTAATCTTCTCATCCATCTGTAATGGTAGAAGGTTAATAATTGGTTTACCACGCGTAGTACGGCTACCTTCAGGTAGGTTATAAACTTTAAGCCAGTACATCCGCCCAAGGGTTGAAAAGCACAATACATAATCATGGGTATGGGCAATAAATAGGCTCTGGATATAATCGTCTTCACGCGTTGCTGCAGCAGTTTTACCACGTCCACCACGTTTTTGGGTACGATACTCATCTAATGACTGAGTTTTAACATAACCCTCTTTAGATAAAGTCACAACCATATCGCGTGGCTTAATCAAATCTTCCATATCAATATCAGCTGAATCAAACTCAATTTCGGAACGGCGTTTGTCACCAAACTGTTCCTTGATATTGGTCATTTCAGTTGCGATAATCAGATTAACCCGCTCTGGTTTATTCAAAATATCAATTAAATCAACAATCAGATCCATGATTTCATGGTATTCTTGAGTGATTTTTTCCTGTTCAAGCCCAGTTAACCGTTGCAACCGTAGTTCTAGGATTGCCTGCGCCTGAATTTCAGATAGGTAATATGCTCCATTAATCAAACCAAAGCGCTTATCAACACCATCCGGACGCACGTATTCAGAATCAACTCGCGACATCATAGTGACAACCAGCGAAGATTCCCAGCTACGTTCCATCAAACGCCCTTTGGCTTCGACTGGAGTTTGTGAAGTTTTGATAATTTCTATCATTGGATCGACATTTGCTAGAGCAACTGCCAAACCTTCGAGAATATGTCCACGATCTTTGGCTTTTCTTAATTCAAATAATGTCCGGCGTGTTACTACTTCACGGCGATGATAAATAAACTCTTCAAGAATTGATTTAAGGTTAAGTAAGCGCGGCTGACCATTAACCAGTGCTACCATATTAATCCCAAAACTATCCTGCATCTGAGTAAGTTTATAGAGATTATTTAGCATTACATTGGCATTTTCACCACGGCGTAACTCAATTACCACGCGCATCCCAGATTTATCCGATTCATCACGAATCTCGCTGATACCTTCAACGATTTTTTCTTTTACAAGTTCACCAATCCGTTCACAAAGCTTGGCTTTATTCACCTGATATGGTAATTCATCAATAATAATCGCTTGACGATCTTTGGCAATGTCTTCAAAATGAGTACGGGCACGCATGATTACACGACCACGTCCAGTTTTATAACCTTGATGAATATCCTTGATCCCAAAAATAATCCCCGCGGTTGGAAAATCTGGTGCCGGAATAATCTCTATCAATTCATCAATAGTCATTTCAGGATTATCAAGAAGCGCCAGTGCACCATCGATAATTTCGGTAAGATTATGTGGCGGAATATTAGTTGCCATCCCCACCGCAATACCAGTAGTTCCATTGATTAACAGATTTGGAATCCGCGTCGGCATTACCTGGGGTTCAGATTCAGAACCATCGTAGTTTGGACCAAAATTTACGGTTTCTTTATCAATATCAGCCAGCATCTCATGGGCAATTTTTGACATCCGGATTTCGGTATACCGCATAGCTGCCGGAGAATCACCATCGACCGAACCAAAGTTACCCTGTCCATCAACAAGCATGTAACGCAATGAGAATGGTTGTGCCATCCGAACTATCGTATCATAAACCGCAATATCACCATGTGGATGGTATTTACCGATCACATCCCCGACAATACGCGCGGATTTCTTATATGGTTTATTCCAGTCATTGGAAAGCTCATGCATGGCATATAATACACGGCGATGAACCGGCTTTAAGCCATCACGAACATCAGGAAGAGCACGCCCAACAATTACGCTCATTGCGTATTCAATGTAGGACTGTTTCATTTCCTCTTCAATGTTGATATTTACAACTTCTCGTGCAAATGAATTAATCAATGGCGACTGATCATTACTCATCGGATACCTTTAATTCTAAAATCCGTTATCTAAAAACTTAAAACAGCCAGTATTTTACCACATCCTTAGAGAGTTCAACAGACTCAAGCATAGGGCACAAATTTAAGCTTATTTTAATAATTCGGAATTATTAATTCTTGGCTTCAAAAACCAGATTACCGCAACAACTGCAATTACTCCAAGTACCGTGTCAACGATACGATGTTCTGTTATTAAGTAGCCATCTGGTTCAATAAGATTCATCATCACCGTAACAGCGATAGTTAGAAAGAATGTATAAGCACCATAATGGCGAGCTAATGCAATCACCATCATAAACATTAATGGAAGCATCAGTAACGAAAGCACAATTTTTGATGAAATCAACATAATTACAATAAATGCCAAAACGCTACCAAGTAAAGTCCCAGTAAGTCGATGACTAATTTTCTTTTTAGACACATCTAAATCTGACTTTAATAACAGCATTGCTGTCATTGGTACCCAATAACCTTGTGGCAAACTAAACAGATAAGAAATTGTATTACCAATCACAACCGCAAGGGTAAGTAATACCGCAAAGCGTAAATGTTTTCGATAGTCCGGAAATAGCCGTGCCAAACTAAGTGGACGGGCTTTAGTTTCAACATCATCTTTGATTGGGAATTTTCTATACCATAAATAAGCCGCAAGCCAAGTCAGTAAGCCTCCTAAAGTAAAGAAAACACCATACCAAATCGCACCGGGTAATTTATCCGGCATCCCACTACCAACGATAAATAAATCAGCGCTAAACAAAAAAATGCTGGATAGCATATGATCAGCACTAGCACTAAATGCCACCAATGGGATTAGAATTAGTAAACCAAGTGTAGTTAGCCAGTATGAATGCCCAAGATAACTCCCCATAAAAAAGGCAAAGCCAACGATGATGGAGGAAGCAAAGGTATAACGTAACCTGCGATTTAATGAACCACGTAACGCAATAGTCTGAAGTAGCCCGATTACGAGAGCACCAATCAATGCCATTAAGACATTAAGGTTTTGTAGTTTAAGGACTGAATGGATCAGCCCAAACAATGAAACAATAATCCCTGACTGCACACCAAGAACAATCGTTGCTTGATGTCTAGTTTCAAAATATTTTTGTTTAATTTCTGCTAACATTTTCCCTCCTTTAAAATTAAGTAATGCCAAATTAGCAAACAAAATCTTAGAATAATATCACGTATTCTTAATAAAATGCAGGATTAATTGCGGAGTCAATTTGCTTTTAAATTTTGAATAGCAGAATACATCTAAATAACGCATAGATACTATTTACCCCCTAAAAATTTCACCTTTTCATTGATCATCAGTTCTGGCATAATCCTAAAATTATAAAAAAGCATAGTGAGATACTTTAATCTTACCCAAGCATTGCAAAGATTATATTTAGAATAATTATACATTCTTTTCAAATATTTACGAATAAAAATGCTTAGTTGACTAGAAAGGTTATGACATGAATAAAAAACCAGTTTCCTTTGAATTATCTTTGGATAATTTCCTGTATGGAAAAGACATTTATGAAAGGCATGCTAAAATATTAAAAACAATGCCTATTTACTATGTATTAAACGGAGTTATCACTAGAATCCGGGTTAAGAAAAAACGTGAAGTCCGCGAAGTTTCTCATAATGGGTACGCATAACCACTCTTATGAGTGGTTATGCTAGGATTAATCCTGAGTTAGCACCGCATATGGCTCTAGTTCAATATCACTATATCGTACAGAATGATTATTGTGATTAAGGATAAAATCGGTATTGCCACGCCGGATAATCTCAACTCCATCGGGAGTGAGCCTTGCCGGGATATTCTGTAAAGTAAGTACCTGTGATGCCAGATTAAGCCAGAATTCTTTATCAAGAATACCTGTCGCAATATGGATTAATTTACCCGCACCAATAGCGGTTTCGGTTACGGCAGCATAGCTAGCAAATTCATCGCTATAGCTATAGATGGTTTGAGCATTACTTCCAGCGATGACTTCAAGCATATCGCGCCATACACCAGCTTGATATTCTACTCCGGATGGGTTACGAATTGTAACTTGGCTATTATTCCCAAGCGATTCGATATAATAGGCTTTTAGCCCAGCAACTTTAAGCCAAGGATTGTCCTGATTAAAATAAACAGTATTATCCTGATTTTTAATTGCGGCACGGAATGAACTAATTACAATTCCGCCATTTTGGATAAAATCGACTAGCTTGGTGATCTGCTCGTTAGTTAATAACAGCGGTGCAGGCAATAATACCACTTTATAAGTATCGATTGCTTGGCGAATATCAATTACATCAATCGCCACATTATGCCGGATAAATCCCTGATAAAGACGAAAATGCTCATGGTGAATATCCATTGCAACTGATTGTGGCTGGATTTTCCAAGCGAAGATATTATCCGGATTGTAGATTAGTGCTACTTCAGCTTTGATTGGTTGATTAAGTTCACTTTCATATCGGCGCGCTTCGTTAAAAACCTGTTGCATTTCTTGATAACGTGGACCATCCTGATTATCATGATCTAGCACCCCATAGCAAAACTGCTCTGCACCTTTAGTTGCAGTACGCCAACGGAAATAGATTAGATTATTGCAGCCATGTAGCATTGCCTGCCATGACCATAACCTAGCCTGTCCCGGACGCGGTAAATAACCCATAATCGTATGCGCTTGTGCGCCGATTAGTTGTTCGGTTATCCAAAAATTCTTGCCCGGTAAAAAGCCACGTGTCTGATCCAGCTTCATGGCAATCTTAGCGTATTCGACTGGTTGCTCTAGTCCACCCCAAACCGGATAGTTATTGAGAGCGACGACATCCAGACACTCGGAAATATCGGTAAAGTTCTGGGCTTTATTATAATAATCCCCCGGGTAATTATGCGTAATTTCCTGATTTTCTGGGATTATCTTACGTAGTATGGTAGCTTGTTCACGAGTAAAACGGGTAATGGTTTCTGCCCGGAAACGGTAGAAATAAAGCATCAACCCCGGATTTTTGGCAGGAATCGTTGGACGTGGTAATTCTATCTCATTAAAATCATTATAACTTTGCGACCAGAAAATCGTACCCAGCCGATAATTAAGCTCTTCGACTGACTCAAACTGAGCTTGCAGATAATTTTGAAATTCACGCTCACAATGATTACAGTAGCACCAGTCGCTAGTTTCGTGCCCAAGCTCATTATCAATTTGCCACGCAATTACCGCCGGATGATTCGCATATGCATCTGCCATTTTAGTTGAAATCAGTGCACTTTTCTCACGATAAACTGGTGAATTAAGACAGGCCTGCCGCCGTCCACCAAAGTGACGCTTAATCCCAAATTCATCGACCGACAGCACTTCAGGGTATTTTTTGGCAAGCCATGCTGGTAGCGTTGCCGTTGGTGTTCCGAGCATCACTTTTAAACCATAGTGTTCTGCTCGATCTAGCACGTGGGAGAAATAATCAAAGTTAAATTGCCCTTCTTTCGGTTCCATCAAATGCCAAGCAAATTCAGCAATCCGAATACAGTTAATCCCAGCACTCACCATCCGCGCCAAGTCTTGTTCCAAAAATTCCGCATCCCATTGCTCGGGATAGTAATCTACACCTAAATACATATTAAATTCTTCCTATATTTCTAAATAGATTCTAGTTCTATAGTTATTTTATTAAACATTGAATGCTTACTACTTCCACTCTTTCTACTCTGAGTAGGGAACTCCGATAATACTTCATCAGGAAAATCGCGTATAATATTGAGTAAGGTATTAAACTCTTCACTTTTAATAAACTTATCTTGACTATCGCGATTTAAATCACACATTTTCGTAATTACCCAATTAAGTCTTTCTAAATCCCGACGTGAAGGAAAAAGCCTAAAATATAAATCAAATATCATTAACATGTTATGATTAATTAGCTTAATTTGATTTTCTTGTTCAGTAGTTAGCTTTGTATCATTAGTAATGATACGCCCACTCGAAATAATAGATAGCATCCTCCAATAAATACTATGCATACATTCTATTCCGGCAAGAATTAACATCTCATTGTCAGAATTATCCTTTGCTAATTTATTAAAAATATTAAAGATGAGTTGTATAAACGAAGTAATTTTGTTTAATTGGCCAACTCTTTTCTTTACGTTTTCCAGAATAAGATTTTTTAATACACTAGAGTTTTGAATCTCAAATCCTGTTGAATAATTTTGTATTTCTATTAAAGCGTCATTAAGAGTGGTAGTGTTTTCTTCTATACTTGCTCTTATTATTAATGCATTGATGTAGTCTGAATATCTATATCTTCCTACTATAATTGCATTAGGATTACCACGTGGCCAAGTTTTATCAATATATTTGCAGTATGCAATGTAGTCAGTTACAATACTATAATCCCAAGGGAGTTCAGTGTCATCAATTAACCTTACAAATCTTTGCTCTAATACATTTATTCGTTTGAAATAATTATTTATTAATTCTGAATTATCATCTTCGCAAAAAGTTTCTTTAAATGATCGCATAAAGATTTTTATATTTTGACTTAAGGTCTTTCCATATTCTCCATTGTTTGATATTAGCTGCATTACTATTTGTTCGTTTCCAAGAAATTCAGTAATAAGCTTTGCATTAATATTTTCAAAGTTTCGATTAGTGATAATATAATTTAGGTCATAACTTACATCATAAAACTCATTTCCATCATTTTCATATGAAATAATGTTTTCATTAAGGTATTCTAATGCTAATTTTTGAATAGAGTCCTTATCAAGATAGCTTTCTAGTTTTGCTGTATTATCCGAACTGCTACCTTGCTCTCCTTGTTTTTCTTTATCAGGTTCCTTTTTTGGCTTGTCTTTCATATTCCTGTATATAACGGCTAATGTCTCAATTGCTTTTAAATTATATGGATTTTTAAGATATAGATAATACAAGGGGTTAATTAAATCTAAAACATTATCAAACAATAATGCTAAAAATTCATCCCTTGTAATACTAACAGTACCTTCAAGTTCATCAAAATTCTTATGTTTGCTATATACTTGATTAACTTTAGAATAGAGGTGCTTCATTATTCTGATATTATTATCAATCCCGTACTTGCGTTGAAAATCTTGTTTAAGATTAACAAAGTTACTATCATTTAAGTCAACAAGTTCCTCTATTTCCTTTACCTCTTGAAGCTTAAATCTTTTGATTAACTCTGGTGCTTTCTGATTATACTCTGCTATTGTTTTAATTTCATCAATTATTTTCTTATCAGCTAGATTATTTTTTAAATTTTCTTTTAAATGCATTTTTGTATCTTGAAGATATTCTGCTTGAAGTATTGCCAGCACTTCTACACATTTAATATTATCACGATAAATATAGGATAT
>SSGX01000045.1 GCA_008017155.1 Neisseriales bacterium | reverse complement strand
ACTAACCAGATATTTTGTTGGCTGTTTATAAGTCAAGAGATCTGATAACTCTAAATAATCCCAAGCGGGATAGTCGTTGCTGTTATCGCCTTTGAAGCGAAGTTTTTGACTAAAAAGCTGCTGCATGATTCCTTTTTTGAAAACTTGCTTTTGCTCAATCAATTGCTCTTGTTTGGCAATAGCATCATCCCACGTTGATAATATTTCTGCAATTTTCTCTTGTTCTTTTAGTGGTGGAAATGGCAATTTGAAAGCATTTAGATCCTTAGAAGTTATTTGATTTATTGTAGCTCCTAGATTTGTTGTTACCATTTTCTTGTATGCATTAGTTTGAAAGAATTGGAAAATATATGGATTATATTTTGACCGATAAATAGACATAAATGCACCAAAAGCAGTTCCAGAATGCTCTTTACTTATATATGCACATTTTCCAATTAAGTTTTGACTACCATTTCGAGCACAAATAAGAATGTCATTCGGTTGAGTCAAATCTGAAGATTTTAATTTTTTATTAACGTACACATTATCTAGGTACGTCAATTTATTGTTTTGTATATTGGAAGATCTAAGGACTAAAGTACCTGTATTTTTGTCTACAACATCATCAGGAGAGTAGGTTAAACCAATTATAGACTTACCTATATCCCCCAATTTTACTACTTCCCAATCCTCTGGAATAATCCCAACCTTTGTTTGCTTATATCCTAGCGGTATTTGCTTAGTCATGCCTTACTACCTTTTTCAACTTCTTTGGCTATTTGCTCTAACTCTGCTAAATCATCAGCGTTGGCTTGCTTCAGTTCATGGGCTTGGCGGTATTTATCAAATAAGTCATAACGTTCTTCGGCTAATTGTTTGGCTACGTTTGCTCTTATTTTTCCAGCATGGGTTAGTAATTCACGTTCGTTAAAGCTTAGAAACGCATCAAGCTTTTGCTCCCATTCTGCCATAGTTATAGTTTTGCGTTTTTTTGCCTGATCTTCAGCATAGTCAAGATACATCGTTACAATTCGATTAAGCTCTTCAACTTCTTCTTGTGAAAGATAATTTTTGGCAGTGTCGACATCCATTTTTCTAACTTTTGAACCTGCCCATGAGGTTAAGCCCATATTAGGTAATTCTGGATTACTACGGTTAGCAATAATCTCGGCAGCAGTATGTCTGGTTACTGCCCAGAGCATTTTATTTTGCACTTTTTTAAAGAATAATTTAGCCTGATCACTATCTTTGTTGTAGTCAATAGCAGTAATGTAGAGGTCTTTGATTTTCTGGTAAAAGCGCTTTTCTGATGCTCTGATTTCACGGATACGAGCTAACCATTCATCAAAGTAATCCCATTCTTTAGCTTGTTTCAGGCGAGCATCGTCCATAGCAAAGCCTTTGATCAGATACTCTTTAAGAATGGTGGTTGCCCATTTTCTGAATTGAATGCCACGTGGTGAGCGGACTCGGTAGCCAACAGCTAAAATAGCATCCAGATTATAATGAGCAGTATCATAGGATTTACCATCGGCGGCAGTTATCCGGAAATTCCGGATAACTGAATTTTCCTGTAGTTCATCATCTGCAAAAAGAGTCTTCAAATGCTCATTTATTGTTCGGACATCTCTATCAAATAAGGCTGAAATCTCTTTTTGAGTAAGCCAGACTGTACCATCGATTGCTTTTAGATTAACTTGAGTCTGCCCATCTTCTGTTTGATAAATAATTAATTCGTTATTCATACTATAGACCTAATTCAGCTAAATAGTTATTCATCTTGATTTTTATTTCGGCAAGCTCAGTTTCTAATTTGGCAATACTGGTTTTAGTTGCTTCCAGATCAATAGGCTCTTCTTCCTCAAAGGTATCAACATAGCGGGGAATATTTAAGTTATATTCATTTTCTTTGATTTCACCCAGTGTTGCAATGTGTGCATATTTCTCAACTTCCTGACGTTTGTGGTAAGTTTCCAGTATTTTCTCGATCTCTTTTAGTTTATTTTGATTTTTTTCCTTACATACTTCATCTTTGCTGGCATCAATAAATATTATGTCTTTATGCTGGCGGTTTTTCTTGAAAACAAGAACACATGCCGGGATACCAGTACCAAAGAATAAATTGGATGGTAAACCAATAACTGCATCAAGTAAATTTTCATCAATAAGCTTTTGGCGAATTTTACCTTCACTAGAACCGCGGAATAGCACGCCATGAGGTAAAACTACGCCCATCCGTCCATTCTCATTTAAGCTTTGTATCATATGGATAACAAAAGCATAATCGCCTTTACTTTTTGGCGGTATTGCATAATTGCTAAAGCGTTTAAATATATCATTCTCCGCTGAATCAGCACCCCATTTATCTAGGCTAAATGGCGGATTGGCGACAATTACATCAAATTTCATTAGATGATCATTTTCTAGGTGTAGTGGATTACCAATCGTATCACCCCAAGCAATTTTGGCATCATTTATCTCATGTAGATACATATTCATCCGGCATAGCGAATGAGTTTGCCCATTCTTTTCCTGCCCATAGATAGCAAAATTACTATTACCTACTTCTTTGGCAGCTTTAATCAATAGCGAACCAGACCCACAGGTTGGATCATAAATCCTGTCACCTTCTTTAGCAGCTACCAATTTTGCTAGTAGTGTAGATACTTCGCTTGGAGTGAAAAACTCACCACCTTTTTTACCTGCATCACTTGCAAAATGGGCAATTAGGTACTCGTAGCTATTGCCAATAATGTCTACATTATCCAGTTGTGAAGGGCGCAAGTCTAATCTACTATCGCTAAAATCTTCAAGTAAGTTTTTTAAGATACTATTGCGTTCTTTGGTATCTCCCAATACCTGACGGTTATTAAAATCAACATTTCTGAAAATGCCTTCGAGCTTCTCAATATTATCCTCTTCAATCTTAGCTAAAGCTTTATTGATAATTTCGCCAAGATTGTCTGCTTCCTTATTTTTTAACATGTATTCAAAAGTACATGAATCATCAAGAATAAATTTTTCTCGCTCTAGTGCACGGTTGATACGTTCTATATCACCATCATATTTAGCACTAATTAGCTCACGTTTTTCTTTATAAAAATCAGAAAGGTATTTTACAAACAGCATACTTAGAATGTAATCCTTATATTGAGAGCTGTCCATTGTGCCGCGGAATGTATCGCAGGCTTTCCATACTACATTATTGATTATATCTTGGGTTGTCTTCATATTTTTGTATCCTTGCCTTTATTTGATAATAGTTTCAAAAATTTCAGTTTTAAGCTTATTTTTTTCATTAATAAGTTTGCCTAGTAAATCAATTTCCTGATTGGCAGTATCGATGTAATTAACTATTTTCTGTTGTTTCTCAAGCGGTGGCAAATTAATCTCCAGCTCCATTAAGTCAGCCGTTTTTATCATCGGAATTGCAGTGCCCTGCGTGTTTTTCACTAGTTGATTCTGGATATACTTAGAATTTAGGTAATGCGTCAAATATTTGCTATTGAGCACATTTGGAAAAATATTAGTTATAATTGCCATTAAAGAAGAAACAACTAATCCAGTATTATTACTGTCTATGAAGATAGCCTGACTAGGTGAGCGTAATCGCATAATTACATCATTTTCATTAGTTAAATATTGCGCGCCAATTTCTGAATTTGCTATAAAATGCTCAGATTGCAATTTCTCCAAACCATTTGAATTTGTGAATGACTTTAAGGTTAAAGCCATATAATCAAATGTCTTTGTACTTGCTATATTAGCTTTTTTACGCTCCAGCGTTAAGCCAATTTTTATTTCTACTAATTCATTAAGTTTCATTTTTACCTCACATTTATCATTTTAACAAATTAATTGCTAAATGTCAACATATAGCAATTAATTTTCTTGAGGTGCTATATTTAAGGATATTAAATAACCCTAGCGCTGGCTACGGGCATGGCGGGTTTTGCTGGCAAAACTGGGTTCAGCGCATAAATTAGATTAGGCTTAGGATAATCCTAAGCCTATAGTTTTAGTTGTTTGAAGAGTGTTGCATAATTTCTTATAAATAGCAGTACAAGCCAGTTTCCTTTTCAAATAACGGGATTAAATCTTCTGCATAAACATCATTGATCTGCTTGATTATCTGGTCTTCAGTGTTTTTTCTGGTATTCATAAAAGTATATTCATATAAATCTAACCCGATATTATAGATAATATGGACTAGATTAATATTGTTCCTGATTTTAATATCAGCTGGCAATTTACAATGTAATACTGGCTGATCTTTGTT
Source organism: Neisseriales bacterium (assembly GCA_008017155.1). Lineage (GTDB taxonomy): Bacteria > Pseudomonadota > Gammaproteobacteria > Burkholderiales > UBA11063 > Aquella. The sequence goes on along the minus strand of SSGX01000045.1, from coordinate 1,328 downwards.
ATTGATGCTATAGGATAATTTAGCTCCGGTCATGGTAGTGAACTTACTACCACCCAACTGGCTTAAAATTGTAGTAACTATTTCTTTTGCATATTCTTTATCAGTCATTTTCTTTAGCTCCTGTGGTTTAATTGGTATTTGATTAGTTTTTGATTTTGTTTTGTTCTATTTGTTTAACTAAGTAGGATTACTCCCACTAGATTAGTTAATTGCTGGCTGTAACTCAGTTTCAATGATTTTGCTGCCATAATCCTTGCGGATTTGTTTCATTGATTTAGAGCCGCGCTTATAATTAGTTATGTTGATAGTTGGACTCCAGTACCATGATTTTTTAGCTCCAGAGAATTTAAAGCCTAGATTATTAATAGTTTCTCTATGGGGGTAAGTATTACCTGATAACCATACCCAATAGCCGCAAACTTCAATAATTACGCCGTGTAATGTTTTAAGAGTATCCAAAAAGCTAAAATCAAAGTTATGTGCTGTTTCGTTATTATCCTGATTAATATCTAAAGTTTGATTAGTTTCAAAGTATTTGCATAATTCCGCAAAAGCAGTATTGATTAATTGCATCGTTTCAGTATTTCCACCCTTATCAGGATGATTAATACTTGCTAGCTTTCTATATATCTGCTTAATATCATTGACAGTATATTGACCATTTTCTAGACCAAAGATAACAATTGCATTTTCCAGTTTATTCATGATTATCACTCCATAAAGACACCTGTTTACTAAAGCGCCAACGAGCGCCATTTACCGATTAATTAAGCCAAACCCAGATTATTTGATTCCAAAGGATAATCCTTTGGCTGCCAGAGGCATATCATTCAAACCAGCATATTTTTCTTTTGCGGCTTAATGGCGATACTAAAAAGCATGGACATGTGCTTGCCAGTGCGATTGCGCCAACACGAAAGTTTTTAAATTGTTTTATGGAGTTTACGAAGTAAAAGAATTTATAAAAGTTTGGTGCACACCAGAACCATAATTAGCAATTGATAAAATCTGCTAATTAACTGGCTTCTGGTAGTGTCGTTCATGAAGATTATTGGTGAGGGTTACCGAGCTAATAATACCAATTACAACATAAATCACATTGTTACTAACCAGTCTCTAGCACACATTGATTTCACCAAATCTGTTTGTTTGGTAAATTCATTCCATGCAAAGCTGGCTTTATCAACAATATCTTCATAATCTGCAAAATTACAATTCGATAAGTAATGAGCCTTTATCCAATTCCATACTTGCTCAACTGCGTTTAATTCAGGTGAATATGGCGGTAGAGGTATCAATGTGATGTTCTGTGGCACCACCAACTCATT
>SSGX01000038.1 GCA_008017155.1 Neisseriales bacterium | reverse complement strand
GTCCCGGGCAATCTACGTGTGCATAGTGACGGTTTTCTGTTTCATACTCAACGTGTGCTGTATTAATTGTAATACCACGTGCTTTTTCTTCTGGAGCGCTATCGATTTGATCGTAACCTTTAGCTTCACCACCGAATTTTTTTGACAGAATTGTCGTAATCGCTGCTGTCAATGTAGTTTTACCATGATCCACGTGACCAATCGTTCCTACGTTTACATGCGGTTTCGTACGTTCAAATTTTTCTTTAGCCATTTATAACTCCAAATAAAATTGAAATAGAAATATGATTTTTAAAACTAAACCTTATGGTGCCCAGGACCAGATTTGAACTGGCGACCTCTCCCTTACCAAGGGAGTGCTCTACCCCTGAGCCACCTGGGCTTTATATTTTTTTACTTAACTGGGAAACTGGAGCGGGAGAAGGGAATCGAACCCTCATCATAAGCTTGGAAGGCTTCTGCATTACCACTATGCTACTCCCGCACGAACCTCAAATTTTATTCTGGCATGATTCTAATATATTGTTTATTTTTTTGCAAGAATTTTTTTGATATTTTTCGCACTTAGTTGTCGGTGGTGGAGGGGGCAGGATTCGAACCTGCGAAGGCATTGCCGCCGGATTTACAGTCCGGACCCGTTGACCGCTTGGGTAACCTCTCCATTGACGAGGTGGTTATTTTAACTGAAAGCAACCACAACGTCAAGTTATTATTTACTTTATTTTTAAAGTTTTTAATACCTACCGACCAATTACGTTACAAATCAATAAATTAACTCACTTCGCCAACACTATCAACTTTTACTGAATGTTTACATTTAGGGCAAATATGCTGTGTCCCTTTGGTTTTAGTAGTGTGTGTCATCATTACCGGATAGGAGCAAGAAGGACAAACTGTTTTTACTGGCTCATATTTGAAGATTGTTTTACATGTTGGATAATTATTACAAGAATAAAAGACACCAAAGCGCCCTTTCTTAGCAACAACCTTACCAGTATTACATTCGGGACAGGTAATCGCATTTTCAGTATCTGGCTGGTTAATATTCTCGATATGCTTACATTTTGGATAATTGGCACAGGAAATAAATTTCCCGAATTTACCAGTTCTAATTAATAATTTACCACCATCTTTTGGACATACACGATCTGGTACTTCTTCTGGCGCAACAATCTCTTCAGTTTGTCCATCTTTATCAACCTTACGCATATAATTACACTCAGGATAACCAGAACAGCCGATAAAACGACCATAGCGCCCAATCTTACTCATCAATTTTTTACCACATTGCGGACAATCGTCGTCTAGCATCTCACTAGTAAGCTCTTGCTTAGAAATATTTTGCTTTTCTTTAACCAGCGTGCTTAGTTCTTCCCAGAATACATCTAAAACTGGCAAGCGATTTTTAGTACCTAAAGCAATATCATCAAGCGTATCTTCTAGATTAGCAGTAAATTGCAAATCTACATATTTTGGTAAATGGTTAGTTAAAAACTGACTTACCACCATTCCAATATCCGTTGGCACAAAACGCTTTTTATCCATTACCACATATTCACGTTTTTTTAAAGTAGCAATAATTGGTACATAGGTTGAGGGCCGTCCGATACCTAACTCTTCCAGAGCTTTAATCAGTGAAGCTTCAGTATAGCGTGGCTTTGGTTCAGTTTGATGAGCACTAATTTCAAGGTTATCAATCGGAACTTCTTCCCCCTCTACTAACTCTGGCAACCGAGCTTCCTGATCTTCGTTTACTTCGTCTTCAATGATTTCTTGATAGACTTTCATGAAACCATCAAAATTAACCATCACTCCATTTGCACGAAACACTGTATCTTTGACAACTAGATCAATAGCCGTTGTATCAAGAATTGCCGCAGTTACTTGACTAGCCAGGGTTCTTCGCCAAATTAGTTCATATAGCTTATACTGATCAGCATTTAGAAAGGCTTTTACTGATTCAGGAGTACGATAAATTGAAGTTGGTCTGATTGCCTCGTGTGCCTCTTGTGCATTTTTAGATTTGCTAGTAAAAACATTTGGTTTATTAGGTAGGTACTGGGCAGCAAAATTAGCACCGATATACTCACGGATTTCATTAATTGCTGTTTCAGATAATTGGATTGAGTCAGTACGCATATAGGTGATAAGCCCGACTGTTTCACTACCTAGCTGAATACCTTCATAAAGCCCTTGCGCTACACGCATGGTACGATCGGTCGCAAAACCCAATTGCCTTGAAGCCTCAATCTGTAAACTAGAGGTAATAAATGGTGCGGTTGGATTTTTCTTTTTTTGCTTCTTAGTGATTTTCTTAATGACCGCAATAGATTCACCACTGATACGTTCAACTATTGATTTAGCTTCCACTTCAGTTGAAATAGTGCGGGTCTCAATCTTACGCCCGTTATCATCAATTAGCCGCGACTTAAACTTTATCCGTCCTTTATGGCTTAATAGATGGATACCAAAATAATCTTCGGGTACAAATTTGCGAATCTCATCTTCACGTTCGCAGATTAGTCTTAATGCTGGAGATTGCACCCTTCCTGCGGATAAACCCGGCTTTATTTTTCGCCACAATAAGGGAGAAACATTAAAACCAATCAGATAGTCAAGCGCCAAGCGTGCTTGCTGAGCATCAACCAAATTAGTATCAATTTGTCGTGGATGTGCCACAGCATTTTTTACTGCTGTTTCAGTAATTTCGTTAAAAGTAACTCGACGGATATTTTTACCCTGTGCTAGATTATTCTCACGTAAAATCTCATTTATATGCCAAGCAATAGCCTCCCCTTCACGATCAGGATCGGTTGCTAGATAGATTTCACTAGACTTATCTGCCGCTGACAGAATATCATCAACGTATTTTTTCTTATCTTCAATAAATTTATACTTAGGAGTAAAACCATTTGTAATATCAATAGAACCATTCTTTTTGGGTAAATCGCGCACATGACCTGCCGACCCAAGAACTTTAAAATCACCACCCAAATACTTACTTATCGGCTTAATTTTTGCCAATGACTCTACAATCAATAATTTTTTTGCCATACTTATACCTGTTAGTGGATGGTGAAATTGTTTAAAAATCCAAAGGGCATTTTAGAGTCCCCTTGCTGTAATAGTTGATATTTATAATGCTGCAAATGGAAAATAAGACCATCAACTATCGTTTGAACCTCATCATCCGCAATACTTGAATTTAAACCAAGTGTTGCCAAACGATCAAATAGAACCTCTCTCTCACCACTACTAATTAGTTTATTCCGTTCGCGCTGCAAAATTTGTTCAATAACCGTCAATGGTAGCCTCTGCTTTTCCCAAGAACTAATTTCTCTTACCGACTCAGGGTTTACATTTGTAAGCGCATTGCCACTGAGGATTGGGGCAAACCATTCAAGCATTTCATGTACTTCTTTATGCGAGAAACTATGCTCTGTCAATAGTTCATTCACAAGACCATCTTTATTCAGATAAAGGTGTTCATCCTTTTCCGTCACAAATAAAAATTGTAATAACTCTATCATTTTTACCTACTTAAAAACACGCTGATATTTACCACCACCGCAATTTACAATCTGCCCCGATAGCTCTAATTCCAGTAGTTTGCCACATAATTCACCAAAATCATAATTTAATTCATTACTCAAACTATCAAGACTTATGGGATCAAAGCCCATTGCCAGTAGTAAAGGATCATTAGTCTCTGAGACAGATTGTTTTTCTGCATTTTTCTTGTTAGCGACAAAATGCAACTCTTCAAAAACATCCTGCACTGTCTCGATTAATTTCGCACCTTGCTTGATTAATTTATGACATCCGCGCGCCATCTGATTATGAATTGAGCCAGGGATTGCCATCACATCCCGCCCCATTTCTAAAGCATAACCAGCACTAATCATTGAACCACCATCAATTGCAGATTCAACCACCAAGCATGCACGACTTAAACCAACAATAATCCGATTTCTTTGCGGAAAATTCTGACTAAGAGGCCTAGCACCCAAAGGAAATTCACTTAAAATCAATCCATTATCCGCAATTTTTTTATAAATATCGCGATTACTAGCAGGATATTGAATATCAATCCCGGTACCAATTACAGCAATTGTTGAACCTTCTGCCAAAAGTGCCCCTTCGTGGGAATAACGATCAATTCCGGCAGCAAGTCCACTAACTACACATATATCATTTTCAGATAACTCTTTTGCAAACATCCGCGCATTCTCAATACCTTGAGTTGTTGGATGTCTGGTACCAACCATAGCCACTTTATCTTTTAGCAAAAGAGAAAGATTTCCCTCTGCAAATAAAACCATTGGTGGAGTAGAAATCTGCGCTAAAGATTGCGGGTATTCATCATCCTCTAAAGTAATAATTCGACGATTATCACCTTGACTTTGCCAATCAAGTGCTGCTTCAACTGCTTCGCTAGAGTTGTCGGATAGAATACTCTTAATAACACCATTACTTACAACACTATTTAGAACCTGGATCGGCTGTTGATAAACGTTTTCAACTGAACCAAAACTTCGTATCAGTTTCAACATGGTAACCGAACCAACACCAGGTGTAAAAGCTAGTTTCAGCCAGCTTTTTAACTGATTTTCAGCAACATTCATCATTGTTGACTCTGTACAATTGCGTTAATCAATACTGGACGCGCAGAGTCAGTTATCAAACCAAATGACATTTTGTCGTAAACCTTATAGATTAATAACTCTCCAATAACCGTTGGTGGCATTACCAAATATTTTGGATGATCCATATCTGAAGTAGGATCAATTACTTTCCTAGTATCAGTTATATCAAAAATCATCCCCGGATCAACACCATCACGACTACCACGATTAATTATCACAGTATTATCTTCAGCAGTGGAGGTAATCGCATCATAAAGTGCAACTATTTTCCCTGTAATTACCAAATCAGAACGATGCGGTGTTAAATCAGGAATTTGCTGTACAGGCATACTTATTACCCGATCAAGTGGACTTACATAATTTACTGTATTTGTCAATTCAAGACTACTAACCGGACCAATCTGCGAAATAGTTGCATCTCCATTATAACGAACTTCAAATCCAAGACTTTCTTTGGTATCTGGGTCAATAATTTTTCTAAACTTACTAAAAACTGAAACCTGATCACCAACTTGTTGATCTCTCAACCCTTTGACATAAATTGTATCTCCAGCAGTATAGGTAATGTCACCAGGTGCACCACCAGATACCACCATAGGTAATGCTTCAAATTCATTCTCAGGAATAAGCGTTGGATGTAAAATAAGATTCTTCAATTTTTTAATTGAAATTGGTGGTAACTCATCATTTGGTAAATCGCGCACTTCCGGTTCAAGTTTATCAACGACACTTCGACTAGAATGCTGGACTGTCAACAATTTCAAACCATCTATTGTAAGGATTTGTAGATTATCACCCGGATAAATTTTTGTCTTACCAATACTCGTTACGCCAACAAACTGTGGCCAATAACCAACCTTCTTCAAATACATATGCGCTATTTTCATTACCGTATCTGATTTTTTGACCGTATAGTCTTTTGGCGCATTATTTTTAATCATACTTGCCGGAACACCATTCCCTCGCACTGACTGTGTCTTTTTTGAACTATTATTATCTGTTACTTGAATTACCTCACCTTGTGTAGAAGTTGCTGCATATGCTATTGAAAGGACGAGCAAAAGCCAACCAATCAATCTTATTTTTACTGGCATAAGTAATGCTTTCTTGTTAGAATAATGTTTTAAAATATTTTATGATATATGGAATTTGTATTTTTATATTTTAGCAGAATATCGATTATTACTGTATCAATCTTTTAAAAATCAGATAAAATTCTTGCTAAAATCGAGAATATATTTGGTGATTTTGCACAAAGTCTGTAAGATTTTTAGCATAAGTACGAACTCACAACTATCAATTAATGGATTTATTAAATAATGGCTTTACTAGAAATATTACATTATCCTGACCAACGTTTACATCTAAAGGCAAAACCAGTTACAAATTTTGATGGTGAACTAAAAAAGCTAATTCAGGATATGGCTGAAACAATGTATGCGAATAATGGAATTGGTTTGGCAGCAACTCAAGTAAATGTACAGAAACGATTATTTGTTATTGATTTAGCCAAAGAAGGTGAGCCTAGCCAACTGGAAGCCTTAGTAAACCCAGTAATTGTTGAGAAATCAGGCGAAACAAGTTGTGAAGAAGGTTGCTTATCAGTGCCGGGAGTCTTTGAGACGGTTAAGCGTGCAGAAAAAATAGTCGCAACCTATCAGGATGCCAATGGCGTAGAGCACAAAATTGAATGTGATGGCTTAAAGGCAATTTGCATTCAGCACGAGCTAGACCACCTAGATGGAAAGGTTTTTGTTGAATACCTCTCTTCATTAAAACAAAACTTCATTAAGAAAGAAATGAAAAAACTATTTAAAGATGAAAAATAATATGCCAATCAAACCAAAATACATTTACATCGCTGTGGTTGTTTATCTGATCACAGCTTTTTTTTCTCTCGGACATCTCCACCCAGATGAGTATTACCAGATCCTTGAGTTTGCGGCATATAAGCTTAATCTAAATTCTCCACATGGACTAACTTGGGAATTTTATGATCAAATTCGTCCGGCGTTTCAGGCATGGATAGTTGTTTATTTATATAAGTTAATTGCACTAATTAGTGAACCAAACCCATTTTTTGTAACCTTCCTCACTAGAGCTTTTTCTGGAGCATTGTCACTAGTCGCAATTATTTTATTTATCAATACTTTCAAGGTAGAATTAAAAAGCCCAAGCAAACAGCAATGGTTTATGTTGCTGAGTATTTTTAGCTGGCTTGCAGTATTTAATGGTATTCGCTATTCATCAGAAAATATTTCTGCCAAACTATTTTTAATTGGGTTCTGTCTGCTATTCCAGATGGAATCACGCAAGAATCTACTTAATCTACTTGCTATTGGTTTTTTGATTGGAATGTCTTTCGTTGCCAGATTCCAGACCGGTTTTATGATAGTTGGGCTAATGGCTTGGCTAATTTTCATCAAAAGAATGTGTCCTATTTATTGGTTATCAATCTTAATTGGAATATTTTTAGCAATCGGCGCTGGTGTAGTAATTGATCACTGGTTTTATGGTGATTGGGTATTCACACCGTGGCGTTATTTTGCAGCCAATATCCTACAAGGTAAAGCCGCATCCTTTAGCGTTGACCCATGGTATATGTATCTCTCAATCGCAGGTTTAGTTCCATATGGACCATTATATATTTTGGCGGCTCTGTATTTTATTATCATGCGTCCGAAACATGCGATTAGCTGGGTGATGGCACCATTTATTATCGGACACTTGTTAGTGGGACATAAGGAACTACGCTTTCTAACCCCGCTACTGAGCTTCATGCCATTTGTAATTTTAGATAGTCTACAAATTCTCAAAGAAAAGTACAACTGGCAACTTGGACCTAAACTACGTAAATTGAATACTTTTGCTTGGCGGTTTAACCTATTTGGTGTGCTGGTGGTGATGTTCTTCCCATCTGCCATGCAAATCAGGATTAATGAACTGATGTATAAACGCTACCAGCAACCAACAGCCTTTAATTATCTTACTGAGGGTGGGAATATACTGGATTTTTATAAACATCTAAATTTACGCCCAGTCCCAATTGATAACCCGGCTAAAGTTGATTGCAAAGATAACGAAAACTGTCTGATTGCACTCACCTGTCAAGAAACGGTAAAATATGGCGCACCACAGGGTAAGCTCATTTTCTCTGACTGCCCAAGCTGGATTTTTAAACTAGATTTTAATGGCTGGCTGGAGCGTACCGCCTTATATAATATTTATGAACTACGGACAATTGAATCACATTAGAAAGTAAAGTCTATGACAAACAGAACCGCGATCGTTACCGGAGCGACTTCGGGGATGGGCGAAGCAACTGCCCGAAAACTAGCAGCACTTGGAATGAACTTAATCATCACCGGAAGAAATGAAACCAAGCTTACCACCCTTGCCAGTGAGTTGAATAATAATATAAAAGTAGCCCCTAAAAGTGGTGACATCAGTAGCCCTGATTTTATTAAGGCGCTACTCGAATTTAGCTATAACAGCATAAATCCACAACCCAGTATTTATATTCTTAGTGCTGGAATAGGACTTCCTGGAAGTATTCTTAGCTCTGATCCTGACAAATGGCGAGAAATGATTGAGTTAAACTATGTTTCGGTATTACACCAGCTACGTCAGTGTGCCGAGCGGTTTATTAAAAATCCCACCCATGAAATACATGATATTATCGTAATTGGTTCCACTGCTGGACGTAATCCATCTGCCTTAAATAGCGTTTATGCATCGACAAAAACTGCATTAATTGGCTTAGTAGATTCTTTACGTCAGGAATTATGTCAACATAATATTCGTGTAAGTCTAATAGAGCCAGGCTTTACGGCTAGCGGCTTTCAGAAAGCAGCAAGCTATAGCCAAGCAACCTTGGACAAACTGCAAAATGAATTAGGCGAGATGCTACAGCCCGAAGATATTGCCAACACCATTGCGTTTATGGTAAATCAACCAGCGAATATTCATATTGATAATATTCGGATTCGTCCACTACGGCAAAAATGAAAATAGTCTGCATTTCTGACACCCATAACCATCATCAGGTTCTTGATGGAATTATTCCAGATGGTGATATTTTAATCCATGGTGGTGATATTGCCATTCATGGTAGCGTTCTTGAAATTCAACAATTTATTGACTGGCTTAGCAAGCTGCCACATAAGTATAAAATATTTGTTGGTGGCAATCATGATGGGGCTTTAGAACACTCAAAACACCTTATTAATATTCCGACAAATGTCATTTATCTCGAAAACGAGCTAGTCGAAATCGAAGGACTTAAAATCTGGGGTTCGCCAGTTAGCCCGCCATTTCGTAGTTTTGGCTTCATGTGGGATGACTTAAAGCGCCAAGCTTTATATGCAAATACACCTAAATGTGATATTTTGATTAATCATAGCCCTGCCCTAGATAGTCTGGATAAAATCATTGAAGAACGGCATGTTGGCTGTGAATTTTTGAAAAAAGCTATCGAAAGAGTAAAACCAAGATTGGTTATCTCTGGACATATCCATGAAGGCTATGGAAAAATTGAACAAAATGGGATTATCTATGTCAACGCTTCAATTATGACACGCTATTATAAGCCATTAAACCCACCAATATGTGTTGAATTATAGTCATGTATGTTGTTAATCTAGTTTTTGATATACCATTACGCCATCATTATAGTTATCTTAGCAATGAGCACCTCGAAATAGGTCAACGAGTAAGTGCAAAATTAAGAAATAAAGAACAAATTGCTTTTGTAACTGCAATAGTCGAAGCCAGTCAGTTTCACGATTACCCACTGGATAAAGTTCAGCATCTTTCACAGATATATTTAGAGATAATCCCAAAAGATATTATCAGTCTATGTAATTTCGCGGCAACGTACTATCACCATTCATTGGGTAGTACAATTTTTTGTGCAATTCCGGCACTACTGCGCAAAATTAATTCGCGAACTGATATAACCTTACCGCAAAATAAACATTATCAGTTAACTGAGACTGGCAAAACATATACACCAAGGGGTAAAAAACAGATTAATTTATGGCACCAGCTAAGTTTATCTAGTTTAAGCTGGCAGCAAATAAAAGAAATGCTTAGGGTCAAACCAGACAAATTAATCAATGACTGGCTTAGCATTGGAGTTATCTGTGAAAGTAGCAAACCATTAGCAGCAACTATAACTACAACTATTACCGCCAATGAAGAACAATTAAAAATCATTAATACTATTAGCAATCATCTCGATGAATTTCATCCCGCCCTACTCTATGGTATTACCGGAAGTGGCAAAACCGAGGTATTTTTACAGCTAATACATAAGATGCTAATTAAGCAAAAGCAGATTCTGGTCCTGATACCAGAGATTAATCTTACACCTCAACTAGCAGAGAGGTTTCAGGCAAGATTTCCTTTGGCAAAAATCAGCGTCCTTAATAGTGAAGTAAGTGAGAAAGAACGTTATATTAATTGGCTACAAGCTAAAAATGGCGAAACTGATATTATTCTTGGGACACGATTGAGCATATTCACGCCATTTGCCAGATTGGGGTTAATTATTGTCGATGAAGAGCATGATGCCTCATTTAAGCAAAATGATAGTCTTCGTTACCACGCCAGAGATTTGGCAATTTATCGGGCAAAAACACTAGATATCCCAATAATCATGGCATCAGCTACTCCAAGTCTTGAATCACTTTATAATTATAAGCTGGGTAAATTTCATTTATATAAACTGAGTAAACGTGCGGTCAGTAATGCTATTTTACCAGAAATTAACATTGTTAATCTAGCACATTATCCGGTTAATCAGGCAGGAATTAGCGACCCTGCCCTTGATGCACTAGCAAACTGTCTAACCCGAAAAGAACTGGCTTTAGTATTTATAAATCGACGTGGCTATGCACCGATTCTTAGCTGTTATGATTGTGGCTGGGTAAGTCAATGTAAGAACTGCTCATCACGGATGGTCTATCATAATAATAGCAACAATCTGAAATGTCATCATTGTGGTTATCAAACTCGAGTACCAAGCGTCTGCCCGAAATGCCACAATCAGTATTTACATACGATTGGACATGGCACCCAAAAACTAGAAGAGTTTCTGGCTAATCAATTTCCAGATGCAAAAATACGCCGGATTGATCGTGACACAACTAATCGTAAGGATGACTGGCAAGAACTCTATCAGGAAATTAATCAGCATGAGATTGATATTCTAGTTGGGACACAGATGTTGGCTAAAGGACATGATTTCCCTAATCTGACTTTGGTTGTCGGAATAAATATTGATAATGCACTTTTTAGTTATGATTTTCGTGCTAGTGAAGATATGTTTAACATTCTTACTCAGGTAACTGGTAGGGCTGGGCGCGCAGCAAAGCCGGGACAAGTTATTTTACAAACTAATTACTCGGATCATCCAGTTTATCAATTTTTGCAAAAGCATGATTTTGAAGGTTTTATAAACTATACGCTAAAAGAACGTAAGCAAAATCAGCTGCCACCATTTACCTATCAAGCATTAATCAAGCTAAGTAGCACCAGTGAAAAACAACTAATCCGCGGAATGCGTGAGCTATCCCTTATTCATAAAAAATTAAATAGTAAAAACATCACTGTATTTCCGCCAGTCCCTGCTGTCATGTATAAATTACATAACCGTTATCGAGGACAAATGCTTATTTCAAGTAAATCTAGAGAGAACTTACATAGTTATCTGAATCAACTAGAGCCATTTTTAGCAGAAATTAACTACTTGACAGCAGCAATCGACGTTGACCCACTAGAAGTTTAAAATATTCTCTTATGGCTATAAAAACCCTTAATATTAAAACACTACTTGATATATAATAATTCTGGTTAATTGAATTACAATCATACAGGACAACAAATGAAAAAACTATTACTAATACTAAGTGCAACAACTGGCATTGTTGCAGCAGCAAATGCCGCAGATTTATACAATATTGAATCAACACATAGCTTTGTTGAATTTCATTATAACCATATGGGGTTTTCTAATCCATCAGGTAAATGGATGGTAAATGGAACTCTTGATCTTGATCAAAAAAACCTAGCTAAAAGTAAGACCAATATTACTATCAATATTGGTGATATAGTTACCGGTGTACCTAAGCTTGATGAACACCTAAAAAGTGCAGATTTCTTTGATGCTACTAAATATCCAACAGCAACTTTTGTTAGCCAAAAAGTCAGCAATATCAAAGGTAAGAAGTTTGACCTAAATGGTTTATTAACTTTGCATGGAGTGACTAAACCTGTTACGCTACACGTTACTGAGAATATGATTGGCTTAAATAAAGTTTATGACAAACAAACTGCTGGCTTTAGTGCTACTGCTGAAATTAAACGCTCTGATTATGGAATAGACCTATATGTTCCAGCAGTTAGCGATCAGATTAAACTAGATATCGAGATTGAAGCTCAGCTTGCAGATAATAAGAAAAAATAACTCTAAAAACCAGTTATTTGATAATTAGCCAAAATGGATAATTAGATTTATAGAATGAATCTCAGAAGCTTACACTTAGAAATTAGTATAGTGTGTGGAGCATAGGTTTAAAACCTTGATGAGATAAGTTATAATAATTACTGTTCAGATAGATGAACAATTATATTAAATTTTTAGGAAACAAACAATGAAAAAAATCTTATGTGTATTATTAGCTACTCTTGCTACTGCTTCTTTTGCTGCTGAAAAAGACTGTTCAAAATGGACTGCTGATGAAGCTCCAAAAATCGCACAAAAAGTTCAGGGTAAAGGCGTTAAAGGATTGACTATTAATTATTCTTCTGACTTTGCAACTCAAGCTACTGCATTCCAGTCTGCATTACAAAAACAAGGTGTTAATGTAACGATGGCTCAGGTTAGCGGTACAGGAAAATGTGAATTTACTAATTTTTCTAAATAATTCCTGAATCACAATGCTAAAAATTGGTTTTTTAGCGTTTCCCGGGGTGCAGGCAATGGATTTGATTGCACCCTATGAATTGCTTGAAGTATGGCAAAACTCAATCAATGAATCTTATATTGAACTATTTATAATTGCTAAAGAGCGATCAACAATAGAATGCAGTAATTCGCATTTTTTATTATCCCCAGATTTCACTATTCATAATGCCCCACAGTTTGATTATTTGATTATTCCCGGTGGCATGGGTAGATGCCAGGCGGTAAATGACAATGAACTTATTTCATTCATTCAAAAACAGCGAGGCGGAATCAAGAAATTTCTGTCTGTTTGTACAGGTAGTTTTGTCCTACAAGCTGCAGGAATCCTTGAAAATGAATATGCAACCACTTATTGGCGAGCATTACCAGAATTTATCCCAAAGCAGCAAAAAATCAAAGAAGAGCGAATTGTTAAAGGAAGTAAAGTTTGGACAGCTGGTGGAGTTTCAAGTGGGATTGATCTGGCTCTGGAATTAGTAAATGAAATTGCCGGAGCGGAACATGCAGAGCTTGCCCGACTATGTTTTGAATATTTTCCACTTCCATTTAGCTCAAATAAAAATTACAATCTTGACAAATTAAAGCCCTATTTGGGGAAAATCAGTAAATCATCAGACATTGCCAAATATATAAAAAATAATTTATCCTAAAAGAGTCTTATGCCAAAAGCCGATCAAAATAATTCAGCCAACCTCAAATTAATCGTAGCTACAACAATTGGCAGTATTTTTGAAATATTTGACTTCATTGCCTTCGTTTTTTTAACTCCGATTTTGGCGGAAATATTCTTCCCTAAAGATATGGCAAGTAAAGCCGTCTGGTTTACTTATTTGACGATTGCAATAAGCTATTTATTGCGCCCAATTGGCGGAATAATTCTTGGGCATCTGGGTGATAAATATGGGCGAAAATCAGTCTTTAGCCTATCGATTCTCCTGATGTCTGTTCCATCGCTGATTATCGGAATTTTGCCAACCTATCAGCAGATTGGTTATCTGGCAACTCTATTATTAGTCATAATGCGCATTTTACAAGGCTTTTCAGTTGGTGGTGAAGTCCCGGGGTCAATTACCTATATTGCTGAAAAATTCAAATCGGGAAACTATTTTTTCGCCTGTGCGTGGCTAACTTTCGGTGCTAATTTTGCAGTTTCAGTTGGCTCACAAGCAATCAAACTACTTACAGAAAATACCAGTCCTGAATTTATGCATAGCATCGGCTGGCGAATACCTTTTATATTTGGTAGCCTACTTACCATCATAGGCTTTTATATTAGAAAAAGTATCACTGAAAGCGAAGAGTATCAAGAAATTAGACAGTTAAAACAGATTGATAAATTACCTTTACAGGATTTGATAACTAATTATAAATATCCACTGATTACTGGTATCTTGATGGCAATAATTGTCTCTTTGACAACCTCGATCTTTCATGTGTTTTTGCCAAATCTATTTGTAACTTATTTCAAATTTAACTTAGGAGTAACGGCAGGTATCAGCTCAATTGGTGCGCTTAGTATGGCTATTTTCTCACTTATTTTTGCCTTCCTCGTAAAATGGTTAAACCCAGTTTTATTAATCCGTCTCGGACTAATTGCATTAATTACAATATTTGCTGCAATATATACGAATGTCATTAATCTCACAACGGTAGCTAATCTTTATCTATGGGTAATTCTGATTTCAATCTTCCTCGCAATGATAAACGGTTTATTTTTTGCAGTCCTTGCCGATTTATTCCCAACCAGAATCCGTTATTCGGGTATCGGATTTTGCTATAATATCGCCTATATCTTTGGCGCTGGAATAACGCCACTTTGGACTAGCTCCATTTTGCAATTAACCGGGCAGTATCAAAATATCCTACTAATTTGCCTGATAGTTGCTGCCATTTCACTACTAAATACGATTAATGTCAGAAAATTAACCAATTATAACTAAAGGTAACTATGGAACTACTATTTTTACAACCAATTTTTAAAGAACGCATTTGGGGGGGCTATAAGCTAAAATCAGACTTTGGTTATCAGATACCTTCAGATAAAACTGGCGAATGCTGGGCAATTAGTGCACACAGCAATGGTGAAACTACAATCCGTAACGGACAACATGCCGGAAAAACTCTTTCTGAATTATGGAATAACCACCCTGAATTATTTGCAACTGATACTAAGCGCCCATTCCCACTAATGGTAAAGATTCTTGATGCCAAAGATGATTTAAGCGTACAGGTACATCCAGATGATAAATTTGCCCAGCTAATTGAAAATGATCTTGGTAAAGCTGAATGCTGGTATGTTCTGGATGCTACTCCCGAAGCACAAATTATCTATGGACACAATGCAAACTCCAAAGAAGAGTTTAAGAAAAAAGCCGAAGCTGGTAAATGGCAAGAGTTATTAACTAAAATAGCAGTCAAAAGTGGTGATTTCTTTGATGTCCCAACAGGCACAGTCCATGCTTTGGGTAAAGGAACGCTTATTCTTGAAGTACAACAATCATCAGATACAACTTACCGGCTCTATGATTATGACCGCCATGATGATAAAGGCAATCTACGTGAACTTCATCTAGATAAGGCTTTTAGTGTAATTACCGCACCTCATGAAGGACAAAATGCAAACTATAATACGAAGCAGCTCGGCGAGAAATCATTTCTTAGTGCACTAACCAGTAATAATCATTTTCAAGTTGCCAAATTGGAATTAAATGGTAGTGCAGATTTAACAGCCAGCGCACCTTATTTTCTGGTAAGTGTTTGTAGCGGCTCTGCAACTTTAAATGGAATAACAATAACCAAAGGGGATCATTTTATTATCCCAAATCAAATTCGCAAACTCGAGTTTAAAGGTTTTGCCACACTTATAATTGCCAATGAAACATAAAAAAAGAGAACCTTGACGGTTCTCTTTTTTTATGTTTTGATGATCTTAATGATCAGCAGCCTTGGTTTCCATTACCTCACGCATGCTACTAGCAAGCTTTTTAACAAAGATAAAGATAAGTAGCGCAATAACAGTTGCGGCAACTCCAATAGCTACAAATAATAGTTGATAGCCATGTAGAATATCAAAATTTGAAGTAGTTGCTGACTCATCAACACTACCAAATCCTGCTAGCATACCGCCAAATTTCTGCCCTACGGCTGTCGTTACAAACCATACTGCCTGAGCAAAACCACCAAGCTGCAATGGCATTAATTTAGATACCATCGATAGTCCAATTGCAGAAATCAATAATTCACCCAGTGAATACAAACCATAAGCAAGAAATAACCAGAACATTGAAATCTGTCCATTTGCATCATGAAGAAAACAGCTAACCGCAAGTAATAAATAAGCTAACCCACACACCAACATTCCATAGGCAAATTTTGCTGGAATTGAAATTGGTGCACCACGATGCTCCGATCGCACATAAATCGTAGCCAATATTGGCGATAACAGAAAAATATAAAATGGATTAAAACTTTGCGTTACTTCTGGTGGAATAGTAATACCCAATATATCATTTCTTACATTGTGTACAGCAAAAAGTGTCAATGAAGTTGACATTTGCATATACATTACCCAGAAGAAGATTGACTGGATTAAAAGGATGAATGCAATTACCATCCCACGTTTTTCAAAATCACGCAATTTTGAACGAACAATAAAAAATATTACCGCAACTATTGCAGCTACAGAAAATAGTAAGACTTTACTCATTGCCGGATTACGTAAAAGTAATCCTAAACCATAAGATACGACTACACCAACTAGTGAAATTCCAAGCATAACAAAGAATTTATTACCACCATTCTGCCCGACTTCATTATCCGCACTAAC
Source organism: Neisseriales bacterium (assembly GCA_008017155.1). Classification (GTDB taxonomy): domain Bacteria; phylum Pseudomonadota; class Gammaproteobacteria; order Burkholderiales; family UBA11063; genus Aquella. Next base: position 54,078 of record SSGX01000038.1, on the reverse strand, counting down.
AAAATTCTTGCGTAATGCAAAATAAGACAATAACGCAATAAACATTCCAGCACCACATAGTCCAATCCCAAATCCATAAGAGGTTTTCTGGGCAACAAATGGGATGATGATCATACTAAAAAAGCTACCGAGATTAATTGACATATAGAAATAGGTAAAAGCAGAATCAAAGCGCGGATCAGTTGGTTTGAAGCAACGATTTACATAATTTCCAGCATTAGTTTTAAAGAAGATATTTCCAACCAGAACCATTCCCATCCCCCAGTATAGAAGATGAACGCTAGAAACAATACCAAAGCTTCCATAACCTATCATCAGGAAAATAATCCCCAATAAATAAGTTCTACGTAAACCCAAAACCTTATCACCTAGGTAACCACCGATTACTAGTAAGGCATACAGTAATGCAGAAAATGAACTAAATAAATCAGTTGCTTCCTTTTCTTTCAGCCCAAACTTTTGAATAAAAAACAACACTGCCACTGCTTGTAAGCCGTAAAAAGCAAAGCGTTCCCAAAATTCAATAAATAAAACTGCATAAAAAGTTTTTGGCATATGCCAGAAACCATGTTTACCAGTATCATGAGCTGCTACATTTGACATCACAAAATCCTTCTATTAAACTCGGAAAGTTTATTATAAACATAACTCATAATTCACCTCAACGAATTTAGACAAGCTTATTAATATAAAAAAGCCAACAGTTTATCCACTAATTGGCTACAACTTAATTATTATTACTATATTATATATTAATTTTTACAACAAGAATTTTGCAATGCAGTATATGAACGTATTCGTAAAACTCTCCCACAGAATTAACCCTGAAAATTCATCAATACATTAAACAGCACATAATTTAAACCAGACTATTTATAAATGAATAATCTTATGCTGATTATCAATTAATGACTCTGGCAATCAGAGCTTTTTCCATTCCTGCCATACCCGGAATACGAACATAAACACCACTACCAGCAGCAACAGAAACTTGTGCTCCAACTTTATCCTGCATCTCCTGAAGTTCAACTACTCGTGTTCCTGATGGATGAAGAATTTCTAATTTATCCCCAATGCTAAATTTATTTTTTACTTCGACTAACGCATAGCCATTAGTATCAATTTCAAGTACTTCACCAACAAACTGACTTTGTCTTGATTTGGAATGATTATCCAAATAATTCTGATAATCTTCGGCATGATGGCGTTGTAAAAAACCATCGGTATAGCCACGATTTGCCAAGCCCTCAAGATCAGCTAAAAGGTCTGGATTAAAAGCTTCTCCCGCAAAAGCGGCATCAATTGCACGTCGATAAGCAGCAGCTACTCGTGCAACATAATAGATTGACTTGGTGCGCCCTTCAATCTTGAGCGAATCAACACCAATCTTAACCAGCCGTTCAACATGTTCAATCGCCCGCAGATCTTTTGAATTCATGATATATGTACCGTGTTCATCTTCATTAATTTCCATATACTCGCCCGGACGGGTAACATCTTCCAGTAAGTATGAATCATTGGCACAACTATTACGGACAACACCACCCGCAGCCGAGGTTAATGAATGACATTCACCTACCTTTGATGAATTATTTGTAGCTAGCGTAACATCACCCGCATCATTGCTATCTGTCTCATGGACTTTATATTGCCAGCGGCAGGCATTGGTACAGGTTCCTTGATTTGGATCGCGGCGATTAAAATATCCAGATAATAAACAACGTCCAGAATAAGCAATGCATAATGCCCCATGGACAAACACTTCTATTTCCATCTCTGGGCATTGCTGTTTAATTTCTTCTATTTCATCAAGAGACAACTCACGCGATAAAATTACCCGTGAAATTCCCTGCCTTTGCCAAAATTTTACTCCAGCATAATTAACCGTATTTGCTTGTACCGACAAATGAATCTCAGCTTCAGGCCAACGGTCTTTTACCATCATGATTAACCCAGGATCTGCCATAATCAAGGCATCAGGCTTCATTGCCATTAATGACTCCATATCCTTCAGGTAGGTTTTTATCTTGGCATTATGTGGCAGAATATTACTCGCGATATATAGTTTTTTACCCCGTACTCTAGCTTCCTCAATTCCTTTTTGTAGCTGTTCTAGCTTAAACTCGTTATTCCGAGCACGTAAACTATATCTTGGCTGTCCAGCATATACTGCATCAGCACCAAAATCATAGGCATATTCCAAATGCCTGAATGTCCCAGCGGGTAATAATAATTCAGGTTTTTTAATCATCTTTTATTTCCAATCAATTTCCAAATAACCATAAAAGTTTCTACACATATGTAGTTACTTACACAATGGTAATTACTCATGCTATGTAAACTCTGTAACTGCCGGAATATGTAGCAAGAGCAAGAAGCAAGGCGACGCGGTTTACATGAGAAGTAAATAAGGAGCCTTGCAACGCAACTATTGCGAGATAGTACGAGCAGTTACTTACAGTGTATAGCTTAAGTCACCAGATCTAAAGCCACACCAATCGGCTTCATCAATTCCACGACTTAATGCCATTACCTTAAATAATTCGCCCATCTGATTCGCCGAGACTAGCTGATTTACTTGATTCGACAGTTTAATATATTCATCATGAGATAAGTTCTCTCTTAATTCACCCATTGTTTCAGCAATCCCCGCGTTAATCAAGAATGCTGCTTGATTGACATAGCCAATCAAATCCAAACCCGCATCAATTGCCGTAGTAGCTATTTTCGTCCAGTTAACACTAGTAGTAATATCAATTAATCCGGGATAAATAAGCACATCATCAAGGAGATGGTGACGGAAAAATCCTCTTAGCCGTCCCTTATAAAACTCTTGATGATAGTATTCTGTTTGCCCATAGCCATAGTCAATCAGTAAGATCGCACCATGATTAAGGTTGGAGGCAAGGGTTTGAATAAAAGCAGTATTGGCGCCATGCCATTCACTTTGATAACCGTTAGTCCAATGATTAGTTATATCATCGTTATCCGCTTGCCAGCTCGAATCATAGTCTTTATAGATAAATTTACCTTCGGTATTATAGCTAACCCCGATTTCGTGAATGCTATCCCCCTTACGACAAAGTAATTCACAGGGTTGAGCATCAAGAACTTCATTGGCAATAATTACTCCATCAAATTTCTCTGGCAACTCATTAAGCCAGACTACCTTATCAAAATAATCCCCAGCTATTTTCTGGATAGTTTCTTTCTGTAACGCAATTAGATCGGCACTTAGCTCCAGTATACAGTAAGAGGTAATTTCGCTACCGATTGAATTTAATATATCTGCCGCTAGCTTACCATTTCCAGCACCAAATTCAAGCACTTGAGGGAATACACCAAAATTTATCACCTCCAGAATCTGGCGTGCAAGAGTATTTCCAAATAATGAAGAGACCATTGGCGAGGTAATAAAATCACCTTCCTTACCAAATTTTTGGCGGGGGTTGCTATAATAACCAAGTCCGGGATAATATAATGCCAATTCCATATAACGTCGAAATGGAATCAAACCACCATTCTTATTAATTTCTTCTTTGATAACTGAAGAAAGCTTGTCGGTAAGTAGCTGTTCTTCATCCGTAAGGTTAAATATTTGCTTATTCATCATCATTATTTCGTTTCGATTTTGTCTTATAGTTGGCAAAGAATTCATCGCGTGAGACCGCTTGTTGCCAATTAAACCACCAATCCTGCGTATATAATTTGGCAAGTTCAGGATTATCTCGTATCACAAGGAGATTCTCGGCATTTTTTGTTTCAGCTGCCTTAGTAAAATTGAAAGATCCTGTTATTACGGTTTTATCATCAATAATCATTACTTTATCATGATAGATGGCATGCTTGACATCAATCCGCATATCAAAGCCTTGATTAGCGAAAAAAGTACTCGAAGAATATTTCTGACTTACTTGAGATTTATCCAGAATTAACTTTACAGTTACTCCACGTATCTGAGCATAAAGAAGACTATTAGCAATATCTTTGGAGGTAAAGCTATATGCTGATACCAGAATAGTCTGTTTTGCCTCATTAACTGCCTTGACAATAGTAGCCGTTCCACCATTATTCGGACTAAAAGCAACTTCAATAGTTCCCGTTGCATTAACTACCGTTGGATGTGGTGAACCACTATGCCCAAATAACTGTTCAAATTTATCAAGAATATCATCACGGGCAAATACCAGACCAATGATAGCCGAAATTAAAATAACTAACCAATATTTTTTATTGCGCATAATTTTAAGAGAAGAAGATTATTGATATGGTAGCAAAAGGTTATTTTTTAAACCTAAACTCATTTACCTTAAATACAGCAACGCCAATTATAATACCGAGAATGCTTGCCATTACAACATCGCTTAGCCAGTGATTAATCGTATAGACCCGGGAAAAATTAACCATCAATGCCCAGATAACTAAGCCAATACGAATTTTTTTTGATTGGTAGGCAAGAAAAAATGGCATTATCGCCGCAAGCGTTGATATAGTATGACCGGATGGCATACTATTATAAGCATACATCAAATCACCGAAATGTTTGGCACCACTTTCAAAAAAAGCAAAAAAATGCCATTGATCAAGGCCAATTGATGGCCGCTGCCGATTAAAAATAAATTTAAGCACTCCATTTGCCAAGCCACCATAAATGGAACTCATCAGACTGATTCTGGCTACTTGCGATAACTTATATTTGTTGAAATAATTCGCAAGCATAAAAATAGTAAATAAAAATCCAGCAACAAAGCCACCTTCAGCACAGGAACAAATAAAATCCCAGAATGTATAAGCATGAATATTATCATCAAGAGCTTTCACCCATAAAGTTACTGGTAAATCAGCAAATTTTATTAATAATAATTCAAGAGCAAGTACAGGAATTATCCATAGGCGATAGCGGTATAATTCGCGACTTAGCTGGCTAAATACACCACTCCAGTAACCTTGGCGTAGGAAACTAATTAAAAACGGCGCTGCGACCAAGACATAAAAAGCCCCCATTACATTTAAAAATGGAGGCATATGGTAATTAAAAAAACTCATCATTTAACCAACAAACTGTTTAACTGTAGCGACAATCTTGTCCTGAGTTTCTTCATCAAGATATGGATGCATTGGCAAGCTTACAACTTTAGCAGCAACTTTTTCGGATACTGATAAATCCTGTCCATGATAGTTATGTGTAAATATTGGTTGCTTATGTAATGGAATTGGATAATGTACTGCGGTTGGAATCCCATTCTCATTAAGGAATTTGATTAGTCCATCCCTATCATTTACTAGAAGCGTATACTGGGCATAAACCGAAGTATTTCCAGCTGCCAGATACGGAGTTACACAATTTGCATCAGATAAAAGCTGATTGTAACGTACAGCAACTTTTTCGCGTAATTTCACCTCTTCTGGAAATATCCGCATTTTTGCTAGTAGCACCCCAGCTTGCAAGGTATCTAATCGCCCATTTATACCAAGAGTTGCATGATGATAGCGTTTATCCTGACCATGAATCCGAATCCATTTTAATCTAGTAGCAATTTCATCATTATTGGTAAAAATCGCACCACCATCGCCGTAGCAACCTAATGGCTTAGAGGGGAAAAAACTAGTCGTTGCAATTGTAGTAAGACTACATGATTGACGCCCTTTATATGTCGCGCCAAAACTTTGCGCACCATCTTCAATAACTGCCAGATTATGCTTAGCAGCAATCGCATTAATTGCATCAAAATCTGCACATTGTCCATATAAACTAACTGGAATAATTGCTTTAGTCTTGGAAGTAATAGCTGCTTCAAGTTTTGTTGGATCAAGATTGTAAGTTTTCTCATCTACATCAACAAAAACTGGGGTAATCCCAAGAAGAGCTGCCATCGATGCTGTCGCAATAAAAGTAAACGCAGGTACAATCACTTCATCACCAGCCTTGACATCCAGCGCCATCAATGCCATTAAAAGCGCTTTGGTACCATCGCACACACCTATACAATGTTTCGCACCTGTATAGCTAGCAAGTTGCTTTTCAAGCTCTGGTACTTTATCACCAAGGATATATTGACCAGAATCAAGCACCTGATTAATTTCGTTTAGTACATCATCTTTGATTAACTGATATTGTTTTTTTAAATCAATAAACTGCATTTTTAAGTCCATTAGTTATAGATAATTAACTGTAATTTTTCTAAAATTTTATTAGTCTTTGTTCGGATACAAAATAATCGAGCTGCAAATCCCAATCATCATGCGGTACTAAGTCAAGCAATTGATCGGCATAGCCAACCCCACAAAGAAGCGGTCTTTCTGCCAAGCTGGCAAAAGTTGTATCATAATATCCGCCACCCTGCCCAAGTCGATAGCCCTTTAGGTCTACAGCAACTAGGGGTAATAACACCAAGTCAAGATTATAACATTTTGTTTCACTTGCTAACTGATAATCCTCGGGATAGAACACAGGGCGTGATTCTGTTTGCTGAATAATTTTCTCAAACCGCATTAATCTATTCTCTTTATAGGCAACTGGCAAAAAAACTTCAATTTCAGACTCTAAAGCATACTCAATGACAGGAGAAAGATTTAATTCACTACCAAGGGCATAATAAACGCCAATTTTTTTAACATTAGTCAAAAGTAGTAAAAGATTTTTAAGTACATTTTGGCTTGCTGAAATGGATATTGAGGCATGAAGCGATTTGCGTAGCTGACGCATTTCACTGCGTAAAGACTCTTTAGAGAAAGAAATTATATTATCCATACTATACTAAAACCAATTACGCCGCTTAAACATTACTAGCATACCCCAAGGAATAGCAATCATCAATGCAATCGCCAGATAAAAGCCATAGTGCTTATGGGCATAAGGAATGATATCAAAATTCATACCAAAAATTCCGCCAATGATGGTGGCTGGAGCCATGAGACAGGTAAGTACGGCAATAAACTTCATAATTTCATTTAGCTTCAGATTTACATTATTAATATATAAATCCTGAATATTAGTCACCATGTCACGATAGTTTTCGCTAAGCTCATACGCTTGTATAATATGGTCATTAATATCTTTAAAGTATTTTAAATTTCGTTCTTCAATAAGACTTGATTCACTTCGGATAATCCCGGCGATTAAATCGCGTACCGGAATAATATTCCGACGTAAAATGATTAGCTCTTTTCGAAGAAGATTAATTTGAAGCAAACTTTGATTATAGCTATTATGAATAACCTCATCTTCCATTGCTTCTATTCGATTTGCTAGCTTCTCCATCACCAAAAAATAATTATCAACTATCAAATCCAGCATACTATACAATAAGTAATCTGCTTGGCGCTGGCGCAATTTAGTAGTCGCAATATTTAGTCTTAGTCTTAATGGATCAAATACATCACGAGTATCATCTTCCTGTATTGAAAGAAGATAATCTTTGCCAAGAGCAAGACTTATCTGCTCACTTTCGACCCGGCACTCATCTTCGTTATAATAAAGCATATTTAGCTGACAAAATAAAACCCCGTCAACCTCATCAACTTTTGGCCGTTGTCCAACACTAAATATATCTTCAACTAGTAAGCTGTGCACATTAAAAAGTTCACAAATATGTTCAACGTCTTTCTTATTAATTCCACCAAGGTTGATCCAATTAATCAGATCATTGTCGCGGAATCTATCGACTTCAGAAATAGTTAATGCGCTTTGTGAAAAAACATAGGTTCCTGAATAAGAAAATGCAGAAAGGCTACTCCTTTCTGCATACTCTCTCTCACCAGAAACAGTTGGATTGACTAATAGAATATCTTTGCTACGTTCCGCAGAAATCTTTGCGGTAGGCAGAAAATGTTTTAATAATCTATTAGCCATCTGAAATTACCTCATCTAATTATTCATCTTCCGGCTTAGTATAAGTTTTTTTACCCATAACTACCACAAAGAATAGTGGGACAAAGATAATTGCAATCAAGGTTGAACCAAGCATCCCACCAATAATACCAGTCCCAACTGAGTGTTCAGCATTCGAATTAGCACCATGCGCAATTGCCAACGGCAAAGCACCCAAAATAAAGGCAAGCGACGTCATGATAATTGGTCTAAACCGTTGTCTAGCTGCGATTAACACTGAATCAACTGTACTTGCACCTTCGCGCCAGTGTTCTACCGCAAATTCAACAATCAGAATCGCATTCTTAGCGGATAAGCCTAGTAAGGTAATCAGGCTAATCTGGAAATAGAGATCATTATCTAAGCCACGCATTAATAAAATAGCTCCAGCACCAAATAGCGCAAATGGTATACCCATTATCACCACAAATGGTAAACGCCACATTTCATATTGTCCAGCCAACACTAGGAAGATCATAATCATACCAAAAGCAAAGGCAAAGGTTGACGTTGTTCCAGTATTTGCCTGCTGATAAGCAACCCCATACCAAGTATAACTATATTCTTTAGGTAGGATTTTGGCAGCAACATCATTCATCAATTGCATAATTTGTGAAATAGTTACACCATCTTTTGGTTCAACAACAATTTTTGTTGCGAGATAATCATTAACCCGCTCAATCACATCTGGTGAAGTTGACATACTAGTTTTAACCACAGAATTAACTGGCACCATTGATTCACTTGAGTTTCTTACATAAAGGTTATCTAATTGTTCCGGACTCTTACGATAATCAAAATCACTTTGAACCGTTACCCAAAATAAATCCCCCATCCGGTAGAAGTAATTTACTAAATCTGGTCCATAGTTAGCCTCAAGTAGGTTATATACATCTGAAATTTGTAAACCATAAAATTTGGCACGATCGACATCGACCAATACATTATACGCCTGATTATATGGATTAAAAGTATAGTAACTTCTTGCTACCAATGGACTTTTATTTAACTCAGTCGTCATTTTTTTAGCATAATTATCCAAATCAACATAACTACCAGTTACCTTATCCTGAATATACATTTCAATACCGTTGGTATTACTAATACCATCAATAGCAGGCTGGTTATAGGCAAGAATATTTGCTCCCTTGTAGGTTTTTCCAAATTCGTTTGCCCGATCAATTAGAACGTTGACATCATCCTTACGTTCATCCCAATCAACTAAGTCAGCAGTTACAGTAGTCACATTGGTTTTTACCGAACCAGCATGTAGCTGATCAACACCGATCAGACTAATACTATTTTCAATATTTTTCTTATCTTTTAGAAGATAGGTAACAAAATCATCGGTTACTTTCTCAGTACGTTGTAAGGATGCATTATTTGGCAGCGTAATTTGGGTCATAAAAAACCCTTTATCTTCATTCGGTATAAAACCAACTGGCATAATATAGTAAATAAAGGTAGTAAGGATGAGAACTCCACCAAATACACCCATGAATAACTTACGTTTTTCAAGTAAAAGTTTTACAGCAAAAATGTATGCATCAGTAAATTTCTCAAAGCCTTTATTAAAAGCAACGAAAAATCTGTTTTTAACTTCTACCTGATGCCCATCTTTAAGCATTATCGCACATAAAGCAGGTGTCAAAGTTAATGCGACAATCCCTGATAAAACTACAGAAATTGCAATTGTTACCGCAAACTGCTGATAAAGTATCCCAGTTAATCCACCTAAAAATGCTGAAGGAATAAAGGCACAACATAGTACCAATACAATCGCAATCAGGGCACTAGCAACTTCTTCCATCGACTTAATACTAGCTTCTTTGGCACTACATTTTTGCTGTTCCATAATCCGTTCAACGTTTTCGATAACCACGATTGAATCATCGACCACGATACCAATTGACAAAATCAAGCCAAAAAGAGTCAGATTATTGATACTAAATCCAGTAGCATACATCCCTGCAAAAGTACCAACAACTGCAACCGGAATGGTTAGAATCGGAATAAGTGTTGCCCGACCTTTTTGTAAGAATAAGAAAACCACTAATACAACTAGAATGCAGGCATCACGTAAGGTCTCAGCTACATTTGTTAAGGCTTTTTTGATAAATTTGGTATTATCAAACGATACTTTATAAGTAATTCCATCTGGGAACTGCTTACCTAGACGCTCCATAGTTGCCATAATCGCGGCATGAGTTGCCAACTGATTCGCACTCGGATCAAGATAAATCTGTAAACCAATATTCGAATCGTGATCAAGCTTGTTGATCGTATCATAACTAAATGCCCCCAGTTCTACCCGTGCAATATCTTTAATACGGATATACTGGACCCCACTATTTCTTACGACAATTTGTTCAAATTGCTTCGGATCGCTGTAGTAACTCTGACCAACAAGATTTATAGTCATCAAACTTGGACCTGTTGCTGGCGGTGCTGCTACCTGACCTACTGCGACCTGAACGTTCTGTTCATTAATTGCATTTTCAACATCGGTAAGTGTAACACCGAGTTTCTGCATTTTATCTGGTTGTAACCAAATCCGCATTGAATACGTCCGTGCACCAGCCATCTGAACATCTCCAACACCTTTTACCCGAACCAGCTCAGTATAAACAGCTCGATAGGTATAGTTACTCAAATAAACTTGATCTTGACGTCCATCTGTTTGCATTGAGATTGACATCAATACATTTTGCGAACTTTTTCGCATTGTAACACCAAGATCTTGAACAATCTGCGGTAGCATAGGCAAAGCAGTATTTAAACGATTCAGTACATCACCAATAACGGCATTCAGATTAGTACCAACAGCAAAAGTAACTACCAGATTGTAATCTCCATTACTAGACATCACTGAATTCATATAAATCATCTGATTAGCACCATTTACCTGATCTTCAATCGGTGAAGCTACAGTTTTCTGTATGGTCTCTGCATTGGCACCTGGATAGTGGGCAGTAATTGTAATCGTTGGTGGTGCAATATTTGGATATTCAGCCAATGGCAAATTGAAAATAGCCACTAGACCACAAATCACGATAATAATTGAAACTACCGATGAAAATACAGGATTATTAATAAAAAACCGTAGCATAGAATACCTAATTTAATAAAATTATTTTGTAATTACTTTTTAACTTTTTTGTTCTTCATAATCATAGCAAAAAATGCCGGAGTTAGTAATGTTCCAATTAGAACAGAACCAAGTATACCACCAATAATACCCAAGCCAACAGAATGTTGCGCATTGGCACCAGCACCGTCAGCAAACACCAAAGGCAAAGTACCAAATATAAATGTAACCGAAGTCATAACTATTGGTCTAAACCGCAACTCTAATGAGTGAATAGCGCTTTCTTCAGAATTTACTCCAGTTTTCATAATCTGTAGGGCAAATTCGGTTAATAAGATTATATTTTTTGCAGATAAACCAAGTAGTGCCAGTAGACTAATCTGGAAATATAAGTCATTAGTTCGTCCACTAATTAAAAGAATAGCTGCCGAACCGAATAGTGCACACGGAATACCCAACATAACTACCCATGGTAAACGCCACATTTCATAAAGTGCAGCCAATACCAAATAAATCATTATCAACGAAAATAGGAATGCTATTCCAGAGGTTGATTTTGATTGCTGCTGCTGAAAGCTAGTACCAAACCAGTCGTAATTATACCCTTTAGGAATATTTTGAACTTCATTAACTACAATTTTCATTACATCCGCCATCGAATACCCTGGAGCCGGGATCAATGTTACTTTGGAAGCAAAATAATCCTGAAACCGTTGAATTACCTGAGCATCAGTAGAAGTTCCAATTTTAACCACACTATTAATTGGAATCATCTTATCTGTTGTAGTTGAATGAACAAAGACATTATCTAGATTTTGTAAAGTTGCTCGGAAGCGATAATCAGCCTCTAATATCACCCAAACAAGATCCTGCATGATGTAAGCATAGTTTACATAATAACTACTATACATTGCCTGAACTGAGTCATAAACAGTATTTAAATTTACGCCATAAAATTTAGCACGGTCAACATCTGGCAAAATTGACATACTAAGTACATTAGTATCTAAAGTTTGGAAACCGGCAGCAACTTCCTTATGCTTTTTCATCCGTTCAATAAATTGTGCCACCACTTTTTGAAGCTTCTTAGGATCACCAATTACACGATCTTCAATAAAAAACTCCAAACCTCCAGTTGTACTTAGCCCACGAATTGCTGGTTGATTAAATGCACGGATTACCATCCCTGGTTCATGTGCACCAAATTCATTTACCTGATTAATGATGTAATCTGCACTACTACTTTTTGTCTTACGTAAATCCCAGTCTTTAAGTACAATAAAGATCGAAGCAGAATAAGTCTTCTGGCTACTAAAATCAAGGAAATCAAGACCAGTTACACTAGTGATAGTGTCAATACTAGGATTTTTAGTAAGCTTCTCAACCATCTGATTTACTTTAGCCTTAGTTGCCTCAAGACTACTTGACGATGGCAGATTAATCGTTGAGAAAATAAGCCCCTGATCTTCACTAGGTACAAAGCCAAGTGAAACAGCCTTAAACATTGCACCCATACCAATTACAACTGCAAGCCAAACCATAATAGCAGTTTTTTTATGATACACAAGATAAGTCGCGATGCCTACATAAATCTTGGTTAGTTTGGCAAACCAAATATCAAACCAAGCCAGAAACTTTGGCTTCTCCATGTTTGATTTCAAGATCAAATGACTAATCGCAGGGGTAAAAGTAAGCGCACAAATACCAGATAGAACAACCGCACAAGCTATTGTTACAGCAAATTGGCGATACATTATCCCACTTAACCCACCAAGAGCCATAACAGGAACAAATACCACGCTAAGAACTAGTACAATCGCAACAATTGCACCAAAGACCTCCTGCATTGTTTCTTCAATTACCCGACGCAATGTCCAATCAGGATGTTCTTCACGGAGCCGTTCAATATTTTCAACAATAACAATTGCATCATCAACCACAATCCCAATTGCAAGAATCATCGCAAATAAACTTAGGGTATTTAAAGAGAATCCCGCCATATATAGACAAGCCATGGTACCAATAACAGATACAGGAATCGTACAAATAGCAATAACACTAGCCCGCCAATTTTGGAGGAATAAGTAGATAATAACAGCCACAAGGACAAATGCAATCCGTAGTGTCTCATTCACGTTTTTCACTGAAGCTGCAACAAATCTCGAGTTATCTAGTGTTACCCGATATTTAAGCCCAAATGGGAAGCGTTTAGCATCTTCGGCAATTTTATCTAGTACCTGTTGTCTAGCCTCTAGCTGATTAGCATTTGGTACGGTATAAATAAACATCAAGGTACATGGATAATTCTTAAAATTACCTTTTTCATCTCGATAATTAACTTGAGCAATTGTGTTGTAGTTATTAGAGCCAAGTTCAACCCTAGCCACATCTTTTATTCTTACTGTCTGGTTATTATTATTTTTAAGAATAATATTACCAAACTGTTCAGGAGTTGAATACATTGGTTGACCGGTCATATTAATGGTCAGTTTACTTTCTGCTTCATTTGGAACAGCATTACTGCGCCCAACAATATACTCCTCATTCTGATCCTGAATTGCACTTTGCAGATCATTCACAGTCACACTATATCGCTGCATCTTATTTGGATCAAACCAGACATTTATTGCGTATGAACCAGAGCCAAAAACACTTACCGTACCAATCGTAGGTAGTAGTAACAAATCATTTTCTACGGTGCGCTGTAAATATTCACTCACCCACTTAGGGTCTATATACGGATCAGAATAATAGGATACCATCATCAACATATCTGGTGAACTCTTCCGCGCGGTTACCCCCTGCTGTTGGACTGTCGTGGGTAATAATGGCATTGCAGCCTGAAGACGATTTAGTACTTCATTAATCGCGTAGTTAGTATCAGTACCAACGTTATAGTAAAGAGTAATAGAGATCGTACCTGTCGATGTAGTTGAAGTCATCATATACATCAAGTTCGCTACACCATTAAGCTGATTCTCAATTTGGGCTGCAACTACCTTTGCTCCCGTTTCAGCATTGGCACCAGGATATGAAGCACTAATAGAAATAGTTGGTGGAGATATATTGGGAAATTGGCTAACTGGCAGATTCATCATAGCTACAGCACCGCATAGCATAATGATTAGCGAGATTACTGTAGCAAGAATTGGACGACGAATGAAAATATTTAAACGCATATCAGGAACATTTTAACCTTATTAAAACCTAAGTCTATTAAAATCTTCACCATTTGCATAACCTAAAATTATAATTTAGCTGAATTTAATTATTTATATTCTAACATTCTGGAGTTAAAGTAGGAGCTATAGCCAGCTATTATACACATAATTACTGGCATGACTTAACAAAAATGATAACGGCTAGAGGGCACATCGAGATCTTTATCGTAATTATCATATACTGTATTACGAGAATAACTTATTATTACGACAATAAAAACCAAGAACCATAAAGAGTCTACTATTAGGCCAGAAATATAGATATTAATCTAGTTATCTGTTCAGAAAATTAATTAAGGACAAAAAAGATAAGCTCGAAAGATACTCTAACCAAAACCTTTATTTTTGTATAACTTAGTTGCTCATTTCTCTTGATTTTGCTTTATCTACACACTCTTTGGCTTCTCGCATATAACGCAGCTCCTCAAATTCACCATCTATATTTGCTACATTTAAAGCTTTCTTACAAGCTTGACCGCCACTTTCATAATAACCAAAATGATTATAATATTGACCAAGAGCTACCCAGTTACTCCTATCTTGAGGTGCTTTAGCAACTGCAGATTTAATTAACTCAAGTGCTTTATCTTCACTTCCCCCAAAGATAACTGGAATTTCTTGGTAATAGAATCCAAGCATTCTCTCCGCACCATAATTACCATAACTAGGGTTAAGCTCTATTGCTTTTCGAAGAGCTGGCATAGCATCATTAGCATTTGCTGCCATTGCTAATACACTTTTAGCTCGTCCATAAGCACTCTGGCAATATGCATACCAATAATAACCCTCAATACCCTTCCCATTTAACTCAGTAGCTTTTTGTGCTGCTGCTATTCCATAATAAAATAGTTGTGCACCGGATTCTGTATCAAGAAATTCTTTCTCACCATAACCATAGTTGCCTATAAAATATACTAATCTAGCAGTCTTCCACGCCACATCATAATTTTTCGGAATATTTGGTTTGCGTGCAAGATAAGAAGCTATCATTTTCTGATTATCTATATTCTCACGATTTTGCCATGCATAATCTAAAAGCTTATTACTTAATGGTTCACTGGGATTAAGCACGAACCTCTTTAATTCAGATTCATTTGTCAAAGGAACTGATTCTAAGCCTATCTTTTTAACTAGAGTAGACTCAGTATTACCTACAGCAAATACTACAGCAGCATATGAAAATCCTGCTGTAGCTAAAGTAATCAATGTCAAATTACGCATATTAGTTTTCTTCTTTTTTTGATAAGTTCATTACCAGAACAAAGAATAATGGTACAAAACACGTTGCAATTAAAGTTGATCCCAGCATTCCACCAATAATACCATAACCTACTGAATGCTGAGAGTTAGCACCAGCACCAGTTGCAGTTGCCAAAGGGATAGCTCCCAAAATAAATGCAATAGACGTCATAATAATTGGTCTAAAGCGAACTTTAGCAGCATGAATGGCAGCCGAACGATATGACATATTTTCATTTCGCACTGCCTCAATTGCAAATTCTACAATTAAAATAGCATTCTTGGCAGAAAGCCCAATCAAAGTTAGCATACTTACTTGGAAATAAATGTTATTCTCCATCCTAAATATCAACAGTGTTAAGGCAGCTCCTAATAATGCAAACGGCAATGCCATCATAATAGCCATTGGTAATGCCCACATCTCATATAACGCAGCCAATATCAAAAACACCATAATTAAACCAAGCGAGAAGGCAATAGCTGATTGATTCCCGGCTAAATTTTGCATATAGGATGGACCAAACCATTGAATAGAATAGTCCTTGCCCAATACTTTTGGCACAGCATCACGTATAACGTTCATCACATCACCAGATGAGGCATGAGTAACAGGGTTTGGATTAACAATAATTTGACTACCGAGATAATCATTCATACGAGTAACTAACTCTGCTCCATTAGTATATTCAAATGTTGCCAAACTACCAACCGGAATCATTCTTTTTCCATCACTTGTTTTAGCATATACGACGTTTAACAATTCTGGATTATTTCTATATTGATACTCACTTTGTACCATTACCCACCACAGATCATTCCATTTAGTAAAGTAATTAATGTAAAATAAACCAAATGTTGACTGTAGTGCGTTAAAAATATTTGCATAAGGCACGCCATATATATATGCTTTACGAGGATCAACTTTAACATTAATCTCAGGAGTATTTACATCATATAACTGGAAAGCACTACCTACTACATCTGGATATTCTTTTTTAAGATACTCTACTAATTTAATCCCATCATCATGTATCCGCTGAGGGGTTCCAATACCTGGTAAAGCAGTTTGAAGATAAAAGGTAACACCTCCTGTTGTACTCATCCCACGAATAGGAGGTTGATTGTATGGAAAACCTGTTATTCGTAGATGCTTACTTTGAAGCGCGGAAGTTTTCTTGATTATCGCATCAACATCCTGATCTGCGTTTGGACGTTGTGCATAATCACTCAAAATAATACTCAAGGTTGATGTGTTCGTTTTAGTAGAACCATTATCAACAATATCTTTACCCCCCAAAATCGCAATCCGATCTAACTCTGGAATATGCCCCATTAGGTCTTTAGACAATGAAATTGCTTCGTCAACATTATAATCAATTGCACCACCCGAGTTGACATGAATAGTATCATAATAATATCCCATATCTTCTAATGGAACTAGCCCAGTTGGAATCTTGATAAACATTCCAATTACAACTAGAATAACAACAACCCAAGCAATCATGGCTTTTTTAGCATTATCGATAATCTTAACCACAATGACCATATAAAGATCTTGAAATTTCACAAACCCGGCATTAAATTTATCAAAAAACCAGTATATCCACTGTATTGGCTTAATTTTAGATTTATGTTGTTCACCATGTTTAACATTACGCAAGAATATTGCACACAAAGTTGGCGTAAGCGTAAGAGCAACTATACCAGACAACAATACAGAAATTGCAATTGTCACCGCAAACTGTTGCATCAAAATACCGCTAAAGCCACCTAAAAAAGCAACCGGAATAAAAACGGCATTTAAAACGCAAACCACAGCAATAACAGGAGCAGCAACCTGTTCCATGCCTTTAATCGCAGCCTGAACTGAATTTAAACCCTCTTCCGCCATTAAGCGCTCAACGTTTTCAAGCACCACTATCGCATCATCAACTACGATCCCAATTGCTAATACCATCCCAAATAGAGTCAAAGTATTAATCGAGAAACCAAGGGCAAACGTTCCGGCAAACGTTCCGATAATCGCAACTGGTATCGCAATCACCGGGATAATTGTACCTTTAATATTCTGAAGGAATAACATTACAACACAAAATACCAAAATAAAGGCAATAATCAAGG
The DNA here is from genome assembly GCA_008017155.1 of Neisseriales bacterium. GTDB lineage: Bacteria > Pseudomonadota > Gammaproteobacteria > Burkholderiales > UBA11063 > Aquella. Next base: position 36,539 of record SSGX01000038.1, on the reverse strand, counting down.
TTGAAATCACAGCTTCAACTGATAAAATTACAAATTCAGAAGAGTCATAGTGATTATAAAACTTAATCCCATTAGGCATATGCTTAGAGACTTCATTTAGCAGATTCATATAATCTTTTTTAACTTGAATCTGATTAGCACCCGGCACTAGGTACAATGCCAAAGCCGTTGCTGGAACTACCTTTAGCTCATGAGAATTAGGATCGCGAACAACAGATTTAAAGTAGGTGATGTATTGCTGAGCGTCTAGTTTAACTTTAGCTACATCTTTAATTCTTACTATTTGTGCATTACTCTCCGTTGCTCGTAATACTATATTTTCAAATTGAGACTCGTCAGTCATATAACCAGTAGAATTAATTAGAAAGTTATATTTCTCCGGACCAGACATTGGCGCCATTGCATTCAAACCAATTGCATATGGCCAGTTCTGATCATTAACTGCATTTTTTATATCTCCAACACTAACATTATAGTATTTTAATTTGTTTGGATCAGTCAAAATTCGCATTGCAAATTGACGTTGCCCTAATATTGAAACTACTCCAACACCGGGTATTTGTTCTACCAGTGGGTATACATAACGCTGTACATAGTTACTAATAAATAACTGATCAGGACTACCAGTATCTGAGTAGAAAGGCGTTACAATGAATAGATCAGGGTTCTGCAAACGCATAGTTACACCCTGAGCTTGTACTTGAGTAGGCAGCTGCGGCATTGCAGTGTTAATCCGATTTAACGCATCAGCCTCAACTAACTGTAGATTAGTTCCAGTTTGAAAATAAACATTCAATGACAAACTATTACTACCATTTTGACTTGCTGATTGCATATAAATCATACCAGCCACCCCGGACATCTGATCCTCGATCGGTGCGGCTACTGCATTAGCAATAGTCTCAGCATTAGCTCCAGGAAAGGGCACCGAAATATTTAAACATGGCGGAACAATTGATGGGTATTGTTCAATTGGAGAAACTGCCATAGAAATTAGACCAGCGATGGTAATTATGATTGAAATTACCATTGACAAAACCGGACGCAAAATAAAAAATCTACAAAACATTATTACAATCCTAACCGTTAATGCACAAGCTTATTCTAGACAAAAACAAGGTATCTAAACATGAAATATACAATAATAGATACCCTAAAATTAATATTTATCTTTGTATAGATTTGCAGATTCATAAATTTGAACTGCTTGTTGTTTATTTGACTTATATGCAGAAGCATTGTCTTTATTTGGCGTTACCTGAGCTGGTACAGTTTTTACTAGACCTGATTCACTATCTTGAATCATTTCAGATTGATCTATTGATTTATCAATCTTAGCAGCATCACCATCCAATACTTTAACGCCACCAGCAGTAACAACCTGCATCCCATCTTCAAGTCCAGAACGAATAATCCATAAAGTACCAGTCATTAAACCAGGAGTAACATATTGTTTCGTAATTTTTCCATTTTTGACAAGATAAACGTATGCACCTTTATCATCTCTAAATACAGATTCTTGCGGAACTGCATAAGAATTTTTATAAGCTACGCCGTGTAGGTAAATATGAACAAACTGACCAGCTAAAAGTTGGTTTTTTAACTGTTTATTATCTACGTAGGCTCGCATATTCCAGACACCATTTTGTAAACTAATTCTGGTGTCAGTAAACTGCACATAACCCGAATTTGCCATGGTGCTACCATCAGCCAATTGTAGATCCACTCTAAATTTATATGAAGGCGGCACTGACATAGCCCCCTGCTGAATTGCATTTTGAATTGTCAAACGATCATTTTCAGGCATTGAAAACATTATATACATATCATCGACTGAGTTAATTTGGCTCAGTACAGTTTGATATGCATTAACCATATCACCCACAGTCACTTGACGCTCAGCAATATATCCATCTGCCGGAGAACGTACAACTGCATATTCAAGATTTAGTTTTGCCTGATTAATATTTGCTTTGTCTGTATCAACCTGACCAACGGCACCTTGCCAGTTAATTGTTGCAGTTTCAAGATCCTGTTTAGATACTGCATTTATTGCATATAATTTGACATACCGATCATAAATTGATTTGTAATTTACCATTGCAGCATAGTCTTTAGTCAACATCCCTTGATAATTTTGTAAGTCAAGTTCAAATGGTCTTGGATCAATCTGATATAGTGGCGTATCTTTTTTAACGTACGTACCCTCAGTATAGTACTGTTTGTAAATTGCACCACTAACACGAGGGATAACCTGAAAATCAACTACCCCTTGAACCATAGCCGGGTAATCATACACATACGGTACATCATAGGCTTTTACAACCTGTACATCGACATGTTTAACCATATCAGGCTTGGCAGTTTCTTTTTTTGAACAAGCACCCAAAACAATTCCTGCTAACATCATCGGGATAACTATTTTCTTCATGTATTTATATTCCAACAAAAATGATAATTGACTCGTCTAAATAAAACTGATGTAAATCAAATGGTTGATTCATGATGTAACCATATGAAACAAGTTTGTAACATATTTCAAAGACAAAAACAATCACAATTCTATCATAACTCATGAGCTATGTTACAATAATCGACTAGAAAAATCTTTTATTATCATGAAAAATGCTAAAAAACCAATCACTTGACAAACTTGCTCTAATTGCTGGATTAACTGGCATATTCATTCTCCCTCAGTTAAATAACGTACATTATGACCCACAACCACAATTCTGGGCTGAAATCACAGCTGCATGGGCAATGCTGGGTATGTTTATTATTGCGCTTTACAACCTTAAAAAAGTGACCATTCCCTCAATAGTTATTCCTCTCTTTCTATTTGCAGGATATTTACTAATCCAACCATTTTTAGTAACAGTTGACTTTCCCGGGCTTAGCTATGTGACGGCTCTAGAAATGGTTGTATGCATTTTTTTTGCAATTGCAATTAATAGCTGTAAGGAAAAATATAGTTTAGCCTATCTCGTCCAAATATTTTGCTATATCCTATTAATTGGGAGTATTTTACAAACTTTAATCGGTTTTATTCAATACTCCGGCAACTATTCGCATTTTGGGGATTTAATTTTTTATGATTCAGATCACCCAACAACAAATATTTTTGGACATTTTGGACAAAGAAACCATTATGCACATTACCTTACATGGGGAACTTTTGCCTTAATTTATCTATATGTACAGAGAAAATTACCGGCAAATATATTTTACACTTTGATTATCTGGCTAAGTTTTAGCATTACTATTGCAGCATCACGTAGTGTACTGATATATTTCCCTGCTGCTGTCATAATTTGCTTGGTTTATTATTTTTTAAAACGCGACTATTATAGTAAGAGACTACTATTCACTATTGTTATTAGTACTTTTATCTTATTTGCAATGGAATACTTATATCCACTAGTACACCATTTATTTACAAGTCATAACAATATTAGTTCAGGATTAGAACGAATTAGTGCTGATAGCGGTACAGGCAGACGTGGTGTAGAATGGGAAAAAGCTTGGTTGGTTTTTAAGTCGCATCCTATTTTTGGTTTTGGTTGGAACGAATATGCTAAAGAAAGTGTGTTACTCCATCATCTGTTTCCTAAAGCTCCACCAAATAGTGGACTCTTTACTAACTGCCACAATCTGATATTACAACTAATGGCTGAGACCGGAGTAATAGGTACAATTATTGTCGTTTTTGGGGTTGTAATAAGCATTTATAGAACTATAAAAGCTGATTCTTCTGTTAACACGATAATTCTTTTATGTATGTTATCTACCACTCTTATTCACAGCATGAATGAATACCCATTGTGGTATATGTATTTTCTTGCTGGGTTTATCATGTTTCTCTCTGTTGATAAACCAATTTATACCATAAATACAAATATTCTAAGTGGAATTTCTGCCGCACCTTTGCTTTTAATTATCTACCTTATGATAAAGGGTAGCTTTATATTCGACAAAATGGTTGATTATTATGATACTCCAGATGATCAGAAAACATTTATTAGTAACGCAAACTACCTGCAAAACCTAGTTGATCATAACATTCTTTGGTCATACTTTGCCATTTACTCACTTGATAATTATATAAATGTAGATACTGCATACACCAATGCCTTATTTTCAACAGCAATTCAACTTCAGTATACTAGTAAATTTGATCAATTTCATCCATATCCCGATACCTTAATCAAAGAAGCGATGCTACAATGGAATATGGGGAATAAAGAAAAGGCTAAGCAATTAGTTGAAACTGCGGTAGTAGCATTCCCAGTGTATAAAAAAAGTTTTCAGGATACTCTAAAAGCGAAAAAATATCAAGAACTAAAAGAATTAAGCAAATAAAAATTATTATATAAAAAATAGCCTCACTTGTGAGGCTATTTTAAACTTAATAATGGCTTAAAAAGTATGTGAAAATCCTACTGCTCCAGTCCCATTGTTTATCCATTTTGAGCCACCCTGAGCAATTGCATTTGCTCCCGGAGTTGTACCCGAACTAGACATCACTGTATTCTGTGCAGCACTACCGTACCATAACTGACCATAATTAACAAAAGCTATTGTTCTTGGGGTGATATTCCAGTCAAGTTCGGCAATTACCTGCTGGTATCCAGTACCACCAATCTGGTTATTTCCACTAATAATATCCCAAGCAGAACCACCAGCCATCATGTTATTACCCATTACATAACCAACTTTTGGCGTCCAATTGTCAATATGCCAACCAAAGCTGATACCCATTTCAGCAGTTGATAAAACCGCTTGATTTAATGCGCAATAACCATTTGAGCAACTAGCCTGATTAATATAATTAGAATTAACACCATTCGCAGAAGGATTCTGAATCCAGAAATTATTCATATTCCCTTGCCCAGGAATAGACCACCAACCGATACCTTGGGTAATTTGCCCACCGATACCAATAAACATATCATCAGGATCATTATACATTAACTCCAAACGGCTAACGTATGAGTTGACCCCTTGTGATACCTGATTAGCCCCAATATAACCAGGCTGACTCCCTCCCATAGTCTGATAAATCCCAGAGTTAGTCCAAAGCTGATTATTCCAAGTAACAGAAAAATAGCCAGGATTATAGAAGATTCCTGCACCGACGATTGGTGAATTATTAAAACCATTCATATCACCGGCATAGACACCATTACCATTTGCACCACCAGTATTAAAATTCCCATCTAAATTAGCGCTATAATAGGCAGAGAATTTAACGGCTGCCCAGGTAGGAGAATCATAACGAACCGTCTCTGGTAAAACCCTTAAAACACGATCATAAGTACCCATAACATTGGCATTAGCACCATTATAAATATCTATTGAACCAGTATTAGTACGAAAAGTATTTGAAAGATTACCAATACGAATCCTACCCCAACCACCCTGCAAACCAATATAAGAATCTGAAGAGGCAAGTGTATTTTTCGCGCTGGTTATTGTTGCAGAACCAGAATTTGGACTATTCGGATTTTTAGTCCCCCAACCAGCACCTGTTGTATTTTGATAAGCTTCACCAGTAGTTATATTCAAAAACTGCTCTACCTGCCATACGGCTGCAGTCTGACCATATACATTATCGGTTCCACGGATTCCAAAATAAGAACCATAGTCCTGCACCGAAGTAGTACCAGGCTGTACCTGATTATTACTTGGGAATGTGTCATTTTCCAACGCCGCGGCAACACGACCATATAAAGAAACATCAGCAAAGACTGAAAAAAGGCAGCAACCACCCAATATTAGAAAATATCTTAACTTCATTGACTCCCCCTCAAACACTGTGAAATATAAAGAGTCATCTATATCACAGTAAAATTGTTATTAAAAATTATAATTATTATTTAATATTATATCACTAAATTTTAAAAAAGTATTAAGCAATAATAAAGGTTCTTATTTAAGATAGTAATTTGTTTGAGCGCATGATAAAATTTATAAATCCAATAAAAATAGCTGCATATAAATGCAGCTATTTTTGCTTAGAATATAGGGGAACTTACATCCCAATTCCGTGACTAACCAATAGTGTTTGACCAGTAAGTGCATTTGTCTCAAAACCAGCAAGGAATAATGCGGTATTAGCAATATCGTCAACGGTAGTGAATTCACCATCCACTGTATCGCCAAGCATTACTTTCTTAATTACTTCATCCTCACTAATTCCAAGTGTAGCAGCCTGCTCTGGAATCTGTTTCTGAACTAGTGGCGTCAATACAAAACCAGGAGCGATTAAGTTAGAACTAATTCCATGCTCTGCACCTTCTTTAGCAATTGAGCGAACAAAACCAAGCAACGCATGCTTAGCAGCCACATAAGCAGCCTTATTTTTAGATGCTTCAACAGAGTGAATAGAGCCCATTACAATAATTCTACCACCAGTTTTTTTCTCAATCATCTTTTGCATGCATGCTTTTGATGTTAAGAAAGTTCCATTCAAATGGATATCCAGTAATTTCTTCCATTTACCAAAATCAAAGTCAACAATCGGAGCAATAGTCTGAATACCTGCATTACTTACTAAAACATCAACTCTACCAAATTTGTCAATAGTTGCATCAACCCCTGCATTTACCTGTTCTTCACTAGTAACATCCATTGCAACAGCCAAAGTTTCGGTATTATATTTTGCTTTGATTTCATCAGCCACAGCTTGTGCTTGAGCTAAGTTCAAATCGGCTATAACTACCTGAGCACCATGCTCAGCAAATTTCTCTGCTACACCTTTACCTAAACCAGATGCAGCACCGGTTACTATTGCTACTTTACCTTTAACATTTCCAATCATAATTTGCCTTTCTTAAATGTTAACTGCTAACGGCTTACCACCATCATCTACAGTATATACTGCAGTTCCCTCGCGATGAGTTTTTTCCCACTCGTGAGCCTTCTCCCGGATAAGCTTCATCGTATTCTCATAACCCTGTTCCCAATGCAGGTGCGCTGTCTCAGCACTAAAATTATAATCTTTACTATTCAACTCAGTACCTTTAGGCGAGTGATAGATTACATGCACTAGATCAAGGCGGTGCGCAAAGCCAAGTTTTAAAATTTCCTTAACCTTTGCTTCTCTCCTAATTTCAGGGGCGAGTTTTTTGCCCAAAAAATTTATTGCATGAGAAAGATTTTGCGTCGTTGCATGTAATGCGCTTGAACGTTTAGAATGAGATGAAAATTGGATATCTTTGATTCTTTCAAGCATTCCATCCATAGAGTGCGGTAATGGACCATGGGCAGAAAATAAGTCAAACATAAAACAAAGCACATTCTTCATGCTTTCTTCATTATGAGCAAATTCATCTAGCACCATTGATAAAGGAGTATTCGCATAAACTCCACCATCAACATAATAGCGCCCATCAATCTCAACCGCAGGGAATCCCGGCGGTAATGCACCAGATGCCATAATATGATCAACTGTTATTTTTTCTTTGGCGTTATCAAAGAAGACAAAATCTCCAGAAGCTAAATCAGTTGCACCTAGACATAAACGAACATGTCCCTCATTAAGGTATTCAAAATCGATCAACTCACTTAAGGTTTCTCGTAGGGGTGTTGTATCATAAAAACTTAGTTGATCAGGTGTTTGATTAGATAAAAGGAAGGGGTTTATTAATCTCGTTGTGTAGAACCCTGGACGTCCAACTAGAGATACCATAGCCCCCCAGAAGTTATGAAATTTAGCTACCCCTGCAAAAGGAAGATTAGGAACTGGAACACTACTTGTTACCCTATTCCAAAACTCCTTTAACCTTTCAATTCTTTTTTCTGGTGGATTACCAGCCATTATTGATGCATTTATCCCACCAATAGATATACCAACAATCATATCAGCTCTATAGCCGGATTCATATAATGCTTCTACACCACCAACTTGAAAAGTTCCAAGTGCTCCACCACCTTGAAATACATATATAATTTTACGATTATTATGACTTTGCTGATTATAGTTCATGAGCCTCTTTACTTCCAGTCAAATTATTATTTTTACATAAATATTATAACACTAAGAATCGAATAAGATATCAAATTTTCTATAAAATATCTTGACTTCAAAAAGAAAACCACCTTTGATAGGCGGCTTTCCGTTTGGTCATTAATTTAAATTTGGATTATAATCAGGGATTGCTTTACCATCTGGACAGAAAGTTACTGTGTAGCTCTCAGCATTGGCAGCATTTGATGATGATGCTGGACTATATCCTTGGAACGTAGAAGATGGATCATCATACTGATATGTGTAACAAGTTGGACATCCTTGCTTAACCCAGTAAAGACGAGGCAGAACCTCATTTGTCCATGCTGTATTAAAGCCAATTCCATTTGTAACTGAAGTATAAGAGCTTACTCCAGTTCCTTTACACTTCGCAGTTGGCGTAGCTATACCATTTGGACCCCAAATACCAGACTCATCCCAATTTGCACAACCACAAGCATGAGGATAAGTTGTAGACTCCTGATAACCACTTTGAGCAGCTCCATTAGCACACTGATAAAAATCATGCATAGGATTATTATTTACATTAGGATATGGCACCGATAGTGACTGTGTAACATTATATAATACTGATTCAAAATTAAATGGTGCACTATTACTTACCGCTGGATTAAGCGAGTAAATTACCGATGCAGTTAAATAGGCTAGCCTGTAGCCACATACTCTTCCATAGGTTGGAGATGCACCACCGATTGAGTTTGCAGCATAACCACAAACTGGTCCATTAACATTACCTGTGCAACCAATACCAGCAACACCAATATCTTGAGTACATTGATCTACATTTGTTGATGTACCACTAACATAATTATAGTAAGTTATTGAATCCGTCACACCATATGTAGTTGGAGTAAATGACCAAGTTGCCGGAAGCAATGAACGTTGACTCCCAGGCTGTGCTTGAGTTGAGCCAGCAATCCCATTAAGATAAGCACTACCAGAATCAGGAGTTACACCATTTGGTGCGACGCTTATGGGAACAGTTACACCGCCAATCAAGCCAACATCATATGTATCAAAACCACCCGGCAAGATTGTAAACTCAGTAAGTGTTACAGGATTAGAAAATCCCACCCCTATTGCACAAGACTCGCCTGACATACCTTTGCTACAATCACCAATTAACCAAGAACCTCCGGATTTAAGTCGTGCCGCTATAGAGCCACCCCACATAGCACCCACGGTATCAAGCGAAGATGTGGGAATAGTAAATACGGTGGATTCATTAGAATTAAGTTTATACTTACTATTACTAGGAATCGGGTTATTCCAATAACAAATTTCGTAACCGTTGGGATCTTGTGACTCAGTATCATATGTACCAGTCGGACAAGTTCCCGGTGCTGAACCTTTACTTAAATTAGCTGAACCACCTGAAATACCAGCATATACAGTAAATGGACACTTGTTGATGATAGTAATTGTTCGCGGCACGGCAGTGGCGGGGGCAATAATTACTGGCAGTATACCAGTTGCTATGGAAGATACTCCTTGAGGGGTCGCAGAAAGTTGAAATATGCCGGTCGGTCCATTAATTATATTATTATTAACATTTAGAACACAACTTGGTGTTGACTGACTTAAACTACAAAAACCCGGACTGTGACCTAGTACTTCAGTATTAGAAACCGCCAAATTTACTGTAACAGGAGACGTTGGCGCATTTATAAGACTCAAAGTAGGAGTCTGCGCTGTTGTATTTTGGTTCGATAAAACAACCTTATCAGGGCTAAATACGAAGTAACTACTAGCTTTTGGTGTAACAGTGATTGATGAATTGACCGTATTATAATTACTATTAGTAGCACTAATAAGCGTTGATCCACTCTCCGAACCACCAGTAACATTAAAACTACAAACATTATTTAGCGACGAAAGGGTACAAGTAGAAGTATTCAAGCTAGCTATCGCAGTATTTGCTGAAGACAGATTAACAGTCAAACTCTCAACATTTGAACTATCATTCAAAATCAGTGTCATCGGCAATACTGTTGATGTTTTTATATCTGCATTTTGTGGTTTTAGCTGTAATGTTCCATAAATGATTGTCCCACTTTGTAATACATTGACGGTATTAGCTACGCTTGGATATCCAGACGCCGATGCAGTAATTATTGATTGCCCCTGAGTAATACCAGAAACAGAAATTGCACAAGATGAGCCACCGTGAATATTATTCATTACACAATTTTGACGTGAAATGGTAATACCATTATTACTAACAGACAAGTTAACATTGAGACTTTCAACACCACTTCCTCCAGTATAGAGCAACTCAACATTGGTTAGTCCATTTACACTAACTGACTCAGAAGCCTTATTAAAGTAGAGAGATCCTTTAATAGGGGCGGAAGTGATATTTATCTTAGCTCCTGCATTACTATAGCCATTTGCCTGTGCAACTATTTGATCACTACCCACATTTACACCAGTTACACGAATGTAACAGTTTGGCTTATCGGTTGAAACATTACACGTATTAGGAGTTATTGTAGCGTTATTATTTGCTAGGGAAAAAGATACCTGAAGGTTGCTAACTCCTGAGCTATTACTCAATGTTAATGTAGCTTCCTCACTATTTCCAACTTGTAATTGTTTATTGGACTTAAAATTTAATGTACCGGGTACTGATTCAGCTATTACTGTCACGTTATTAATAGCAGTCGTATATCCGCTAGCACTAGCTGAAATAGTAGTTGTTCCATTTTGGTTTCCGTTAATAAGAATGGTGCAACTTCTTAAGAGTGAATCCAATATGCAGCTTGAATGTTCTAGACTTGCTATAGAAGGATCTGTACTAGCTAAATTAACTACAAGATTACTTACACCTGAACTACCATTTAAATTAACTGTAACTTGAGTAGTACCACCCAGAGTTACTGATTCACTAACAGGATTAAATGACAAAGTACCCGGAACCACTTGACTTCCAACTGAAACAGCAGCAGTCGCTTCTGTAACCCCTGAAGCCGATGCAATGATTGAGGCACTACCTGTAGAAACACCTTTAATGAAAACTTCACAAGAATTGGGAAATCCTGATTCATCTGAAAGAGTACAAGTATTATTTACTATAGTGAAAATATCATTATTAGAAGAAGTTATTGTTACATCTACTCCGGAAGTACTGCTTGAGCCTGACAAATCAAGCATAACTTCTGTAACACCATCATCTTTCAATTGGTAGTTACTTTGATTAAAACTAAGTAAGCCGTTTGAAGTACTTCCACCACCTCCACCACCGCTACAACTAGCAAGTAGAAAAAGAAAAAATAATGATGTTAATAATGTTTTCATTTTTATCTTTCAATAGATTATCAATATTCTTAATTCATTTTAAATCATTTTAAAAGAATATGCTAGTCCAATTTTATAACGCAATGAATAAGATTACAATCTGAGCTAAAAACTATAGTTGTTGAGGATTAAAACTATCGCTCTATTTAAGATAAATATGCATTTTATTTAAGAAAATTAGTTACTTAATCTATGTTAAACCAAGTAAAACAAATATATGTGGCAATTGGTAAAATTACCACACTTTCAGAGGCTTATTGATTACTTTTCAGTACCAGCAATAGTAAGTTCGAAAGCCTGCATTACTCTAGCGACTTCAATTTCATTTAGCTCATAGTAATTACCACGTTTTAGCCTTGGTGGTAAATCAATTACACCAAAGCGAGTACGAATCAAACGACTCACGGTTAGTTCAAAATGCTGAAACATTCTTCTAACTTCACGGTTACGCCCTTCAAGTAAAACTACCTTATACCAATGATTTTTAGCATCACTATCCTGACGTTCCATTTTTATAACTTCCTTGAATTTAGCTTTCCCATCATCAAGTTCAATTCCACTCTTTAATTCACTAATTTGCTCATTAGTTAATGGATCACCATAGATACGTACCGCATACTCACGCTCAACTTCGTAGCGTGGATGCATAAAGTGATTAGCCAATTCACCAGAAGTGGTAAAAATCAATAACCCGCTGGTATTATAATCTAGCCGCCCGATTGCCATGAAGCGGCGATTATTTAATAGCGGGATTCGATCATAAACAGTTTGCCGACCTTCAGGATCATCTCTAGACACTAACTCCCCTTCTGGTTTATGATAGATTATTATCCGCGCAAGCCTATCTTGCCATTTAATGCGCACTGGCTTACCAAGTACTTCCACCCGGTCCTTTTGAGTGATTTGCTGCCCAAGTTCAGCAGTTTTACCATTAACTAATACTTTTCCGGATGCAATTAGGGCATCACAATCACGTCTAGAAGCAACACCCGACATAGCAAGGGCTTTACCAAGCCTTTCACCATACACCTCTTTTGACTCCACCCGTTCATCACGAATCCGCTGTGAAGTAATTTTCTCCTGCTGGTTCTGGCGATATAGTTTCACCCGCTTGGCGTTTCTACGCTGCGGATTAACGTCATTATCAAAAGACCGACTTTCAGTAGTTACTGGCTTACGGCGTTTACCTTGTCTTTCCTGAGTTTTTTTTGCTTCTCGCGAAGCAGTTGCCAGATCTTTTACTTCAGTTTTTTCACGGCTTACTTTTGCACCTTTAGGTTTAAAAGATTCCTTCATCATTTCCTGAAGTCTTTGTTTAAGATTTAATTTCATTAGATTCCTTTTTGTTGACTATTTGCCAAATATATTCTGTATAACTCCGGTAACCGCCTTGCTAGCACCATCAATAACTTGATCACCACCCTGTTGCCCAACAGATTGCCGGATTTGATTTCCTACAGCTTGATTAATTCCTTGACTAACCGCATTTTTAATCTGATCACCGCCATTGGTAATTGCATATTTTATCAACTGCTGGGTAATTGAACTCCAGTCAACCGATAGACTTGGATCTTTAAATGATCCTTTAACCGTTGCCGGGAAGGTAAGTTTCTTAAATACCGGATTAATCCCTGATACTAACAACTGCGAGCTTACATTGTAATTAAGCGTTTTAGTAGCCAAATTTACCGAACCGCCACCATTAGCACTTAGACTTGGTCCGCTTAATTTAAATGCTGAAGGATTAACTAGCCCATTTTTGATTACAGCGACAGTCACAAAACTACCAAGATCAGTTTTCTTGCTATAATCTTTCGGTCCTGGCGAAGTTGCCTTAATTACTTCAGCCTTAACCTTATCCATTGCCTGATTGATCTGCACGGCATTACCAAGTTGACGTAAAACATCACCATTTGGATTGCTACCACTAATGGTACGATCCATATAATGAACCTGTTCATCAACACTAAAGCCAAGTAAGATAACATTTCCGACTTGTACTGATTGGCGACCATTTAAGGTTGACATTTCGCCATTTGCGGCAATGCTTGAATTACCCTGAATCTGGATATTCTTCAATGGTACCTTAAACCCATTTACATCACTAAAATCAGAAACATCGAGTGCATCAATAGTAATATTTTCAGTTACCGCAAGTGGCTTAAATGAAGTAACATTTACATTGCCACTAATATTGGTATTAGACACTTTCAATAGCATCTGAGTAAGATTCATTGCCGTTTGACTGCCAGCAAAATTAGTCCGTAAAGCTACCTGATTAAGCCTAGCTTTATTCGGAATATCCGGTGGTGTCATTCCCATTTGCTGCATAACCTGATTTGCTGAGAAAGTAGGCAAATTAATATCACCAGAGACTTTTGGGTTGGCAAAATTTTGCACCTGAACTCCATTACCTGAACCAGCAAAAATCCCACCAGCTTTGAAACTATAGCCACTTAATGCCATATTATTCATATCACCCTTAAATCTACTATGAAAAGCAAATTTATTTAGTAGCGGCTTATTCTTACGATCAGCTGTTGCAATATTTAAACCATCAAGTGTTTGATTTAGGTTAAATTCTGGCAGATTAATGTCACCTGCAACTGCCGGATTACTAAAATTCTGGATTTGCACGCTACTACCAGAGCCACTAACTAAGCCACCAACTTTGAAACTATAGCCACTCAACGTCATACTATTTAAACCACCATTAAACTTACTACTAAACGCAAATTTATTCAATAACGGCTTGTCTTTACGTTCTTTAGTAGCTATATTCAGGCTATCCAGTACTTGATTAAGATTAAATTCAGGTAAACTAACATCACCCACAATCGCTGGATTTTTGAAATTTTTCACCTGTAAATTACCACTTGCCTGCATAATATCCGCAAGTTTAAAATGATAACCATTCAAACGCAGATTGTTCATATCGCCACTAAATTTGGCACTAAACGCAGCACGGTTTTTTAAAAGTTTATTATTTTCAAGCTCACGTACCTGAACTGGCGATTGATTCATTAGAGCTTTCAAATCCATTTCACTAAGATTTACATCACCACTAAAGCTAGGTGATTTATCTAAACTTTTGGCTACCAGACTAACTTTACCTTTTAGCGCATCGCTTAGATTAAAACTAAAATTATCCAGTTCCAAATTCTGCTTAGTACCAGAAACTTTACCATCAAAGGTAATGTTATTTAGTATGCTTTTACCTTTACGCTCTTTAACTGCTATATTCAAATCATTCAGTAATTTATTCGCAGCTAGCTTAGTTACTTTAAAGTCACCACTAAATTTGGGATTACTAAAATTAGCAGCGGTAAATGTCATTTCACCAATCGCATCATCATTATAATTAAACTTAACTTTTGATAGATCAATTAATTCAGCCTTAGAATCATACTCAATGCCACCACCAAAACCACTATCAACCATAAGGTTTGCCTGTTTGATGCTTTGGTGAATTTTGCCATCATAATCATCATAGCTAACTGTCATATTAGACAGCTTCATGCCACTTAATGAAACATGGATTGCCTGCGACTCACCGCCACCAGTACCACCGGCTGTGCTTGGTTCGCTAACAGGAGTAAATGTCCAGTTATTTTTCCCATTTTGTTGGGCTAATGACATCGTCAGACCATCAACCACTAGGTTTTTAACCACCAAATGATTATAAAGTAAAGGAAATAAACCGACGGCCACGTCGGCTGACTTAACCTGAAGCATATTTGCCGGACTAAAGCCACTTTCATTAGATAGGCTAACATCATTCAACTTTAACCCCAGATTTGGATAAACTGTCCAGCTAATATCACCAGCCAAAGTCAGTTTACGTCCAGTTGCTTCATGGGCTGCCTTCTCAATAAGTGGTTTAAATCGGTTTGGATTTACAAGAGTCACAACGCCTACAACCGTAAGAAGCCCAACTCCAACTACACTTACAACACTGATTAGCGAAATTTTTATAATTTTTTTATAATTCATAACAACCTGCTTCGTCTTTCAAATCTTTAACAATAACTGCTTTTGCTACATATTTTCACAGTTATACGAGTTTACATAGCATGAGTAGTTACATTTAATATTACTGGAAATCGGCTACTAACTGTTTATAATTACCTTTTTTCCAGAATTTATATAGGCTCATTTTATTCAGGTGCATAACAATAGTCTTATTCTTTTGTGGCACCCAAAGCTTTAAATACCGAATTTTACCACTTTGCAGTAAGCCAAGTACAGTACCTAAATGTCTATCCAATAGATTAAGGTTTTCAACCCACGCAAAACTATCCTGATAACAAAGCGGAAAATATGCTTTATCAAGTAGGATTGCAGTATTAGAATTGATGAAACCTGCCTCCACAAAAAAACTACCACTTTCCGGCTTGATAATTTGATTAAGTTCCGAAGGTAACTGCTTATATTTTTTATCCCAGAACCAGACACTATTTACTGCAACTAAGCCTTCTTCCTCACGTTTAGTCTCTAACTCAAAATTATGAAATAACATCTGGACTTCGTTTAAAATACGATGCAATAACAAATAATTCTCACCACTAGGCAAATATTCATCAATATTACAACCAATTATATCAACTATCGGACAAGTCTTAAAATGTTTCACCGAAAATGGTAATTGGGCCAACCATAAATGCTCAGAGATATAGCTAAAATAAATATCATCCTGATTAAAATGTTGGTTCAATATACTAAGCAGGTTAAGACTCTCCACTTCATTTAGCTGGAGGATATCACTTTCAGCAATTAATAAGCGGTCACGATCGGCACGAAGATTAGTTGGTTCTAGGAGGATATAATTGTACCCAACCGGCAGACCTAACTTTTTAGCATAGTTTTCTGCAAGCGAGAGTTTGTTATCAGAAAAATCATGCCCATAAATCAAATCACTATAGCTAAAATTATGATCAGCTTTTTTTGATTTAGCGATGATTTTACTAATTGCATCGAATTTTGCCCCATGAAGTATGTATTCAAGGTCGTCAACTTCGCTCCAGATCAGTCCAGGAATAATTAGATTAAGCTCACTCATATTTCAATCTCACCATCAAAAACATGAATCGCTTCTCCTGTCATTAATAGACCAGCATCCGTCCAGCTAAGCTGTAATTCCCCACCCGGCATAATAACCTTCACTTTTTGTCGAACCAAGCCATCGCGAATCGCAACTGCTGCAGTGGCGCATGCTCCACTACCACAGGCAAGGGTTAGCCCACTACCTCGTTCATAAGTACATAGCCTTAGTTGCCCCTCATTTTCAACATACATAAAATTAACGTTCACGCTTTCCGGAAAAATTGGACTTTGTTGAAACATGCTACCAATTTTAGCCATATACTCATTATCTTCAAGTATTTCCGGCGTAGCAATACGAATGACCGCATGCGGATTCCCCATAGAAGCGGCTGCAAACTGGATTAATTGATTATCAAATTTAAACTCATAATTACTCGCTTCGGATAGATTTAGTGGTATATTCTCGGGCTTAAAGTCTGGATTCCCCATATTAACCTCTACTACCGACGGATTAATTATCTGTCCATCAATTACTCGTGTATTTGTTTGTAATTTCACCTTACTTTTATTAGATAAACCTTGCAAATGAAGAAAACTAATAAAGCAACGTGCACCATTTCCACATTGCCCGGCTTCACTACCATCACTATTATAAATCCGATAAAAAAAGTCACTTAGCCCATCGCTTGCTGGTTCAACTACTAATAGTTGATCACAACCAATCCCAAATTTACGATCTGACAGCTTTTGAATAACTTCTCTTGTTAGTTTCAGACTCAAATCAAGGTTATTAAGAATAATGAAGTCATTCCCTAAACCATGCATTTTGCTAAATTTTATCTTCATACTTTACCACCACCGACAATTTTTTGTAACGCAATCGGGGTTACTAGCGAAGTAATTATCACCATGATCAGGATGGCTGCAAATATTTCCTGCGAAAAGACCCCGAGCTCTTTCCCAGTCAAGGCAAAAATCAAACCTATTTCCCCGCGTGGAACCATTCCAAAACCAACTACCAGTTTATTAACTGATTTTGGCAAAAAAATGCCGCTAACAAGCTTGCCAGCTATTGCAATCAAGCTAATTGCAACTCCATAAAGGATAATTTTGAAGTTTGCAACAGCGATAATATCAACCTGCATTCCGGCATAAACAAAGAAAATTGGTACAAAAGCATGATTAAGTGGCTTTACCAGATTACTTAAGCGTTCTTTATAATAATGTCCAATAATATCTGTCTTAAACTCTTGATAAACACCTTCTCTATCATCCATCTCCAAAATACGATTATACCAATATGGATGTAAACTACGCCTAAAAGCAATTTCATCAATAATAAGCCCAGCAACAAAAGCCCCAATAATCGGAGCTAACCCGACGAGAGAAGCCGTCCACGACCAAAATAAGCAAAAGGACAATAAGATTGCCAACACCATTGGCTCATCATTACTAATTCGTAAAACCTGGTTTATTATGTTTGGTGTGATTTTTCTTGCTAAAACTAGCGTCATGAAAAAAAACACTCCAACATTTAATAAAATGAGCCCCATTGCCGAATAACTAGTGCTCCCAGCAATAACTAAACCAGAAACAAAAGCAAGAATTATCAACCCCAAAATATCATCAATTATTGAAGCGGCAAGAACAATCTGACAGGCAGAATTATTAATAATACCAAGATCTTTAAAAACTCTTACAGAAATCCCAGTCGAAGTCGCAGCTAACGTGGCAGCAAGAAACAGGTTTAATTTAACATCATGACTAGATAATATAATATCACCTAAAAGCCAATATCCCAGACAAAATGGAACAATTACACCGATTATTGCAGTTATTAGCCCATATTTCCCAACCTTAAAAAGTCCGTCAACACTCGATTCAAGACCAATCTCAAATAATAATAATATACTTCCAATCTCAGCAAAAAAAGCAATAATTGAGCTATGCGTCACACTAGGCCAAAAGCTTATATTATAATGTGCCAATACAGCAAATAGCATACCAAGCCCAAGCTCACCTGTAACTGCAGGCAAGCCAGCTTTACGCACTACCCAAGAAAGAGCAGCACCACCAATAATAAGAGATAAAACAAGCAATAAGATATTTTGTTCTTTTTGATGCGCTACAGAGGCATTGGCATAAACACTAAAAGCAGTAAAAAAGATTGATAGTAGTATAATTTTCTTTGATTTAAGCATTAAGACTCTTTCCATATCAAGGAGTTATTATATCCTATTAACATTCTCCCCTCCCAAATAGTATTAGTAACACTACATACACTAACTAAAACCTATCTTAAATAGGTATTGATCAAATAGGTTACAACTTTATATTGCAGCACACAATAATAAGCCATTAAGCCAGATACAAATTGTTATATTTAGATAATTAATAAGTGCTAGAATAATGGGATTAATTTTAATCAACAAAACAGGGGCTTTATATGTTTAATCCTGGTAAAAATTTTGATGAATTTTTCACCAATCTGGCAACTGCCAATCAAACCTGGTTTCAAAATCTACTTAATATGTCTACACCCAAAACTGTGGAAACCCCAGCTAATCCTTTTCTTGATATGTATCAAAAATTTTTTGACAATACTCGCTCATACCTTGAGTCACAAAATAAATTCTATCAGGAACAGTTAGGCCTATGGGGTAGCTTTTGCGACCAAAATCAGGCAGCAGTCGAGCAGGAAAACAGGAAACCTGCAGATCGTAGATTTGCTGACCCTGACTGGGAAAAAAACCCTTTCTTTGCTTACCTAAAACAAAGCTATCTAAGCATGTCACAAAAACTGTTTGACTTTGTTAGTAATGCAGAAATGGACGAAGAAACCAAATTTCGGATGCAATTTTTTATGCGTCAATATATCGATGCCATTTCACCATCAAATTTTGCTTTAACCAATCCAGAAGTAATTAAGACCATGATTGATACGCATGGCAAATCGCTTGCTGATGGTATGCGTAACATGATGGATGACATCAAAAATGGTTATATTTCGATGACAGATGAATCTCACTTTGAGGTAGGGGTAAATCTGGCAACAACTCCCGGCAAAGTGATTTTCAGAAATAGCCTAATTGAACTAATACAATATACGCCAACAACTGAAAAAGTATACGAAACGCCATTACTAATTGTTCCACCATGCATTAATAAATATTATATCCTTGATTTACAAGAAAGTAATTCAATGGTTAAGTATATGGTCGATCAAGGGTATACCGTATTTTTGGTATCATGGAAATCAGCTGATGCTTCAATAAAAACTTACCGTTGGGAAGAGTACATTGAGCACGGTATAATCGCAGCATTGGATACGATTAGAAAAATCTCTGGTAAAGAGAAAATAAATACACTAGGTTACTGTGTTGGTGGGATTATCCTTACAACCGCAGCGATTGTCCTTAAAAATCGTGGTCTAGACTGGATTAATAGCATGGGACATATGACAACTATGCTTGATCATACTGAACCAGGTGATATTAAAGCATTCCTTGATCGTGATTTAATGAAATTACGCGAAGCTAAAAAACAAGTTGGTGGTGTAATGTCAGGACGGATTATTTCACAAACCTTCTCGGCATTACGTGCCAATGAACTAATTTGGAACTATTGGGTAAATAATTACTTGTTAGGTAAAACACCACAAAAGTTCGACTTATTATACTGGAATAATGACACGGTTGATTTATCATTACCAATGCATTCATGTCTAATGGAAAGACTATATATTGACAATGCTCTGGTAAAAGATGAATTTGAGGTTGGTGGTACAGTGATGGACTTGGATGTAATTGACTATCCGGTTTATCTATTTGCTGCCCAAAAAGATCATATTGTGCCATGGACTTCAGCTTATAAAACTGTATGGTATATGAAAAACGCTCAAATTCGCTTTGTCCTAGGGGCTTCAGGTCACACAGCTGGAGTAGTAAATCCGGTAACTACTGATAAACGTAATTATTGGGTAAATGAAACCCTAGATAAAGACCCTGCGGCATGGTTCCATAATGCTTCTGAAATGCCAGGTAGCTGGTGGAAAGACATGAACCAATGGTACGCAGCATTATCTGGCAAACAGGTAAAAGCATCTAAAACCTTAGGTAGTAAAGACTTTCCGGCATTAACCGATGCACCGGGTGAATTTGTAACCGCAAAAGCATTAACTATCATTGAAGCAGAAACTGCTTAATAGTTATTTAATAAATTATCTTATTCATTGTTTTAAAGGAAATTTACTTATGACAAATGTAGTAATCGTAGCCGCTAAGCGCACAGCAATTGGTAATTTCAATGGCACATTAGCAAAAGTTCCTGCTTCTGACTTGGGAGCAGCAGTAATCAAATCTTTACTTGAAGAAACAGGCGTAAAACCTGAGCAAATCAGCGAAGTTATTTTAGGTCAAGTATTGGCAGCCGGAACTGGTCAATGCCCTGCACGCCAAGCAGTTATAAAGGCTGGCTTACCAAAAGAAGTTCCAGCAATGACTATTAATAAAGTGTGTGGCTCTGGTCTTAAAGCAACTCATTTGGCAGCTCAAGCAATTATGGCTGGTGATGCAGAAATCGTTATTGCTGGCGGTCAAGAAAATATGTCATTATCACCACATTTATTACTTGGTTCACGTGATGGTTTCCGTATGGGTGACGCTAAATTGGTTGATAGCATGATCTTTGATGCGTTAACTGATTCTTACCAACATTACCACATGGGTATTACTGCTGAAAATATTGCTGAGAAATACAATATCAGTCGTGAAGCACAAGATGCTTTAGCTACAGCTTCACAAAATAAAGCTGAAGCAGCTCAAAAAGCAGGTAAATTTGATGCAGAAATCGCACCAGTTACAATTCCACAACGTAAAGGTGATCCAGTTGTATTTGCCAAGGATGAGTTTATTAAGTCTGGTGTAACGGTTGATGCTTTAGCTAAATTAAAGCCAGCATTTAAAAAAGAAGGCGGCACGGTAACGGCAGGTAATGCATCAGGAATCAATGATGGTGCTGCTGCAGTTATGATGATGAGCGAAGCTAAAGCCAAAGAATTAGGCTTGAAACCACTAGCATATATTAAAGCTTATGCTTCTGCTGGTTTAGACCCTGCGATCATGGGTATGGGACCATACTACGCGACACAAAAAACTCTTGCTAAAGCTGGCTGGAGTGTTGCTGATCTTGATTTAATCGAGGCAAATGAAGCTTTTGCTGCTCAAGCTGCTGCAGTTAATCAGGAATTGGGTCTTGATCCTGCAAAAGTAAACGTTAATGGTGGTGCAATTGCTCTTGGTCACCCAGTTGGCGCATCTGGTGCACGTGTATTAGTTACCTTACTCCATGAAATGAATCGTAGTGATGCTAAAAAAGGCTTGGCAACATTATGTATCGGTGGTGGTATGGGTGTAGCTCTTGCTGTAGAAAGAAAATAAGGACAGTTAAATGGCATATGTTATTACTGAATCATGCATCAAATGCAAATATACTGATTGCGTTGATGTATGCCCGGTTGATTGCTTCCGTGAAGGTCCAAATTTTCTGGTAATTGAGCCTGATGAATGTATTGACTGCACGCTTTGCGTTGCTGAGTGTCCGGTAAATGCGATTTATCCAGAAGATGAAGTACCTGAAGACCAGCAGCATTTCATTGCGCTAAACGCTGAATTATCTCAAAATCCAGCATGGAAACCAATCACTGCCAAAAAAGCAGCACCTGCTGATGCGGATGAATGGAAAGACGTAAAAGAAAAATTCCATCTTCTAGACCGTAATGGTCCATGATTTTAAAAACCCTCATTTTGAGGGTTTTTTTTATTTCTCTTATTCTTTTTTACGCAAAAACTTATGAATCGATGGCTTTAAGATCCAAAGTGTTATTGCAACCGTAATAACCCCAAGTAGAGTATCAATCAAACGATGAGTAGCGATTAAATACCCATCTGGAGTCATCAAATTCATCATTACCGTAACCATAACAGTTAATATAGCAGTATATGCGCCGTAATGGCGTGCCATAGATATAACTATAAAAAACATTATTGGCAACATCATAAGCGCAAGTATCAATTTATCACTTATAAGTAATGCAACTAAAACCGCCAATAAACTGCCAAACAATGTCCCTGTCAGACGATGACTCATTCTAGACTTAGTAAAATCATGATCAGCCTTCAAGATTAATAATGCCGTCATTGGAATCCAGAAACCTTGCGGCATTTTAAATAAGTAAGAAATAGCATTTGCAATTGATACCGCTACAGTCAAAATCAGGCTAAAACCAAGATTACTTTGATAATTTATAAATACACCTCTTAAGCTAAACTTATATTTTACGGCAACTGGCTCAAGCTGTTTAAATGGTTTAGCAAATAGAAGCGCAATAATTGCTAACAATATTCCACCAACCGCAAGCGAACAACCGTTAAGAATGGCTAAATGCCATGAAACCGTTGGTGCACCACTGCCGATTATAAATAAATCGATAGTAAATAAGATTATTGCAGCAGATAAATGCTCAGCCGAACTAGTAAGTCCGACTAGGGGAACTAAAAGAAGAATCCCAATCGCCGTAGCAAGGAAAGAATCTCCAACGTAACAACCAATCGCTGTTGTAATACCAGTACCAATTGATAGAATTAAATTAGCCTTTACTCGGTTTAAGATATTAACCCGAATACCAACCGTTTGAACCAATGCCGCAATAAAAACTCCAATCATCGCAAAAATCGCTGCATCATTCTCAGGCTTAAATAAGACCTGAATCAAACTAAACATAACCGCAAGAATGCCAGCCTGCGTTGCTAGAATTATTACATCTTTATCCCAAGCCAAAAATTTACTTTGATAATTAATTATTTTTCGCATAACCTAATCCAATCCAGATATTCAAATCAATATTTTACCTGAACTAGCCAATTAGTGAATCAAAGTTGCCAATAAAGCCAAGTCCACCCTATTATTCTTTACTGCAAGATAGATCTAAATCAATTATAATATCACAATAACTTTTAGGAATAAAAATGTCTCATGCTCTAAGTACTAATGAAATAAATGAATACTTTGAGAAGATTATTATTCCCAGCTTCCTGCCATTAGCGGAATCAAATATCGTCTCGGTAATCTGGGATACTTCAGGCAAGCTAGTGGTTGCAACCAATCTCTATGCTGAGAAATTTGGCTTTACAAACTGGGAAGAAATGCAAGGAAGAAATATCCAACTGGCTGAGAGACAGGAATTTCCTATTCTTGAAAATAGTAATCAAGAAACCGTAAATAGTGCCTTAGAAATAATTCAACAGACTCTAGCTCTACGAACAAGGGTTTTCACAGAAAAAATCCCGATTAGTGCAGTAATAATTCACCCCTTTGCAAGAGTCTTCAGTTCGACAATTATCACTTACCAAACCCCTATTTTTCATTGTTGTGGGCAAATAATTGGTGCCCAAATGACGATTACTGAGTTTAATATGTTTGGTGTTAATGATTATCTTTCAGGCTATCATGATAAATCACTCGATGTACCATCGATAATAAAAAAATCTGAAGAATTAAAAATTCCACTAAGTCGCCGCCAGCATGAGATTCTATTCTTGTTAACTATCGGACTCTCACAGCGTGAGGCTGCCACTATTTTAAATATCAGCCGAAGCTCAATTGCAAAAACACTTACTGAATCAATCTGTCCAAAATTTGGAATCTATGATGCCAATACCAATACACTGATTGAAAAAGCCCGCAAGATGAATATGCATAAATTCATACCTAGTAGCCTATGTAAACCATGGGTAATTGTCTTAGGACAATCAACCCCCTAATCAGTCATAAGTAACCTACTAGGCAATATTGGCAAGCGCATAACTATCACCATCAACACTACTATCAAAATGATGAACATAATCATTACTTTGACTGATATTTACGAGATAAACATCCAGAAATTAGTTCCTAGATGTCCAGCTAGTATAGCTTTCCTGCCCTTTACGCTTTTGGACAAAATTATAAACCTGCTGAAGCATCTGATAACGCAGCCATTTTGCCTGACAACGATACGATTTATCTGATGCATTACAACTTGGTACTAATTTATAACTACTTACCTGTTCAACGTATTTAATTAGCTGATCAAATGGCATTAATGATTCGCTAGATTTCTGTTTTAGCATAATCAAGATCGCTGTAGCGGTAGTAGTTCGCCCTGCCCCACCTTGACAATGTAGATATACCCATTGCGAAGGATTTGATTTCAATCGCTCATCATATAAGGCAAGTAAGCGATCAATATTATCAGGGGACATAGCTAAATGATCTGTTGCGGTTATCCGATAATACTCTTGATTATATTTGGCAACAAGATCTGACTCACTTTTTATATTACTGGTTAAGCACATAGTTGGACTATTCATATCGGGAACATGCTTCAGATTATTACGATAGAACTTGATATATTTATCATTTGCCAAGCCATTATATAAAATCTGATGCTCATCTTTAAGAATAATATCTTGTGATTTACCAAAGTTCACATTATCATACGGCAATGCAATGTAAGAAAAAGGAATCCCGTTATTAAAGCCATGATACTCAGCCCGCAAATCTACATCAATGACTTTTCCTTTATTTTGGATCGCATTTATAAATTGAGATTCACTAAACTGTGCACTCGCAATAATCTTATAGTTATCCAGATAACGTAGTTTTGCTGGTAATTTCTGATTTAGGTATTTATAGTTATTTAATTGAAGATATGCTGGATTGGCAGCATTTAGATAACTTTCACCCAGAAGAGGAGCTTTACAATCCTGAGTTTCTCGAGCAAAACTCGGGTAACTAAAGATTATTGACAATAAGATAAAAATTGATTTGTTTTTCATATTAACTTTACACTAAAAATTATCACACTCGTTCTTTATCGACATCAACATTTATTGATTTATTTAAGATAGAAGTTGAAACTTTTGCAGAATTACTTGCATTTATTGAATTACTTGCATTTATTATTTGCTGAAGAGATTTCACCTTGCTATCTGTACAACCAATAAGAGTTATTAACGATATTATCAGACTAAATAAAATACTAACTACTTTCATCACTGCTCCTTGCCATTTTAACTAAGCTATACTCATCCGATAAATTTTTTAACACACAGTATGATAGCATTACACTAGAAATGAAACCGTTCCAAATTTGCATAAGCTATTCCCATTTTTGCAAAACCTCCAAAACCATTGTAAGTAATGATTTTATTATTGGACTATCACTAGTTAAATCATGTAAGGGAGGCATCACATACAGGGTATTATTAATTGGACGCAGATATATTCCACATTGAATACCAAGGTTAAATATTTGAGAAATAGTGGAAGCAGGAAGATTTAAATCACATGCAGCTATCCCACCAATTACCCGCGGATTAATAATAAAACCATATCTACTCGCGAAACCCTGCATCATTTGTAGCAACCCTAATTCATTCTGTTTAATCTCTATTAACATATCCGAATTAGCAAGATGATTTAAATAAGCATTAGCAACACTGGCGCCAAGCGTATTACAGCTATGAGTATGCGAATGTGGGAATAGCTTACGATAGTACCTAAAAATATCAGTAATTTTTTTATTAATCACTATTGCACTCATTGGGATAACTCCAGCGGTAAGATTTTTGGCAAAACAAACTATATCTGGCTCAAACCCAAGATAACTAACACAAACTGAGTGGCAGCCAAGACGTCCAAGTCCAACCATGATCTCATCAGCAATAATATAAAGCCCATACTCGCGAGCCAAATGAATAAGTCTAGATAAAAAATCCTTGCTACTAATTTTTAATCCATTTGCACCCTGAACTATTGGTTCAATAATTAATGCACAGCACTTACTAGCATGCAGCTCAAAAAACTTGCGATATAACGCCTCATCAAAATCTGATTCATGCCATAAGTAATCATCACGGGAACTAACATAAGTGAGATTTGGGATAAAGAAATTTTGTGTGAGTAAGCCCTGATAATTTCTTTTATAAGCATCTATCCCACAAACGGAAAGAGTTAGCGCTGTTTCCCCATGATATGCACCAGATAAAGCGATAAAATGATTTCTACCTTGTTCGCGATTTAATAACCGAGCCTCATATGCTAATTTCATGGCAATTTCTATTGCGGAGCTACCATCCGAAGCATACATTACCTTATCCATCTGGGTAAATATACCTAGAAGCCGACTAGATAATTCCTCGATTACTGAATTAGTTGCATTTGCCGGAATATGATGCTCAAATAAACTAGCTTGACGAACTAAAGTATCAGTTACAATTGGATGGCAATGCCCTAACGGTTTACACCACCAACTCGAAACTCCATCATAAAGCTCTCTCCCATCTGCGGTATATAAATATGAGCCTTTGGCACGAGTGATATTCAATAAGTTTGTTTCATCTGGAATAGATGCAGGTAACCAAGTACTTAGCATAATTACTGTAACCCAAAAACTTGATTAAATTTTGCAGAGGGTTCAATACCCCCACCATAGTTTATTGTTGCTAACAAATCACAACTAAGCATTTTTTCTAGTGTTGCGATATTTTCTACCTGATATGGCATTGCCTTATCAAGGCAATTAGCAATAAACCCGACAGGCTTTAAGCCATGATTAAGTAGGACATGATTAGTTAATAATGCGTGATTTAAACAACCAAGCTTTACCCCAACTACTAAAATTATTGGTAGTCCTAATCTTTTTAATAAATCAAGATATGTTTCCTGATAATTTAATGGAACCATTAGACCACCCACTCCCTCAACAAGAATAATCTCGGCCTCACTTGCTGCAATTGAAGAATTTATTTTGTCCGCGACAATTGTTGAGTTTAAATCCACATCTTCATTTATTGCCGCAATATGTGGTGCAATTGCCTCCTTAAAGCAAAATGGAGTAATTTTATCAATTGTCAATTTAACATTACTTGCCTGATAATGAGCATAACTATCGGAATTAATTACTCCTAGTGGCGTTTCTAAAACACCTGAGGCAATCGGCTTTAGTCCGCTTACTTTCTTCCCGACTGTTACCAGATATTCAAGTATCCGACAACAGCTATAAGTTTTACCAATTTCGGTATCAGTACCAATCAGTGCAAAAATCTGTTTACTCATAAGTTTTCCTTGCTACAATTAATAAATAATAATAACTTAAACGAAATTTCCCGCCATCTCTCATATCTGGATAATTTATAGCAAGCTTTGCCAGACGCTCTTTACCGCCAATACCTCGTTGCTGCGATTTTTGTGGCAAGGTTGTTCCGGTTAATCGAAAATGACGGAATAATTCCAGCATGCTTGCAAATTCATAATCATCAGACCAAATAATACTCTCTAAAACCTCAAAGCCATTGCTCCGACATAACTTAAAATAGTCATCTTCACTGCAAAAATGGCGGATATGCTCATCACTATCAATCTGTTTATAAGCCAGATCAAGCTGCCATAAGGAGGGATTAATTAAGGTTGTAAATAACAAATGACCGTCAGATTTAATTACTCGACTTAATTCAGCAAATCCCTTATTTTTATCATCAAGCCATTGCAACATCAGGCTTGAAATTACTATTGAATATGCCGAGTTGGCAAAAGGCAGGTTGGTTACATCAGCACAAACAAGGTCGTTATGGTTACAGATACTTTGTTTTAGCATATTTAGGCTAAGATCGGCATTAACTAGATTATCTGGTAGCTGGCATTTGCCATGGCTAAATGTCCCCGGTCCGCTGCCAAGATCAAGCACTCGCCCAGAAGTATGATATTGCCTAAATTTATCAATAAGTAATAGTGCTGGCTTTTGCTGAATGATTGCATGATCAAGATAGCTATTGGCAGCTTTATTGAAATTAGCTTTTAAGCGTTGCTGAGTCTGTAGATTCTGAATTTGTTTAGCCATTATTATCTTTCAAATTCAGGATATGCTTATTAAAGAGTTGATTAAGTTGATGCTTATCGAATAGCAAATGACTTGAGTTAGCTAAGGTAAATGAATTATGGCATGATTGATTCATTTTTACCAGAGCATCGTCACTAGAGTTTATCCAGGTGATTTGCTCAATAAACTTTGCACATTTTTCACGTAAATCAGTTGCCACAAATATGGATAACAGATTTAACAGGCGTTTATGATTGGTATTTCCCCACCATTTTTTGTAATCCACTTCCTTGCTAATTGGGTATGGATAAGCAAAAAACCTTGATAAATAAGTCATAAAACTATCAAATGAAGAGCTAGATAAACGAGTAAGTAGCGATTCATAATCTTGGTGACTAACTCCCTGCCAATTTTCTTTTGTCATGAAGCAGGGATTGCTATTCAGTAAAATTACTGTATCTGCTAACGGCATCCCGGATAATTCCATTGCTTTTAATACTAGCAGTCCACCCATTGAGAAAGCAACGATATAATTTCCCATATATTGTGATTGAATTTGAATTAGTTTATCAGCCATCATCTCAAGAGTATAGTTCTCGCTAAACTGATTAATATCAATAAACCTATATTCGCCAAATAATTCGCTAATTCCCTTTAATGGTAGCTCATTAAAGCCAAATCCCCCGATCAAAAGTAATTTTAGTTCATTAGCTGGCATATAATAAGCCTTGCTGTATTTCATAACATAAGCTAGATATATCATCGAGAGTATGAGTAGCAAGTAAAGATAGTCTGATACGTGGGCTATTTTTTGCTACTGTCGGATAACGGATAAATCCGGCAAGAATCTTTTTATCCTGCAAATATTTTGCCAGATAAGATAATTGCGCAAGTGAATAGCCACCGATCAATTGGATTGGCGAATGATTTATTTCACGATACATTAATTGGATACTCAGATTTTTTGTTTGGGTTTTGAAGAAACCAATGTTTGCTAGTAGTTTCTGGCGTAATTTAACCCCTTCTGCACTCTTTATGATAGAAAGGGCTGCATTACTTGCAGCATGAATAGCCGGAGGCAAGCAAGTAGTATAAATCTGGGCACGAATACTTTGCCGTAGATAATCAATAATCTGCCTATTTCCGCCAATAAATGCTCCATGCGTAGCAAAAGCTTTACCTAATGTGCCAATATATAAATCAATATCCTTCGGCAAAAATGCTGTTTCTTCAATCTGCCCAAAACCATTCTCACCAATAACACCAACTCCATGCGCGTCATCGATCACTAAAAGCAGCTGATCTTGAAAGTCTTTCCGAAGCTGAATCAAATCTGCCAAATAGTCTGAGCTACCATCCATACTAAAGACACCTTCACTAATCACCAAATGAAGTAAATCCGGCAACCTAGAAATTTTACTCCGCAAATCAGTAATATTATCACCATCAAAGCGTGCAAAACGCGATTTACTAGCAAGTACACCATCAATATGGGAAGCATGACAATTTTTATCAAGCCAGATCATAGTATTAGCATTAGACAATGGCTTATATAATGAACTATTCAGGCTAAAGCCACTATTCATAAATAAAATATCTTCCAATTGCAGCCATTGTGCTAGATTTTTTTCTAGAATATATTGAGCTTCAGTATAGCCACTAAGACTGGCGGCACCAGTACTCCCGATACCATAATCATCACAGGCTATTTTGAATGCTTGTTTTAATTGTGGATGCGTACTTAAACCAAGATAATCATTGCTAATAAAATTATGATAGCTTTGCCCTTCACGAACTATAACCTTATTAGAGCTTGAACCGCTACGTGGATAACGGTTACGAATTAATGGCAACTTATTGATTGCCTCGTCTATCTGCCTATTCCACGCTGGTGCTAGCATTATTTAATCCAAGTTTGGCAAAAAGCAGCTGGTCTTTACTCTGGCTAATATTTGGGGTAGTCAACAATTTCTCGCCACAGAAAATTGAATTAGCACCAGCCATAAAACAAAATGCCTGTTCAGTTTCAGAAAGTTTATTGCGCCCAGCAGATAGGCGAATTCGGGTTAGCGGAAAATAAATTCTAAGTGTAGCAATTAGACGAATCAGCTCAATCTTATCAGGATTTGCTTTGGAAGCTAATGGCGTACCATCAACTGGGACCAAACAATTAACCGGGATAGAATCGGGTAACGCAGGCATATTTAATAATGCAGCAATAAAGCTAATTCGATCTGCGCGCGATTCGCCCATCCCGATTATCCCACCACAACAAACTTTAAGCCCTGCCTTAGCAACATTCTCTATGGTAGCCAAACGATCATTAAAACTTCGGGTAGAAACCACTTCAGAATAATACTCCGGTGAAGTATCGATATTATGGTTATAGTAATCAAGCCCAGCTAGTTTCAGTTCTTGCGCCTGAGTTTCATTAAGCCCACCAAGAGTAGCACAAGCTTCAAGCCCATTTTCCTTGATAAGCTTTACGTATTCAATAACTGTATCAAGCGCGCGCTGATTCGGACTCCGATAACCAGCCCCAAGACAAACCCGGCTAGCACCGTTAGCTTTTGCCTCTTCAATTCGACTTTTGATTATTTCTAGTGGTAATAATGGATTATTTTCAACTGCCGTTGAATATTTGATACTTTGCGCGCAATAGCCACAATCTTCTGGACAGCCACCAGTTTTGACACTTATCAGTTCACACATTTCGATATCAGTAGCAAAATTTTCACCATGAATTTTATAGGCTGTAGCTACCAGTTCAAGTAACGGCTTAGTATATACTGCAGTTATTTCATCTTTCAAATTTTTCATCAAGCAATAAACCTCACAAATTTTCGAATATCTACTATTTTTTATAAAATATGTATAATATAATTTTAATTAATTCGCCATATTACGCTAAAAATAGTACAATAATGCGAAATCATTAACGAAAATAAATCATTTTAGCGATAAATATATAAATTTTATAAAATTTGACAATGACCAAACAAACTACTCTTGCCAGCAACTGTTTTAATCAAATTCGCCATTTGATCATAAGCGGACAATTAAAGCCCGGGGAAAAACTAAAAGGTGAATACCTAAAAGAATTACTTGGTGTCGGGATGAGTCCAATTCGCGAAGCTCTGGCAAGGCTTGCCAATACCTACTTAGTAGAATTAAAAGATAAAACCGGATTCAGGGTTAGTTCCTTATCGTTAGAAGAAGTTAGAGACGGTCTTATGGCTCATGCCAAAATTGAATGTTTACTCTTAAAAGATGCAATCAATTTCGGCACTACCGAATGGGAAGCCCAGATAATGGCTAGTTTATATAGCCTATCTAAGGTTGAAAGTAATGATACACTAGTACAATATGAATACTGGGCGCAACTAAATAGTGAATTTCATAATAAACTTTTGGCAACAGCCAACTCACCTGCGCTTTGGAAAATAAGAAATGAATGTGAAGAATTTAAAGACTGGCTAACCAATTTGGCTAATATTGGAAATTTAAATCGGCAAATTAAGCCAAGCCATGCCGAACATGCAGCTCTTGCCAAATTATGTATTAATCGAAAAACAGATCAGGCAACTGAATTATTATATCGACATTTGACAAAAGGGATTGAACAGATCACAAAAACTCTATCCAATAACAAGATTATCAGTTAAAATCTATCTTATAGCGAGCTCACCATAAAAGAACTATAATACTGACCCTCAAAGAATCAAGTACAACTTCACTCTATAAAATCTCGAAGTAAAAAGAGTTACTAAGCATCCAGAAATTAGCGGATAAATACGATTTAAGTACAAGAACAATTTAGAACTGGATACAAGGTAAATTGCCATTAGGCTAAAGTACGCTACAAAAAAACCAAGACATCCCAAGGCATACAGAGAAAAGCAAATGTTATTTAGAGCTAGAATAGCTGAATATAAGAAAGCCAATGTCCCAATTTATTCCTTGGATGAATCAGATCATACACTTGATATGTCAAGAATTCATAGTTATTCTAAATGCGGTGTAGATGTATTGGTGGGCGCTAAGGACATATTAGCACCCCAATCTGATAACCTATTGATCATGTTATTCTTTTATTGAGTAATTAAGATAACGCCCAACTCTGATAATGATCTTGACAGCTTGTGCGCTACTATATAATCCTTATCTGCAAATAGCTTACCTATAAACCCTTGCATTATACTAAAAATAAAGATAGACAAAAAGCTGGTTATTTTAACCAGCCTTTTTCATCTACTCAACCCTATCATCTATACTCATCAGCTGAACGTTACCACCCGTTGCAGTGATATTATTACTAACTGTACGTTCGGTTACTAGTAGATGGATATTGTATCCACCTTGTGGTAATTCTTCAAGTACATGAGTTAATAAACTATCACGTTTGGCTAATTCATTGCGAATTTTAGCAAGATTCGGATGTCCCTTACTAATTAGTAAGGCATGAAGCATATCTACTTTAGCAAACTCACTGGTAAAATACGATTGTTTTGGTAAATAGCGAGCAAGTACATCGTTTGTACCATCTTTTACCATAACCACCTGATTACCAGTAGCTAGGGCATGAATAATCTGCTCACAGTAGCCACGTAAACTATCAGCAACGCACGCCACATAGCCACGTGGTGCAAATAACATAAAGTTCCGTTCCCCTGTTGGACCCGGCAATTCAATATGATCGGCTAATGGCGAGTGTTCTTTCAATTTACTTGATACAGCTAGTAGTTCAGTTATATCCTGTTGACCAAGCTGCAATTGTCCAAGACTATTTACAAAACGATCAAGAGTTCTAAAATCTACCTCTTTTTTGCTGGCATCTAGTTTTGGCAGAGCTTCTGTATTTACAAGGCGGTATAAATACAATGGTCCACCAGCTTTAGGTCCAGTTCCTGATAGACCTTCACCACCAAATGGCTGAACCCCAACTACAGCACCAACGGTATTGCGGTTGATATAAATATTACCAGCTTTGATATTATTATATACTTTGGCAGCAGTATCTTCAAGACGGCTATGTACCCCTTGAGTTAAACCATAACCACTACTATTAATTTCGGCAATTACTTTATCCAAATCTTCACCAGCAAAACGGATGATGTGAATAACCGGACCAAAGACTTCGCGCTTTAATTCCTTAATTGAACCAATTTCAAATACTGTTGGCGCAACAAAAATTCCATCTTCACATTCAGGTTGTAGTTTTGCTTGATACATCATCCTTGCCTTATGACGCAATGATTCAATATGATCAAGTAAAACTTTTTGCGCTTTGGTATCAATTACTGGACCTACATCCGTATTTAGACTACTTGGATTACCAACTCGTAATTCATCCATCGCACCTTTTAGCATTTTGATGGTTTTATCTGCAATATCTGCCTGTAGATATAATACCCGAAGGGCAGAACAGCGTTGACCAGCACTGTCAAAACCTGATGAAACCACATCAAGAACGACTTGTTCTGGTAGTGCAGTTGAATCAACAATCATCGCATTTTGTCCACCAGTTTCAGCAATCAAGACAGCAGCATCGGCTTTGGCCGCCAGATTCTGATTGATCGTCTGGGCAACTTCGGTTGAACCAGTAAAAATTACCGCCTTGATGCGTGGATCTTTAGTTAATTCATTACCAATAGTGCTTCCACTACCTGGCATTAACTGGATTGCACCTGTTGGAATACCTGCTTTATGCATTAATTCAACAGCATAAAATGCAATCAGATTAGTCTGTGCCGATGGTTTAGCAATTACTGTATTTCCAGCTGCAAGACTACTTACCACTTCGCCAACAAAAATTGCTAACGGGAAATTCCATGGGCTAATACACACTACTGGACCTAATGCCTTATGTGTTTCATTGCTAAATTCATTTGTTACTTGGGCTGCGTAATAACGGCAAAAATCAACTGCTTCACGAATTTCAGCAATTGCATTACTTAGCGTTTTACCAGCTTCACGAATTACAATATTCAGTACTTCGTAGTAGTTTTCTTCCATCAGATCAGCAAATTTAACTATTTTTGCTGCCCTTTCTTGTGGTGATGTAGTTGACCAATTAGGGAAGGCTTTTACCGCATTACTAACTGCAACATCCAGTTCATCACTATTGGCAAGTTTTACTTCGCCGACAATATCCGCTTGTTTAGCTGGGTTACGCACTGTTTTTGTTTCGCGATCACTGATTTTATAGCCATCAAGTAATGGATAAGCCTGATATTTATTGGCAATAAATTTGTTTAATTCTTTATCTAGCGTAGCTAACTGTAGCTCATCTGAAAGGTCTAATCCTTTAGAATTAATTCTTCCACCAGGATAAATATCCGCAGGTTTTTTAAAGAATGGATTAGATTCTTTATGTGCTTTAAGTGTCAGATCAAGAGGATTTACCACTAATTCACTAACCGGAATCGACGGGTCAACCAATTGATGCACGAATGATGAATTAGCACCATTTTCAAGTAAGCGGCGTACTAGATATGCAAGTAGTGTTTCATAAGTTCCAACAGGTGCATAGACACGACAAATTACACCCAAATTATCCTTACCAACTACATTGTCATAAAGTGTCTCACCCATTCCATATAGACACTGGAATTCAAATTCACGACCATCAGCTATAGTGTGTATTGCTGCTAAACTATATGCATTATGAGTGGCAAATGCTGGATATATCGCATCTTGAGCCGACAAAAGTTTTTTAGCACAAGCAAGGTAAGAAAGATCAGTATAGAATTTACGCGTATAAACCGGATAATCTGCCTGACCATCTACTTGAGCGCGTTTTACTTCACTATCCCAGTAAGCACCTTTAACTAGACGAACCATAATACGTGCATTGGCACGGCGAGCAAGATCAATCACATAATCAATAACATGAGGCGCGCGGCGCTGATATGCCTGAATTACAAAACCAATTCCTTTAAATCCAGCCATATCTGGATCGGTAACCAATTTTTCTAATAAATCTAGGGAAATTTCTAGTCGATCAGTTTCTTCGGCATCAATAAATAGAGCGATTTGATATTGTTTGGCTAATAAATATAAGTGTTTTAGGCGTGGAAATAATTCGTTCATTACACGTTCACGCTGCGCACGAACATAACGTGGATGAATTGCCGATAATTTAACCGAAATCCCAGGACCTTCTTTGATCCCACGTCCAGCATTTGCCTTACCTACTGAGTGAATGGCATCAATGTAGCTTTGCATGTATTTTTGTGCATCTTCATCGGTAAGCGCTGCTTCACCAAGCATATCAAATGAAAACTGATATCCTTTAGCTTCTTTGGCTGTAGCTGCTTTAAGTGCAGATTCAATCGTCTCACCCATAACAAATTGGTTACCCATGAAGCGAACTGCTGTTCCCATTGCTTTACGAATAATAGGTTCACCCCATTTGCCAACAACTTTCACCAAGGCTGCAGTTAGTTTTGCATCACTATCCGCTTTAACTAGTTTACCAGTCAGGGTTAAGCCCCAGCTTGCGGCATTTACAAAAAAACTGCCACTCTTGGTATGACTTTTCCAGTCTCCGGTGGCAATCTTGTCTTTAATTAGTTTATTTTGAGTATATGTATCCGGGATACGCAATAGGCTTTCTGCCAGACACATAAGCGCAATACCTTCGGCAGTTGATAGCTTAAATTCCTGCATTAGGGCATCAACACCATTACCTTTAATTCGGTTATTCCGAACTTTTTCTATCATACTTGTAGCAAGTTGCCTTATTTGCTCTTCTTTATTTACATCCCAATCCAGAATTTCAATCAAATTGTCCAAGCATTTTTGTTCATTATCGCGATATTTCTCTGTAATCTTTGTCTTAAGGTCGGTTTGTGGTCTAACTGCTAGATTAAACATAAATTACCCTTCATTTATAGTTACACACATAACAGATTATTATACTACGGGTGGCAGAATTGGATTACAACAAATTACAAAAGGATTGATGTTACTGAAAGGTTGGAGTTTGACTAATAGAATAAAGTGACCCCATTTGTCTAGACCAATTTTCACATTTTTTAAGAGAGTCTTCCCAATTAGCCATAGTACCCAAATTTTACGCAAAATAAATCATTTGCGGAGTTTTATAATTTAATGCCTGATGTGGTCGTTTAGTATTATAAAATAGGATATAATTCCTAATCCCACAGTAAAGTTCATTATAATCACTATACTCATTTAAGTAAATAGCTTCATATTTAATTGACCGCCAAAAGCGTTCAATGTAAATAT
>SSGX01000051.1 GCA_008017155.1 Neisseriales bacterium | reverse complement strand
GTCTTGGATTAGCAAGTGACTCTCTTTCAGTTTAAAACTCAGTGATGATCTTCTTTACTTCTAAAGTGCCATTAATCATGGATCCTAACAATCAAGCTATCGAATGGTTAAAAAGAGAAAAAGATAAAATGGAGGTCATTAACCAAAGGAATTCCAAATTCACTAATACTTTGTAACTTGCAGTTCGATTTGGTAAATAACTTCTCATTCAAGAAGTTGACGAAATTGAACCAATTTTAGTTCCAATCATCAGAAAAGATACTTTCCAACAAGGTTCAAGAGTAGTTATTAGAGTTGGCGATAAAATAATCGATTATAGTAATGGTTTCAAGCTATTTTTATCAACTCGAAACACAAATATGCACTTACCATCTAATACCTCCAATATAGTGACCCTGATAAACTATTCTGTGACTCGTTCAGGACTATAAAGTAAGCTTCTTTCAATGGTTATTAACCATGAAAAGCCTGAACTCTAGAAAAAGAAATCTGAGTTATTATAGAATTAATAGAGATTAAAAACTAGTTTAACAACACTGTAATAAGAATTATTGTAAGAATTAGGAAACTCTTCAGGAAATATTCTTGAAAACAAAGTTTTGCTTGATAATCTAACTAAAACTAAAGTCTAATCAACGAACATATCTCATAGTTTAAGATAATCTGAATAGTTGAATATCAAGTTAGATAGGGAAAGAGATACTTTTAGACCTCTTGCGCAAAAAGGAGCTCAAATTTATCTACTTATTTCTGAACTCTATCGTATCAATAACATGTATCGATTTTCTTTGGCTTATTTTAGTCGTCTTTTCCTGTCTTGCTTAGATTCCAAAGATCAAATGAAACTCAATATTCAGGAAAAAACTAACAGCCATGAGAAATTGAAAAATGCAGAAGAAATATTGAATAAGATTATATTCAACAATGTGGCAAGTTCTCTTTTTAAAGTTGATAGACTATCTTTTGGTCTTTATCTACTCAAAGGAGTCAACCCTCAAGCAATTTCTGAAAGATAATGGGACTTCTTTACTGGTGCTTTTCCTGTGCCATTGTAAAACAAAGTAATTTTGCCGACTTGGGCCAATTTTGAAAGACAATAAAGTTTCAACCATTTTTGTGTTGCTTTGCCAAAAGTTGCAAAATCTTTGAATTTTAATGATCCATAATTCTAATCATGGCATCAATCTGCTGAACCCTAGAAATCTTTCCCTTCTTCATGTAATAAATTAACTCCTTTCCAAAAAGTTTTGCTTGTGATGGTCTTCCGGCCTGAAAAATTGCAAACTGCTTTAATTTAATTGGCAACTCAAGGACTTGGGGTTAACAGTATAAGTGGTCACTCCCAAAATTTTAAATCGATTTCCTAAAAGTAGATCAACAAAGACACTCCAGCTTTATTCATAGTGTCAACAGGCTATGACCCTTCTAAATAGCTTGAAGAATTTTGTTAGGCAGAAGTTGGACGTGAAAACTATATTCAGTTATCAATGGGTGGAGGCCAAAACTAAACTGCCTTACAACTTATGAAATAGACCGCTTAAAAAGGGCAATGGCTTTGCTTGAAGAATATTCATTTAGTAACATCCTGGCTTCCTATTCTTTAAAAATAATTTAGAGCTATATAAAATAAACACTAAAACTTCAAACTTTTCTTAACTAGTTAGCAACATTTATCTTTCCCTAATGTTCTATTGTAGACTTGTTTCAAAGTTTCGTATTAGTCGCCTCCAGGAATGAAGAAAAATTTTGTTAGAATTTACCAACAACTTGAAGCTTCAGGAAATCCACTAAAAGCAAACTTTATCTTTTTACTGGCATTTTTCCATTCTCTCGTCCAAGAGAGAAGAAACTACATTCCTCAAGGATGGTCAAAAATCTATGAGTTTTCCTATTCTGATTTAAAGGTCTCCATCGAAATAATCACAAATCTCATAAAAGAGTACGAATAAACCAAAAACTTAAATCTGGAAACCCTGTATGGAATATTCTAGTAAGGTATTTATGGAGGTAGAATTGATAATCCATCAGATTTGAAAGTGCTTAGAGCATATTTAAGGAAGTATTTCAATCTTCTAGTGATAAATGGTCAATCAGAAGTTGTTTTTGGTTGTACCATCCCTAAAAATCAGAAGTAACTGGCCAGTTTCATCCACAAAATTCCTGATATTGATGACCCATCGATGTTTGGGCTTCCTAAGAATATAGATAAGGTAGTGCAAAGGAATTATTCTATTCAAACTATCTCGGCCCTAAAGAAACTAACTGCTATTAAGAGTAGTGGAGCTGATCTAAAAAAATAAGAATGGTTTTTAATGCTGTCACCAATATTCAAAGCATGGTAACAAAGCTATAAACAAATAAAAGATTCAAAAATTCCAAATATAAAGCAGACTCAGCTATTAGCATAAAATCCTGTGTAATCCTTCATCTACTTGTAAATGAGCCAAGCTCTAGAACTTCTTTAAAAAATAAACCGTAACTTAAAGCTCATGGAGAATATTTTGCAAGGCAAAGGACTAATGACAACATAAATTCAGAAACTAGTGAACAAATTGATCGAAAGTAGCATACCGAAATAATGGGAGGACTTTTATTCAGAGTGCGAGGAGCCATTAGAATGGATTCGTAAATTTGGAAGGAGGATCATTTTATTGAAGCAGTGGGTTATCAAGGCCACTAATCAGAGACTCACTTAAGAAGAATTTGATCTGTCTGAATTGTTCCATCCAGGAGTGTTTTTGAATGCCTGTAAGCAAGCTGCTGCTAGAAACAAAATTGCTCTGGATAAACTTTCATTGATTGCCACATTTTAGGAGGATAAAGCCTCAGTCTAAGCAGTTAAACTCAAAGGTCTGTTACTTCAGGGTTGCACCATGAACAAACATTTACTGGGATCAACAATGTCAGTGGGAGAGTAGTTTGTAAGCCTGCCTACACTCTACATCGATTTTCTACCCAATCCCCCTCCAATGTACCCGAACATCGAATAATTTTGTTTGTTCTCCTCGTCCACCCGTGAAAACATGCTGATGAAACTAAACCTAGGGATCACCGGGAACAGCGCAGACAAAATAATAGCAGGAACAGCCATTCTGCTAAAAGACATATGATGAAATCTGAAATTAGAATATAGTTAATTAAAGAATAAAATAAATATTAAAATCATCTAACATATTTTTCAACAATGATATCCGATATCTTTTTTTGCTATGGAGTTGCGTGAACTCTAGAAGATGTTTAAATTTATTGTTGTAAAGTTTGCAACTGTTATTAGAGTCTCTTAATTTATAAATATTTTGTATGAAAGAAGGGAGAGAGATAACTCAACTTGGCGAGTGCTCTCGATAACTTCTACCAGCTTCCGATATTTTTATCCTAGAGGCCACTCAATTAGGAAGCTGGGGAAATCATACAATCACATGCAAAATTGTAGATTCTGTTGATAGGTACAATGTTAATAAATAAGCACTGGGAAAAAAGTGAAGATGCTGCCCTATTTTATAAAGGGGAAGAATCCAGCCATGTTCGCATTTGGAGTTCGCAGTAGCTAAGTTTGATTTTATATTGATCTTTAGACTCAATCCCATCTATCAAAACAGAAAACTACCGAAAAATTATTTTTAAGGGTTTAAGAAAAAGAAACTCCGACAATCGTAACCTGTTTCTTATCCTAGTTGGCAGCCAAACCTAGAAACTCATTCTGTTACATTTGCAAAATGAATTTCCCTGACTATCTCAACCACATTACCACCGATATTCATAAGCAGAATGTCAGTGAGTGTTAGGTCACCCAGGAAATTAGGGAGCTCGCCAATTTTCATATTTCATCCTCTTCTAGAAGACCAAAGATGTCTGACTACTCTAGCGAAGGAATGGATGTGGGCAACTAAAAACCCGCTAAAAGAAGGGCGTAATATATCAATAATTTAGCATCTAATAAACATTAAGTTTGCTATAAGATGTACCTCTTGCTTTATGAGTTTCAAGCCATCTCCAGCTCAGCTGAGGTGATGTCAATACAAAAAATTAACCTTAAAAATACTTTTTTGTCTCTTTCAATAAAAGATTAATGCTATTTATTCAATTATAAAAGATTTATTAAGAATGCAATTATTTGGAGCTATCAGTTTTGTTGGTCTTGCCAATCAGTCGGAATTTGTGAGGATCCCATCGTCTTAAATAAATTCTGCATTGTATTGAAATCGTTTATATTTATTTTTTGGACATTTTTGACCTCATTTAAACAAGTCTAGCTTTCCTTCTGAGGTTTCCCGAAGACAGGAAGGTTATTTGTCTGGAACAAGTTCGCTAAAGTAGAAAATTCTTTATAATTGGGGAGATTTGGGTTTGTATTCTCTTGGCTTTAATTTTAGACAATATTTTTTGGAGCCTTTTTCATCTCTTTTACTTAATTTGAGACATTTAAAGCTTCAGGAATAGGTAAACTTGATGTTTTAAATAAATTGGCCATTGTGTTGAAATCCGAATAATCAGGAAGCTGAGAATTATTGACATTTATCTATTTTTAAGGCTGTTTTTCTGGAATTTTATTTATAGGCATATATGAACTCTCTTATGCTACCGGTTAAACATTCATATTCAAAGTCTGAAAAAGATTCCTGATGGTACTGAAATCCTCACTTGGTGAAACTTCTTTCTTGTCAGAATTCTGGCATTGCAGAGTTTTAAAAAGTTCTTGCATTGTACAAAATTCTTATGCTTTCTTCTCAGCTGGATGCACTTCAATTTTGTTAGTAGGCTGAATTGTTGAAAAAAGTTGTTGCATGGTCGAGAACTCTTACTCTTTAGATATATTTTGTGTTTATTGTTTAATTTAAGTGTTTCCTTGGATGTTTGTTAAAAATAACTGTTGCATGGTGTTAAAATCTTCCATTAAATTCAAAGCATTATTATTTTTCTTTTATTCCGCTAGGCTTTGGGGAGTGGCAGTAGCAAACAGCTGTTGCATGGTGTTGAATTGTTCCATAATCTTTTCCTCCTTTCCTTTGTCTTATTAAGGCAAAGTTTAGTTAATTTGAGCATAGATCTTATTACTGGTTTCCTGGAGTTTCTTGAAATAGTCAATACTATCTTAATGCATATCTTTCCAATTATCCGACTAAACATTTTTCTTTTTTTTCATACCGTTTCCTATTAAACCAAAATTCAAATTTATCATCTGTCCATTGTTTTGGAGTGTGAAGTTCTGGGTTGGAGTGCTGCTCTCTACTGATTCTTATTAGGTTTTGAATTATTTTCTTGTTTTTTATTGTCCTAAAATGTGCGTGAATGTTTTGTTATCTATTCTCAGTTCAAATTATGATGATTGTTGCAGGACTATCATTGAGGAGCCTTCGAGAGTAAAATTATACTGGAATAACATTGTGTTAACTAGATCTGATGAAATTAGTGGCTTACCATCTAGCACAAGTTTGACCTTCCCACTCACTAATGATGCTTCACATACCAAAACATGCAGTTTATTGTTAACCTAAAACTTCCAAGTATATCTCTTTTTGGTTGACTTCATATGCTTGCCAACATCTTCGATGAGAAAATCGACTGCCTTAACAAGAGAATCAGACATTCTATGAAATAGCCTATTTTCGAAAAATCTGTTTAAAAAATATTCTATAACTGTACATACTACTAATCTTTGAATTATTATATTTTATTTAAGCTACAAGGTATGAGTTTAATCGTGAAGCCGATCAGTGGGATGCTCACTAAAGATACGGACCTTTTCGGGAAGATGGATCCCTATGTTGTTTGTAAAATAGGAAATGAGCAAAAAAGAACGAAAACAAATAAAGGAGGAGGAAAAAAGCCACAGTGGATGGATACATTAACTTTTATGAGCAAGGGCTCGATTATGTCTGTTTCAGTATATGATGATGATTTCGGCAAGGACTAATTTGTTGGAGAAGGTAGTGTTAATCTTAATCAATTTTATTCGAACCCCTCGAGAACATAAAATGGTAACATTTAATTAATCTAGAATATGTTGATCTCATCAAAAACGGTAAAAGTACTGGAAGAGTCTTGCTCTCCATTTAGTATCAAGGACCCCCCATGAATCAAGGAGGTGGAAATTATGGAAATGGAGGTTGGAATCAACCTAATCAAAATTGGGGACCACCTCAAGGAAATAATTGGGGTCCTAATAATGGAGGATATGGTTCTAACAACGGAGGATGGGGTAATGGTCCAAATAACGGTGGCTGGGGCAATGGTCCTAATAACGGGGGTTGGGGTAATGGTCCGAATAATGGTGGATATGGTCCGAACAATGGTGGATGGGGTCCTAATAATGGCGGCTGGGGCAATGGTCCTAATAATGGTCCTAACAATGGAGGATGGGGCAACCAAGGAAATAATAATGGAGGTTGGGGTAATGGCTGGTGATTTTACGATAGAATTAACCAATTTAATTTTTAAAAAATATTTATATAATGGTCTGATAAGTTGAGATACAATGATATTATGAATGATGATATATCACTCTTAATAAAATCAAATAAAATCCGATCATAAATATTCAAAATAATAATAAAATCATAGAGATATACACCCTTAACAAATGAATTATATTCTCAGTTGCCCACAGTGGTTCCAGGTCCATCCTTTCCCTAAAAAATTCCGAATTTCACATGTATATCCAAAATTAATGAAATATAAAGTTAATTCGAATTTTCGGATAATTCCTCTTTTATAATTTAAACTCTGCTCAAAGCTAAACTTCTTAAAATCAATTTTTCATTCTTAATCTGATAAATAAACATATTTAATCGACGAACATCATTTAAATTAAATCCTCCGCTGAAAGAATATCATTGTATTACTTTTTTGATTCTTAATTCATGAAAGCATTCCTAACTGTCTTAATTTTAGTTTATGCGGCTTCATCAGCATGCACCGGCGATCATAAAATTAATGGACTCGTTACTGGTATAATTATTAGCTAAATCAGGCACCTTAAATCTCAACTCACCAATAGGCAATCCCGATTCACAAGTTTTCGTCCCGTACAATTACACTTTCGCCAATCCCTTCGCTGAACAACCCAAGGCCGCGCTCGGTACTCCCTCCTTAACCCAGGTCTGATGGACTCGTAATTCAAAATACAATCTCCCAATCAAAATGGCGAAACCAGCATCCGCATTCTGGCTGTCGACAACGCTCGGGTAAGGCTGCTCTTTGCTCACGCGAACGGCGGCTGGCGAAGCGCCAAAATCAGTCTCATGGCTTCGACCAACCCCCAAATTATTTTAGGAACAGCCTCAATAGGTAATTTTATCTTTATAACAGACTTCGGATCTTTGGCAAACTCCAGAGTCACCAAAACAATTAATACCCCCGCCTTCTCCAACCCCACCAGCTGGGTCTCTCGCGTCTTCCTCAATGGAGCCGCCCTAAATAACGGCACCTCCTTCCAACTCCAGCTCGACTTCCAGTAAGTCACCACCAGTGGCAGCATCAACGTTTCTTTTTTGACTGGCCCCCTGACCGACCTCAAAACTGCCTTCATCAGCTACTTCATCCTCAACCCCGGAGCCTTGGGAGCAGCCGCCTACTCCGACAGAATCGCCGAATACAGCTTCGCAGGCTCCAACAGAAAGGACGTCTTCAAAATGGCAGTGGCTCCTTCCTACTATTTGATCGGCTTGACTCGTCTGAACCTTCCCTCCGTCTTCTCTCTCACCTCGTCATTGTCCGAGGACTTCGTCTTCAGCTACGAGCTCTCCCAGGCAAAGGGTGACTTCTCCTTCGTTTACATCATCCTCGATGCTCTTCCGAAAAGTGTCTGCACAAACTGCCTCGAAGCGTACTCATATGGAACCCAGTGCGTCAACGAGTGCCCTGCTGATGCCTACTTGGCCAAGTATAGCGATGGCAGCTCGGGATGCGTTCGATGTTCTGCAAGTCTGAGCAAAGTGGTAAACGGCAACAGAAACGGATGCGCTTGCAAGGCTGGCTTCGACAACGTCGATGGAGAATGCTTGAGGAATCTTTCGAATCTGCAAACCCTCACTCCGACTGTCACTCCCATCTCCGTTCCTTCTACTTCCACTCAAAATCAGAACATCGTTCCTGCCCATGCCACAGCCAACCAATCAACTGCTGCTAACGCAGGGGCTTCTACTCAAAACCAGAACATCATCCCTGCACACGCTACAACAAACAGCTACAACCCTCAAGCTCCCACTCAAACTACTACCAACACAATCGACTCAACTAACTCCTATGTTCCCACACCTGCACAGCCCAACAAAACTGCCCAGGCCCAGCCCTAGCTCTCTAAAATCGGGACCGAAGATGACTGCACCAAGTACCCTAACACTTATTGGACAAACTATCGATGCGCATGTAAGCCAGGCTATAAGCTCGACCAGAGCACAGGCGTCTGTATCAAGATTGGTCTCG
Source organism: Neisseriales bacterium (assembly GCA_008017155.1). GTDB lineage: Bacteria > Pseudomonadota > Gammaproteobacteria > Burkholderiales > UBA11063 > Aquella. The sequence goes on along the minus strand of SSGX01000051.1, from coordinate 5,565 downwards.
TCATCATTGAAACACCAAGCCAAACCTCTTGCGGAGACAACTCTTACTTTTTTAATGGGCTTTGCGTCTGCAGAGAGGGCTACTACAAGAACTCGTATGGAAACTGTGTGGCCAAAGTCATTTGTCCCGAAAACAGCTACAATGTCGATAACTCCTGCATCTGCAATGCTGGCTTTAAGAAAAGTGGAGAGAAGTGCATCAGGGAGTGCTCCAGCCACAGCACCTTAGTGGGAGGCGATTGTCTGTGCGATAAAGATTACTAAAAGCAAGGCCAAGAGTGCGTGCCCATCAAAAACAAGTGCCCTCCAAACAGTTACGAGCAAGTCCCAGGGAAGTGCGTCTGCAGCCAGGGCTTCATCCAGACCTCAGCCAACCCTCTTGTTTGCAGTCGCTGCGAAATCGGCGGTTACTTCGACAATACCAAATGCATATACCCCTGTGGCCAGTACTAAAAGTACAACTCCCAAACCAAGAAATGCGAGTGCGAGAAGGGCTATGGCTACAGTGGAGCAGTCTGCTCGATCTGCAGCGGACCATTTTTCCTGAAGGACATGTATTGTGTCGCTTGCCCTCTCGATTCCTCTTACAACTCAGCCAAGGACGCTTGCGAGTGCCACTCCGGTTATCAGATGACCAACGGCAGATGCTCCTCATAGTGCTACGGAGATCAGGTTTACGACCAAACAGCCAAGAAATGTGTTTGTAAAGAAGGCCTCGGAATCGTCAATGGTGTTTGCAGCTTGTGCCCTTCTGGGACATTCCCTGATCCTGCGACTCATACCTGCACAGGATGTGGCGCCAACCAAGTGCAAGTGGGCAGCAAGTGTCAGTGCAAGCCCGGATTCGGATTCGGACACAATGGTCAGTGTGAGCAGTGCTAAAATATTATTGAAGGGTATTGCGCAACATGCCCTATCGGAAAAATTTGGGGGAGCTCACTGACAAAGTGCTCCTGTCCTGAAGGCCAAAAAGAAGTCGATGGAAAATGCGAATAAGTATGTAAGTCAAATGAACTTGTCGATGAGTTCGGCAACTGCTATACTTGCCTCATTGGCGAGGTCATCAAAAATGGTCAATGCATTTGTGCCGATGAGCAGCCAAGAGACCCGATCTATGGATGCCAAAAGCAATGCGGCGGAGACTCCCACAAAATCGGATCGTACTGCGTAATTTGCCCTCTGAACACTATTTTCGATGCAAAGCTTCAGGCATGCGTCTGCAAGCCAGGATGGGTCAAGAACATCAACCAGATCTGCGAGCCCAGCGTTGTCCCTCCGATTGCATGTGATGCAGGCAAATTTTATAACCCTCAAGAAGGCTGTTTGCCCTGCGCTCGTGACTGCAAAACTTGCAAGGATTCAGCAAACTACTGCTTGTCATGCTCAAATCCCCTGTTCGTTGCTCACTACGGTCAGTGCGTATCTCCCTGTGGAAACGGTGTTGTCGAAGGCTCCTAAAAATGCGATGATAAGAACACTCAAGATGGAGATGGATGCTCGAAGACCTGTCAGATCGAAAGCGGATACACCTGCCAAAGCTCTCCCTCAGTCTGCACAGTCATACCAAACAATAACTGCGGAGATGGAAAACTTCAGTCGGGAGAAGGATGTGATGATGGCAATCAAAAGAATTCGGATGGGTGCTCATCTACATGTCAAGTTGAAGCAGATTTCACCTGCTCAGGCCAGCCCTCAGTCTGCAAAGGCAAGCCCAAAGGAATGCAGCTTGTCGGAAGTCCCATCATAAACAGCGGAGCAGTTTACTCTCAGATCCGCACAGAGAAACGATTCATCTTCGACTCGAGAGAAGAGATGACGAGCTTCATGAAGTACAAGTTCCAACAAGGAACTGAGCCTTCCTCAGCTTACTGCAACCAAATCCCAACAGACCCAAATCTGTTCAACTGCTACTTCATTTACCCATCAGGCGTTCCCCTGTTCGAGTATTCGATTGGACTGTCCTTCAACTACAAGGGAGAAACAGGAAGGATGGACCTCTTCATAGACTACAAAAAGAGTGCTTTTGCAACAAGATCTTTAGGATGATCCTTATTTGAAATGTCTTTTTTATTTTTATGATAATATTGCTCGATTGAATAGGAGATATATAAACTTTTTCATATTTATATATTTGCAATAAATAATTCAGAATAACATTTATTTTTTAAGAATTAACCACTTTATAGGTATAAATTGATAATATCAATCACCTAATTATAATTATTTCAACAATAGATTGTGATGATGATTACATCAGACCTGTACTTAGGTATGAGGAAAAAACGCATCTTTACTGAGCGCAATCTATAAGATTCTTGCTTTAATCTTGAACCATTAACAAAATGATTATGAAAAATAAAAATGATTAAATTTCATCATGTTTCACCATTCAAAAGATATAGCTTGATCAATCTAAATCCAGTTTTCCTCAAATTTATTGAATATTAAATAAAGCTTACTCAAATTTTCCTGAAAAACAGCAATTTAAACATAATTAAATTTTTTAAGAAAAATTAATTTAAATTAAAATTTATCCAAACTTGAGATTAAGTATCATAGAAAGAACAAAAATAATCATTTTTAATGTTGGCGAGTCCTTATTCTGCATCTGTCATCTCGAGCCGTGTTTATACCTCGATAACTACCTAATATTTTCGAGTGCCCACTCCCAACTTTAATTAAATTACTTGTAAAGTACTCAGTATTCTTAGTAATCGAATTATTCATCATTTTTTTTCGATAGCTACTTGCGTGGGGATTCGTATACTGTTGGGAATATTCGAAACGAGGACCAATATGGAAGCCCGAAACATACATTTTATCTGTTTATGTTTTTTAGGTAAAATAGTCACTTGGCTTTATAAATATGCCAAACTTAGATATGGTTTTATGAGTTTCAGGATTTATAGACTTATTTTTAGAGTCATAGCTTTTTGCGTAAACTTGGCGTCTTTGATTATTAATTCTTCTCCAATTCTGTTTGAGGGTTTGGGAGGATGATTGACTATTTTTGGGTTAGCCCTCTAGAAATATTTATAAATCCCTGCTTTTGTGAGAAAGGCCTAAGTTTTAATCTATTGATTCGCTGAAAATTTTTAAATCCTATATTGCCTGCTTTTATTTATCAGAATTTACTTTTAGGGGCATTAAACCTTTTTATTTATATTAAAGCAATATTCACCTATAATTACGATCAATAAATTCACCTAAAATTCATCACATATCATAAATAAACGTAAATTCAAGGTTTTTAATTAATAGTAATGATTATCAGAATGCAGAATATAGCGTGATTAATTGAATAAGTTAATAAATACATTTATATTAACATCAATGCAAACTCTAAACATAAAATCCAATGAAGTAATCACCATCTTATTGAAAGAGTCTAATCTACTCGTTGCTGGGGTGGAGCAAATGCGGAGACCAGATTCAGCTCTATGAAGATTGCATTAAAACTGGTTCAATGGCCCAAAAAAATCCAACCTAATGCTATTCTTAAGCAAAAAAACTTCAAAACTGCTATATAGATAAGTCGTAACTTTGATAATATGCAGCATGAAAATAGACCCACTTTGTTTGCCTATCTTTAACGACGTTCGATAATGTTTGTTCCAAAGTGATTCCCATGTTCTACACTGCAAATAATAAATTAACTAGTTGACATATTGCCAGAGCAATCCTCAGGAATATAAAGAATTTTTAAGATTATCTACTCCAAGCCAAAAAGCACCTAAAGTTTATAACTTTGTGCTGAACCCAGCTGTTCATGACTTGAATTGATGTAGTCATTAAATCAAATAAATAATTTCAAACTATTAATATTTCATTTGTTTTTATTGATTTCGTTTTATTATGCTGGTTTAAATTTAAACATTTGATTGTTATAGCGCTCCCTCAATGAAACAAAGCACTCGATAATATGCATCAAATACTATCAAATTATACAGTAGCATTGAATCTCCACGTTATGGTTCGACCTCAATTAGCCAAATTTTTGTTAATAATTCCAGCAAAGTTAGCAAAAATTGTAAAGAAAAGAAGCATCACCAGAGCAGACATTGTCGTATGAAAACCGCTGATAATCTTGTATCAATTGATCCTAATAGTCAGCCTTACACTTTGGAGAGCTAAGGAGTAGTAGGGTCAGATAAATAAAAAAAAAATCTCAAACATTCCGACAAAAATAAAACAATGAACTCTACAAAAGTGATAAATTTAAAAAGTGGGAAAAGTAAATGCCATAAAGTGAATAGTCTTCAATAAAATTGCTCAAAATTTGATTCAATGGTCAATTTCAAGAATCAATAGTCAACTGTAACATTAAGAAGCACCACTGGAGGACATAATAACAGTAATCTGAACAGAAGCACAAGAAATAAAAAGGTTGTGGCAAGCATGGGGTGCTTAAAAGAGAAATTAAGCCGAAGTTCTAAGAAAAATTTAAAAACTGAAGAAACTTATGCAACTATAAACCCATAATGCTTTTAAAAGGCTTCAAACCACTTGAAAACATTATCAGTCGCTTCAGACATAAAATAGCCAAAAAATATCGCAGACTACTAAAATCTGAACAGAAAGTTGATGGGTATCATCGAGCACAATAAAAAATAATTTTGCTGTAAAATAAAATAAAAAAATGACCGCTACAAGAAAAAAGAGCAAAAATTAGTTGATAAAATGAATTAAATTCAGGGGAAAAATACCAGGTTGATTACATTTGTCAATTATATGAAGAGGATAGGAATAAATACTGATGAAATTTGGAATTAATTGAATCAGAAGAAAATTATCACCTCTGAGAATAATTTTAAAATTCACTGATCTCTATGAAGATTTATATAAGCTATATTACAGTGAAATATGATCAAATTTTATTCTAGCTCAAATTAGACTCAGAAGATTCATTCTTTTTGTTTTAATCAAAAAAAAGTTTCTATATAAAGCTTGGGAATGAGCTATGACCAAATCTATTAACATGCTACAGATATGACTCTATTTAGAGGCAATCGTTATAATCTTTCTAAAATTATTTACAATCTCTTTCTTAGCCCAATCCATTTTCACATTTGATTAGCTATGCTTTTACAAACCCACACCCAACTCTCTTAATTTTATGAGTGATATCAAAATAATCTTCTTTTGTAGTTTACCACCAAAAAGTTTTTCTATCTTGATTGTTGGCTGATTTTTATTGATCCATATTAATATTTAATAAGATAGCATGTACATAATTAATAATTAAATTGAATGATATTTATTTTAAATAATAAATTGTAAAGTTATAATAGTTATTAAAATCAACAAAGAGCAAATCTAAGCCAGTATACAGACCGAAATCAGAAAAGTATGTGGATATGTCCAAACAAGATGATTTTCTATTCAATAGAACTCCTATTTTGGCATCAGCTTTGCAAAAGCTAAAAAAAACATAAAAAGGTGGATCGAAGCAGAAACAAAATCACAGCATGCTTAAAAAGAATGATTTTAAGGATATCCGTGATGATTAAATAGAAAAGATTTCTGCTCCTAAAAAGAAAGTTAAGAAAACTTTATAAAATTAAAG
>SSGX01000017.1 GCA_008017155.1 Neisseriales bacterium | reverse complement strand
TGAGAGATCAAAAAATATGCACATAATTGCACATATAAAGCGACCCCTTCTAATCACAGTATGAGGATTATTTCGGATCAATCTTCCTGCTAATGAACCAAAAAAGTAACCAATCATCCTGGTTATAGGCAATATCGAATAGTGATTCGCATCATGATTTTCTGAAATACATAAATAAGGAAGAATAGCTCCGAATATATTGATAGAACTGCCAATAATTCCAAAACATAAACAATAGACTATAAAATTTTTGAACCAAGGATTAATGATAATTTCTTTGATGCTCATTGCTAATGGAATATTTTAATTGCTAAGTTATATTTAAATTAGATATTTGTATGAGATATATTTTTAAAAGATGTTGTTCTGTTCAAATCATTTTTCTCACTTTAGGTATTATTCGTGTCTTGCAAACATCTTATTTTTATCTTCTTAGCTCATATGGTCTGTTAAATAGGTTGCATATATTTTATTTTAGTTGCAAATTTCAACCCATTTTTCAAGATCTCCTTTTTCGGATAAAAATTAGAGTAAATTTGGGTCGAAAAATCCAGCTGCCTGTTATTTTGTGATTTGAGGGGAATTTAGGACCTCTTTGAAGTTATACTTATCATCTCTCAGGATGTCATTGGACATGCAGTGGAAACCTCCTCCAATGTGTCTGGAATAAGTGTGAGGCATTCCTAAGCATTAAATTCCATAAAATTCCAGAGCTTTTCTGAGTCTTTTCTCATCAATATCCATCAGAATAAGATCTTCACTGAGAGATAAGAAGTTCATGACAATAAATTCAGTGCAGTTACTTGTAAAATCTTCATACCCAATATTTTTTGCATCAACTTCGAAAACTTCAAGAATAGCCCAATTTTTTCCTCTAAAGATTGCAGGCATGTTTTTAGGGTTCACTCGTGTTCCATTGACAACCACTAAGTTTTTCTCGAGCTTCTTGTTATATCCTACAACACAAATAGTTGTATCGACATGAACACCTTCATAAACATCACAAACAGGGTGTACTCTCACTCTATTTTGATATTTTTGCTCCAATAACTTCCTGAATTCTCTGTAGCATCCCCAACTTCCACTTTTTGAAACCAGGAATAAGATATCTGTTCCCATTTTAATTAGGTTGGCTCCTTCTCCAAAAACTATATCAGTTTTGTAAAGTCCCCAGTTTTATTTTTTTTAAAGGATTTTTTACTTGAAATTAGTTTAGGCCTTCATGATAGGTGTTCCATTCTTCTTCAGCTTTTCTTCAATCCATTCAAAGCCTCTCATTTCCAATTTTCTGCAATGAAGATGACTTGGAAATTCATAGAAGGTATCACCAAAAGTGAATACCAGGTCCCTAGAACTGAAGTTATTGTATCCGGTAGTCTCAATACCATTCGAATTATGAACAATACTATGGTCAACATACCCTGACCTAATAATTTTAATTCCTCTTTTTTGAAGTTCTTCTACAGTATGTTACAACTGTGTTCTCACAGTTTAAACGATCTCATGGGGGAAAATATTGAAATCTTCATCTTACCCAAACTCTTAACCATATTCAATAGCACTAGCTTCATACCGAGAAGTGTCATCCATGTTGCCGATAATGAGTGTTCTAACATTGTCAAATTCTGTGTACACAGACACTTTATCTTCAAATTCAGTATCCCCGAGTTGATCTTTGGGAGGCTGATGATCAGGAGCATAAGGAAACTCAGTTTTTTAAACCCACATAGATATGTATGAAATTCCAAATTTTAAAAAATCATAAATAAATAAAATTAATCATATTATTTATTGAATTTTATTATGCTACTTTAATTAAATAATATATTTTTTAATTTATCTGAATTTAATATCCTTATATATTATGCTACTTTTTAGAATAAAAATATCTTTGAAGAGATTTACAATCATTTATGGGTTATGATATTTTTGAATTGCCATGGATCTTCCAAATCGAAATGTTCATCTCCAAATTCATTTGAACGGTTTTTAAGGGGGTTCCAATCAGTAAAAACGCCCATTATAGGTTCAATATACTGATTTTGAACTTATAAACATCTTCTGTAGTCCAGCTAATCAGCCTATACGAGTCCTTCTTCAGGATTTTCCAAAGCCCATACAACAGCAGCAATAACTGCCGAACTAACTTGTAAACCTGTAGCATTTTGAGTACTGATTAATTTTCTGGCTCGTTAAATTCCAAGTCTAGATCCATACCAGTAAGCGTTTTTTTCATGCCCATATATCAGCACTCCTAGCTCATCAATTCCCGATGTTATTTCATCACAAAGAATTTTCCATTTGTTTTCAGGGGTTGGAATTCCACTTCCAAGTAAATCAAAACATGAACTTATTGTATCTTCGCAGGGATGATATGCGTAATGGCAAGTAGGTCTATAAATGACTTTATCGCCTTATTTTACTGAATAGTATTCTGAAATGGTTAAAGCTTCCTCGTGGGTTATTAAATAGCCGAGTTGGGGCCCTGGAGTTGGACACCAAGATTTTACAGTTGTATTTATGCCTGGTTGGGTTAAATAGATTGCACATTTAGATCCGTAATCATGCTATTTAGCATTAGGAGGCATCCATTTTTCATGAGTCCCCCAACCAATTTCTGAAGGTTGATGGAATCCTTATTCTAAAAATCCATCGATTGACCAAGTATTCCAGAATTATCCAGTCTTCCGAACTCCGTCACTTCTTTGGGTATCTCTTTCAGCAACGTGGATACCTTTAACTCCTAAATTCATCATCAATTTAGCCCAATCTTCTCTCTTTTTTGGTTCTTCTTCTAATTTATATCCTGTTTATTTTGCTATGTCCATCAGTCCCTTCTTCACAAACCAGCTAACCATACCTGGATTAGCTCCACAACAAGTTATAGCAGTTGTATTATATTTTTTTTATTCTCGAATAGGTCGAAGAGCTTCTCTAAGAATATAATTTGTTTTGAATGAAATATCTAAATTGGGGTCAGCATCATAGCCTTACCATTCATCATTGACAGTGTCAACATAGAGAATGTTTCTAGGCTGGCAATAATTGATGATGTCTTTTGAGGAAGTTGAACATGATAAATTCACACAAAATCCTTTACCATTACCAAAAACTTCATCGAAAATCTTAATGTGGTTCTCCTTATCTAGGGCAATCTGTATAAACTTATCACATGAGCCTTCTTTGGGAATGTCAACTGGATCAATAATCACAAATCTGTCATATGTAAAGTGTCTCTTGAAGAGCTAGCTAAAACCTTTTCCGATAGAACCATGACCAATAAGACATACTGTGCCTTATATGTGATGATAGATAATAGCTTAGTACTCTGGTTTCTGCATACTTTTAAGAATTTAGTTGAATTATAACTTCAAGATTAGGAAGTTGTCAATTTATAAGTAAATGCTTTTTAAATTTTTCACACAAATCATTGATATATTACTTTTTCTGCCTCTGTTCCCAACTATTTTTCACCAAATTTAATGTTGGGATTATTGCTCATAGCGATAATCAACATTGGACGATCATAGTCAGCTGAGTTGTTAATTCCTTTATGGACTGTATTTGGCAAAACATGGAGCATCACAAACGATTTGCAGACGATCTGAGCCACTTCTAGGTAATCTCTACCTTATCTTTCTAAAAGTTATAAATCTTCTTCTCCAAGATCACAATCATGGTATCCTCCACCTAACTTCACATTAGAGAATGTAGTCATATATCTAGTAGAGTTCTTGCTTGAAACTGGGACAAGAGGGATGAAAATGTTTTCAACTTCAGGATAATAATCAATGTGATATTCTTGATTATGGGTACTATGCTTAGGCGTAAAAAAAAAGCCATAAGCATGAATAGTTTTTCCTTATCCTGCAACAAGTCTCACTTGTTCTTTGACCCAAGCATCAAACTTTTTGAGTAAATCGTCTAACTCGATAGTATATTTTCCATCAATCCAAATATTGTGCCATACAGTAGCATTCGTAGCCTTCTCAATATAGTGTTTGGTAGCATCGTAGGCACTCTGCACCAAATTTCTTTCTTCCTCATCTAATCTCCTGATTGGATTAACCCCAGGCTTTTCAACTTTCTCTTGATTCATTTAAATTTAATAACTTAGTTTAAATACTCTAAAAGTAGCATAAGAAAAAAAACATCATCAATAATTGATTGATACCTTCATAAAATTGAACATTTATGACTGATTAGGATAAATATAGGAAAAAAAATTATTTTCTAATTTTTTCGGATATTTTTTCCCGAAATTTTTTGTTATGAATTTATTTACGAATAATATCATTCAATATATCAATTTGTTGGGAAATGTTTTTTTAGAATAAATTCGGCAGCTTGGGTCCCTGTTGAAAATGCACCATGTGCAAGCCCTAAATCTTATGCAGTGCAATGTTATCCAACAAAATACATTCTTTATTAAATCGGTTTAGACAATTATTCACAGTCTTAAGAGGATGAGTTAACACAATAAGTTGAATACGATCCAAAACAAAACTAATCAGAAGCCCATCTTGTAATTCTAGCCTATTTCAATTTTACATTTTATTCTCCATAAGTTTTGGAAAGTAGCATTAAAATTTTTCGGATGATTTCTTAGTCTGATTATTTTTCAAGATTGACTGCAATTTCTCCAGTTACGAAGCAACAAAGGATATTTTTTCCTTTTTGTGTAAGGTTATAAAAATGAGGAAATTGAAACTCCTAATTTTCATCATGACCGAAGGTTATCCAATTTGAATTTCCCCAGAATCTTTTTTCGAATGAAAGGGCTATTTTATTCATTGTTGCAAATTCTAGGTTATCGATGGCTTCTTGGTATCTTGGAGGAAGCTCTGGGATAAATTTAACACATTTTTTTTTCAAAACTCCCAGAGGAATGCTGATAACAATATTTTCGCATTCATAAATAGTTCCATCCCAGCACGTTACTTCAATATTCTTCTATTTTCTCTAGATGCATGTAACTCTCTGATTTAGTTTTACATTTATACCTTCTGCAATACGTTTTATGAATGATGCATATGTTCCTTAAGGCAATAAATCATCGCTTTCATCAGGAATATAAAATTATTTTGCAGATAACTTATCAAGAGTACTTGCATGATAGGTTGTAATGACATTAATTAAGGCCTGAATGCATCTTCTTTAATAATTGCTCATAGATTTGATTTTTTTCTAATAAAAACTTGAGCCTGCTTCCTTAGCAGAAATATTTTATTAACTAGTTTCTGAAACTTTTTTAATTTATTCACAATATTCCTCTATAACCTTTTAGCATAACTTGAGAGTTTATTGATCGTAAGGTTTACCATCTTGACTATCAAAAAATTATTAGTATTTATCAATTTAGCCTTAAATCTTACAGGGCTTAATCTATAGTTACTGAGTATATTTATAAAATGGATGTTCATTTGTAAGTAAATGAATCCAACCTGCACCGAGATCTAATTTGACATCATCAACAATCTGAGAATATAATCGACCACCAATTCTTTGTCTCGCCTATAAAACAAGATAGGAATAATTAGCTTATTTTAATTTTAAAGCTGCTCCGATTCCCGCTGGTCCTGCTCCAATAATAAGACATTTATAGAAATTATCTTTAATCATAATCTTTTCTTTTCTTTATATACTGTTTAATTTAATCTAAATAACACATTCAACAACAAACAAAATACAAAAAATAAATTTTGGAAACAGATTAAAATAGAAATTTTTGGCTGATATCAGTAAATATGAATAAAAATAAATTTATTTTAGTAGAATATAAAAATACAATAATAAATTAAGAATATATTATATTAAGTAATTTTTAAAGAAGAAATATAATAAAGTTAGTTGAATTCTTAAGCAGTTTATCAATTTAATGATCTTATGCTATTTTTAAGATGTTTTTAATATAAATTATATTTAAATTTTTATGCTTTGATTGTTTGATAGTCTCTTTTTCTATATTAATTTTATCTGTGAAGCATGAGAATAAGGGGTTGGGGTTGG
>SSGX01000030.1 GCA_008017155.1 Neisseriales bacterium | reverse complement strand
TAGTCAAAATTGTGAAAAGCCTAACGGCACGAGAAGTATTTCAGTTATGTCCAGAAGTAAAAAAGCAGCTTTGGGGAGGCGAGTTCTGGAGTAGTGGCTATTTTGCAGCTACAGTTGGTCAGCATGGTAATGAAGCAAGCATAGCAAATTACGTGAAAAACCAAGGAAGGGAAGATTATAGAAAGCTTCATGAAAAGAAGCAATTAGTGTTATTTGGGTAGATACCGCGTCTGCTTGCAGCGCGGAGATTCATTAGCTTGCAGATAGTATCATTGCCAGAATCATTTGTGCCCGCAATTTTTGTAACAGAATCACAGTTTACAGGAAATTTACAAGCTGAAGCTAGCGCTAGAAATCCATCTGGTATATTTAGTGGCTTTACAGGTGCTGATTATTTATGTCAGACGGATTCAAATTTGCCATCTCGTGGAGCTGGTAGTTTATGGCGCGCATTAGTTTATAATAATGCTTCTACGGCAATAAACATAAACTATTATAGATCTGATTATAGTACTCTTATAGCAAAAGCAATGGGGGAAAACTTAACTTTTATAAATTCGGATGGCGATTATAGTCTTATTAATTCAATAGTTCCAGTATCAACTCCAGTACCAATTGTCTGGACCGGGCTTAGTACTAACACAACAGTACTTACTTGTCAAGATTGGACGAGTGCAGATTCGTCAATACCAGAAGGATTGATAGGGCTCTCAACTGCTGCTGATACCAACTGGGGTGTAGTAGCTACGGCGCCTTGTAATCTTGTTCAGCATTTATATTGTGTACAGCAAGCAAATTAATCTATTTTTGGGTCATAGTTGGTTTAACTATTTTATGGTGTAATCGTGAGTGATTTAATAAAAACATTCTTTGGTTCAGCTGCATACGCTGTTGCTGGTGTATCAAATAATCGCGAGAAGTACGGTAATAAAGTTTTTCGCTGTCTTTTGAGTCATTATACTAAGGTATATCCGATACATCCCGTAGCAACTGAAATTGAAAATATTTCATGCTTTAAATCGCTTCTAGACTTGCCAGAAAATGTGGAAAGTCTTTCGATAATAACACCGCCAGCAATTACAGAAAAGCTTGTTGATGAAGCTTATAAAAAAGGTATTAAAAATATTTGGATGCAGCCGGGAGCTGAGAGCCAGATAGCCATAGAGAAATGTGATGAGTACGGAATAAATGTGATTGCAGGTGGTCCATGTATCTTAGTAAAGTTAGGGTGGTTTAACCATTAATTAAGGATAGACAAGATTATCTCATTTTTAATCCAAAATGAGATAATCTTAAATCCTAGATGGCTTTTTATGGGCAACAACCAACTTCTTTACATTTCAGATCATCAAATTCATATTGCAAAGTTACATGATCAATTTGATATTTATCTAGTAACATTTTTTGGCAATTTTTTAGAATCTCTGGCCATGCTTCCGGTTTACAAGCTACCACATGAGCTGCAAGCGCAGCTTTATTTGCCGACATATACCAGATATGCAAATCATGAACTTCAATAATCCCATCAACTGCCTCCAAATCTTTACCTACACTTTCATAATCAAGATGTTCAGGAACGCCAGCCATGAGGATTATTACTGATTTTTTCATTAGACTAAAGTTTGACACGATTAATAGAATAATAACTACAAGAGATAGCAGCGGATCAACTATTGACCAATTAGTAAAATAAATTATCGCACCAGCAATAATTGCAACTAGAGAGCCTAATAGATCACCCATAGCATGAATCATTGCTGCACGAGTATTTAATGAATGTGAGTTTTTTGATAAGACAAAAACTATTACACCATTAACAAAAAAACCTAGTGCAGCTACGATAAACAGGCTTGTTCCATGAACTTCAACTGGCTGCATAAAACGATTAACTACTTCAAATAATAACCAGATAGTTAAAACAGTAGTAAACATGCAATTAATCAGCGCACCAACAACCTCTGCCTTGCCGTAACCAAAACTAAGCTGCACTGTTGCTGGCTTTTTACTGATTACATTGGCAAAATAAGCTATCATTAAACCAGCCGCGTCAGTCATCATATGAACCGCATCTGACTGTAGAGCGATTGAATTAATTAGATAACCAGCAATACCCTCAACCAGTGAGAAAGTGAATGTAGCAATCAAACACCAGAATAGCACCTTGCCACTAGTCTCACGTATCATCTCCGCATGGTTATGACTATGTCCATCATGATCATGGTTATGCCCATGATGATGTGTGTGATCATGCGAAGAATGATCCTTATGATTATGTTCAATATTATTATGTGTTGCATCACTGTGTGCTTCATGCCCAGTTTCGTCATGTGATAAAAATTGACTATGCTTTGTCATAACTATTCTCCCAAGTTACCCTTCTTTAGCATGATTAATTGTATATTTTGGAATTTCTATTGTAAGATCTTTACTAGCAACCTTTATCTGGCAAGATAATCTTGATACTGCGGTCAATCCCCATGCACGATCAAGTAAATCTTCTTCAATTTCGTTGGCTTCATTTAATGAGCTATATCCTTCACGTACAATTACATGGCAGGTAGTACAAGCGCATGCCATATCGCAAGCATGTTCAATATCTATACCTTTATTTAACATTGATTCGCAAAGGTTAGCACCAGCTTCAAGCTCAAACTCTGCACCATTTGGACAAATTTCTTCGTGTGGTAATATCTTAATTATAGGCATCAAAATTTCTCATCAATATAATTTAGGTCAATATTATAGCATATACATAACCTAGTATTTTAGTCAACTAATTAGATACACAGGCTAAAATTGACTGTGATCATTTATTTTTCTGGGTAATAATTACTTAATGTATATTTTTATTAGTAGTTTAAGTAATTACAAATCTTTTAAATTTTGCTTGTATTAACTGCTTTAATGAATCAAATTTTATAGAATATAAAGAAAAAATAGATAAAATTTATTGACACAAATCCTATTGCTAGGTTAGAATAACAGGATAATCAGTTATAAAGACTGATAAACTGTATCACTATGAGAAAAGGAAGCAAAAATGATACACAATTTTAATGTTCATCTGGAAAAAACTGAAGTTTTAGCTAATCTATCTTCTAAATCTATTTCTATCGCTTCTTCATTCTCTTCTTGTTGTTGCTAATCTCTAGCCAAAAAATCCCAAATTTTTACTTTACTGTTTATTCTGTAGCTATTTAATAACTAAAAATATATTTTCTAAGCATATATTTTTGTTTGCTACATTTTAAACCAAAATTTAATCTATATTATCTGATTAAACTATTTTATTCGAGCATTCTTGCTGGATTAATTTGTATTAATATTCAAAATACATTTTAAGCTTGTGCTATTCTGCTAAATAAAAGGATCAGGTAAATACTAAAAAATATTTACATTAGAGGTTTATTATGCAACACAAATCATTATCATTTATTTTAAATCCAATTTTTAACTGGTTTAATATTCAAAAATCACACATTCATGGCTTGGGATTGTTTTCTCGTCGCGAAATTCCGCAAGGTGCTTATCTGGGTATCGCAATGATAAAGAAATCAGCTGCGAGTAATTATCAGGAACACTTAATTGAAGGTTATGGAGCAAGTAGCGAAGATGAATGGCTCCGGGTTATCGGTGCCAGATTTATTAATCATGCCGTAGAAGGGAATATTCGCCTTGAATACTATGGGACACAGGTCGTAGCCTATGCCTTACGTAAAATCAGTGTTGGCGAAGAAATAACCGCTAATTATGTAAATATTTATCGAGAAATCAATCTACCAATTCCAGATTTCTGCCTACAAAGCGCCTAATCCTAGATAACCAATAAGTAACTATTTAAAAAAGAGATCTTAATGAATATAGAAACACAATTAATTCATGGCGGTATTGATGGCGATCCGCATACAGGAGCGGTTACAGTACCCTTATATTTAACTTCAACTTATAAGCAAGACGGTATCGGTAACCATCGCGGTTATGAATATTCACGAACAGGTAATCCTACGCGTGAAGCAGTAGAAGCTCTTATTGCCGAACTTGAAGGTGGCGTTGCGGGCTTTGGCTTTGCCTCGGGGATGGCAGCAACAACTGCGGTTATGATGCTATTTAAGGCTCACGATAAAATACTCCTATCTTCTAATGTTTATGGCGGTACATTTCGTGTATTAGATAAAGTATTTAAAAATTTCAAACTTGAATATGAGCTGGTTGATACTAGTAACCTTGAGTTAGTAGCAAGCAAAATAACAAAAGATGTAAAAGCTATTTTTATTGAAACACCAACTAACCCATTAATGCATATTACTGATATAGAAGGCATAAGTGGGCTAGCAAAAGAGCATGGATTATTAACAATCGTTGATAATACGTTTATGACTCCATATTTGCAACAACCAATCAAGCTTGGTGCAGATATAGTGCTACATAGTGCAACCAAATATCTTGGTGGGCATAGTGATCTTATTGCTGGGCTTGCGGTAGTAAATAGCAAGGAGTTGGCAGAACGGCTTCATTTTATTCAAAATGCAACAGGTGGCGTTCTCTCACCTTTTGATTCTTGGCTTCTGATTCGAGGTATAAAAACCCTTGCCGTTCGGATGGATAGGCATATTGAAAATACCGGTAAATTAATTGACTTCTTACAGCAAAATAAGGCTATTATTAAAATATATTATCCGGGAGTAAATAGCAACGAAGACAATAGGATTCACAATCTTCAGGCAACTAAAGGTGGTGCTATGATCTCCTTTGTTTTAGATAATGCATATAATCCAGACAAATTTTTACAGAGCCTTAAACTGATTACTTTAGCTGAGAGTCTTGGTGGGATTGAATCATTAATTTCTCATCCAGCAACTATGACTCATGCGGCAATCCCGGCAGAAATTAGAGCTGAATTGGGAATTGTTGATAATTTAATCCGCTTATCGGTCGGAATAGAAAATATTAATGATCTGATCCATGACATTGAACATGCGCTATCTACTGCTAAGGATGCATAAAATGACTAGCTATATTAATGATATACGAGAGCTAATTGGAAATACACCATTATTGAAAATTAATAACTTTAATCTAAAACCAAATATTAATCTTTTTGCCAAACTTGAATACTATAATCCGGCAGGAAGTGTTAAAGATCGAATTGGTATTGCGATGATAAATAAAGCCGAAGCTGAAGGTAAATTAAAACCAGGGGCAACGATAGTTGAAGCAACTGCTGGTAATACCGGGCTTGGCGTGTCATTAGCTGCACTAAATAAAGGTTATCGGGTAATCTTTACTGTTCCCGAGAAATTCTCACAAGAAAAACAGATGCTTATGAAGGCGCTAGGCGCAGAAATCATAATTACTCCACGAGAGGAAGGGATGCTTGGGGCTGGTCGTAAGGCAGCTCAATTATTAGCAGAAATACCAGATTCTATCTCGCTAAAACAGTTTGAAAATCAGGCAAACCCAGATGTTCATTATCAAACTACCGGACCAGAAATATATAATGCCTTAAACGGTAAAATTGACTATCTGGTAGCTGGCGCTGGCAGTGGCGGAACATTTAGCGGCATTGCACGCTACCTTAAAGAACAAAACCCACAGATACAAACCATTCTTGCTGATCCAGAAGGCTCAACTATGGGTGGTGGCGAAGCTGGCTGCTACAATATGGAAGGTATTGGTAATGATTTTATTCCACAAACGATGGATATAAATCTGGTTGATCACGTAATTAAGATTAACGATGCCGATGCTTTTAATGCAGCTAGTGAACTAACCAGGAAAGAAGGAGTTATTGTTGGCTCTTCGTCTGGGGCAGCGATGGCAGCAACACTAAAATTTATATCGCAGCTTAACTCTGGAAATATTGTTACCATTTTCCCTGACCGTGGTGATCGTTATTTTAGCAAGAACCTTTATAGTCATTAAGATTATTGATACCGCAACGCACAATATTTTACTATTTTAATGGGGTATTTATGCTATAATCAAAAGTTAAATTTTCAATCTGGTAAAAATCAGAAAAATGCTTAAAAATATATTGCTTTTTAGCGCTTTTATGCTTGTCAATATTAGTGTCTTTGCGATAACAGACATCAATACTGCAAGCTATGAAGAATTAAAGTCAGTCAAAGGCATTGGTGCAAAAAAAGCTCAGGCGATTATTGAATACCGTAATATTCACGGGAAATTTCACAATTTGCAGGAACTTGATAATGTCAAAGGGTTTAGTAGCAATACTATTAATAAGCTTAGTGGTCAGGTAGAAGCTATTTATTAAATAAATTAAATTCATTAGTGAGGGTTTTATGCCATCTTTCGATGTAGTCTCAGAGGTCAATAAGGTTGAATTAACCAATTCAATTGACCAATCAAATAAAGAAATCACCAATCGCTTTGATTTCAAAGGTAGCGATGCCAGAATCGAACTAAAAGATCTGGAAGTAACTATTTATGCTGATAATGATTTTCAGCTAACTCAGGTTAAGGATATCCTAATTGGTAAACTTACCAAACGTGGTGTTGATGTACGCTCTCTTGCTGAAGGCAAGCAGGAAAAAGTCAGCGGCAATAAGCTAAAAGAAATTATCAAAGTTAAAAATGGCATTGAACAAGAACAGGCGAAGAAAATCACTAAATTGATTAAAGACAGTAAAATAAAAGTTCAAGGCTCAATTCAGGGTGAAGCGGTTCGTGTTAGCGGTGCTAAACGTGATGATTTGCAGGCAACCATTCAGCTATTACAAAAAGATGTAACTGACTTACCATTACAATTTATCAATTTCCGCGATTAAGACCATGATCAAGATTGAAAATTTAACTAAAGCCTATAAAGCCAAAGGCAAAACCATAAAAGTTCTTGATGACGTTAGTCTAGAGGTCAAAAAAGGTGAAGTTTATGGCATCATCGGACGTTCTGGTGCAGGTAAATCTACTTTACTAAAATGCCTAAATTTGCTTGAGAAACCAGATACTGGCAATGTGATTGTTGATGGAATTGATTTAGCTAAAATCAGTAAAAAAGAACTACGCTTGGCGCGTCAGCAAATTGGCGTAATTTTTCAGCACTTTAACCTTCTTAGTTCAAAAACCATTTTTGATAATGTTGCGTTACCATTGAAATTACAGGGTAATCATAGTAAAGAAGAGACCAAAGCTGCAGTTGATGAAATGTTGAAACTAGTTGGACTAACTGAGTTTGCGCATAAGTATCCTTCAAGCCTTTCTGGTGGACAAAAACAACGGGTTGGTATTGCCCGGGCATTAATTACTAAGCCCAAGCTATTACTTAGCGATGAGGCGACTTCTGCTCTTGATCCGCAAACAACTGCAAGCATCCTTGATTTATTACTTGAAATCAATGAAACTCTTGGTATCACAATTGTTCTAATCACTCATGAAATCGAGGTTGTGCGTAAAATCTGTGATAAAGTTGCCGTTATTGATGCTGGCAAGATTATTGAAGAAGGCAAAGCTTTTGATGTCCTAATGCATCCAAAAGAGCCACTTACGCGTAAGCTAATCATTGAAGAAACTTCAGACATGTATCTGGAACAGGTGCGGCATTTCTATAAATTTGAGAAGAATTCTGGTAAACACATTTTGTTATTATCCTTTGTTGGTGAGACAACTTACCAGCCTATCTTGAATACAATTGCGCGGCAGACTGATCTTGATTTTAGCATCTTGCGTGGCGAACTAGATCGTATCAAAAAAATGCCATTTGGGCAGCTTTTAATTGAGTTTAATGGCGATCACAATAGCTTGGGTAAAGCTTGTGAAATCATGCAGGGTATGGGCGTTCATTACGAAATACTTCACTAATTTTGATTTATTAAGGGTTGGCTATGGCTTTAGCGGCTATCAACGATATTCTTGGCACACTTGATTGGAGCGAGATAAATCAGGCAACGCTTGATACTCTTTTCATGCTTGGTTTTGCAGTTTTATTTAGTACTATTATTGGGATACCCGTAGGATTATTATTATTTTTGACCAATAAAGGTGGAATCTTACAAAACCGACTGGTTTATAGTTTATTATCTTTCGTAGTTAATGTCTTACGATCTATTCCTTTCATTATTCTTCTAATCGTAATGATTCCAACTACAACTTTTTTGGTTGGTACTTCACTTGGCGCAAAAGGAACAATCCCGCCATTGGTTGTTGGTGCATTTCCTTTTTTTGCAAGGCTTGTTGAAAACTCATTAAAAGAAATTGAAAAAGGAATATTTCACATGGCTGAGTCGTGCGGTGCTACAACTTGGCAGATTATTTGGCATATCCTTTTACCAGAAATCATGCCTAGTCTAGTTGCAAGTATCACGGTTACAGCTATTGCATTAGTTTCTTATACCGCAATGGCTGGAGCTGTCGGTGGTGGTGGATTGGGCGATTTGGCAATTCGTTATGGTTACCAAAGGTTTGAGACTGAAGTTATGATTACAACAGTAGTATTGATGGTAATCATGGTACAAGTAATACAGTTTCTGGGTGATTTTTTAGTAAAAATCATTCGTAAAAAATAAGAAAGGGAAAATTTATGCGTAAATTATTATTAATACTAGCTTTAACAACTGGGGCACTTAGCTCTGTTTATGCAAATGAAACAATTACAATTGGAGCATCTCCAGTACCACATGCCGAAATGCTTAAATTTGTCAAACCGACACTAGCAAAAGAAGGTTATGATTTAAAAATCACCGAATTTTCAGATTATATTACTCCCAATCTTGCTGTTATCCAGAAGCAACTTGATGCAAATTTCTTCCAACATCAGCCATACCTTGATCAATATAATAAAGATCACGGTAGTAATTTAGTTGCTTTGGTAAAAGTTCATCTTGAACCGATGGGAATATATGTAGATAAAACTACTGAAGCAAAATTTGCTACTTCTAAAAAAGCAACTGATATAACCAAAGGTGCAAAAATTGGGGTTCCTAACGATCCAACCAATGAGGGGCGAGCGCTAAATATATTACAGGCTAATGGAATCTTAAAAATTAAGGCCGGTGTCCCTTACCCAACCAAAAAAGATATAGCTGCTAATCCCTATAATGTACAGATTATTGAATTAGATCCAGCAATGCTACCACGCTCACTAAAAGGTAGCCAGATTAATCTTGCAGTCATTAATTCAAATATAGCGATGCAATCTGGAATGAAACCTACTCGTGATGCAGTCATTCTTGAAAGTAAAGATAGCCCATTTGCTAATTTGATCGCGGTTAGACCGGATGAAGTAAATCAGCCAAAAATGAAGGCTTTAGCAAAAGCTATGACTTCACCTGAAATGAAAAAATTCATTGAACAGAAGTACGATGGCGCTGTAATTCCAGCATTTTAGACTATATTCATGATTAGTATTTTAACTGGTAAATTACTAGAAATAACTCCACCACAAATCACACTCTCCTGTGGTGGAGTTGGTTATGAGCTTGATTTGCCTATTTCACATATTGCTCAATTGCCAGCTATCGGTCATGAGTTACAGCTCTATACGCATTTGGTAATTCGCGAAGATGCTCATTTGCTTTTTGGCTTTATCAATAAAACTGAACGCGACTGCTTTCGTCAATTAATAAAAGTCTCTGGAATCGGACCTCGGATTGCGCTGGCACTATTATCAACAATGTCAAGTCAACAATTACAACAGGCAATTGAGGAAGCAGACCTTAATACTCTTTGTTTGACGCCAGGAATCGGCAAAAAGATGGCAGAACGGATGCTTCTTGAACTAAAAGGGAAATTAGTCGGTAATATTGATTTTACGCCAACTAATGGTTTATTTAATAGTAAAGCTAGTGATGGCAATATCCGTAAAGATATTGCAACCGCATTGGAAAGCTTAGGCTATAATGCGAAAGAGATTAGTCAGGTAATAAAACAGCTACCCGAATTAACGGACATTAGTCAGGGTATCAAGGAAGCCTTAAAATTACTTGGTAAATAACTGGCTTATGTAAATATCCCCAACATCTATTTTCCAGCAGATGCTAAACACATGAACTATAATTTTGACCAGATAATTGATCGGCGTAACGCTTATAGCAAAAAATGGCAGAAATATCGAAATTCTGATGTGATTGCAATGAGTGTTGCAGATATGGAGTTTGCTGCTCCACCACCGATACTAAATGCCCTAGCAAAAGAAATTGATCATGGCATTTTGGGTTATACTCTTTATCAGACAGAACTAAAACAAACTGTTGTTAATTATCTTAAAAATGAATATTCATGGAGAGTACAAGAAGAAGAGATTATCTGGCTACCAAGTATTGTTGCTGGGATGAATATTTGTAGTCGGATTTTGACTAACAATAATCAGCCACTAATCACAGCAACACCAATTTACCCACCATTTTTTCAATCCGCCATAAATAGTAATCGTCAACTAATTAAAACCCAATTAGTCTTGAATGAACATTGGGAATGGGATTTTGCTAACCTAGATAAGCAGCTAGCACAAAATAAAACCGATGGCGGACTACTGCTATTATGTAATCCACATAATCCGACAGGTAGAGTATGGTTATACGATGAGTTAGAAAAATTACTTGAAATTACCTGCAAATATAATCTAAAAGTTTGCTCAGATGAAATTCACTGCGATCTGATTTTGGATAAAAATCTAAAACACACCCCATTTGCAAGCCTTAATCTAGAGGCAGCTGCCAGAAGTGTCGTACTCATGTCGCCCGCAAAGACCTTTAATATTCCCGGATTAAGTTGTGCTTTTGCAGTAATTCAGAACCCAGTAGTAAGAGAGAGTTTTGAAAACTTTATACGCGGGCTATACCCACAAATAAACATTATGGGGTTAATTGCCTGCAAAACAGCATTAACTCAATGTCAGGAATGGAAAACTCAATTAATAGGATACTTACGAAACAACCATAATTTTGCATTAGAAAAGATAAATAAGATATCTGGCTTGATGGCAAAAAAATCTGAAGCTACCTATTTGTTATGGGTGAATAGCAAGGAGTTTTGTGATAAAAGGGGTATAATCAATCCATTTAGCCTATTTGAAAAGCATGGAGTTGCATTTGGCAATGGTGCTGATTTTGGCATGGGTAATCATTTTAGGCTTAATTTTGCCTGTCCAAAAGAGCAGCTAACTAGAGCATTAAACAGAATTCATAATGCCATTCAAACATATTAATAATGATACTAATATTTTGCTCAATTGACTAGCATAAATATGCTGGTGACTTATTTAAAAATTTCTGCTAATATAATGTGCTAAACTTGATAAAAAGCTAATTATAACTATGAAACCTCTAAATAAAAATTTAATTATGCTAGCAGCGCTATACATTATTCCACTAACCGGACTTAGTATAGATATCTATGTTCCTTCTCTTCCGACATTAAGTCATTATTTTGCAACAACAGCACACGAGGCACAAAATACAATATCTATATATATCTTGGGTTTAGGGCTAAGCCAGCTATTTTGCGGAAATATTATTGATCATTATGGGCGCCGTAAGCCACTATTAATTAGTTTAATTTTATATTTTATATTAGCAAATTTGATCATTCATATGCATTCTATTACCCATGTTAGCATTTTAAGACTTTTTCAGGGAATAGCAATGGGTTTTATAGCTGTTTCTGCACGAAGTATTTTTGTTGATTTATATAGTGGGGAGGAATATTACAAAAAAGCTAGCTATATGACGATTGCTTATTCAATTGGTCCGATTATTGCGCCAGCTATTGGTGGCTATTTAGAGTATTTGCTTGGCTGGAAAGCTTGTTTTTATTTTCTGGTTATATATTCACTGCTCGGAATAGCTATTGTTTATTTTTACATCCCCGAAACAATTGTTCATAGAAGTAAGATGGAAATCAAATTAATAATCCATCGTTATAGTGCAATGTTAGGCAATAAAGAATATATGCTAAATGTAATTATGCTTTGTATGTTAAATACTGCTCTAATGCTATTTGCATTGATTGGACCTTTTTTGGTTCAAAATAAACTTCATTATTCAGCTGTAATATTTGGACAGATGGCTCTATTATGTGGAGTATCTTGGTTTGCAGGGAACTTAACTAATCGCTTATTAATTGACTTGGATCGGAAACAAAAAATCAAGTATTCTTTATTGATTGGCTTAATAGACATTGTTATTATGTTTGTGCTTGCGTTATTTTGGTTTAATCTTTATGTAATAATCATCCCAGTTTGTATTTTGTTGATTGCTGCTTCGGTAATATTCTCAAATTTATTTGTTCATTCGCCGACTTTATTTCCAAAATTTTCGGCAACTGCAGCTGCATTTATGGCTGGTGCTTTTGCATTACTTTCATCTGCCACTTGTGGAATTTTGAGTAAGTTGATTACTACTAATAATCAAATTCCTTTAGTAATA
This sequence comes from Neisseriales bacterium, assembly GCA_008017155.1. Lineage (GTDB taxonomy): Bacteria > Pseudomonadota > Gammaproteobacteria > Burkholderiales > UBA11063 > Aquella. Next base: position 23,734 of record SSGX01000030.1, on the reverse strand, counting down.
GGTTATGCAGCATTATTTTTGTGTTGCGTCATTTGTACAAGTATGTCGTCATCGAAAGATAAGTAATCAGAAGTTAAGAGTCTTTATGCTTTATAACTAGAAACCTTAATCTGGTAGTCTGTTTTTTTAGATGTTTATACATCATGATTTTAGTCATTATTGCTTTCAGATTGAATTTCTTTTAGTGCAATTAGTAGCGCAAATAATTCAAAACTTACATGATCAACAATACTATTGCCAAAAAGTGACTGGACCGTAATTAATTGATTGTTGAATTTGATATATTTTAGTTGTTTTGATTGTGCTTCAAGCATTCCTTGATACGCATCGGCACTATTTTGTTCTGGGACGAGTGAGTCTTGGGCTAATGAAATCAAAGTAACAGGCAACTTGCTATGCCATTTAATAATGTTTGCATTTTCCATCGTCTTAATGAAAGATTTATCTTCTATAATATCATGAGGAATAAGTGGGGCAATACTATTAAATAGTGGTGAGTAAATTATACCTAAGTCAGTCTTTAAGATTGCGGCAAAGAAATAGCTTAAAGTAATTGAAAAGTTCTTTAGCGGAGAAAGCAGGAATGTTTCAATATTCTGGGTGATGTTTTCATCGCTATTACAGCCAAAGCCAAATGGCCAAATACACTGTAACTTATAAAAATCAGCGTTAAGTAATCGATCAATCGGGAAGTCATTGTAATGGGCATATGCGAGCATTACATTTGCAAGGAGGCTTGGTTTTAATAAAGTTCCCCACCACGGAGTAATAATTGAAAAACGATTAACCATGTCATTTACTTGACTTGTTAATAAAAATGGCAGCATTACTCCGGTAAGGTTATATGCTCCATCAATTGGTATTGTCTTTCTTAGTTGTAATTGGTGCTGATTGAGAGTTTGTCTAAACTTAGCCTGTTCTTGATAGATTCTACTAAACCATAAGGCATAGGAAGAACCTTCGGAATACCCGCTGACATATAGTCTATACTCCTTATCATTCTGTAGGTAGGAGTTTTTTTTCAAATAGAGCATACTAGCAATCAGCATGTTTTTAGCATCATCTACATTTATTTGTGGATATAAAATATAGGGGTGAGCAACTTTATAATCGGTACCCATGCCAATATAATCTGGCGCAATTACGATATAGCCATTGGCAGCAAAAACTGCGGCTAACATCTGTGATTTATAATCAGCAAAGCGCATTGAGGGTACATTTAATTTACCATTAATGGTAGAGTGAAAAAATAAAATTACACCTTTAGTTGGCTGAAAAAGTGGTACTAACATTAAGCCTGAAAGGTTGTGGTTTTTTCCGTTATATCTTGTTGTATATTTAAGTCGTTTAAATAATACATTTTGGGCTGATTCCCCGTGATCATAAGATTTAGCAAAAATTGCTGTTTTGGCAAATAATGGATTATTCTCAATTAGTTTTATATTGCTAGTAGTATTTTTTTTACCAATCCAACGCGAGCTTATTTTTTGGTAGTTTGAATAGATCGTTGCTACTGACATGATTGATTCAGCTGGACGATTTAGAATTATACTCTCCAGTTGCGGATATAATTTCGCATTTATATCTTGTGTAATCTCATCAGCCCAAAGAAACTTACAAAAATATAATATACTTAATAGTATGATTTTATTGATAGAGTTCATTTTTTGCGTGAGAAATGCTGCTCTTGCATACGATATAGGATATGTGGTGCAAGTTTATTTGATTCTGGTAATAAGGGATGAAGAAAATCACCTGAATAATCTCTTTGCATGCCAATTTTTTCCATTACGTGAATTGATTTGAGATTATCTTTTACCGCAATGCTAACGATTTCCTTCAGTTTAAACTGATTGAAGCCAATTTCAAGGCATTTAAGTGCACCTTCGGTAGCATAACCATTTCCCCAATATGGACTAGCAATTCGCCAACCAATTTCTACACATGGAGTAAAAGGTGCTGAGAATGTGGGAACGTTGAGCCCAATAAAGCCAATAAAACTCTGATCTTGTTTTAGTTCACAAGCGTAAAAACAAAATCCATATTGATTGAATCTAGCTTTCATCCGTTCAATCATGGAAATGCTTTCATCTTTGTTAAGAAGTTTAGGAAAATACTCCATTACCTGATGATCTTGTCCCATCTGTGCAAATGGAGCAATATCTTTATCTTGCCATGGTCTAAGGATCAGGCGGCTAGTTTCATACATGAGTGTTCCTTAACTCTTTAAAGTACTTATTTTAACAAGAAAAAGGAAATGACGTTAATTAATGGATAGTCGAAGTTAGGGCGGTTGGATTTAGTATAATCATTCCTGAGTACTATTATTGATGTAAGTAAAATGAAAAAATTTAAAGCTGTGATTTTTGATTTGGATGGGACATTACTTGATACAGTTGAAGATATTGCTGTTTCGGTTAATAAGGTTCTAACCGAAAATAATTTACCTTGTCATACACTTGATGATTATCGGCTTTTTGTTGGTCGTGGTATTGCAAAGCTTGTCGAGCAGGCAACACCTCGAGAAAAACATACCGAAAGCTTTTTAAAAAAAATATATTCGGAAGTAATAAACGAATATGCAAAAAATCTTGATCGCTATACTAAACCATATCAAGGGATTGATGAGCTACTGGATGGCTTAACTTCTAAAAATATAAAAATGGCAATTCTCTCCAATAAAGCACATGAATTTATGGCAGATGTTGTAAATAGCTACTTTAAAAATTGGTCTTTTGAGGTGGTTTTTGGCGCACGTAAAAATGTTCCAACCAAACCAAACCCATACTCAGTATTTGAAATGCTACAAATTATGCAATTAAGTCCATCTGAAGTAGTTTATGTTGGCGATACCGAAATTGATATGCAGACAGCAAACGCAGCCGGACTATATTCAGTAGGTGTTGCTTGGGGATTTCGTAAACGGGACGTGCTTGTGAATAACGGTGCTAAATTAATCGTTGATTATCCACATGAACTTTTAAAGCTATTTAGCTAGTTAATTGCTCTCTTTCTTCGGGTGAGTGGTAAAACATGTTAAAATAACTGGGTTAATAAATTTTAAGCATTAGCCTATATATGTCATCAAAGTTGCCGATTACGCTCTTTTTAATAGTTTTGGGTGCAATAGTTCTGGCATTAAGCCCATATCTGGATCAGCAACTAGCCTCATTACCTTATAATTATCAAACTAAATATTTTTACGGTGAAATGTCAGCTTGGTGTAAAGTTGTCTATTATTCGGTAAATGTTACAACTTTTTTACTTATCCTAATTCCACTCATTATCGTAATATTAGCAGTAAAAAATAAGTTACTCTTTAATGCAAATATTATAAAAAGAATGGTTTTGATAACTTATATTAGTCTTGCGATTGGTCCTGGTTTACTGGTGAATACTTTTTTTAAAGACGAGTGGGGAAGACCTAGACCTTATCAAGTAATTCGTGATCATAAGCCATTTTCATATCCTTGGCAACCACATTTGGGTAATTCAAAAGATAATAGTTTTCCATCTGGTCACGTTTCTATTGGTGCATTTATTGGTGTTCCATTTATAGCGGCTAGAAGGAAATATTTGGGTGTTTCTTTATGTCTTTTGGGAACTATTGTTGTTGGTGTCGTAAGATTCTTACAAGGTGGACATTACTTTAGTGATATTTTGATGGCTGCTATCATAGTTTGGCTTGTAAATGTTTTTGTAACTATAATGGTAGATAAATACCTAACTAAGGATAAATATGGATCGTAAAGTTCTTCTGATTTTTATCTGGATTGTATTTATGCATATCCTTTTTAATCAGACATTACAGTTGCACTATGACGAAGCTTATTACTGGGTATGGAGTAAAAATTTAGCGCTTTCTTACTACGATCATCCACCGATGATTGCTTATATTATTCGATTAACAACACTTTTTTCGGATAAAGAATTTTTTGTCCGGCTTGCTGCCGTTCTTTGCAGTACTACTACAGTGATTATGATGTATAAGACTGCACTCCGAATGTTTGGGCAAAAGGCTGCGGACATTACGGTCTTACTCGCTTTGGCATGGCCAATTCTTGAGGGAACTTTCTTTATCACTACCATTGATAGTCCACTACTAATGTTCTGGAGCATAACTTTATATTGCGTAGCACGTGGATTTCTTGAAAACGAGCTAAGATTTATTTACTTAGCAGGAGTTTTTCTTGGTTGTAGCTTACTCTCCAAATATACCGCAGTTCTTATTTTGCCTGGAATCTTGATATTTCTACTTTTATCTTCGGTAAAAAGAAAGTATTTATGGAATTTTAATACCTATTTGGCATTAGCTTTAGCGCTTGTGGTCTTTAGTCCAGTAATCATCTGGAATGCCGAACATGAGTGGGTATCGTTTGCTTTCCAATTTAAGCATGGAATTTCTTCAGATAAGAGTATTAATTTCGCTAGTTTTGGTGATTATATTGGTAGCACTATAGGTGCAGCAAATCCGTTTATTTCATTGACAATTTTTGCTTTTATTTTTATTAAGCGCAAAGAGATACTTAGGAATGAAAAATATTTACTATTGGTTTCGATATTTCTATTTGTTGTATTTTTCTTTGGCTATAATAGCTTATTTAAATTTATGGAAGCTAATTGGGTTGCACCAGCCTATATCAGTGGAATAATTTTTGCTGCTGCTTGTCTTGCTGAGTATAATATAAAATGGGTTTATCGTGTTGCAATAACGTTAATTTTGATTTTATTACCAATTGCTAAGATGCCGGGCAAATTTGTACCTCGTCAGTTTCAAAGTAAGATTCCTGCGGTTAATGCTTTTATGGGCAATCAGCAGCTTTATGATAAAATAAAAGTGAACTATTTGCGCGCAAATGATGTCGTTTTATCTTGTGACTACGGTAATGCTTCACGTGGTTGGTACTATCTTAATCATGGTAGAACTTATGTTTTAAGCAACTTTAAATTTACCGATAATTATCAATACTGGAATGATAAACTTTCATATCCAATCGAGAATGCTCTATATTACTGCGATAATGATGATGCTGGGAACCTTGAACTGTTGAAGTCATACTTTAAAGAAATAAAGCCATTGGGTAGTATCTCTTATAGAGACTCGTTTGTAGATAATAAATTATATCTTTATCGTTTATCCAATTAATTTTTGTGGGTTATATAATGAAAAAACTGATAATTATAGCTACGTATAATGAAAAAGATAATATAGCAAAAATGCTAGCTGATGTATTTTCAGTAGTTCCAGATGTAAATATACTAGTTATAGATGACAACTCTCCTGATAAAACTTATGAAATTGTTGAAGGGTTAATGACAAATAACTATTCTGGACAATTGCATTTGATGAAAAGAGCCGGTAAGCTTGGCTTAGGTACAGCCTATGTGGCTGGTTTTAACTGGGCACTTGAGCGTGATTATGATGTGATTGGTCATATGGATGCTGATTTTTCGCATAATCCAAAATATCTTCCAGCGATGTTTGGAGCGTTGCAAAATGGATATGATCTAGTTCTTGGTAGCCGCTATGTAAAAGGTGGTGGGGTAGTTAACTGGGATTTAAAACGCAAAATTATCAGTCGTGGCGGTAGTTTGTATGCAAAAATAGTACTAGGCTTACCGTTAAATGACTTGACTGGTGGTTTTAAGTGCTTTAAGCGGAAGGTTCTCGAAACTATAGGTATTAATGAGCTTAAATCAACTGGCTATTCATTTCAAATTGAAACAACATATAAAACATATCTTAATGGATTCAAAGTTAAGGAGATTCCTATAATATTTGAGGATCGAGTTCTTGGACAGTCAAAAATGTCTGGAAGTATTTTTAAAGAAGCTTTTTTGATGGTTTTAAAAATGCGGCTTAATAAAAATAAATTTATAGTGAACTAACAATTAGTTCCTGAGACGCGTCTATTTAATATAGACAATCTTTTCATTCTAAACAAATCAAACTTACATTGTTAGATATTTATATTTATGCTAAAATTATAAAAAATATAAATGGGTAAAAATCATGGATGCTTTATTATCAACTGATACTTTTTATGGCATGATTATGTCTGGTGCTAAACAAGTAATTAATGATGAAAATAAATGAAATGAACTAAATGTATTTCCTGTGGCTGATAAAGACACGGGTACTAATCTCGCCTCAATGATGAGATATATAGTTGATAATCTATCATTAACTAAAGATACTCCTGAATTGTTGCATCAGCTTGCTCAACACGGGTTAGTTGGTTGTTCGGGTAATTCTGGATTAATATTTTCTCAGTTTTTTTATGGACTCACACAACATAGCCTTAGAGAAAAAACTCTTATTAAACTTCATGATTTTGTTGAGATGATTTCTAAGGGTTATCAAAGTGCCTATGCGTCAGTAAGTAATCCAAAAGCAGGGACAATATTGACTGTTATGGAAAAATGGGTAGAAAGCTATCGAGACTTACTTAAGAGCGCAGGGATGAACCTTGCTGATAGTTTTAAAAGTAGTGTTGAGAAATCTAGAGTAGCTCTTAAAGAGACTATGAATCAATTGGAGGTCTTGCGTAATAACCATGTGGTTGATGCTGGAGCTCAGGGGTTTGTAACTTTCCTTGAAGGAATGCTTGGTTATCTTGTTGGTAGCAAGGATGAAAGAGAGAAAATTCTTGCTGGAAGTGCCGATACAGAAAATACTGCAAAGTTATCGCATGAGTTTGAAGATGTAACCGAAGTTCCTGATTTAAGGTATTGTTTTGAAACTGTTGTTCGTACTGCAAAAGCTGGGTTTTCAGATGAAGAAAGAAAAAAATTAGATAGGTTAGGGGATAGCATAGTTGTAGGTAAAGGACCTCAAATGCTTAAGCTCCATATTCATACTAATGAACCTGATACTGTAACCTCTTTATTGGCAGAAACTGGAGATATTCTTTATCAAAAAATTGATGATATGATGCTTCAATATAATATTGCACATAATCATTCTGCTGGAAATAAGATTGCTTTAGTCGTTGATACTATGGCGGATCTACCTCTTGAATTTATCCAGTCAAATAATATCTATAGAATTCCATTACAGGTAAAAGTAAATAATCATTCGTTTCTTGATCAAATTTCAATAAACTATCATCAGATTTTAGATTATCTCAACAATAATGATAATAAAATTGGAACTGCAGCACCTTCGGCCGCGATCGTTTCAAGGGCGTTACATTTTCTTGAGCAATTTTATGATTCAATTATCATCATTACTGTTGGTAGTAGTCTTAGTTCTACATATGATGTAATTGCCAATCAGGCAGCTAAATTTAAACATAAAAAAATTAGTGTGATTGATTCAAAACTTAATTCAGCTCCATTATCATTACTGGTTACACTGGCGGCACAGATGATAAAAGATGGTAGTTCTCATGATGCTATCGTTAAATCACTAGATGAAGCCAAGGCTAATGCTAATATATTGATTGTTTTAAACTCGCTAAAAGGATTGATTCGATCGGGTCGATTATCCAAGTCTATGGGAATGCTTGCAGGGCTATTTCGCCTCAAGCCAATTATCCAAATAGATGTTAATACTGGTAAGCCAAAAGTAATTGGTGCAAGTTTTTCTAAGCGTGGTGGCTGGAAGAAGATTTGTAAAAAGTTAAACGAATTAAAGAATAAAGAGCAACTAAAATCAATTGCCGTTGTCCACTCTGATTCTGATGAGCGAGCTAAATTTTTTGGTAAATACATTAATCGTAAAACGAATATGACACCTTTATTTATTACTGAAGTATCTAGTGTTTCTGGTATTCATACCGATAAAGATAGCTATGCTATTGGTTATATAAATGAGCCAATTCGTCATTTAGAATATTGAATCTTAGCGAATTGATTATTCGGTTAGCGTAAATCTAATTTTATTAGTTTATAGCAGCAAGAATTTGTTACATTATTCGCTTTGTTTGTTAAATATTATTAAGCAAAAGTAGCAGATGGCTGTCACTGAAATTAAAAATATTGCGGGTGCAGCTATATAGTGTGTAAAAATTTCGGTAAACAGCGATAATAACAGAAAAGTAAAAGAAGCAAATACCAGAAAGCTATTTCGGTAGCATGAGACTATTGCTAGCTGACGGATATTTATTTCAAATAGTTTATTAAGAATCAATGGACAACATAAAGCAAAAAGACTTTGAAAGACAATTAGTATAGTAATTCCAAGAAAAGGAATGACTTTAAAAAATAGTAAAGAGTAGCTGATCAAACTTCCAATAATTAAACCTACCAACCCATTTCTAACAATACTTATGTGATTGTATTTATGTACGTATTTGTCAACAATAAAACATAGTGAAAGAGCTAGAAAGCTTGATGTTAATATAACATCATTGGCAATTTTTGGTACGAAGTGCAAGCTACCTATTAAATAAATCGGCATATAAATTACACTTATTATACAAAGACTACTCCTGACGCCAACAATGCTAAATGCGGTTAAGGTATCTTTTAAATTATGTTTTAGCATTAATGAAAAACTCTTGGCGGCGGTAGATTTGACTTGCTGTACATTTATCTGATTTAATTCTTGATAATTGAAAGCAAAATAAATTGCGATTATTAGCCATAATAGGTTAATAAATAAGATAAACGTAATAATTGAATTTGTAATTGATAATTGAAATAATAATAAGGTTTTATAACCAACGATGCTGATTAATACACTTAATTCTAGACTATTTAGTATTAAGGATATAAAATCATCTGAAAGCTCTTTTGTATTCAGTAAAAATTCATAGGTATCATGTATGATTATAGCTAATGCTAGTTGGTATATGAGCCGGGCAAAAAAGAAATAAATTAGTAATGAAGTGACTAGCTTATTACAATAGAATAATAAAATCACTGCCTGAAGTGAAAAAGAGCAGATGATTACGATTGAGGAGACTATTACTAGCGTTGCATTATCATATTTTTTTTGTAGATACTCAAGTAATTTACCCGCAATTGACTTAGCAAGGAAGTTTGCAAGCCATAAAATCATGAATAGTATAAAAATACCAAGTCCACGGCTTACCGATTTTGATAAATATAAATCAGTTAAAACCCGCGCATTTTTAATATAGATAATTAAATCAAGATATTCAAGGCATAAAATAGCGGTAATAATAAAAATATATTTCTTATGTATTGAATTTATCCGCGATTTACCCAATAAAAAGGAAAGCTTGATAAGTTTCATTAAAGCTTACTTTCTATATATCCATTTAGGTAACATTCTGGTTAATACATGGTTTTTATCAATAAAATGATGCTTTAATGCTGCCAGAATATGATATGCAATTAGTGTTAGAAAAATTAATGCTAAAGACTGATGAATATTAAGAATCTTTTTTGCTTCTGCAATCGGCTGGCGCATTATAAATTGAGGTAACTCGATTTGTAAAAAATAGACTTTTTCTCCAATGCTCTGAAAAAAAAGCATTCCACTAACTGGCACAGCTATCATTAATACATATAATAAAAGATGGCTAAAATAAGCTAAGATTTTCTCACTATTTGGAATAATATTGTTGAGGCTTGGATATTTATGAGTTAAGCGCCAAAATATTCTAAGTATTGCTAGAGTAAGAATGATTATTCCAGTTCTTGTATGTAGCTCTATGATAATAGGCAAATCAAGAATTTCATAATGTTTTAGTAGTCCGCCAAGAATATTTAAAATTATAAGAATTGCCATTGACCAATGAAAAAGCATTGCAACTTTAAAATAACGAATAGTACTTTTAGTTTTAGTCATAACAAATCCAAGTATAGTTTATCTGTATTGAAAATCTTGAGCCATTTAATTGCTAAAATCATCTCATATAATAGTAGTCAATTAAAATTAATTGGAGTTAAATAATAGTTAACATTTTATCATTTTTTGTTTATTTAAATTAGCTTTTTAGATATCCCTCTTTTGTAAGTTTTTAGTTAATATATCCCTTTCGTAAGGATAATACAAATCAATAACTAATGCAACTATTAATCTTACGTAATTATGGTAAATCTTTGAATGGCTGAGTTCTGTTTATTAATGCAATTGCTCTAGTTGGGTTAGAGGGAAATTAGGCTAAGCAATAATACTGCTAGAAATATCAAAAAAGCAATCTTACACTTTTAGTTAAAGCTAGTAGAGCAAAAGTACTATTTTAAAAAATTCTGGTTTCGGTGAAAATATCGTCAGCAAAAAACAAAAATCTTTAAAGGGAAGAAATTATGAAAAAACTTTTAATCGTGCTTACTTTAGCTGCTGGCATAAGTCTTAACGCATTTGCTGATAATGATGACGTCACGCCAATTCCTCCAGCTCCTCCTGCACAGTTTGCTACTGATGTTGCTAGTTGTGAAGCTGTTGGCGCACATTTGCTAGTTGGAACGGTAGAGGCTACCCCAGCATATGTAGGAAGCAAAACTATTCAGCCACTGGTAGTTGATGGCAAGCCACAAAATCAAGGGATTTTATTATCTCATACGCATATCTTGGTGCAACCACTTAATGATAGTAATCCGGCAGATGCTTATGAAATTGCGGCTGATAATGTTTTTGCTGCTGGTTATGATCAGGCTCAACCAAATAAGGCTGTTCCTGCACCATTATCTAGCTTACAGGTAGGGCAGGTTATTGAAGCTTGTGGTTTGACTTATTCTCAAACACCATTTAAAGGTGGTTCAGTTTTTCAAGCTAATAATGGAATTCACTGGGTTCATTCAAATGATCAGCCAATCTCACCTGGGCATACAACTAATGGCTGGCTGAAAGAAGTTGATTCTAGCGGGAATGTTGGTGATAATCTTGAGGGGGCTTCAGAGTACTTTTGCTTATGGCATAGTCCTACTACAGATTGTAATCTACCTACTGATGCACCGCTTGTGCCATATACGCCACGTAGCATATCAATCGCCCAATCTGCACTTCTTCCTTGGTAAATAATAAATCAGGTACACATTATCGTACCTGATTTTTCTATTGGCTCAACTTAGCAAATCTCTTATAAAAGTTCCTTTTAAGAGCTATACTATTTGCATCTATTTTACTATCCATTGATTTATACGAGTCATGTGTGGCTAGTTTACGATTAATTTGGGGAATGTCATCAAATTATATTATAATAACGGACTGTCTTAATAAAAAATTGTTAATAAGGTCTAATTATGTCTTTAATTCCTAGTGCTTTTGCTGATGGTGCTGCAACTGCAGCTACTGGCGGAACAAATAGTTTGTTGTTGCCGATGGTAGTTATTTTTGTTTTGTTCTGGTTTTTGTTAATCAGACCACAACAACGAAAAATGAAGCTTCATAATCAAATGATTTCTGCTCTTGAAAAAGGCAATAAAGTTCTTACTACTGGTGGAATTGTTGGCAAAATAGTAAAAATTGATGAACAATTTATGGATCTAGAGATTGCTGATAATGTAGTTATTACTATTGAGCGCAGTGCAATTGCTGGTAAATTTGATGCAAATAATCAGGTTGCTGCAGTAGCAAGCAAATAATTATGATTGATGCTAGCCTGTTTATCGGTGCTGGCATCTTTTTATTTCTGGTTTTTAAATAGCTTTTTTATGCTGAAATAAATTTGCTAGTTTTCTGGTTTTCGGGAAACTATTAAATTTTTTTATATTATATGGGTGAATAAATGACTAAATTTCCGGTCTGGAAATATCTAATTATTATTGTCGCAATAATAGTTGGCTTATTATATACTCTGCCGAACTTTTATGGTGAAGTACCAGCAGTACAAATCTCAAGTAGCCGAAGCTCAGTTCAGATCGGTGATGATTTAATCAAAAAAACTACGGATGCGTTGCTTACTCAAAGTGTTCAACCACAAGGTGAAGTTTTTGATGGTAAAACATTAAAGTTCAAGTTTAAAACGACCGATGATCAATTAAAAGCGCGCGATATTATTGCTCAGACTTTAGGTGATAATTTTATTGTTGCGCTAAATTTGATTTCTGCCTCTCCAGACTGGATGAGTAAAATGAATGCTAATCCAATGTTCTTGGGCTTGGATTTACGCGGCGGGGTTCATTTCTTACTAGAAGTTGATATGGATGCAGCAATCAAGAAAACTCTTGATAAATATGTCGGTGAGATTCGCCGTGATTTACGTAATAACCAAATACGCTATGGTTCAGTTGCTGTTGATAATGGTTCATCGGTATTAATTCAATTACGTGATGAAGCAACAGCAGCAGCAGTTATTGATCAATTACGCAAAGATTTACCTAAATTACAGGCAGTTAAAGATGGTGATACTAATGTTCGTGTAGTCGTTTCACCAGATGAAGTGCAAAAAATCAAAGAAGCAGCGGTTAAACAAAATATCCTGATTTTACATAATCGGGTAAACGAATTAGGTGTTGCTGAACCAATTATCCAACAGCAAGGACCTGAACGGATTGTAGTTGAGTTGCCGGGGGTACAGGATACTGCACGCGCTAAAGATATTCTTGGGCGTACTGCAACACTTGAAGTACGCATGGTTGATGATGATAAACCTACGTTAACTCAGTCTTTAAATGGCAATGTGCCAGTTGGTGAAGAATTACTTGATGAGCCAAATAGTGATGGTAGCATGACTAAATTGCTCGTGAAAAAAGATGTAGAATTAACGGGTGATAATATTAATGATGCACAAGCTGGTTTTGACGAAAATGGTTCACCCGCAGTAAATATCAGTCTTGATGGTACTGGTTCTTCAATATTCAAACAAGTTACTGGAGATAATGTCGGTAAACGGATGGCGATGGTACTGGTTGATCATGGTAAAAGTCAAGTTGTAACGGCACCAGTAATTCGTACCCAGATCGGTGGTGGTCAGGTGCAGATTTCCGGCGCTATGAGTGTTCAGGATGCGAATGATGTGGCATTATTACTACGCTCAGGGTCACTAGCAGCACCAATGAATATTATTGAAGAACGCACTGTTGGACCTTCACTAGGGCAAGAAAATATTGATAAAGGCTTCCACTCAGTATTGTGGGGATTTGTTGCTATTGCCGTATTTATGTGTATTTATTATATGGTTTTTGGCGCGGTTTCCGTAGTTTCTCTTGGTGTAAATTTACTACTTTTAATTGCAGTTTTGTCTATGCTACAGGCAACATTAACCCTACCGGGTATTGCAGCGATAGCACTAACACTTGGTATGGCAATTGATTCAAATGTACTTATTAATGAGCGGATTCGTGAAGAGTTACGTAATGGTCAGAAGCCTCATGCTGCGATTGAAGCTGGTTACGAACATGCATGGGCAACGATACTTGATTCAAACGTGACAACCTTGATTGCTGGTTTGGCATTACTCGCATTTGGTTCTGGTCCAGTAAAAGGTTTTGCTGTTGTACATTGTCTTGGTATTTTGACTTCTATGTTTAGTGCCGTTTTGGTCTCTCGTGGTATAACTGGTCTTTTATATGCGAATAAGCGTATAAAAAAATTACCAATTTAATTTAAGGTCTAACGATGGAATTTTTCAAGATAAAAAAAGACATCCCGTTTATGAGTTACGGGAAACTTACAACTAGTATTTCGTTACTTACTTTTATTCTGGCATTATTTTTTCTGTTTACGCGTGGATTAAATTTATCGGTTGAATTTACTGGCGGAACATTGATGGAGGTTCAGTATTCTCAAGCTGCAAACCTTGATGCTATCCGGAATAAGCTAAATACGATGGGGCTTGATCAGGCTACGGTGCAAAACTATGGTAGCTCAAAGAATGTAATGTTACGTTTACCTAATAAAAAAGATGTAAATGGCGCATCACTTTCAAATAATGTACTTGCTGCACTTAAGATTGAAGCACCAGATGTTCAACTAAAAAGTGTTGAATATATTGGTCCTCAGGTTGGGAAAGACTTGGTTAATAGTGGCTTAATGGCAATAGCTTTTGTCTGTATTGGAATCATGGCTTACCTTGCATTACGCTTCGAATGGCGTTTTGCGGTATCAGCAATTATTGCTAATATGCATGATGTTGTGATAATCCTTGGTTGCTTCGCAGCTTTTCAGTGGGAATTTTCATTAACTGTATTGGCGGCGATTCTTGCGGTTCTTGGTTACTCGGTGAATGAATCTGTGGTTGTCTTTGATCGGATTCGTGAGAATTTCCGGACTATTCGTGGTGGAACAGTTTCAGATATTATTAATAATGCAATTACTGCTACAATTAGTCGAACTATTATTACCCATGGTTGTACTGAAATGATGGTTTTATCCATGCTATTTTTTGGTGGTGCAAGTTTGCATTACTTCGCATTAGCATTAACTATTGGGATTTTATTTGGTATTTACTCATCAGTTCTGGTTGCTTCACCACTTGTTATGTGGTTGGGGGTTTCCAGAGAAAACTTGGTAAAACAGACTAAACGTAAAGAAGAAGCTGTAGTTTAAGCTTTAATTGGCTTAAAGTAAATAGCTATAATTTCTATTGGAGTTTGTGGGCTAAAGTGATACTATTGTGCCTTAATTTATGTTTGAATATGTGAGGCACAATGAAAAAAATATTAATATCTTTAGCTTTATTAAGTTCTTTAAATTTCGTATTTGCGAATATTAGTAGTAGTGGTGTAACATCAACTAATCAAGTAATTAACAAAGCACCAATTGGAGTTTCTCCAGTAACAAGTTTTTTTGCTGTTGATGGCAAAATTGGCTTTACTTCTGCTCGTGGTGGTGTTTTTTATTATAATTTTGTAGATAGAAAAGCTATCCAAATAGGCGATTTTCTTCCAGATAATGAGTATATCTGGGAAGCAATAGAGTTAAAGCATAATTTATATGTAGCTGCTAGAAATGGTGTCTATACTTGTAATTTGAGCGATTGTAAGTTTACTAAAATATTTAATAATCTTTCAGATCACGATATTTGGGATATTGCTAATAATAAAAATAGTTTATTTGCTCTTGATGATACGGATCATTTGGTTTATCAGTTAGATAACGCAAAAGTTACTGCCTTACCAAAAATTCAGAATGGTGATATTCCAAAGAAACTATTTGTAAGTTCTAGTGGTGTATATATTGGTTCGGAAAATGGTAATCTTTATAAATATAATACCAGTAAGCAAAGTTGGCATAAAATAGCACAAGTTGGTAGCTTAATTTGGACGATTGCTGAAGTTAATAATCAGTTAGTATTAGGAACTCAATCTGGCGATGTTTTGATTTTTAATGGTAAATCATTAAAATCATTGAATCTAAAAAGTACTCAAAATAAGGCCGTTGGCTATGTTGCTGCAGATGAAAAATTTATATTTGCTAGTAATGACCTTGGCGAATTATTTCAGTATGATGGTTCACATTGGAGCAAAATTAATGCTCAGTTGGATAATAATACAGTTTCTGGCTCTTTGTTTGTGAATGGTAATTATTTATATTCTGGAATAAAAGATAATAAACTAATTCGCTATGACTATGTAAATAAAACTGTTGTAGTCAGCCACTAAAGCTGATTAAATTAAAGAAGTGGGCGTTATTTACGCCCTTTTTGTTTTTATAAGGGAAATAAAGATGGAATTAATCAATATTATTTTACACCTTGATAAATATATCGGTGTCGTTCTTGCTAATTATCATGATTATTTCTATCTTTTATTTTTTCTTGTCGTTTATGCTGAAACTGGACTAGTAGTTACACCTTTTTTACCCGGTGATTCATTACTTTTTGTTGCTGGTGCTTTTGCTGGTGCTGGGCAATTACATATTGGTGTACTTGCTATTATTCTTATCTTGGCTGCTTTTCTTGGTGATAATACTAATTTCTTTGTTGGGAAATTTATCGGGCAGAAATTATTTTCCAATCCAAACTCGAAAATATTTAGAAAAGATATTTTGGATAAAACCCACGAATTTTATGAGAAACATGGTTCTAAAGCCATAATTATCGCTAGATTTATTCCTTTAGTCCGGACATTTGCACCGTTTGTCGCGGGTGTTGGACAGATGACTTATCGTAAATTTCTTTTGTTTAGTATTGTTGCTTCATTATTGTGGGTAGTCATATTTCTGTTTGGTGGTTTTATGTTTGGTAATATTCCGGTAATTAAAGAACATATGTCATTAATTATATTAGCGGTAATGGTAGTTTCGGTACTACCAGCATTAAAAATGATCTGGGATACTAAGTTTAAGAAATAGAAGATTAACAGGTAATAGTTGCTATGGAGAAAAATTTGATTGTTAATCGGATTCATCGGCTTAATGATAATTTAGTAAATCGGATTTGCGCTGGAGAGGTCGTTGAACGCCCAGCTTCAGCATTGAAGGAAATTCTGGAAAATAGTGTAGATGCGGGTGCGACATCAATTAGTATTGAGCTAGCTGAAGGTGGTAGTAAACTTATCAAGGTTATTGATAATGGTAGTGGGATCATCAAGGATGATCTATCTCTAGCTCTTGAACGTCACGCAACCAGTAAACTTGAGAATGAGGATGGTCTTTATGCTATCCGAACACTTGGCTTCAGGGGCGAGGGCTTGGCATCGATTGCATCAGTATCTTGGTTTACTCTTGCTAGTAAAGTAACTGGGGAAAATATCGGTTATCAGATTAGTAGTCACTTTGGTGAAATCCGCGAGATTACTCCTGTTGGGATTAATTCCGGAACGGTAGTTGAAGTCAAAGACATCTATCACAATATTCCTGCCCGTAAAAAATTCATGAAGAGTGAGACTACTGAGTATCAGCATTGTAGGACAGTATTTGAACGAATTGCTGTTTCATATCCGCAAATTACAATGAAGCTTAATCATAACAGTAAAGAAATTTATAACCTTACAGATGGTGACTTATTAACTAGAATAAGTAGTCTATTTGGCAAACAATATAAAGAGCGTTATTTTGCTATTACTGAATTAGCCGGTGAGGAATTAAGTCTAAGTGGTTATGTTTATCACCCGGCTTATCTTGAAAATAATAAAAATGTTCAGCTATTTTTTGTAAATGGGCGTTATGTCCGCGATAAAGTTATTCAAAATGCCATCAAGCAGGGCTTTTCTGGAGTACTACACCATGAGCATAATCCGAATTATATACTATTCCTAACTATAAATCCTAGCGATATAGATGTGAATGTTCATCCAAGCAAAAGCGAAGTTAGGTTTAAAGATTCGGGAGCAATTCATAGCTTTATTAGCCGGTCACTAAAAAAATCACTGGCTGTACCATTAGGAAATAGTACAACTTTTTCTGAATCCAGTAATAATAGCGGATCAACTTGGCAGCAATCAGAATTTAACCAGCCACGCAATCATAATATTTCTGACTCATTCTCTTATTCGGTAAATGATTTTGATGGAGATCATCAAAACTATTCAAGTCGTACGAATAATAATCAATATAATTCACCTCAAAATATTAACCATAATTTGGTTCGTGAGTGGTTGGGGGATAACTTACCGAATGAAAATTATTTGGTTCAGCCAAAATATAAGGAAAGTAGTCTCTTTACAGAAAGCGATGATGCTGAGGATGATCAGACGTTTCCGCCTTTAGGACATGCACTTGCGCAATTAAAAGGGATTTATATTCTCTCCCAGACCAAAGATGGGATGATTGTTGTTGATATGCATGCGGCACATGAGAGAGTCATTCTTGAACGCTTAAAGCAGCAACTAGGTGATAACTCGATTGCGGCACAACAGCTGTTGATGCCATTAGCTTTAAGTGTTGAACCTGTTCAGCTTGAGGCATTCGAACGGCATAAAACTGAATTACAGATGCTTGGTTTTGAGATCGATGTAATCGGAGAAGGGCAATTAGCTATTCGTGCAATCCCGATGCTTCTTGATGATGGTCAGACTGAGCAACTGGTTTTGGATGTTCTTAATGATTTTATCAACTATGGTAAGTCGAATGCAATCATTGAGCATCAGGAAGAGCTTCTTTCGACGATGGCATGCCACTGTGCTGTACGCGCTAATCATCAACTAACCATTGCTGAAATGAATGCCTTACTCCGTGAAATGGAAAGGACAGAACGTTCTGCTTATTGTAATCACGGTCGCCCGACTTGGTTTAAATTAACCATGAATGAATTAGATGGTATGTTCATGCGTGGAAAGTAGGCTAATATTCATATTAATAATCTAATCTGAATTTAACTAATTGTTAATTATTTGAATTTTATAGTATATTATTTGTATACGACTATATCATAATATATATGAGGGGGTATTTTGTGCTAAAACCTTTATCTGTAATTGTTCTAAATGTTTTTGCGATAACTAACGTTTTTGCGGCAAATAATGATTTATTATCCGGAAGTGAATCTCCCGTTTCTGTAACGAATATTCCAAATGGAAAGTGTTATTTATATTCAGATACTACGGTTATCACAAAAAATAATGGTTCCGAGGTAGGAGAAGTCATTTTAATAAAAACAATAGCAGATAAAAAATGTAAGTGGGATAAGTCTGCATGGAAAATCACGGGACCTGCAAATTATTATTTTGGTAAATTCCAGAATCTTATTTTTGTTGATAATGGTACTGGTCCTGACTTGCGTCAGATTTCAATTTTTGATATTAATAGTCATATTCAGCAATTTAATGATACTTACGTTGAACCAATCAGCATTATTAAAAACCAGCTTAGTTATTGGCAATCAGCTGTAACTATTGCGAATAAACAGAATTGTGATAAATTTACTGAGGCTAGTAAAACTGGACTAACTCCGCAAATTCAGAAGCAAATGCAGTTAAATCTTTCTAATGGTAATTTTAGCGGAATTCCATCTGGAAAAATCAGATGTGAACTTACTCGGTGATGAAGTGTTATTCCCAGTAGAAAGTCATCCATTTATTTGATGTTTTGTGCTATAATGTAAAATAGTTTTTCTTGTGTTAATCCTACTGGATATTTTATATCCACGTAATTATATTTAATTTAGAATGAAAATCATGTCAAATGAAAAAATTCACCTCGACCCAGCCGTAGCATCTACATCCACTCAGGCACCTATAAAACTAGCCTATAAACAACCCACCATAAAAACATACTCATTATCAAGAAATATAGAGAAAGCCCCAGGCGCATATGAGTCCGGAGTTCAAGGTTTCGGTGCTAGTTAATCGAGGGATAAGAAAGAAATTTGTGGCATAGAGTTATGACATAAAGGAAAAATAAGTGAGGGTTATTGGGAGTAAAGACTTTGAGAGTTCAACAAACAAAACTATTTTTATTTTATGCGCCAAAGCTCGGATAGATTATATTGCGTCGCAGTATCAACTAAAGTGTGAATCTAATAATCCTGCTGAATTTATTTGTCAATTGTTTGAAGAGTATGGCTACGGTGGTTAAAATCCCATTGAGGGCGATTTTGCAATCAGCTACTGGCACCTTTTGCGGCAAGAAGTAGTGTGTTTAACTAGTGCTTTTACTGTGTATTTGTTATATTATTACTATGATAAACAGCTATTTGCTGTGGCAAATGAAATTGATAAATTGTTTAGTAAATAACAGATTCCGCGGAAACTCTCTTTGAAAATGTGCATTATATTCCAAGCGGGAGGGTGTATCGTTTTAGTAAAGACGGATTACGCAAACAAATACATCGGACTACCCAAGAAAATATACAAAACATAATTTATAAAAAATCACAAAAAGATTCATAGATACTATATCGGCGTAATAAATATATGATAAAATTAAGTTAGTACACTCAATTATATTCTTCATTAAACAAGGAGTAAAAAATATGACAGCACACACACAACCCCCTCAGCATCAGGACAACAAGCCCAATCACACACAACCTCAAGAAACATATCATCCACCAACAATAGGAATACATACAACACATCGAAGCACAGAAAAACCTCGTAATTCATACGAATTCGGAAACATCGGACCAAGCTAATCCCCCATCACAAAAACTCATACTGCGAACGCGCAGGAGTTAACCGTAGGTTGGGAAAAATATTTCAGCATATTGATCGTGTAACTGGTTTTTTGTGCCAGTTGCACATTAACCGGACTCCAGCGGTGCACCAAAATTAAAATTTTTCTGAAAAGCAGCCAGCGCTGTCGGTGAAGCGCCGTGCTCAAAAATCCGATTGCGATTTAGAGGATGTTTCAATATGGTTTGATTGGCGATTGTAAATTGATCAATGGTAAATGAATAGCCCAGAAAAGTAAAACCATGAGAAATTTTGCCAATATGGGTTTTCTCAATGGCAATGGTAAGTTGGCAACGATTTAGAATTTGCCACATCAGTTTAACGGCTTTTTTGAGTTGATTTCTAGTTTTGCATATATTTGTATTGAGGAAGCTGATCCCAGATTTCTTGTACCGTTTGTTTGAGTCCACCGTGATTTTTTAGGTGTACACAGTTAAAGGTGAGCTTATCCCGGAGATACTCGCTTAAAATCAGGCTGATGGCTTTTAGCACCAGCGAGTCAATCGAGTTATACAGCGCTATTTTTTTATCCGGAAATTCGTAAATTTGCAGTGGTGAAAATTTAAAACTACCATCACGGAGTTGTTGGCGAAGGCGAACAGAAATATCTTCCTAATCTTGTAATAAATGCCAGATGTCGTTATTGGCTGAATATTCTTTACGGGCTGTTATTAGCCATTGCCGTGCCTGATTTAGTGTTTTTGGGCTGGTTAGTTGTTTAATTAGATTAATTTGCATGTTTATAATTCCAGCAAAGCGAGATAATCGGTTCTTGGTCATATTATTTATTGATATATGTAGAGTATAGCATAAGGAATAGCGAATGAAAGTCATTAGTAGTAAAATTTTTGATAGCCAAAAGAGTGAACCAATCGTAATGTTGTGTGCAAAAGTCCGACTTGACTATATTGCACCAGAGTATTGCGGTGAAATGGGAGTGGATGGTGAAGCAGAGTTTATCTGTAATTTATTTGAGAAACATGGCGATAGTGCTTTAAATGCCATCGAGGGCGATTTTGCAATCAGCTACTGGCATTGTTTACGTCATGAAGTGGTGTGTTTGAGTAGTGTTTTTACAGTTTTTCCTTTGTATTATTACTATGATAAACATTTATTTGCTGCTGCCAATGAAATTGATCTACTCTTTTATGATGAACAAATTCCACGTAAACCTAATCTACATTATATCGCGAATATTAATCAGCGAATTCATAGCCAAAATCAATCGGCAGAAACCATTTTTCACAATGTCTATTATCTACCCGGTGGACAGATCTATCGTTTTAATGCGGATGGTATCAGTAAACATCAGTATTGGTCGCCAGATATTAACAAGTATTATGATTATAAAACTGAACAACAGTGGGCAGATGCAATTGCGGCGGTATTTGGTGAAGCAGTGAATTGCCGAATACTGGGCGAGGGAGAACAGGGGGTTTTATTAAGTGGCGGGTTGGATTCTTCGGCAATGGCATCAGTTGCCGAAAAAACTTTGGCAGCAAAAGGTAAAAAACTTTATGCCTTTAGTCATGTGTTACCGCTAGATTATCATGGTAAAGCTCGGGATGAACGTGAATATATTGAGTTATTCAGAGAAAAAAACATCGAGATAAATTATCTGGATAAAATCAGTGATGCCAGCTTAGCTGACCTGCGCGAAGTGGCTGGCGATCGCCACACAACAGTATCATTGACCAGTTTTTTTACCCAACAGAAACTGGCTAATCTGGTTAAAGAAAAGAACGTAACAAATTTATTGGTTGGTACCTTTAGTGAGCTGGGAATGTCGGGTTATGGTTTTGGTTATTTCACCGAGTTATTCTTGACTGGGCACTGGGTAGTATTGTTGCAACAAACGCGGGCAATGGCAAAATTAATGAAGCGCAACTGGCTTAAATTATTTATCTCCGATGTTATGCGTCCATTAATTCCCGAATGGCTGCTTTATGTTTTTAGCCCCCGCTTGCGGGAAGAAAGTAAACTCGCACAAATCCCATTCAAAGATAATTTTTTAGCCCAGCATTCACAATTAAAGAAACCCGGCTACGGTAAGATGTTTGCGGCTACCAATCATCGTCAGTATCAAGTTGATATGATTAATCGAGTGATGGAAATGAATGTCGGTGCAATCCTTGAAAGTGATGGACTGCCACGGAGTTTTCCATTCTTGGATCGACGAGTGGTTGAAATTTGTCTTGCGGCACCGGGGTGGATGAAAGTAAACAATGGATACCGTCGTAATATTATTCGGCGGAGTATGCGCGGGATTATGCCGGATAAGATTTGTACGCGTCTAACCAAGGGTGAGGCAACCCCGTGTTTTCCTGAGCAGGCTTTGGCGTATGCGAGTGATTTTCAGCAGTTAATTCGCGAGATTCCTCGTGATAGCAATGCAGCTCAAATTTTGGATTTAGATAAGTTGTCAGAATTATGTGGTGATGGTAGTACCCATATTACCAAACTAAGTCCACAAAACTTTGTGATGGTGGTGCCGCCAGCAATTAGTCTGGCGTATTTTTTGAATACATTCTCGTAAAGTGGCAACCTTAGACTTAACTGTTTTTCATGATAGATAGCCTAATTGCTGCATCATTGGGCGATGCATATTGGTGATTGTCTCAATTTGTGCCGCGGTTAACTCATTCTGCCAGCTACCGATAATCCCTTTACGGAAAAAATTTTTCATATTTTGTGGTTTTTCACGGAAACTAAGCTGCTGTTCCTGTGATTGCAGATTTTTAAAGTCTGAATTTAGAATGCTTCTGTTCACATTGACAGCATCTGCGGCAAGCTCACAAAATTTTGCTAATTGGGCTACTGTTTCCTTTGGTTTTATATGTAAATCTTCATAGCGAATCAATAGTATTGGAATTTCGGTTTGCGTAAGCCAGCTATTCACATGTTCGCTCCAATTCAATAGCTTTTGACGAAATTGATTATTTACACCAGTAGTTTTGACTGACATGCAGTGGCTTGAGTCATTTAATAACTCAATAGCTTTATCAATGGAAGAATTATTATGAGCGGCATATGAAATTGCTACATCTAGCGGATTACGAACAATATAAACAACTCCTTTGCTAGCATTTACTGGGAAAATTGGTTTATTTTTTGTATTGAGAGTATATGCATCGTGAACTTTTATATAAAGTAGTTTATCGCTTGATTCTGACTGATAGATATAGACATCAGGGCGCATCATATCAATTTCATCATAGCCTAACATGGCAGAATTAATCAAGGTAGTATTTTCAAAACTGCCGCGGGCACTAGCAATACCATCAGTTTGTAATTCGTTAATGTTTACTGTCGTTTCATTTAATAGATTACTGATTAAGGCACGGCACCAAGTATTTCCAGATTTTGGATAGGATGCCAGCCAAATAATATTTTTACTCATTGCTTTTTCCTATTGTTATCAATGAATTTTCAAGTAATTTCACGTGTACTTCATGAGCAAATTGCTGATAATTATATTTGGTTGGTCGGGTTATTTTTAGAATATTACAGTTATTGGCTAACTGTACCGCCAGTTTAAACGAGTTGCGGGTATTGTTACTGGCTTCCATCAATTGTGGATAGTGAGTTAGTTCTAGCAGTTCGTCGATTTTATCTGTAGTGGTCTATAATGCCCCCTGAAAACTAGACCATTAATTAAGAGAGTCAAGTGATGTAAAATCACATTATTTTGACAATGGTTTAATGGGAATTAGAATGAGAAAGACTCATCCTGCATCAATAAAACTAAAAGTGGCATTAGCAGCTTTAAGTGGTCAACCAATACCAGATATATGCAAACAGTTTGAGGTTGCAGAAAGCT
>SSGX01000060.1 GCA_008017155.1 Neisseriales bacterium | reverse complement strand
GAGTAATAAATGGTGATTCTGAATTACAGAAATCATAAATTCTATGGCGAATTTCCATTACGTATCTGTTAATAGAGTTTCGACTTATTCCAGATAAAGTTGCTATTTGCGTTGCTGATAAATCTGCAACAAAATACCTAACTATTTCCCTAAATTTAGCTTCTGAAATTTTTGAACTATTTATATACTTATTTTTATGAATCATGACAATATATTAGCACACCTTCAAATGTGCTTTGATTGTCTAGCCCCTAATTAATTGTTTATTGGCTTCTAGTGTAGCCAAATCAATTTCGGCAAGGCTTTTTATTTTTAGTTTAGTTTGTAATAGTTTTAGGGCGGTTTGACATTCCTGAAGGCGTTCATTATATTTAGAATCGGCTAATCCGCGCCGTTTATTGGTATTGGCAATAATCAAATGATAGCCATCAATATTAAGTGGTGCGTATTGGTAATTAAGGGTATTGCAATCAAGTAATATTGCTTGGTTCTTTTTGCCCATGGCTGAAGCAAATTGATCCATGATTCCACAACTTACACCAATAAACTTGTTCTCAGCTTTTTGTCCAAGTTTGGCTATTTTAATTGGGTCAAAATTGGCAGTATATAACTGATTTAACATTGTACCGGTTACTACTTCTATTGAGGCAGACGAGGATAATCCTGCTCCATTAGGAATGTTACCAAAATATAATATATCAAAGCCATGCTCAAGCTTGATTTTCTCTGCTTTAAACTGGCGGATTACGCCTTTGGGGTAGTTTACCCAGTCATGCTCTTTTTTAAATGTCAAATTAGCTAGGTTAATTGTAATTATTCCGAGATCCGGGAAATTATTCGAATAAAAGCGACATATTTTATCATTGCGTGGTGCAACTATAGCGTAGGTACCAATATCCAATGCGCAGGGGAATACATAACCGCCATTGTAATCGGTGTGTTCGCCAATCAGGTTTACTCGCCCGGGAGCGAAAAATAAGCGTATTTTATTTTGCGTGCAATAAAGCTCGTTAAATTTTAAAATTAAACTTTTTATTAAATCATTATTCATTTTAATCCCTAGCTATCTTTATATGATTCAGAGTAAATTAAGGAAATATTATTTTTGACTGATTGTGGATATTATACTTTGAAATCAGTTTTATGTTGATACATTATTTTATATTATGACATATAAAAAGTTAGGAAATAATTCCTAACTTTTTAAAATAAATAAACTAGACTCTAATTTAGATATTACCAATTTCTTTTAATGGTTTGCCGCTTTTTAGATTGGCTTCAAGATGCTCTAGTGTGATCCCTTTGGTTTCAGGCACAAATAGCTTTAAGAATAACATTGATAAAACACAGAATCCAGCAAACACAAAGAAAATTGAAGCATTACCATATGTGCGCATAAAGGATAATGCATTACCCATAACTAATCCTGCAAAAGTCCAGTTTACGATTGTGGTAACAGTCATACCAACTTCGCGCCCTTCTAATGGGAATACTTCAGAACAGACAAGCCAAGCAACAGGACCCCAAGATACGGCAAAGCCAAAAATATAAACAATAACTGAAATCAATAAAACTGCTTTAGGAACACCACTTATTTGTGATGGATCGGTAATCCCACCAATACTTGCAAATGCAAGACCAGCTGAAATCATGGTGATCATCATTACAACCGCGCCAACATAAAGAAGTTTTTTACGTCCCCATTTTTCTACTAGTTTGATAGCTGGGAAAGTGAATAGCATATTGACAGTTGGTACGGTCAGCATCGCAACTATACCTTTCATCCCGGCATAACCAAAAATTGTTGGTGCATAATAAATCATCATATTAATTCCAACCAATTGCTGGAACATCTGAAGAACAACACCCATTATCATTACTTTAAAGAAGTAGCCTTTAAATATGATGCCCAAACCAGCGCCTTTGTCACTGCGAATTGCTTCATCGATTTCTTTTAATTCTTGCTCATCCTCTTCTTTACCATTTAGTACTTTCTCTAGCACTTTTTGTGCTTCTTGGCGTTTACCTTTTAGCATCAACCAACGCGGGCTTTCAGGTAATGCAAAACTACCAAAAAACATTACTAGGGCAAAAGCTGCAATTACGATGAACATTAATGGTAGGGCAACTAATGGATTAATGAAGATATGAGCAATCGCAACATTAGTAGCTGCAATAAGAAAGATCCCAATGGTTATCATTAGTTGGAATAGAGTTCCCATTGCACCACGAATCCCAGCTGGAGCTGTTTCAGAAAGGTACAAAGGAACAATGAAGGATGCAACACCGACGGCAAAGCCTAAACCAAAGCGGCAGGCGGTTAAAATCTCAATCGATGGCAGCGTTGCTGAAACAACAGATAGTGAGCTAAATAAAAAGCCTGCTAGCATAAGGCTGCGTTTACGCCCAAGAAAACGGGCAAAGAAACCGGATAATAATGCTCCTATGACGCCACCAGTTGCAAGAATCGCAGCGTATTTCTCACCACCTTCAACACCAAGATGGTAAACTTTTTCAATTGTTTCGAGTGAGTTTGCTATAAAGCCCTGATCTAGACCAAAAAGTAATCCACCTAATGCAGCAATTGTACAAACCCAGTAAACTATTTTTTTGTACTCCGCATTAGGATTATATTTATTTGATCCTGATGAAATATTAATTGGTCCAGCCATTTTTCTTCCCAAAAATAATTATTATTGTAAAAAATATCAGTAACCAATAATTATATCTGGGTAAGGTGGATAATACCATTTGCGCTGCACCAAAATAAAAAGCCTATGCGCTTAGACATAGGCTTTGAGATAAAATTATTTTCTATTCCGGGCGCATATGTGGGAAAAGAATAACGTCGCGGATTGAAGCGGCATTGGTTAGAAGCATAACCAGCCGGTCAATTCCAATACCTAATCCACCGGTTGGCGGCATCCCATATTCAAGAGCGCGGATATAGTCGGCATCGTAATGCATTGCTTCTTCATCACCAGCATCTTTTTGTTCAACCTGTTGGCGGAAGCGATCAGCCTGATCTTCAGGATCATTAAGCTCAGAATAACCATTAGCCAATTCTCTACCAACGACGAATAATTCAAATCTCTCGGTTATTCCCGGTCTATCATCCGATTGTCTTGCTAATGGCGAGGTTTCAATTGGATGATCCATGATAAAAGTAGGATTCCAAAGTTTGTGCTCGGTATTTTCTTCAAATAGTAGTAGTTGTAAAACTGCCAAACTATCTGTTTCAGGTTCATGGCGAGTTAATTTTTTAATTTCTGCTTTAAGAAATCCGCGGTCCGTTAACTGATTAATGTTTAATTCAGGATTGTATTTTAGTATTGCTTCAGTAATAGTTAATCTATCAAATGGTTGCTCGAGATCAACAGTTTTATCCTGATAATTGATTACTAGAGAATTACAAGCTATTTTTGCTGAATTTCTTACTAACTCTTCGGTAATTTCCATCATTCGTTTATAATCTGCATAGCTTTCATATAACTCAATCATGGTAAATTCAGGATTGTGTCTAGTTGATAAACCTTCATTGCGGAAATTTCGGTTAATTTCAAAAACTCGCCCTAAGCCACCAACAATTAGACGTTTTAGGTATAATTCTGGTGCAACCCTGAGATATAGGGGCATATCAAGTGCATTATGATGGGTAACAAACGGTTTTGCAGTTGCACCACCTGGAATAACGTGCATCATTGGAGTTTCAACTTCAAGATAATCTTGCGCTTCAAGGGTTTCGCGGATAACGCGGATTATTTTTGAGCGTTTAATAAAAATATCTTTTGATTCATCATTCATTATTAAATCAAGATAACGCTGACGATAACGTTGTTCTTGATCACTAAGCCCATGAAATTTTTCAGGTAATGGGCGGATTCCTTTACTGACTAATTTAACTTCTTTGGCATCGACAGTTAATTCGCCAGTTTTGGTTTTCATTAGCGTACCGCTAACTCCAATTATATCGCCAATATCATAATGCTTAAATGCTTCATATACGTCTTCACCTAGTTTTTCTTTACTCAGGTAGGCTTGAATCCGTCCTTTAGAGTCAGCGAGAGTTGCAAAAGATGCTTTACCCATAACCCGTTTAAGCATCATCCTGCCACTGACTACCGCTGGGATATTTTTTTCAGCAAGCTCTTCTTTACTAAATTGTTCGTAATTTAGGTGTAGGTCGGTTGAATTATTTTGCGGTTTGAAATTATTTGGAAATGGGTTTCCTTGATTCCTTAGCTGAGATAGTTTTTGGCGGCGTTCTGCAATCAGTCGGTTTTCATCTTCGTGTACTTCATGAGTTATTTCTGTCATTTGATTTCCTTAAGTTTATTAGCGTCGCTTGATTATTGTTGTAATTAATTGGTCTTCCTGAGATTGGCTCAGTAAAATATTGCCTGTTTTATCACAGAAATCCTGTAAATCTTTGATCGATGCAGGATCAGTTGTTATTATTTTTACTGATTCACCGGAATCTAGATTTGTGAGGAATTTTTTGGTCTTTAAAACAGGAAGCGGGCAATTAAGCCCGCTCAAATTTAGCTCTATCATAATAGTCTATTTGACAAGTTTTAAACCACCGCTAGTTGCTGCTGGCTCAGGTGATGTTGTGGGTGCTTGATTTTCAAGTTCAAATTGCATTCCTTGCCCATTTTCTTTTGCAAATAGTGCCAGTACATTACCTACTGGTATAGCAATATCCTGAATACTTCCAGAAAAAGTTGCCTTAAAGGTAACCCACTCATTGTCTATTAATAAATCTTTAGTCGCACTATAAGCTATATTAAGAACAATTTGGTTATCCCGGACAAACTGTCTGGGTACCATAGTATTATTATCAACAAAAGTTAATAAATGCGGCGTAAAGTTATTATCAGTACACCATTCATATAAGGCACGAATAAAATATGGTTTTTGGCTTGTCATATACGTGCTCTTATTGTTTCATACTGCGTTCAACAGCAGTTAAAGATGCCAAGAAGCTTGGGCGATTAAATTGAGTTTCTGCATATTTCATCATGTTAGCCCAAGTTTTTTTAACTTCTATTTCATAGTAGCTTAGGCGCCATAATATTGGTAATAATGAAGCATCAAGTAATGTAAACTGACTACTGCCAAAATACTCCATTTTTTTATTATTAGCAAAAACCATTGCAATTTCATCAAGTGAATTACTAATTTGTTTTTTTATTCTTTCAACATCTTTTTTAATTTTTGGATCTTTATTTTGGATGTTTGAATCAAGATAACGAATATGTTGAAATAACTCGCGATCTAACTTATGTAATGCCATTCTCATTCTTGCTTTTTCAGCAGGTTCGATTGGCATTAATTGTGGGTGAGGAAATCTTTCATCAATATATTCAGATACAATATTAGTATCTAAAAGAATTAAATCACGTTTTTTATTATTCTTATCTATATCATCAACGAGTACTGGCGTTTCATTATATGGAGTCAATTGCATAAGGTCATCACGGTTTACTGTTGCATCAATTATTTTAAAATCCATGTCTTTTTCATGTAATACTATTCGTACACGGTGAGAAAATGCGCAGCGAGAATCTGAATACAAGTGTATCATTGAGTGAGCTCCTTTTGATGGGTTATTTGTCTTTGTAGCCCGATATTATATATATTTAAACTAAAATTGTCAATACCTCTACGTGTAACATATTGAATTTAATTGATAATATTGTATTTTTGTGTTTTTTGTGATGTCGTAGTGATGGAATTATCTTTTTATCATGTGTTAAAATTACAACCCAAAAAATTTATTTTAAAATCAATCAATCTTGGAAGAGAACTTAATGCAAGAAACTATTCAGCAGATCCTTGAACAAAAATTTAGAAGCGCGTTTATAGCAGTTGGTATTGATTCTAATATACCAGTAATCTTACAGGAGTCTGGGCGTCCTGAGTTTGGCGATTATCAGATAAATGGGGCAATGGCGGCTGCAAAACAGTTAAAGCAAAATCCACGTGAATTGGCACAAAAAATTATAGATAATGTTGAATTTGGTAGTGTTATTGAAAAGTTAGAATTGGCTGGCCCGGGCTTTATTAATATACATTTAGCAGATGCTTTTTTAGCTGGTAGATTAGGTTCTGGAATTACGAATGTAAAAAGCACTGACAAAAAAAATATTGTAGTCGATCTTTCCTCTCCAAATCTTGCAAAAGAAATGCATGTTGGACATTTACGAAGTACCGTTATTGGTGATGCGTTAGCTAGAGTTAATGAATTTATCTATGGGGAAGAGCATGTTCTTCGGCAAAATCACGTTGGTGATTGGGGTACTCAATTTGGCATGTTGATACTTTATATGCGTGAGCATAATTTGTTAGAACAAATGGACTATGGGAATGATTCCTTACAATATGACAACACGACACGAGTTGGCTATGGGTTTCATGTTAGAGATTTAGAACAATTTTATCAGGGTGCTAAAAAGCGGTTTGATGAAGATCCAGCATTTGCTGAAGAAGCGCGAGCTTGTGTTGTTAAACTGCAAAATTGGGACTTTAGTGATGAATTGGGTAAGCTTGCTTGTACTTTTTGGAATGTTTTCAGAAGTGAGTCTTTGCGACATTGTCAGCAGATTTATGATTTACTTGGAGTTAAGCTAAATGAGACTCATGTTTGTGGTGAGAGTTTTTATGAAAAGGTACATCAAGTAGGTCAAAATACACGTGGATTGATTGGTGTTATTGAGGAGCTTGAGAAAAAAAGTCTATTGGTTGAAAGTGATGGTGCTAAGTGTGTATTTCTGGATGGTGATGATACACCGTTCATGGTTCAAAAGAATGATGGTGGATATCTTTATGCTACTACGGATTTGGCAGCGATAGACTATCGTGTTAATCACAAACATGCCGATAGAGTCTTATATGTAGTTGATGCTAGGCAATCTTTTCATTTTAAACAATTATTTGCTGTAGCTAAGAAAGCAGGTATTGCCCAACATTCTGAATTAATTCATGTTCCATTTGGAACCATGATGGGTGAAGATGGCAAGCCTTTTAAAACTCGAACTGGTGGAACAGTTAAGTTAATTGATTTGATAAATGAAGCAGTAAAAAGGGCAACAGCATTAGTTAAAGAGAGAAATCCTGAGTGGAGTGATGATGAGATTGCATCTTTAGGGCAAATTCTTGGTGTGTCTGCAATGAAATACGCTGATTTATCCAAAAATCGTACAACGGATTATATTTTTAGTTTTGATAAAATGCTTGAATTTGAAGGTAATACTGCTCCTTATCTACTCTATGCTTATACAAGAATTAATAGTATTTTTCTTAAAGCGCAATCAACAATTGATGATTATTTAAATAAAGATATTATGATTACTAATGGCGATGAGCATAAGTTGGCATTGCATATCGCAAGGTTTCCTGATCGCTTAATTCAAGTTGCAAGAGAAAACTATCCCCATTATTTATGTTCATATATTTACGAGTTGGCTGTTTTATTTATGAAATTTTATGAAAGTTCACCAATTTTGAAAGAAGCAGATCTAGTATTGCGTGACAGTCGCCTAGTATTGGCAGCTAATACAGGTAAGACTCTGGAAGTTGCTCTGAGATTATTGGGAATACCTGTTGTAGCTAAAATGTAAAAATTTTGAAATTAGTTATTCTTTTGATATACTTAAATTTTATTCTTAGTGATATAAGTAATTAAAGATGGTTAAGTTAAAATTTTTTGACATGCTAGTTTTGTTTGTGTAATAATAACGTTCTCCCCAAAAGGAATCGGTTGGGAATAAAGAGAAACAAAACAGATCTTTAACAAGATAAACAATCAATAAATGTGAGGCATCTAGCTATAGAAAAGGTAGTGCCGTGAAGTGATTCTTAATTGAATTGTTTCATGGTGTTACAAAAAATAGCAGATGTCTAACGGGAAACCAAAGACGTCAAGCGAGTGTGTTCGTGTAATTGAATGCACTATAAAAAGAGTAGACTATAAGTCTAGGATTAAAACAAAAGAGTTTGATCCTGGCTCAGATTGAACGCTGG
>SSGX01000050.1 GCA_008017155.1 Neisseriales bacterium | reverse complement strand
GCACGGTAATGCTAAAAAAAAGGAAACTACCCCGGATGGGAATAAAGATGAAAATGTGTTTGATATCCAGCAAGGAGTATCAATCAATATTTTTATCAAAACAGGGAACAAAAAGAAAAATGAACTAGCAGACGTTTATCATCATGATATGTACGGCATAAGAGACTCGAAATATTACGCCTTAGCGGAGAATGATTTAGCTAGTATCAAATGGCAAAAACTAGATTTGGTAGCCCCGCAATATTATTTTGTACCAAAAAATTTTGACTTAATGGGGGAATATAAAAAAGCTAGTTTTGCGATGAATGAGTTATTTACAGTTAATAGTGTAGGGATAGTTACTGCTCGTGATGGTTTGGTTATTGATGAAAATAAAGATGTTTTAGCAGTTCGGATTAGAGATTTCTTTGTAGCTGATAAAAAAGATCTAATAACTCAATATGGGATAAAAGAAAATAAAACGTGGACTATAGAAAATGTGAAACAGCAAGCAAAAGAGTTTGATTCTGAATACATTCAACCAATTGCATATCGTCCATTTGATAGTCGTTACGTTTATTTTGAGAAGAGTTTTATTGAGCGCATGCGTGGCGAAGTTATGCAACATTTTATTAAAATGCCAAATGCTGGATTAATTTCTAATAAGCAATATAAAAATGGTAGTAGTTACCAACATTTGTTTTTCACAAATTGTTTAGTAGATTTTCATCTTATTGAAACGGCTAATGCTAACCCATATGTCTTTTTACTATATATAAACAATGAAAATTTAATCTCAGAACCACAACCCAATTTAGATAGTAAAATTGTAGCGGAATTTTGTAGTGGCTTAGGTTTACCATTTGTTGTTGATAGTCGTGTGGACAGCGATAAAAATTATCCAGAAAATACTGACCAAATTACACCGCTAAATATCCTAGATTATATTTATGCGGTTTTGCATAATCCAAGTTATCGCAGCAAATATGCTGAATTTTTGAAGGTAGATTTTCCTCGCATACCATATCCGCAAGATGCTAACACGTTCTGGCGGTTAGTTAAATTTGGTAGTCAACTACGCCAAGTGCATTTATTACAATCTAGTTTACTTGATACCAATAATATTAGTTATCCGATTGATGGCGATAATATTATCGACAAACCAGAATACAAAAATAATCAAGTATGGATTAACCAAACGCAATATTTTGATAATGTCCCAGAAGTAGCATGGAATTTTTATGTCGGTGGCTATCAGCCAGCACAAAAATGGCTAAAAGACCGCAAGAATAAGCAACTTAGTTATGATGATATAATGCATTATATGAATATCATCAATGCACTTGCATTAACTGATAAAATCATGACACAAATCAACGAAGTTGTTAGTTATGCTTTTTGAAGAAGCCTTGACGAAATATGCAGTACCAATAAGTACTGTGTTTTCTAATATTATGGTAGGGCTCGTACCTATTGTTGTCAGCTGGATGCGCTATTTTTCTACAAATATCAAAATTATTGGTCAAAGTTATAGTAATAATACTTTTTATGGTAAAAGTTATAGTTTAAAACTAGAAAATAAAACATTACGTACTTTTGTAATTGATAAAGTAAACGTTTTCGTTACTCAAGAGAGATTTTTTACTATTGACTTGGGCGAACTAGACTTTGAAAAAAGAACATTGGAGCCATTCAAACAGCTAGTTATTAAAGAACAATGGACAGAAATGAGGGATTTTCAAATAGAATCAATATTAACTGGTATAAAATTTGAAATTTTTTGCGGAGCTAAAGTTGTTTCAATTAAATATTCTTCTTTTTTGCAGCGGATTAAACGCAGTAAATTGCTTTATAAATATTTTGCTAAGAAAAGTATTTTGAAGATTCAAAATGAAATAGTGTTATCTAAAAGAGCATTTGAAAATACTGTAATATCAAGTCAAGTAAAATTTGCAATACATTTATTTAATCTAGATGGAGCTTTAGAGCGTACAATTCTAGTTATAAGAAGCGGTTTTATGAGTGATAATATAATCTTAAATGATCAAAAACATGGAAAAGTTGCTTATAATGCACTTCCTCCAGAAGAAATTACAACAACAGAAAAATTGATTAATTATTTGGATAGTGGATTATTTAAATCATCCATTCATAAATTCTTAGTTCAAGAAATTGGAAAATAATTACTTAAAGAGAACTTTAAAATGACACAAATAGCAATGGTGAAAATTAAAAATGCGTCGGATAATGTTGTACTACAAAAAGAACAAAAACGCTTTAATAAACTAACTACAGATATAAGTAAACGACGTCAACAATTACTTGAATTACAAGATGCTATTACTAAGTTTAAAACTGGCTATGTAACAGAAATTGTCCCAGTTGAGAAAAAACATGCTGAATTGGTAAGAGAAATGATTTTTCTGGCAGACAAGTATTTTGATGATAAGACTTTTAATAAAACAGATCGTAAACGCTTGGTTACTTTGATTGATGACGCCATTGGTGGTATGGATGACGAATATGTAAATGATCAGTTAAAGGATATCTTTGCTAGAAGAGTAGGGGCAGATTTTGACGAAGTAGTAAATGAATCTAATGCTTATGCGATTGATATGACTAAAGACTTTATTAATGATATGTTTGGTCTTGATATTGAATGCGATGATACTACTACCCCTGATGAGTTTATGCAAAAGCTACGGCAAAAACTTGAAGCTAATGAAGAGCAGGAGAGATTAGCCGCAGAGCAAAAACCAAAGCGGAAGAAAAGTGCCAAGACTTTAGCTAAAGAAGCAAGAGAAAAAGAAGCTGAAGAATTACAGGGTAAATCAATTCGTGAAGTATATCGTCAGTTAGCTAAGGCTTTACATCCAGATAGAATTGCTAATGATGAAAATTATGAATCGAAGAATATGCTAATGCAGCAGGTGAATGCCGCATACGATAAGGGTGATTTATTAACCTTGCTAGAAATTCAATTAAAAATTGAACAAATTGATCAAGATAATATTGATGGCGTTGCGCTTGATAAGCTAAAGCATTTTAATATTGTCCTGAAAAAACAGCTTGATGAGTTAAGTTGGGAATTAAATAGCGAGTTTAGTCGATTTAAAATGGAATTTCCTGATCTAGAGATATATGGAGCAATCGAAGCTAAAAAAATTGTTTATCAATTAAAGATGATGATTTTAGAAACTAAACAACAATTTAATGATTTTAAAGCTGAATTTAAGCTATGGCAACAGGATATCAAATCATTTCGTACATACATTCGGGAAGTTGTTGACTTGAGGGAGCCGAAAGATGATTTAATGGCAGAAATGGAAATGATGCGTGCTATATTTCCATTTGAAGGTGCTATGAAGCAATGGAAATAACTCACTGTCACAAACTTATATTAACTTCTAACTAAAAAGGCAAAGTAATGGAAAAAAGAGCATTCTTATACGAAGGTAAAGCCAAACAGATTTATGCAACCGATGATCCAAATTTGATTATCGTTCATTATAAAGATGATGCAACGGCTTTCAATAATCAGAAAAAAGGTAGCATTGCCGAAAAGGGTGTGATGAATAATAAAATTGCACAGGCAATATTTAACGAACTTGCTAAACATGGTATTCGCACTCATTTTAAAGAACAGCTCAATGAGCGTGATCAGCTGTGTGAGAAAGTTACGATTGTTCCTCTTGAAGTTATCGTTAGAAATCTGATAGCTGGTAGTTTGGCTAAACGCTTGAATATCGAAGAGGGGACCAAACCAGATAACACTATTCTGGAAATCTCTTATAAAAATGATGAGCTAGGCGATCCATTAATTAATGATCATCATGCTGTTGCACTTAAAGCCGCCAGCTATGAAGAGTTAGACAAGATTTATGCTGAAACCAGAAAGATAAATAGCGTTTTGCAAGAGTTTTTTGCGAGCCGTGGGATTATCTTGGTTGATTTCAAAATTGAATTTGGTAGAACCGCTAGCGGAGAGATAATTCTTGCTGATGAAATAAGCCCGGACACCTGCCGTCTATGGGACGCTAAAACTGGCGAAAAAATGGATAAGGATCGTTTCCGTCGTGATTTGGGAAATGTTGAAGAAGCCTATCAGGAAGTACTTAAACGGTTAACAAGTAATTAAATATGAATCATAAAACTATACCCATCAAGCCGATTAATGAGAATGATTTTGTCCCGGATAAGATGGAAGAAGAATGCGGTGTCTTTGCCGTTTATTCAAAAGAACAAGTTCCAGCTATTGCTTATATGGCATATTGCGGGCTTTTTGCTCTTCAGCATCGGGGACAGGAAAGTGCCGGAATTTCGATCGGGAATTTTGGACATCTAGAAACTGTAAAAGGTATGGGGCTTGTAAATGAGGTATTTAATCCAGATCAATTAGCAAGCAAAATCGGGAATGCGATTATTGGACATGTTCGTTATTCAACGACAGGTAGCTCAGTATTAGCCAATGCCCAGCCTTTATTTGCCCAGTCTGTATTAGGTGCAATCGCTCTTGCGCATAACGGAAATTTGGTAAATGCCCATTCACTTAGACGTGAGCTTGAGTTGGATGGTGCGATTTTCCAAACTAGTAGCGATACGGAAGTAATTCTTAATCTATTGGCAAAACGTGGCTGGATGGGCTTAGAGCAGGCGATACATGATACTTGTAATACCATTCGCGGTGCTTACGCTTTAGTTATGCTGATCGGGAATAAACTGATTGCGGTACGTGACCCACTTGGTATTCGTCCACTTTGCTATGGTAAGATGCGGGATAGTGATACCTATGTTTTTGCGTCAGAAAGTTGCGCTCTTGATATTGTTGGTGCTGAGCTAGTACGCGATGTTGAGCCGGGTGAAATGATAGTTATTGATGGGAATGGTCTTCATTCTTCCCGTTATACCAAAGAAACTCGCCGAGCATCATGTTCTTTTGAGTATATTTATTTTTCACGCCCAGACAGTCATCTTGATGGATTGGATGTTTATAATATTCGTCAGGAAGCCGGGAAAGCATTATATACTCAAAGCCCGGTTGATGCGGATGTGGTAATTGGTGTACCTGATTCTGGAGTAGTAGCCGCGATTGGTTACTCAGAAGTAAGTGGCATCCCATATGCAATGGGTTTGGTACGGAGCAAATATATGGGGCGTAGCTTTATTTTACCAAATCAAAGCATGCGCGAACAGGCAGTTAAATTAAAACTTAATCCGCTAAAGCAGGTGATTAAAGACAAACGGGTAATCTTGGTTGATGATTCCTTAGTGCGTGGGACTACTGCCAAAAAGCTTGTGCGGCTACTACGTGATGCTGGGGCAAAAGAAGTTCATTTTAGGCTTGCTTCACCAATGGTTAGAAGTGAATGCTTCTTTGGTGTCGATATTTCTAGTAAAGAAGAACTAATTGCTAGTAAGATGAATTGTGATGAGATTTGTCAAGAAATCAATGCTGATAGTCTTGATTTTCTTTCATTAGACAATCAACGTAGGATTTTAGGTAGTGATCAGTTTTGTGATGGTTGTTTTACCGCTAGCTATCCAATCGCACATATCGAACGAGAATAATAAATTTATGGTAACTGCTCAGACTATCCCGCAATAGCTGTGTTGCAAGGCTCCTTATTTACTTCTTATGTAAATTGTGTTGCTTTGCGTCTTGCTCTTGCTACATGTTCCGGCAGTTACAGAGCTACATAGTATGAGTAATTACAATTTAGGAAAAATTAAATAATGGTAACTTATAAAAGTGCAGGTGTTGATAAAGAAGAAGGTTATAAAAGTGTTGGACTGATAAAAGATATGGTTAAACGCACCTATAATAAAAACGTTTTAACCGAATTAGGCAGTTTTGGCGCGCTTTATGAGCTTGGTAAATATAATAATCCAGTTCTGGTTTCTGGTACGGATGGGGTTGGCACCAAGCTAAAAATAGCTTTCACCTTGAATAAATATAATACTATCGGTATTGATTGCGTGGCAATGTGTGTCAATGATATTTTGTGTCATGGTGCTAAGCCGTTATTTTTTCTTGATTATTTGGCTTGTGGCAGGCTTGATGCTGAAGTTGCAGCACAAATAGTAAGCGGAATTACTGAAGGTTGTTTGCAATCAGGCGCAGCCTTAGTTGGTGGTGAAACTGCTGAGATGCCTGGGTTTTATCAGCCAGGCGAATATGATATTGCTGGTTTTGCGGTTGGCGTTGTTGAGAAAGATGCCGTTATAACTGGTGACAAAATCGGCGAGGGTGATGTAATTATTGGTTTACCAAGTAGTGGTGTGCATAGTAATGGATTCTCATTAGTACGTAAATTGATTACTGATTTAACTATTGATTTTAACGGTATTCCTATTGGTGAAGCTTTATTGACACCGACTAAGATTTACGTTAAGCCTGTTTTAGCAGTATTGGATAAATTTACAGTCAACGGCATGGCGCATATAACTGGTGGTGGTTTATATGAAAATATTCCGCGTGTAATTCCTGATGGTTTATGTGCGACAATTGATAAGGCTAAAATTAAAGCCTTGCCGATTTTTGATCTGATTGAAAAACTAGGTGTGCCACGTGAAGAAATGTATGGTACTTTCAATATGGGGCTTGGTTTTGTGATGGTAGTTAATCCTGATAACGCAGCTAATATAGTACAAATACTTGAAGAAAACGGTGAGTTCCCAGAAATTATCGGTACTATTACCAGTGGTAATGAAAAAATATGCCTAAAATAGTAGTCTTGGTATCTGGGAGTGGGTCAAATTTACAAAGTATTATCGATGCAATTAATCTTGGGGATTTAGATTGCAATATCGCTGGTGTGATTGCAGATCGTGATTGCTATGGACTTACGCGAGCAAAAGAGGCAGATATTCCTGCCTATCTCGTAGATAGAAAGACTTATCGTGAAGAGCTATCACAAGAAATTGATAAGCTGATTCCGCAGGATAGCAGCCTGATCGTTCTTGCCGGATTTTTATCTATTCTTGATAATGCTTTTATTGATAAATGGCAAAACCGGATAATTAATATTCATCCTTCATTATTGCCAAAATTTGGCGGGCATGGCATGTGGGGTAATCGCGTTCATGAGGCTGTATTGGCTAGCGGTGAAACTGAATCCGGCTGTACCGTTCATTTGGTAACTAGTGAAATTGATTGCGGACAGATAATAGTTCAGCAAAAAGTTCCGGTTTTGAAGGATGATACGGTAGAAAGCCTACGGCTACGAGTGCAGCAGACAGAACATCTAGCAATGCTTGCCGCAATCAGAAAAATATTGGAGAAATAAAATGCAATTAGGTACGGCATTAACGAAAAGTGCTTTTAAGGTTATGTTTCTTGGTGGCGGTGAGCTTGGTAAAGAAGTCGTTATCGCATTACAACGGCTTGGTGTTGAAGTGATTGTTGTTGATCGTTATGCTAATGCACCAGCAATGCAGGTGGCGCACCGTTCACACGTAATTGCCATGACCGATGCAGCTGCACTACGCGAACTAATTATAAATGAAAAACCTAATCTGGTTGTACCAGAAATAGAAGCCATTGCAACAGAAGTATTACTTGAAATCGAAGACTCTCATTTAGCTACAGTCATACCAACGGCAAGAGCAGTTAATCTTACCATGAATCGGGCAGGAATCAGAACGCTTGCAAGTGAAGAATTACAGTTGCCTACTTCAAACTATCGTTTTGCCAAATCGCTTGATGAATTGAAAGTAGCAACTACGGAAATTGGTTTTCCTTGTTTTATCAAGCCAGTTATGTCTTCCTCCGGTAAAGGGCAATCAATGGTTAATTCAGCCAGCGAGGTTGAAGCTGCGTGGGAATATGCTAATCAGGCTGGGCGAGTTAATAAATGCGAAGTGATTGTTGAAGCAAAAATTGATTTTGATTTTGAAATTACACTTCTTACAGTACGCGCGAAAAACGCAGCTGGCAAAGTAGAAACCCATTTTTGTAATCCGATTGGGCATCGTCAGGTAGCTGGTGACTATGTTGAAAGTTGGCAGCCACAGCCTATGTTGGAGAATGCCTTAGCTAAAGCGCAGCAAATTGCGAAAACTATTACTGATAATCTCGGTGGTCTTGGTATATTTGGAGTTGAACTTTTTGTTAGTGGTGATGAGGTTTGGTTTTCAGAGGTGAGCCCACGTCCACATGATACAGGCATGGTAACGATGATTACTCAATATCAGAACGAATTTGAGCTTCATGCGCGTGCGATTCTTGGTTTACCGGTTAATCCTAAGCAGAAGGAAATTGGCGCTAGCCACGTTATTTATGCGGGAGTGGATAAAGATGCATTATCTTACGCTAATCTTGAACAGGCATTAGCAGTGCCAGATAGCGATTTACGCTTATTTGCTAAGCCAGAAGGTTTTATTAAGCGCCGTATGGGTGTTGCCCTAAGTTTTGCTGAGTCCATTGAAATTGCCAGATCTCGAGCGAAGGAAGTTGCTAACGCAGTAAAAGTAATTGCTGAGTAAGCAATGAAAATATATACCAAAACTGGTGATACTGGTGAAACTAGTCTTTATAATGGTACTAGAGTCAGTAAAGCGGATATCCTCATTGATGTGCTTGGCGATAGTGATGAATTAAGTAGCTACCTTGGGTTAGTTCATGATCTAGTTGAGGATAAGAATAGCAAAAATCAGATTAGCGAAATTATTAATACCTTATTTAGGCTTAATGCGTCGATTGCTAAGGCAAAAGGTTATGAAACCCTTAATCTGACAGAAAATATAAATCAGCTTGAGTCTTTTATTGATAAGATGGATCTTGAGTTACCACCATTGAGTAGCTTTATCTATCTATTTGGACATCCGATAATTTCGCAAATTCATATTGCCCGAAGTATTTGTAGGCGGCTTGAGCGTAAGCTTGTTACTGCTTTTCAGTTTGAGAGTATTGAGCCTACCCAGCAGATATATTTGAATCGCTTGTCAGATTATCTATTTGTTTTAGCCAGATTTACTGCTAAGAATCTTAATGTTGAAGAAACCCCCTATAGTTTTTAAGGAAAATTGATGTTAAAAAGAGCGTTAATAAGTGTTTATGATAAAAATGGAATTGCTGATTTTGCAAGGTTTTTATTGTCTCAAGGTGTAGAATTAATTTCGACTGGTGGCACCTATAAATACCTTCAGCAGGAAGGCTTGAAAGTAACTGATATAAGTGAAATTACTAATTTTCCAGAAATGCTTGATGGACGGGTGAAAACTTTACATCCAAATGTACATGGTGGTATTCTTGCGATTCGCGATAATCCAGTACACATGGAAACAATTGCTAATCATAATATTGAAACCATAGATATGGTGATTGTGAATCTATATCCATTTTTTGATGAAGTGGTAAAAGATATTAGCTTTGAAGAAAAAGTTGAATTTATCGATATTGGTGGACCAACTATGCTGCGTTCGGCTGCTAAAGCATTTAAAGATGTGATTGTAATTACCGAACCTAGTGATTACGCTAATATAAAAGAGGAATTGTCCGGAACTAAAGAAGTAAGCTTTGCTACTCGCAAAAAGCTAGCTGGTAAAGTATTTAATCTTACCTCCGCTTATGACGGGGCAATCAGTAAATTTCTTCTTGGTGATGAAGAGTTTCCAACTTATCTTAATATGTCATATAAAAAAGTTGACGATTTACGTTATGGCGAAAATCCGCACCAAAAGGCTGCATACTATGTGGCAACTACCGAAGCTGGTGTTTTAAAAGATTTTGAGCAATTGCACGGTAAAGAGCTATCTTTCAATAATATCCGCGATATGGACCTTGCATGGAAAGTTGTTAGTGAGTTTGCTGAAGTTGCAGCTTGTGGTGTAAAACACTCTACTCCATGCGGTGTTGCCACAGGTATTTCGGTTAGTGATGCTTATGCCAAAATGCATGCTAGCGATCCAGTTTCAATTTTTGGTGGGATAGTTGCAATTAATAAAGAAGTTGACCTGACAACCGCCAAAGATATGAATAATACCTTTCTTGAGATTGTGATGGCGCCTTCATTTACTCCCGATGCTTTAGCAGAGCTACAAACTAAGAAAAATTTGCGGGTAATTAAGATTAAAACAGAGAAGCCACAAGGTAAATTTGAATATGTAACCGTTGATGGCGGG
The DNA here is from genome assembly GCA_008017155.1 of Neisseriales bacterium. Lineage (GTDB taxonomy): Bacteria > Pseudomonadota > Gammaproteobacteria > Burkholderiales > UBA11063 > Aquella. Next base: position 36,674 of record SSGX01000050.1, on the reverse strand, counting down.
ATTCTTATCCAAGATAGTGATAGTAAATTTGCCGAAGGTTTAAATGTTGTTACCAATACCAAACCACAAGAAGCAGATATTGCTGATTTGACTATGGCTATGAAAGTTGTTAAGCATGTGAAATCAAACGCAATTGTTGTTGCCAAAAACGGCGTTGCTAAAGGAATCGGTGCCGGGCAAACTAATCGTATTTGGGCAACGGCGCAGGCGATTGAGCGCGCTAAAGACGGTGGTGTCTTAGCATCCGATGCATTTTTCCCTTTCCGTGATTGTGTTGATGAATGTGCCAAAGCTGGGATTAAAGCGATTATCCAGCCCGGCGGTTCAATGCGCGATCAAGAGTCTATTGATGCCTGTAACGAGCATGGCATTAGCATGATATTTACTGGTATTCGTCATTTCAAACATTAATCGCATTTGCCACAAGCTAAGTCAGATTATAGTATCTGGCTTAGCTAGCAAATCCTACGCGAATCTGACGTTCAACTATGTTTAATTTATTTCGATAGAACTAATAAACCCAGCAAATTATGCTGGGTTTATTAGTTTACAGGCTAGGGTAGTCAGTGTAGCCTTCTTTTCCACCACCATAGAATAACTCAGGTTTTGGTGTGTTTAGCTGAGAGTTGGTTTTAAAGCGTTCAACTAGATCTGGGTTAGCAATATATAGCTGTCCCCATGCTGCTGCATCAGCATTTCCACTGGCAATTATTCTTTCGGCATCATCTTTGCTTAGCTGCTGGTTAATCACGTAGTTTCCACCAAATTCTTTTTTAAGCGTAGCTGCTAAATTATCATTTCCTTCTACCGCTCTTGCGCAGATAAAAGCAATTTTTCGTTTGCCTAGCTCACGAGCCACATAACTAAATGTTTCTAGTGGTGTTGAATCACCCATTGATTGGGCATCACAGCGTGGAGCTAAGTGCATTCCGACTTTACTAGCTCCCCAAATCTCACATACCGCATCAGTTACTTCTAGCATTAGCCTAGCTCGGTTTTCAATGCTGCCACCGTATTCATCTGTACGAATATTACTATTATCTTGTAAAAATTGATCTAATAAATAGCCATTTGCACCGTGAATTTCTACTCCGTCAAAGCCAGCTTCTTTAGCATTTATGGCGCCTTGTTTATAATCTGCAATAACTTCTTTAATTTCATCTATTGATAGTGGGCGTGGTGCGTCATAGGGTTTAATTGGTCGGACATGGCTTGGATGCCCATCTGCTGCAATATTACTTGCTGACACTGGCTGTTTACCATCCAAAAACACCGGGTCAGAAAGACGCCCAACATGCCATAACTGTAGAATAATTTTGCCACCAGCTTTATGAACTTTATCTGTAACCATCTTCCAACCTTCAATTTGTTCTTTGCTCCAGATACCAGGAGTATTCGGGTAACCAACACCCATTGGACAAACCGAGGTTGCTTCAGTGATAATTAATCCTGCGCTTGCACGCTGTTCATAATATTCAGCCATTAATGACGTTGGAACACGTCCAGCACCAGAACGACATCTGGTAAGTGGTGCCATGATAATACGATTTTTAAGTTCCAGATCACCAAAGGTAACTGGTTCAAATAAATTAGACATAGTATTTCCTTTAAAACGTTTGTTTTATATATGGGGTAAATGCTAAAGAAAACAAGAGTTATTAAGAAATAACTATTCCAGTAAGGTAATAAATATACAGAATATAGTTGATATAAATCAATAAACTTGAATTGAAAATAAAGTAATTAAAGATTAGACTAGTCAAATAAGAGAATGTTGATTTTTAGCTATTAAGTATGATTGGAAGACGCTAATATATTTGACAAGTAGTTATTACAAAATAAAAACTTACTTTATATTCAAGAAAATTGAAGCTAATGATTTAAATGGGGTGGATAATCGGGCTCGAACCGACGACAACCGGAATCACAATCCGGGGCTCTACCAACTGAGCTATATCCACCATTGGGATAGTTAGTTATACTTTGAATGGCGCGCCCGACAGGAGTCGAACCTGTAACCCCCGCCTTAGAAGGGCGGTGCTCTATCCGGTTGAGCTACGAGCGCAAAATCACTCTCGTCAACCACGAAATTATAAACACGGTGATTTTGATAGATGGTCGGGGCGGTGGGATTCGAACTCACGACCCCTTGTTCCCAAAACAAGTGCGCTAACCAGACTGCGCTACGCCCCGAATGACCATAATTTCTAACTAAGAGAGCGGTATTATAAGATCATCCGGCTTTATCTGTCAAGTCTTTTTCTAAATATTCTTGCGTTTGCATCTCTTCTAGTCGGCTGATCGTTCGTTCAAACTCATTAGCGAAATCACCACGACTATAAATATCTTTAAATGGAACAGCGGTTGATATTGCAAGTTTACGATTGCTATCGTATAAAATATCAATTAGCCACGTAAATCTGCGGGCAACATCTTTTTTATCTACAGTAAGTAAACAAATATCACTGATAATAAACCACTCGAATTTTTTTATCAATTCAAGATAGTCAAGTTGACTTCGCATATCGCCACAAATTACATTAAAATCAAACCAAATTACATTTTTTCCTTGTTTGATGTAGTTTATATTGCGATTGCATACCTCAATCTTGTTATTTGCGGTACTAGGTTTATTGTTATTGATTTTATCAAAGATTTTATCTAGTTTATTTAAGGCATCAGTATCATTAGTGATAAATAATTTATTTACCGAATCATTAAATAGTCGATAGTCCTGTTCAGCTTCTAAGCTCCGAACATTCAGAAATTCTTTCAAAACTTCGATTGCTGGTAAAAATCGTTCACGCATTAGACCATTTGGCCAGAGTCCATCGGGATGATAGTTTGACGAAGTAACAATGTAAATTTTATTAGCAAAGATACTTTCTAGTAGCCGTTTCATTATCATAGCTGTCGCAATATCACTGACATGCATTTCATCTAGATAAATTATGTCATAGTCAGACTTCAGTTTTTTAGCAATAATTGCTAGTGGGTCATCGACATTTGATAGATTTGCCAATTGACTATGAATATCCTGCATAAATTCATGAAAATGTTTACGAGTTTTTCGCGTAGTATTAGTATGATCAAACATTGCATTCATTATCATTGATTTACCACGACCAACGCCACCATAAATATAATACCCTAATTTGTGGTCATTTCGAAATAGGCGCGTGATAAAATTAAGGCTCGCAAAATTTGCCAGAAATTTATCCAGCTCTTTAATTAGGCTATATTGTGCCTGATCATAATTTAATTCTTTGCTGTCAGTCTGGTTTTTATACCATGAAATTAATTTTTGCATAAATTTTGCGTCTTTCAAGCTTGGACATAGCTGTCCTATAGTACTTCTCATGTGTTTCTTGTCTATTTGAAACATTTTATATGTTCTTTATGACAAGGTTTGAAGTACATAAGTAATATATTATTGTTTGTATAGATTAAAGTTGTTAATTGTAAATTAAGTTTGATAATTCTTGCAATTAAATATCATTTTTAATAGGATTTTATTAGGGTAGTTTATGACGTTAAATTTGAGTGATCCCCGACAATATAGTAATATTTTTCCTGACTCTAATATGTTAATAAGTCAGGCACAGGCAGATTTAAATAATAATAGCGATAATTCGCTGATGGTTGCTTTGATAGAAGATTTACTAAAGCGTGAACAAGATGAATTTTTGAGTGTGGCTTATAACCTCGCTCCAAATAAGTCGATAGCTGATTATATCTTGAGTAGCTTACAAAGTGCAGTTAATAATGGTAAAGTGAGTTTTTTTGCCATTCCAGTTATCTTGGTGATTGGTAGTGGTAGTAAAGCTACGGTTAAAACGATTCTTGATGGTGAAGCTTTAAATCAGTTATTGTTGACTAAAGAGGTTTTTGGTAAAACACAAAATTCCTTTGTCTCTTCCTCACTTTATTCGCCTGATGATATAGTTAGATTAAAGCCCTCTTATCTATATAAGCAGCAACAAGCGTCAGTCGATTTTAGTTTATTTAATAAGTCTGTTAGTGATATTGAAAATCTGGGTGAAAATGTTTATTTACGCTATATTGTTGGACATGCGGATATAGTTGAGGGTAACTCTTTTAATAAACGGAAATTTGATACGCTTGGGCTTGAACTAATGCAGTTTGTTACTGAAGCTCTTAAAACTGTTGGGGCAACAATTTTTCCAATTCCATTTCCACCATGCAATCTTTCTGAAGCGGCTTATCTTGGTGAGCGTTATCGTAAAGAAATTCATATTTCATTAAGACTTAGTAACCAAGTGCGTCAGATGCGTCAGACTGGAAAAAATCCGGAGGTTAGACTAAAAACTGTTGATGAGACAATTAAAGTTGAGCTTTGGGATAATATCAGCATGAAACCAGTCGAGATTCTTAGCTGGCATCTTGAGCGTGGTGATGATTTTGAGCTTGTGTGTAGTATTCTGCATGGGCTTTTTGTTGATATGCAGCTGGCAGTGAGTTATGAGTGAGTTGATTGATAAGATAAATAGCATTTTGCCACAGACTCAATGCACTAGATGTGGTTATCCTTCGTGTAAAGATTATGCAACAGCAATTGCCGAAGAGAAGGCAGATATAAATCAGTGTCCACCCGGTGGTAATGAAGGAATTACTTTATTAGCAAATATGCTAGATAAAGAAGTAAAGCCATTAAATCCAGAGAATGGGAAGATTGAGCCGCGGCGATTAGCGATAATTGAAGAGGAAGCTTGTATTGGCTGTACATTATGTATCAAAGCTTGTCCTGTTGATGCGATCATCGGGGCAAATAAGATGATGCATACGGTTATTACTAGTGAATGCACTGGTTGTGATTTGTGTATTCCCGCTTGTCCAGTAGATTGTATCAAGGTCGTGCCTGACCCAGATCAGATCTGGAGTATGGAGCGTAGAAATCGTGCACAGTCTCGATTTGAACAGCATCAATTACGTCGTGAGAATGAACAAAAAGCCAGAGATGCGCGCCTTGCTATGCAGACACAGTTACTAAAAAAGGCTAGGGCAGCGTCAGATGATAATTCCACAAAAGAGGAAAAGCCAAAGGCAGACTTAATCGCACAGATTATGGCTAAGGCTAAAAGTACTCAAAAATAAACCCGGTATGATACCGGGTTTATTTTTTATACGAGTAGCTGATTTACATAATTTTCAACGCCCTGTTCCAAACTAAGGAATGGGGTTTTATATTGTCCATCGTTAACTAAGCGCGTACTATCTGCTTGAGTAAAGCATTGATATTTACCAGCTAGGTCACCAGGGAATGGGATATATTCTAAAATACCTTGGGTTACTGCTGTAGCTAGATCAATAGCTGGTTTTCCTTCGGCTTTACGACAAGCATTGACCGTTGCCATTGCAAGATCATTGAAGCTTCTAGCTTGTCCAGTACCACAGTTATAGATACCTGAGATTTCATGCGGGTTTTGTAGATGGTTGGTAAAGAAATGCATATTGACATTAACCACATCTTCTACCGAAATAAAATCGCGTGATTGCTCGCCATTGCCATAGCCTTGACAACCTTCGAAAAGCTTAACCCCGCCAAATTCTTGATATTGGCGGAAATTATGTAAGACAACCGATGCCATCCGACCTTTATGAAACTCACGATGCCCATAAACATTAAAATACTTTAAGCCAACTACAGGCGCTTTTAAGCCACCTTCAAAGTAGCGGCGTACTGTTTGATCAAATAATAGTTTTGAATAGCCATAAACATTTAGCGGAATTTCATTTTCGCGGTCTTCGACAAATTTACTGCTTGCACCATATGTGGCAGCAGAAGATGCATAAATCATTGGTACTTCATTTTTTTGTGCGTATTCAAGTAAAAGACAAGAATATTCATAGTTGTTTTTCATAATGTAGCGCCCATCTGCTTCGACTGTAGCAGAGCATGCCCCTTGATGGAAAATATAATCTACTTGATTATCATATTCGCCAGCAACGATAGATTGGATAAAGTCTTCTTTATCAATATAGTCTAAAATATCCAGATCAGCAAGGTTACGCGCTTTATTGCCATTAGTAAGATTATCCACTGCTATGATATCGTAATAACCGCGGTTATTAAGTTCTTTTACAATATTTGAGCCAATGAATCCAGCAGCTCCAGTTACGACTATAATCATGTATACTTCCAGTATCAAATAGTAAAATAAGTATCAATTTTACTACTAATTTGATCAGATATTGTATTGATTTATCAAATAATTCATTTTTTACTAACTAATCAATTAAAATCTAAGTTATGTCTATCAGTTTGAAGGTATAATTTACCCATATTTAACCTTTGGTAACTATTTTTTGTATGCTAGGGCTAGAAAATGAAAAAAATTGCTAACATTTTATTATTAAGTACGTCTGTTATTTTAGCAAGTTGTGCGCTTATGGGAGGGAATCAAGCTAGTTTAAGCAGTGATTCTGACTCGCCGGGTTTTCTTGAAAGCTATAATTTATTAAGACCATACCATAGCGAATCTGGGGTTAAGGCTTGGCGCTATATAAATCCTAAATTTGCCAATCACAACTATAAAGCTGTTATAGTCCGCCCTGCAGTTATTGTTAGTAATCCAGATGAAAATAGTATTTCACCAGAGGTAATTGCTAATGGACAAAAATATCTGCAAGATTACACCAAAAACTTTGTTAAACAAAATGGTTATGCAGTTGTAAATAACTCTGGCTCATCAGTTTCTGCATTAGATATTATCGTTGCTGGAGCTGAAGTTGATCCTGTTACATGGAAATTAAGAAAACTTACCTCGGTAACCTCAGTTATGGGAAGAGTTACTGGGCGGATTCCGATTGAATCTGGTGATGATAGTTTACTAGTTCTTGAGATAGGTGGGCGTGCTATCGATACCCAGTCAGGATTATTAGTTGGAGCTTCATTTGTATCTGTTCCCGCAGTGAAATTCAAAGACAAAGCTGGTACTGTTGGTGAGTTTGAGAGTGCCCTGACACCGTGGATAAGTCAGGCGTTAAGAAATTTTGTAGAAAGTAATTAAAATATATGCAAAAGATGCTTTTACCTTTAGGGTTGGTAACTTTTTTATTCATTGGTTGTGCGACGAATAATAAGCCAATTTCAAATAATCTTGATACAAATTATGCTAAATCATATGGTGATCTTACTGAGGTAAATAATCGACTATCTCCGGGTGTGAAAATTTTTAGTTATAATAATCCTGCGTGGGTTAAAGGTAAATATACCAATACGATTATCAATCCTGTTGTATTTTACAGTGGTGAGTCTAGTCAGACGCAGATAGAAATGTATTTTGATACTAATAGCCGGATTGAGTTACAGCAATATTTAACTGCTTTATTAAAAGACTATTTAACGGTAGTTAGTAAGCCTGCAACTAATGCAACTTCGTTGAAGATAACAGTAACTGGTGCAAAACTTGTCGATGCATCGGATGGTTATACTCCGGTTAAATTGATTCCGGTGAGTCAGCTACTTTCTGGGGAGCCTGAGCAAAATTCGGTATTAGAAATTAGCGCTGAAATTAGAGATAGTATTAGTGGCGAGTTATTAGGTTCAAGTGTAATAACTATAAATGAAGAAAAGCTGCAACAAGATGTTCGTAGTCAAGAGGATTTTGTTAATCAGGTGAAACTATGGTCGGCAATTGCGACTAAATACGCAGCAAATTATAAGGTGGTTAATGATTAATGTTTAAGCAATTATATTCTGAGGAGTTAAAAAAACTTCTATCTAATGCAGAAAATGGACTTACTCTTCTCGATGTAAGACAGCCCTATGAACACGATGAGTTTCATATTCCTAATTCTATTTTGATCCCGTTAAATGAGCTACCTGAGCGTCTAGCAGAGTTAGAACAGTACAAGAATGCTCCAATAGTAGTCTATTGTAAGGCTGGAGTTAGAAGCGCGATGGCATGCAAATTCCTTGCTGCACATGGCTTTGACGATTTAACCAATCTTGCCGATGGCGTAATGGGCTGGTAATAATTTTAGCTCCTACCTATCCTTTTATTGCCTAGAAACCTTGATGTCATTTGTATGGATTGTTGGCAGATATATTCATTCTATGAGCTAAATATTTTATATAGATACCTAAAATATTCTAGTCTTTTGTCAAATGCTATTTTCTAATAGTCAAGATCTCAATATAAACATGCACCTTATTGAATAATTTGGTGCATTCCTATATCAAAATAAGATAATATATATTTTTGTAGCAGGTAAGCTTTTAATCTAAAGGGGCTTTGAGTGAAAAGATCATTAATTAGTCTAGTTTGCGCGATTTTATTATTGCCAGCGGCGACATATGCAGAGCCAGTGGCAACTTGGGTTGATACATCTTTTCCATCGGGTGAAAATATTAATTTGATGGCATATTATCATGGTTATTTTTATACCTCGGGAAGTAATGAGAATGGCAAAGGGGTATCATGGGAGTACTTTGATAATAAGTGGAAAATGATATATCAGGCAAATGATGACAGCGTAATAGTTGATACGGCAATTGTTGCTGATAAATTTTACGTGGCTGGTAATTATCCCGGAAAAGGCTCGTGGGTCATAGAGTATATTGCCGATAAGCATAAACCGCAAGATCTTAAATTTAATTCAGCTAGTCATATTTCACGAATTGAAAACTTACGCGATATACTTTTTGTGAGCGGCTCAGATTATAATGATCATGGTGCAGTGTGGGTTTCTTCAAAGCCGAAAAGATGGGTAAAAATAAGTCCCAAAGGATATAATTATATTTCTGAAATGACGATTGCTCCGAATGAGTTACTTTATGCAGCAGCGATTGATAGCAAAACCAGTAAAGCAAGAGTTCTTGAATATTCCGACATTACAAAAAAATGGCATGATACCTATTTGCCGCGAGAGATCGTTACTGTCTGGAGCCTTATTTCTGATAAAAATAACATTATTTATGCAGGTGGTCTTGATAATAATTATCGGGCACAAGTCTGGAAATATGCTAATCATAAATGGGTTTCGTTAAAGCTGGATAATGCACAGAGTCTAAGTAGTCTCATCGTCGATAAAGATGGTAATTTATTTGCTGCGGGTAAAGATGATAAGTTTCATGGGCAAGTGTGGCGTTATGTAAACGAAAAATGGGAAAGCCTAAATTTTCCTCCTTGTGATAATGTAAATAGCCTGACTATTAATAATGAAAGTCAGCTTTTTGCGACATCTAAAGATAATAAAAATTATAGTAAAGTATGGAAATTTACTTTACCTTAGCAGAGATTGGATTAGGTTAGATTTATGAAGTTAAAATTTTTTCTGTTAATGATAGTAAGTCTTTCTGGTTATGCCTATGCACTAGATTGTTCTTTGCCTTGTGGTGCGAAAGAGCTGGTCGAGTGTGCTGCCAAAAATAATGATACTACGCCCGAAGATTTCTTTAATTATAAATTATTCCATCAGATGAATATCGATGGTTTTTGCAAAAATCCAGCACGAAGTAATTTAAAAACGGTTCAGCAAAAATATTTTTTTGACAAATTTTGCCAGAGTAAAAAAGGTTCTTATTTAAACTATGATTCTTTTATCGCAGCAGCGAAGAGTTTTCCGACTTTTGGCTGTAGTGGGGATGCTGATAATCGTTATAAAGAATTAGCTGGTTTTTTGAGTACCATATCTGAAGAAACAACCTCAAGATTAAATAATTATACTAACGATGGCTTATATTTTCGTTATGAGAATAGCGCCCTTAAAGGCAATTCATTAAATCATAAAACTAGTTATTTTCCAAGTAACGGCTATATGGTGGCGGTTAATGATGATGGTGAAGTATCTAGCTCAAGTATTTGGTTTGGTAAGCCTAGTGGTGCTACTATAATGGATCTCGAAGCAACCCCGGAGACACTTATTTGGGGTAAGGTAGATGTTCCGGATGGGTATCGTTTGATTAACCTAAATAAGGTGATTGCACCTAGTTATTGGGTCGGTATGGGTCCAATTCAGTTAACTGGCGGGTCAATTATCGAATTTTTTGGCTGGTATAATAACAATATTCTTAAAGACGGTGCGCAGTCCTACAATATTAGTAAATTTATTGAACAGTATATGCAAGATGGTCAAATGGCTTTTACCGGGGCTTTCTGGTACTGGATGGTCAGAGTCGGTGGCATTGGCTATCCAACGATACATGAGATAGTTACGAATCAGGATAAGCCTGTTTGCCATGATATTGGTGTCGCTACGATAATCATCAATGGTGGCTGTCGTGGTTATAATCCCGGGCGGCTTAATTATTATAAATATTTTACTAATCTATTTCATGTCGATATTAAGCCTGTTAGTATTCCGATTCAGAAGAAGGGTAAGATGATTACACTAAATAGTATGGAATGTGGGGAGCAACTTAAACGCTATTGCCAGCAGTAGATGTGATTAGATTTTATCTTGATTTTTCTGGGTTTTATGATCAAAAGTTAGCTGTTTGTATAAGTTTTTATTTATGCTTCGGCGTTCGTGATCAAAAAACCAGCCATACTTATTAAAGTAGCGAATCATATTCTGAATATGCACCCAGAGCATTTTAAATGAACGGTATGATTCTTGATTATGCTCGTGGGTAACTGTTACAACCGGATAAAACCATGCCTTGCCTTCGCGATAAAAGCGACGGGTAATGTCAGTATCTTCGAAATACATAAAAAAGCGTTCATCAAATAAACCAATTTTCGACAAGTCGCTAACCCTAAATAACATAAAACTACCAGATAGATATGGTACAGGCATTATCTGTTCATATTTTGTCCATTGCATGGTATAGTGATAGTTCATCTTATCCACGTAGGATTTAGGCATGAAGCGACGGGCAAAAATATTAAATGGATTGGGTAGTAGCTTACACAGATATTGGATAGAGCCATTGGGATAGCATACTTTTGGCATTACTAAACCAGTATGCGGGTTTTCTTCCATGAAAAAAATTAGCGTATCTAGTACATTATTTTTGAAACGAATATCCGGGTTTACTACCAGGTGATAATCTATATTATCATTAATTGAATGTCGGATTGCTTGATTATGTGCTATTCCATAGCCGGGATTATTATGCGATGGTAAATAAATAATCTTGTCATTTATGATAGTAAGAGATTGCAATGTATCAGTAGGGGAGTTATCAATCAGATAGACAAAATTGAGCTCAATATTTCGGTTATTAAGAATATCATTCAGCAGGTTTGTTATTTGTGCCGGATTATTTTTATACAGGACAATTGATATATTAAGCTGTTTCAATTCGGATACTAATGAATAAATTGTAATAAGCTATGATCATATCATCTTTTTAGCCAATTGTACATTAATTTGGCTAATTTATTGTTGCCAAATCCAGTAAGCGCTAGCAATGATAAGAAATACTTAACCCCACCTTTTAGTTGCAAAATATCTAATAGGCGGTAATTATTGCCCCAAGTGCATCTGGCAATTGCCAGATGGTATTCTGCCACTAACTGGATTGTTGTTTGTGTCTGGCTGAAAAAGCTGGCGTTAGCAAGTAATTTTAGGCTAGAGCCTACTTTTTGCCTTGCCTCTTTAAACTTATCAAATGAAACTTGATAGTTCTTACCAATTTGATTATTGCTATGTTGACGGTATTTAATCAGTGGTATTGATAAGTAGTTTAATTTGCCAAAATAACTCGCAGCAATTGCTAGGTAGTGATCGTGGATATAAAATCCAGTAGGTATGGGCAGGGCTAGATTAATCAATTCTCTTTTAAATAAACATGTGCAGCCAGTAACATTATTAGCAAAGAGATAATCAATAAAATTTTGCTGACTCATTACGCCTTTTTTGAAAGTTTGTGAAATAACATTTAATTTTTCATCAACAATATATGCATCACTGTGGATAAGTAGGTTATCACTAATGTTTGCCATCAGTACTGCTAGCTTATTAGGTAACCACACATCATCCTGATCCGATAGGGCAATCAGATCACCAGTAGTTAACAGTATGGCTTTATTAAAGGTTTGGCATGCTCCTAGATTAGACTCATTTTGATAAATTTTTATAGTTGAGTTATTTTTAGCATAGCTTTGCAGTATTTGCCAAGTATCATCAGTCGAATAATCATCCACGATTATAATTTCATTGGGTACTTGACTTTGACTAAGGATACTGTCAAGCTGTTCGGCTAGGTATTTTTCTCCATTGTAGGTTGCCATTGCTATGGAAATATTCATTTTATTATATCAATTAGTCTTTTAGTTATGTTTTTGTAATCAAACTTAGCGATAAATAAAGGGTTTGGTCTATTATGTAATTTATTCTTATTTTTACCAAGATATTTTAGAAACTCGTATATCTGTTCAATATTATTATTAAAATTTATTCCTGTATTGCTATTTTTTATTAATTCTCCGCTAACTGTTTCATTCGAGGAGTTTATTCCCAAAATTATAGTATTTGAATACATATATTCATATATTTTACCTGTAGTAATGCCCGCATGGTTTAAATATTCCAGAAATATCAATGCATGAGAATCCCTTTGAATTTGAAGGCTAGTTGGTCTATCTACTGTGCTAAATGTATAGACAATATCCGATATGCTGTACTGTTTAGCTATTTGGTTAATCTGATCAGTATTTGTTCCAAAAAAATTAAAAGTGAATGCGTCTTTAAAAGCATTTAAGTTTTTTATTGCAGAAAAAAGAGGCTTTAAATCGTTATGATCTGGGTAAAATGTACCGGTAAAAGAAATATTTATCTTGCCATTATCCCAGTATTGTTTCTTTGGTATATTAAGAAAATCATCAGGATCATAGCCATTTTCAAGACAAATAACTTTGTTTGGGTGTTTTTGTTTTAAATGATTTGCGAGTGGAGGGCTAACCGTAGAAATAATATCTGCACTTTTGTTAAATCGAAGTTCTAAATAAGTAGTCACCATATTATATCTATTATTATTTAAATGACTATTGCTCCATAAATCTCTATAATCTGCTACCCACTTTCTTGTAATACCGCTTCTCTTTGCTAAATAAGCGATTAAGTGATTTACATAAGGACTATAAGTGGATATGATAGTATCATAATTTTCATTTTTTATTCTTTGGTAGGCTTTAATCCACCAAAAATCTGTGATGCCTGGGGCAGGGTACTTTGTTTTTCCTAATAGGAGTTTGAGCCAAAATTTTATTGTAGTAATAAAATCGTTATGGGGTACAAGGATTATTTTGATATTTGAAGGGATGATTAGATTGTTAGTTAGGTTATTTTTCATATTGTTTGCTGATAATACAGTAACATCATGTCCTGCTAAAGCAAGATATTTAGCCAAACTAAATGGTCTTAAAGCGCCTATACTGTTTGTGGGAGGGAAAAGGTAAGCAATTATCAAAATTTTCATAGCTGAACTTTAAACAGATTATACCAAGTACCGAAACTGATCACTCGCCATAACCAGAAATCAAATGGTCGTTTATTGGTAATAATATCTTCGAATAAGGATATTACTTCTGATTTATTAAAAATTTTTGGACAGCTCTCTAGGGCGTAGATTAAGTTCTCTTTAAATAATCCGCTATTTTGTTTAACCCAGATTTCCTCCGGTGTGGCAAATCCAAGCTTGGACATGCGAGTACTGATTTTATCTGGTAATATACCTTTTAAACCATCTCGCAGTATTCGCTTAGTTATGCCATCATTGATTTTGTAATTACTTGGTAAGCTAAATAAAAATTCTACAAGTCGATAATCCAAAAAAGGAACTCTTGATTCTATTGAATGCGCCATTGAATCTCGATCTTCCCAGTGTAATAGCATGGAAAGATTATTATACATTATTTGACTATATAGAGTTTCTTTTACATTACAATTATTTAAGCCATTTTTCAAGTATGGATTGGTTGAAGAAAATAGAAGAAATTTATCATTTAACCAGTTATTAGTATAAATACTTTTACCCAATAATTTACCTACAATCTGCTTAATTTGTGGTGGAAATAAAGCTAAAATACTTTTTAAAATGGTTTTGCTGATATTTATATTATGTAGTTTTTTAAAATTATATAATTCATTAATATACTTTATTAATTGTCCTGATTTTAGCAATTCATTAAAATATATTTGGAAATATAATCCTTGATAACCTGCTAATTGTTCATCAGCACCTTGTCCATCAAGTATTACGGTTGTCTTTTGTTGCTTAGCAAGCTCAAAAACCGACCATTGGGCAAAAATACTGCTTGAACCAAAAGGTTCGTCTTGATGCCAGGTTATTGTTTCATTTAATTCAAATAGTTTATCTAAATCAGGGTAACAATAAAATGCATTTGCTTGGCTATCTTTCACTACTTCATCAATATATTCTTTCTCGTCAAATTCTTTATGTTTGCTGCAAGCAGAAAATGTATTTAATAATGATAGAGATTTATGTTCCGCTAATAATCTTGCCATTACACTGACAATTGATGATGAATCAAGTCCTCCGGATAAGCACGAGCCTACCTTTACATCTGCACGTAGTCGTAATTTAACTGCATCGATAAATTTTTCCTGAAATTGCTTACAAGCTTCTTTATAATCTGTATTAAAATTTTCTCTTGTCTCTAAATTGTACCAGCGACTGATTTTTAAGTCAGATTGACCAAAGAATTTGTTTAATTTGATAGTTGTTGCCTCTCCGCCACGCAGTTGCCTTACCTCACGAAACATTGTTTCTGAACTATGGTCGCTTAAGCCATAAACCAGAAAGTCATAAGCTATTTGGTGATTTAGATGTGGATTCCAGCTTGCTAATTTTGTAAACTGCTTGATTTCTGAGGCAAAAAATATCCCATTTTCATCAATATAATAATAAAGTGGTTTTACACCGAATCTATCACGAGCTAAAAAAACTTGATTATTTAGCTTATCATAAATAATAATTGCAAACATACCATTAAATTTATTCAGGCAGTCAGCACCCCATTGTTTATACGCAGATAGTATTACCTCGGTATCTGATTGAGAAGAAAAAGTATGCCCAAAGTTCTCTAATTCTTTGCGTAATTCGATAAAATTGTAAACCTCACCATTAAAAGCTATCCAATAGTTTCCATTGTTAATGCTTAATGGTTGATGTCCATAAGCAGATAAATCAACAATTGATAGTCTGCGGTGTCCCAAAGCGAGTTTTATTTTCTTATTATGGTATTGATTGATGTGTAAATATGGAGAATAAGATATTGCTGAATCGTATTGTATGCTATCACTTCCCGCAAGAATACAATCATTATCTTCTGTATCAATTAAATAATAACCTTCATCATCTGGTCCACGATAACGAATTTGCTTATTCATTAGTTCAATATATTTAGCTTCTAGTGAATGATTTTGAAATGCAATAAAAACACTTATTCCGCACATGTGGTTTCTCTCAATAGCTGTGCTACAGCATTAATCATATGTTTTTTATTCATTTCAAATGAAAGCTTATGGGCACATTTATTACTATTTGCTTTAAAGCTCTCAATTTGGTCTGTAGTTAGCTTATTTAGTTCTCTAGCCATCTCTTCTGGGTTAAATGTCTTAGTCACTATTCCTAAATCATATTCTTTAGTATATTTTGCCATTTCAGGAGATGGTCCAATCGCTACCATTAGGCGAGCTTGGATAAATTCAAAAAATTTATTTGGTAATGCCATTGCATAATTAAAATTATTTGGTGGTAACAGGAATAATCCAATGTCATACTTATTTATAGTTTCTGCAATTTGTGGCATTGGTACTGGATCAATAAAATTAATGTTAGCACATCTTTTAGCAATTCGCTTTAATTCTTGCAGATAGATGTTATTTTCCACTAACATGAAGGTTAATTCAAATCTTGGGTCTAAGTATTCAGCTAATTGAATACTTAACTCTAGGTTTCTTTCTGGAATTGCAGCCCCATGATGAATAATCTGGATCTTATTTTTATCGATTTTGCTAGGAGTTAAACTTTCAAATGAAGGAGCATTAGTTATTACAATTGGTTTAATATTGAATTGTTTGTGATACTCCTCAGCAATACCATCACAAACTGTCAGCATGACATCTACTTTCGGTAAGTATTTTTTACATAAGTAAGTCTTGTGCTTTTGGTAAAAAAACCGCCATCGCCAGCTATTTTCAAATTCTCTGGGCGTATATTCATGGGCATCATAAATTAGTTTGCAATTCTTGAGTTGTGATAGTTTAACAGCTATAGGCAAACTTTCAATATCATTCGCCAAAATTAAATCAATATCTAGAGTATTTAACTTTTGAAAAGCTTCCTGATTGTTTTTATTCGTCCAATAGTAACTTTCAAATAATCGTAATTTGAGCTTAAAGAATCCATCTATTATCCTTTTAGCTTTATTATTAGATGTTTTATTAAGCTGTACAAAATTCACTTTGTCTATTTGTGGTGATGACCATCCTGCTGCAATAACATTATATGAATCTTTTAATGTTAAAATTTGACGATATACACGAGGGTCTTTATGTAACTCCGAGAAACAGAGTATTAGTATAGTCTTAGGCTGTTCCAACATTTCGCCTACTTATCAAGAAAAATGAGATTATTATAATAATCAAAAATACTAATTTATAGTAAAGGTGAAATTGCACTATTGTAAACATAACATTTGCAATTAATAGAGAAATCATACAAAAACCAATTGTAATATAATCATAATCAAATTTATAATTTTGCTGGCTTAAAATAAAATATGATGAAAATAAAATTATGTTGCTTAGCATAGTTGCAATTGAAACTCCATTTATACCGTAAATTCTAGCTAAATAATAGCATAAAAGCAAATTAACAGCTGCGCTAATAACATTTATTATTAGAATGGAGGTTAATCGTTTATTTATATGTAGTCCAGGTGTGAATATATATAATTGTGAAAATAATAAACCGATTGCTATATTTCTAAAAACTGGTATAGATGAGTAATATTCTTTTGCTACTATAAGGCGGATAATTTCATCCCCATACGTTATTATAACTGTAATAATTAATATTATGATTGGTAAGGTCTTATTTACTAATTTAGAAAACTGCTGCCGGAAGTCAGGATTATTCATAGAGCCATAGATAAGGGGGAAAATTGAGGCAGCAATTCCACTTATCAAAATAGTTACTACGTTTGCAAATCTATAACCAACACCAAATAATCCTAATTCAGTTAAAGAGAGATTGGCTTTGATAATGATTCTGTCGCTGAAGTTAAGGGTTATTGTCGCAATTGCACTTATTAAGAGTGGCAAGCAAAAGATAATTAATTCTTTAATTTTTGCAGTATCAATATTGAAAGTAAGATAATTTCTTACAAAGTATAGCCCGATAACATTTCCTGATAGAGAGGCTAGCAATAGAGCAAAGATTGCTCCAGCTAATTCTAATTTAAGATAAATAATAAAGATAATATTTAAGACTGTACTAATTACAATTGGCGTAACATCTACTATTAAAGTTTTGTGCTGCTTTAGCTCAAATCTCAATAGATTAGTGATATAAGTGTTTATTGCTTGTGAAAGAAGTATTAGGAGGATAATATTAAAAGTTATAAAATGATTAATGGGTATAATGTATTTAGTAATAATTGGCATTACCAAATTTGCTAATATTGAAAATATTAAATAGGCAATAATAATATAGGTAATTACTGAACTAAATAAAATCTTTTTTTCATTAAATGATTTACTCTCTGGAATATAGCGTGCCAAACCCTGATACAACTCCAGTCCGCAAATTAAAGCTACGAAACCAGACAGTACTGTAATCAAGTCTAAAATTCCGTAATCCTTTGGCTGGAGGTAATGGGTAAGAATAGGTAGCATGATAAACGATGCACCTCGACTAACAAAAGTAGCCAAAGTGTAGATTGAACTATGCTGTATAAATTGCTTTAGCATTTGTTTTAATTATCTATTCATGCTAAAAAAAGCAGTGATTTGCATTATGATATAATCAATTTCATTATTAGTAATGCCATAATACAATGGTAATCTAAGTATCCTTTCACTTTCTTTGGTTGTATAGGTATCATTCCCTACAAATCTGGAGTATAATTTACCTGCGGTAGAACTATGTAATGGTACGTAATGAAATATTGCTAAAATCCCGGTGTTTTTTAGAAATTCAATTAATTTTTGTCTTACTTCTAGACTGGGTAACTTTATAAAGAAAATATGCCCATTATGTTTGCAACTATCAGGAATGGATGGCATGGTAAAATAATTTTGACTTGCAAGCTCTTGCAATTTACTATAGTATTTATACCAAACATTTACTCTATAATTAATTATTTGATCCGCCTGTTCTAGTTGTGCCCATAAGTAAGCAGCATTTAAATCACTAGGCAAATACGAAGAGCCCATATCTACCCAAGTATATTTATCAACTTCCCCGCGGAAAAATTTACTTCGATCAGTACCTTTCTCACGAATTATTTCTGCTCGCTCAATATACTTTGGATTATTAATTAAGATAGCGCCACCTTCACCCATGGAAAGGTTTTTAGTTTCATGAAAGCTGAGAGTGGCAATATCTCCAAATGTGCCAAGGTATTTGTCTTTGTATGTTGATAAGATTGCTTGAGCCGCATCCTCTATGAGCGGAATATTATATTTTTGTGTTAAAGCTTGAATTTTATCCATATTACAGGCAACTCCGGCATAATGGACAATAATGATAGCTTTAGTCTTTTCATTGATCGCGGCTTCAATAAGGCTTTCATCAATATTCATCGTATCTGGGTGGATATCAACAAATTTGATTTTAGCACCACGTAATACAAAAGCATTAACAGTAGAAACAAAAGTGTATGATGGTGCAATTACTTCATCACCGGCTTTTATTTCTAGCAAAATTGCAGCTATTTCTAACGCATGAGTACATGAAGTAGTAAGTAAAGCTTTATTTACACCTAGAGTTTTTTCTAGCCATTCATGGCAGCGTTTGGTGTATACACCATCACCAGAAATCTTGCCTTTGGCTAGGGCGTTTTGCATATATATAAATTCGTTACCTGTAAACGGTGGCTTATTATATGGAATCATTTTTTAACTCAGTCAATTCATAAGGTATAAATTTGGCTTTTTCGGGTAATAAAAATTTCATAAATCTGATTTCTTCTTCTGTATATTGTTTAAGGTATTTTCTATCTGCTACATTAAAATACGTAATTCCCTTATTAATATCAATTTCATGCTTACTTTTTACGATTCTTATTTTATCTGTGTCACCAATTGATTCCTCCAAGTACTTTTGTAATTTAAGAAATTTTTCATCAGTTGATACATTAGCAAATTGTCCGCCTATTTTGTCTGATATTGATAGCGCAGGTGACCCAGCATATATCTGATTTTTTGATAAATTTTTAGTCACGGTTGAGCCTACTAATACCATAGCTTTATCTTCAATATTTACTGGAGAAACTATACAATGACCAACGAACCAAACATCATTTCCAATTTTTAGTGGTGAGTGTGAATTAAACCTGCATCCTTCCAGTGTATCACCATATTTTATATGTGACCATAGCTGTGAATGTGCACCTATACCAACATTATTTCCAATTTCAGTTCCACCTATTGAATCAATGATTGTGTATTGACCAATCCAGGCGTTATAACCGATAGAGCACTTTTTATAACCGTGTATGTTAGAGTGATGTTGTATTTTTGAATAGTCACCTATTGTTAACTCATTAATTATAAACTGACAGTATTCGCCAATAAAAATATTATCTCCCAGAAGTACAGATTTTGCAGCTCCTGTCACTCCTGTTATCTTAGTAAATCTCTGTATAATTACATCTTTACCTAAAGTTATAGATCCATTGAGATGGCAATAATCTTCAATTATCGAATTATCCCCAATTTCTATCTGTTCAGGCGTAAGTAATTCTGCCATTGAGCTGATTTTTACATTTTCGCCAATTTTTTTTAATCCTAAACGCTTTAACTGGTTTTGATCTAAATAATTCATTGTTATTGCCTTAAGAACGAATGTTGAGAAAGAAGGGTATTATAGTTAAAAAATGAAGAAATTATCTGCGTGTTAGACTCTAAATAAGAAGAGTTTAAGTTGGTTAAGGTATGACCTAATTCATGTAAGTCATAAATATTAAGCTTTAGCTTCCTACATAAGTTCCATAAGGAGTAATTCATAGTGGAAATGTAGATTTTTTTACCCATTCCTAATAAATTTATTATATTACCCATAGCCTCTTGCCGTTTATGATTAAATATTGCAATATCTATTGATTGTAGAAAGCTTTTATATTCATCAATTTGCATAAAATTTTCAATGGGGTTAAACCTCTCACCAAGCATTTTTCTGCCTAAATCTTTTATTTTTCTTGCATGTTCCATACTTCCATACGATAAAGGGCAATATACCGTAAATTTGGCTCTAGTTTGAATATTAGCTAACAAAAGAATTATTTCTTCATGGTTATTCGCTTCTGATGCTGAATTACCTAGAAGAATTTTAAGCTCTTTATTACTAGATACTTTTGGTTTTATATCTTGATCTAAGGGTGTAAACACATTACTGGGGTACATAATGCAATCTATCAATTTTGCTTTTGAATTGTAATGCTTTATTGTTAATTGATAATCATACTCTAGATATGTTGCAAAATAGGGAATTCTTTTTATAATCCATTTTTTTAAAAAGTAAAATTGCTTGTATTTTAAAGTTTTTGTATATCCTACCTGCTCAATGTCATCATATAAATCAGCTCCCCAAATTACCCAATAGCACTTCTTAATATTCCATGGTGAGATTGTTAGTAGGCGAGTAATGAAGCGATTGTAAAAAAAACCATGCAAGATTATTTTGCTTGCTCTATTTGACATTAACAGTACTTTTAGATAGTTAAATTTTGCATCTTCTCTAGTCATTACTAGGCAATTGTTAGGATATTCGTAAGCAAACGATGTTGCAAAAATAACAAAAAAATGGTTTTCGCTCCCAAAGTTTTTGTTGATAAATTCTATGTAGGATTTAGTTATTGGCGATGAACTACATAAATGTAGTATTTTTTTAATCATTTATTTTCCAATACCCAGTTTTTTCTTTCCCTATTCGTTCTAGCTTATTTTGTTGTTTTAAGGTATTTATATCGCGAAGAATAGTCCTTTTTGATACCTCTAATTTGATAGCTAATTCGCTTGTTGATATATTAGGGTTATTTGCAATAAGTTCTAGAATTATCTTTGTTCTCTTAGCTGTAGCAATTTCATTTTTATCGGTGACACCGATAAATATCACACCGCCAGCAGCATTGGCAAACGCACAAATTTCATGAACCAATGATTTATCAATTGATTCTTTAAATTCCTGATGGTAGCCTTCGCCAAGGTTGATTATTTGTGCCAATTCCATAATTACTATACTGGTGTTATATTTAGTTGTAATTGTATCATCATTAAAAGAAGCTGATTATTAATTAAATAAAGTAACTAATGTCTTATGGTTTACTCTCTAATTAGACTAGATATCCAGAGAATTTATAACGACTCTGTTTGCTTCTCCTCTGTAGATTAATCGCTACAATTTTAATACGTCAGTTTCTTTACTATTCAATATATCGCTAATTTAGTAGTTTGTTTATGCTATCTATTTTTTTAGCCCAATGAGATTCTTTTTGTTTTATTAATATACTGAATTTATTTGATATTAATTTGATGTTGGTTTTATAAGGAAGGGTGCTACTCGAGATAGAAGAGGGCGGAATTTTGCTTAATTATAGATTTTGCAAAAATGGGAATTGGGTTTGCAAATATGGGTAGCTTAGTGCCGAATTAATATTGCTATAATCAAATTTGTGATTTATTTAAAGTCTTATTGGAGGTCATTCTTATGAATTCAAGTTTACAAAAACTCATATTGCTCTGTGGTGCAGCAATAGGTTTGATATCTTGTAGTAGCGGTGGTTCTGCTTCATCTGTAACACCGCCAGCACCCGTTAGTGATATATCAGTAACTTTTGATAATGCCGCTACAATACCAGTTTTTCCAAACGTTTCAACGAAAACGATAGTATTTGTTCATAACTATGGTAGTCATAAAATTAGTGGTATTAATTACAATAGCGAGACAGATGCAGTTTCATCATCTACTATGAAACAGATATCAAAACCAAAATCACTAAAAGCAGCTCTTGATACTTTTATTGATCCCACTTCAGCAGCACAATGTAGAGAAATAGCAGCAAATAGTAGCTGTCCATTAGTTGTTAATACGCCTATCTTAAATGCTTCATCGCCTGATGCATCAGCTTTTGTGACGCTAGAATACTCATATCAAGGTAAGCAATATAAAAACTCACAGATTATTAATATGTCTGTTGTAAATAATAAAGAAAATAAAGGCGTTGTTTTTTCTCAGATTCCAACAGTATATTCTAATTTTTCCAAGGTCTATACGACGGTATATGTTTATGGCAGCGGTGAAAGTCAATCTTACTTCGTGGATTCCTTAAAATCATCGGATAGTTTTTTAAATATTACCCAAAATAATATAACCGGTAATGTAGTTCCTTCCGGCTACGTTCAGGCTATGGAAGTTGAGGTACCGCAAGCAAATTTACCTTATTCAACTTCACTAACGCTAAATTCTTCTGATATCTCAAGTAGTAGTTCAGCAAAAAATACTGCAAAAGCAGCTACTAACTATGTTAGTACTGCTGGGATTAGTGTATCTGGTTATATTAACGGTCCGCTTTTGACTAGCTCTATCCCACCAGCTCTTAATACTGCCGAGTCAAATATTGGTAGTTACTATATTCTAAATTCAGGGAATCAGAACGCTTCACTTAGCTCAATCACTCCTAGTGGTGGTTTGACTTTAGTTACTGGTCAAGCTGATGCCTGTACTACTGGCTTATCCCTAAATCCGGGTGATGGATGTATTGTATTTTTTCAGGTACCATCAAATTATAATCCTGATTCGGGAATTAGCAGTGGTAGTATTCAAGTAAGCTATAGTTCAAACTCTATTACCACTCCTGTTTACTGGTATAACAGTATGGGTGGCGCTTTGGTATCATTTACTCCAAGTGGGACACTAAATATTGATCAGAATGCAGGAAGTGAAAGTATTACTGTTACAGTCACAAATATCGGTGGTTATCCGCTCGTACTTTCTGCTAATCCCTTAAGTATAAGCACGATGTCAGGATCAGCTAGCGCACAGATTGCATATACTGCAACTGGTGTACCTGCTTGTTCTGCTAATATGACGCTAAATATAGGTAGTAGCTGTGGCTTTAAGGTTGTTGCTACCGATAACTCTACCGGGAGTGGTAATTTTCTTATACAGTTTAATGCCACTTACGCCAATAGTGTGAGTAGTAGCAATACATATATGCGTCTTTATGTACTTCCTTATACTGTAACTGCGGGTGAACCTAATTTAATTATTGGGACAATTAACCCTCTTGTTACTTATGCGAATAACACATCAGAATCTACTACCATAGTTACCATTACTAATAAAGGTAGCGGTAGTGCAACTAATTTATCTATCAGTTTATCTCCTACTCAACCTTTTTTACAAACATCACAAGGTACATGTAGCAATGGAGGGACAGTTGAAAGCAATGGTGGATCTTGTACTATTGGTCTTACATTAGGTCCAACCGAAAGTACTACTCAGGGACAAGCTAGTTCTAGTCTTAACCTTTCTTATGGTAGTCCGACAGAACCCGCAGGAACTTATGGTGTCTATGCTCCTGTTTATTATACGCTGAATGCTCCACAGCTCACTGTTACAGCTTTTGTCGCAACTGGTAGCAATTCAGGTAATGGTTCTACTTCTTCGCCTTACATTTTTAATGGTAATACTACAGGGCAATCTTATAAGATCACTTATCAGAATAATACAGGAACATCAATTGCGATTAAAGGTATCCAAGATAATGTTTCCAGTGTGGCGTGGGTTAGGTCATATACTGGTGGTGGTAATCCAGCTTGTGCAAGCTCTGTAAGTAGTTCTGTATCGCTTCCTTCTGGTGGATTATGTGATGTTATTTATACAAATAATCTTACAAATATTGTTGCTGCGACTGCTACAGCTAGCTTAACTGAAAATTTAGGAGTGCCAAGCTTCGTGATCGATATTGGGACTGGTAACTATCTGACTACTACACCGTCTATCGGCATAAATAATATTGGTCAGACAATTTATGCTCAAAGTAATCAGGCTGTAGTCACCAATACTGCGACTCAATTACAAACTATTGGACCAGTTCGCATTACCCAACAACTAAGTTGGAGTGGTTCTGGCTCTTATTCTTCGGTTTCGCTTTCTACGATGATGGAGAACTATTTTGCAACTGAGGTTATTGATTTTCAGTATTGTCAAGGTACGATAGAGAGTAGTATTGCGGCAATATCATGTCCAAACTTAGCAATAAGCAATAGTAGTTATACTATTACGAATGATTTTACTTTGATCTCAGGAATTCCTGCACCAGGTCAGACGATTCCGTTACATGTATTCTTTAGCATTGATACGAATGGTCAGATTGTAGCTATGAATACAAGTTACGCGGTAGTTACTCTAACGAGTCCAACTCAATAGGCTATTTTATCTCAGCTCTTATTTAGGGTATATCAGTAGTTTGATGTACCCTTTTTACTTTTATAATGCCTTGCGTTTTTAAACTTGTGTAGAATATTGTTTTATAATACTAACACATTAGGATAGATATGAAAAGCCAAAAATATCAGGTCAAAGTTACATTTAGCTGTAATCGCAAAACCTCACCAGAAAAAATGACTATAAAAGAAGGCGTGGAAAATTCAAGGTTTATGTCACTTACTGTCAATAAGCTTAGTACCAAGTCCCGCTCATCATTGGTAATCATCGGTAGTGATTATGATACCGAGTTTGATATTGATGATGTTGAATTATGTGCCGATAACGTTAAAGATCTAAAAATTCCGGATACTTATACCAAAGAAGAATATCAAGCATTGCAGGAGCAAAGTAAACTGCTCGAAAAGGAAAACCGAGAACTCAAAAAAAGTCTTGATGCTCTCTTAGTTACAATGAAGTCAGCAATTAGCAAAGCTGAAACACTAAGAAACCCTAGCGAAGTTACAAAAAAGAAAATACAAGTACGTACTAAGCAAGTTAAAAAAGTAGTAGTCGAACCTCAAATCGAAGTTATTTCTGAAACTATCGACGCTAGGGACTCAAATCCTGATGATAAGATTGTAAAGGTAAGAACTCGCAAAGCTAAGAATATATCTTAAAACATCAGATTACTTATTCACATCCTGTTAGTAACTGAAATTTGGATTATCATTCAAGTGATTATGCACAACTTTTATCTAGTGTAGTTGTTAGTTATTCAAATGATTATCCCGAAGTTATTAACAAAATCTGGGGATAAGTTTTTATAATAATTAACTTCTCGATCTGCCTTGTATGATTCTCTTTATTATGCTAAAATATTAATATAAGATTATTCTTATCTATGTTATATATTCATTAATTTCAATACATTCCTAGATTTTAATGAGCCACAATGAGAATCTAATCATAAAAATAACAATAAATTAAGTAACTAATAAGAACAGATGTGTCGTAAATAGACACATTGTTTGAGGGCTAAAATGGAACGCGATAATAAAACTACATATAGGCAACAACCAAATAAATATTCAGCACGGGCACGAGATAATAATCCACCTGTACGTCGTCGTGAGGTGGAAGAGCGCGACGATGATTATATAGCAGAACCAAGAAAAAATAGACGAGTAGAGCGAGAGGTATATGATGATCGAGGTTATTCTTCGGTCCCTGCTGGTTCGTTTTTACATGATAAAAAGAAAATTTTAATCGGTTTAGGTGTTGTCGGCGCTTTAGCTATTGCTGCTGGTATTGGCTCAATGATAAGTAATGCTGGTAAAGTGCGTATAGTTAATGTTGCTCCTGCTTCTGTATCTGCGCAGCAACCATACCAGAAATGTGATGATGTCGAAACTACTCGTTACTCGCGTAACCATAAAAATGGTACTGAAGGTGCTGTAATCGGTGGTGTAGGTGGTGCTGCAGTTGGTGGATTAATAACTCATTCATGGGTTGGTGCCGGGGTCGGCGCTGCTGTTGGTGCTGTCGGTGGTGATCTTGTACAGCGAAGCCACCAGCCGGATTATGTAGCACATCATAGTACTAGCACAGAATGTGAAACGGCTTATCGCCAGATTCAAGTGCCGATTGGTTATCAGGTTAGCTATATGGGTAGCGATGATCAGGTATTACAAATGACAACTCAGCATGCACCGCAGCTAGGCGCTAAGGTTGAACTTGAGCAGTTGCAGGCTGATCAGGTTACATTGCAAGAGCAGCAGGCGATGGTTCAGCAAGCGATTGCAGCCAAGCCAGCTTCTACAAACTAAATACAATTTATAGGGCAACTGTCATGAAAAACAAATTTACAAACTTCCTTACGGTTGCCAGTTTAGTTTTTATTAATTTTATTCTTCTCGCTGGTTGTAGTGGAAGTGGTTCAAATGCACAGCCAGCAACCCAGCAACTAGATAATCTCGAAAGTTATATCGCAGAATTTAATCATTATCCCCTAGATGCATCGCCAAAAGGTGATTACCAACAAAATACACTCACTTTGACAGCTACAGCAACACTTGCTCATATTCAGCTTGGTTTCTATACTGAGTCAGAGTGTTCACCAGACAAACTTCAGAAGGTGCTAAATATATCTTCAGAAAAAGGTGTAGTTCTTAATTCGGGTAGCTATGTCCCGACTGATCTATCCAATTATCATTTGGTACAGTATTACGAAGGGAATAGTGGCTTAGGTAGCTTAGCTGAATTAAATGAAGTTAAATCACTCAAATTTACGTATGTGTTTTTAGAGTCTTCGAAGACAGTTAGCGTTTGTTTAACTAATCCCCAGCTTGGTGGCGAAAAATTTGCCGATTATAGTCAGATCGTAAGTACAAAAGTAAATTATCTGCTAGATGGTTCGAATATAGGAGTCTGTACCCCAGAACATTGCTCAACTTCACAATCATATTCAAGCTATTACAACCCTTCATGTCCAGTTGGTAAAGTCAAATGTGGTGATGGTAGCTGTGCAAATAGTCTTATAAATTGCCCAGTTATTAATCCCATGATACTAAATAAAGAGACTCAATGTAAAAATGGTGCATGGGTTCCTTCGCCTTCTTTATGTAATGATAATACTTGTCCTGAAGGAAAAGTGGTTTGTCCAAATGGTGCTTGCGTAGCCGATGTTGCAAATTGTGTAGCACCAGCTCTTTGTCGTTCCGGCTATGTTTTATGCCCTAATGGACGTTGTGAAGCAAACATATCTCTATGTAATAAGAGTTCTGGTTCTAGCTGTCCTACTACAAGTCCTATTCGTTGTCCAGCAGGAGATTGTGTTGCAAATATTAGTTTATGTCCAGAGCATTCTACCTGTCCAACTGGTACAGAAATGTGTAATGATGGTAGTTGCCAACCTTCATGTTCTGGCGTTGTTAAGAAGAGTAGGTGCTCAAGTAATCAGGTTGAATGTCCACCAATAAATGGAAAAATAAGCTGTGCTAGTGATTTGGCACAATGTCCTAAGGCTGCTATTTGTCCTACTGATATGCCTGTTAAGTGTCTTGATAATACTTGTGCCAAATCTGAAGCCGATTGTCCAGCAGTACCAAATAACTGGGGTAATTCACATATTATTTGTCCTACTGGAAACTGGAGTGATAATTTTAATAATTGTGGTAGTCCATTAGCCTGCCCGGGAGATCGTCCGTATAAATGCTGGAATAATACCTGTCGCGCTAGTTCGGATGAGTGTCCGAAAGTTACTGTTTGCCCAAAAGGAACACCGATACTGTGCCCTGAAGGTAACTGTGTTGAGTCGGCAATCCAGTGTAAATCGCCAGTTTCATGAACATCTAACGATAGTAATGATGATTAATATAAATATCTAATATCATTGTCGTTAATTGATGCCATCGTTTATAATATCGGTGGCATTTTTATTTGTAAAGAGTTTTTATTATGCAAAGAGCATTTAATTTTGGTGCTGGTCCAGCTATGCTGCCAGTAGAAGCTATTCAGAGAATACAGGATGAATTATTTGATTGGAAAGGCACTGGTGTTTCGGTTACTGAAATCGGGCATCGTACCCAACAATTTCAAGAGTTATTAACAAATTTGCAGGTTAAGTTACGCAAAGTTCTTGGAATCCCTGATAACTATAAGGTTGTGTTCGTTACTGGTGGAGCGCAAGGACAATTTGATGCGATTCCAATGAATATCTTGGGTGATAAAAAGCAGGCTGATTATTTTGTTACTGGTACATGGTCTAAAAAAGCTGCTGATTTTGCCAAAAAGCATGCGGAAGTGAATATCGTAGCAACAGCTAGTAAATCAGCTATTCCTGCTGCTTCGGAATGGAAGTTGAACCCAGATGCAGCATATGTATATTATTGTCCGAATGAAACTGTTGATGGTATAGCATTTCCTGATATTCCTGAAGTTGGGAATGTTCCGGTTGTTGCCGATCTTACATCCTCAATTGCCTATGCGCCGATGGATTATTCAAAATTTGGTTTAGCATTTGCCTCAGCCCAGAAGAACCTAGGTATAGCTGGTGTTACTCTTGTAGTTGTTCGTGAAGATTTAATCAATAATCCTAAGCCTTACACACCGAATGTATGGAATTATAAGGTGCAGGCTGAGCAAAATTCAAGCCTGAATACTCCGCCAACTTTTGCAATCTATGTAATGGATGTAATGGTTGATTGGATAATTGCACAGGGTGGGGTAGAAGCATTAGGTGTTATGAATAAGCGTAAAGTTGCTAAATTATATAATTATATTGATAATAGCAGCTTTTATGTGAATCATGTAGAAAAAGCATACCGTTCTGAATTAAATGTTCCATTTAATCTAGCAAATAATGAAGTATTGCCTAAATTTTTGGCAGAAGCAAATGCTAAAGGACTTAAATATCTTGCAGGACACATCTCTGTAGGTGGTGGTAGAGCTAGTCTTTATAATGCAATGCCAGAATCAGCTGTTGATTTACTTATTGAATTTATGGATGATTTTGCTAAGCGCAATGGATAAATGAAAAAGCTAAATACCCGGTATCATCAACCGGGTATTTTAATTTTAGTGATCGCTTTTATCTTATTTAAGATGTCTTGTGTTTTGAGAAAAAATACATAATAGTTACAATTCCAATCCAAACTGGCATCAAATATACTGCCATTTGCATTTCTGGCATGAAAAGCATTACCACTACTACTGATGCTAGCATGATAAGAGCAATAATATTTGAGTACGGCGATAATGGTAGCTTATAGCTAATATTTTCCTTAGCAATTTTGCGCCGAAATCCAAGATGGCAAATCAGGATAGTTGTCCAAGTAATAATAATTGATGTCGTAGTGATTGCTATCAGATAATTGATTGCTTTTTCCGGTACTAGGTAGTTTAGTAATACGGTTAATGCTACGATTATTGAGGTTGTAATTACGGCATTTTTTGGTACATTTTGTTTATCTGTATTTGCTAGATACTTCGGTGCACTACCATGTCTTGCGAGATTAGCAATCATTCTTGCAGCAGCGTATAAGCAGCTATTAAAAGCCGATAATGCAGCTGTTATAACGACAATATTCATGATCTGGGCAGCAAAATGGAAACCAACTTTATCAAAGACATCTACAAACGGGCTAATATCCGTACTTAACTTATCCCACGGATAAAGGCAAACTATCGCAAGTAGTGTCCCGACATAGAAAATCAAGATTCTGACAATTACACCATTAACAGCAGCAGGCACAGTTTTTGCTGGATTTTCGGCATCAGCTGCTGCAATTCCGAGAAATTGCACGCCACCAAATGAAAATACTACCATAACCATTGAAAATAGAAAACCTTCTAATCCCTTGGCAAAAAGATTATTACTAACGGAGAATTTTAGGTTGGCAATAGCTTCGGTATGAGTACCATCATTGAAAAAAATCAAATACGCAGAAAATGCAATCATTAATATAATTGTTACAACTTTTATCCCGGCAAACCAAAATTCAAACTCACCAAAGAGCCCTGCTTGAAGCATATTAACAAAGAAGAATATTCCGAGAATTACAGCGATTGTGAGCCAGTGTGGTACACCGGGCATCCAGTGATCAAGAAATGCCGCAACCACTGTTACTTCTAACATGCAAACGATTGTGTATTCAAACCAAGCAAACCAACCAGATAGAAAACCAAGATAATTACCAACGTATTGATAAGCATAATGGCTAAAGGCTCCAGAATTTGGCGCATAAACAGTTAGTTCGCCAAGCGCACGCATAATCACGTACATTACAAAACCACCAATTAAGTAGGCTAAAACAATAGATGGACCTGTTAGCTGGATCGATTTGGCTGAACCATAAAATAAACCAGTGCCGATTGCGCCACCAATAGCTATCATCTGAATATGACGATTTTTTAATTTACCGATCATGTTTTTCCCCTTTATTTTACGATCAGCACAATAGAAAAATATTAAGCCAGAATTATTCTGGCTTAATATTAAAAGGATAAGGAAATTTAGATTTCTTATTTATGATATTTTGCGATTGACACTTCAACTTCTTTTTTAGCAGCAGCTGCATCATCTATTCCAGATAATTTAACCCATTTACCTTTTTCAAGTTTTTTGTAGTTTTCAAAGAAATGAACCACTTGTTGTACAGCTAATTGTGGAAACTGATCTAAGGTGTCAATATCAGCATATAGTGGGCATACTTTTTTAGTTGGTACAGCAAGAATTTTAGCATCAACACCACTTTCGTCTTCCATACGCAGCACACCAAGTGCACGGCATTTAACCATGCTACCATGCGCAATCGGATATGGAGTAAAAACGATAACGTCAGCTGGATCACCATCTTCAGATAAAGTATTTGGAATAAATCCATAATTCGCCGGGTATGACATTGCAGTACTAACAAATCGATCAACGAATAAAACGCCAGCTTCCTTGTTCATTTCATATTTTACTGGTGCTGAACCTGCAGGGATTTCAATAACCACATTAAACTCATCACCATTACCAGCATCAATATTTTGTAAATTCATTAGGGGCTCCCATAAATTATATATTAGTAAATTAAGATTTAAAGATGTATAATTATACACTGTCTATATTATGTTTGATGGAAAATAATCAGAAAAAGGTGCTGCCATGATTGATAAAGCTATAGTTGAATTTGATAAAATCTTAAAGACATTATTTCATAAGCCACTTTCGAATAGAGCACATCCAGATGAAACGATTAGCGATGGTGAATATACCGATGCCGAGCGTAAGCATATAGTTGGTTTGATGCGGGTTAATCATACTGGTGAAATTTGTGCACAGGGCTTATATCAGGGACAGGCGTTGACTACTAGAAACAAAGCTAATCAGGAAGCTTTTGAACATGCTGCACTTGAAGAAACTGAGCATCTAGCATGGACAGAACATCGGATTCATGAATTAGGAGGTAAGACGAGCCTTTTGAATCCATTGTTTTACGCTGGTAGTCTAGCAATAGGCGTGACCGCCGGTATTCTTGGTGATAAATGGAATCTTGGCTTTCTTGAAGAAACCGAAAAGCAGGTTGAGAGTCATTTAACTGAACATTTGGACAAATTGCCACAGCACGATAATAAAAGTAGGGCAATTTTGGAACAGATGCGTGAAGATGAAATTAAACATGCACATATGGCGCATGATAATGGTGCAGCTGAATTACCTGAATTGGTAAAAAAAATAATGAAGCTGTCATCAAAAGTAATGACTAAAACAACTTATCGTATCTAAATGCAAAAACAGTATATTTACCAGACGGGTACGATTAATTCATTGTTAGAAGCTGTTTATGCTGGTGATACTAGTATGGAGCAGATGCTTCAGCATGGTGATTTTGGGCTTGGTGCTTTAGATAATATTGATGGCGAATTGATAATTCATGAGGGTGTGTGTTATCGTGCGGATGCAACTGGTAAATTACACATATTAGATAAAGATATTCATACTCCTTTTGCGGTAGTTAATAAATTTATTCCAGAGCAGAAGTTTACTGTCAAAGATTTAGACTTTAAGTCACTTGAAGCTGTAGTTGCAGAGCATTTTATCTCATCTAACCTTATTTATGCCATTCGCGTAACTGGTAAATTTCAGCATCTTGATTTAAGAAGTGAGCATTGTACCTGCCGTCCTTATAAACGACTTACCGAGATCTTACCTAACTTACAAACAACTTTTATCGCTAATAATGTTTCGGGTGTGATGGTTGGTGTTTGGTTTCCCAAGTATATGGCACAACTAAATGTACCCGGATTTCATTTCCACTTTATTGATGATTTTTGTAAAATTGGTGGGCATGTTTTTGGCTTTCAGCTTGAAGAAGCTACCATTGAGTTGCAGGTATTACATGGTTTTCAGTTAGCACTAATCGAAAATCAAGATTTTTATCAAGCCAACCTCAACATCCAAAATGAGTCGGCAGTTGCCTCTGTAGAACAGGTCCGTACATAATTTATACTTTTTAGATTAAATGTTGTATAAATACTACTTTAAAATGTATTATAGATTATCTTAGTAAATCAGTCGGTTATTTTGTCTCGCACGATTAACTAGCATTGTTAACCTGATAAATATCCCTTTTGGATATTTAAATCGAAATTTCACAGTGATATAATTTCAAAAAATGAAAGGGATCACTATGAAAAAATTAAATCTTGTATTACTGAGCTTATTCATAAGCTATGGTTGTAGCAGTGGAGCTGGTAATTCAAATTCTAACACTAGTATTTCTACAAATACTCCACTTTATAGTCCAGGTGTCACAACTCAGATAATTGTTACAAATACTTCGGAGTCAAATTCAATAGTTAACCCTAAAGTGAATTTAGCCGCATGGCTTGAAAGTATTGTTACAGATAAGAATCTGTCTTTAAGTGGCGATATCGCTCCTGGTGCTAGCTATACTTTTAGTTTTAAACTACCAGCAACAGAATCAAATATTACTGACTCACAAAATTACTATCAGTATCTTTTAACAAACACTAGTTCGGGTGAAATTCAGGTTTCTGCCGATAATCTTAATAACCCAGTTAATCCTCCACTTGAAGTTGTTGTACCACCAACTCAAGATTCACGTACCTTATGGGAAGATATTATTATTAACGCAGATCTCTGGAGCGACAAACCAGAAATAATGTCCGCAGGTTATGGCTTTGAAGGAATTGAAGGGGTGAATCAGGGGGAAAGTTACGTAGTCGCGGCGGGTGGGGCATGGGAAATAGTTACCACGCCAAACCCACCATACTTAGCATTAACTAGCTCAAAAACACCGTCTTCTGTTGCAATGGCTTGGGGTTATCCGACTTACTTTGCGGATGCTATGCCTATTGTTTTTAGCTGGCCTGTTCTTCCTAGTACAGTTAAAGGTGATGATTTTGCAGTTACTTTAAATACCGGAGAAGTTGTTACTCCTTATGTAGCGTCAATCAGTCCAAATATCGAATATAATGAGCGTAGTTGTGTAGTTATTTTTGGTGAATTTGGTAATCGCCTATCACCTGGTACACCTGGTGCGATTTATCCGACAAAGGTTACTATTGTGAAGAACCTTAAAATGTTAGGTCCAGATGGATTAGTTAGTGCAGTTGGTTTAAGTAAAGATAGTACCAATCCGTATACGCCAAATGGAGGGCCTACATTAGTGGCGGCTAAACTCAGTAAGATGTCAACCTTGGGTGAAGGTATTGGAGAAAATAATCCTTTCACTGGTGGTTATCCAAATGATGGGGTAGCCTATTATGGCGAGTCCAATGCTCAATATCGCTTACGTGTTTACACTACAGGTGGAATATCGCCGGATGGTGTAGCGTCAATTCAGCCGCAGGATTTTCAAAAATTCTTCCGGATACAAGTGACAAATTCTAGTGGTCAGATTACTTGGCTAACGACAACTAATTATGTATATAGCTTTCCTCAGGGAACTATTGAAATAATCGGTCTTGCAGATCTTGGTGTGGCAGGTGAGACGATAAATGATGCTTATACTGGAGATAGTGATAATTATCTTGATTTTATCTTAAAAGGTGATGAGTCAGCGATGCGTATGATTACAGCTGTAGAAATACCTGCTGCAAATGGTTACTTACCTTTATATAATCCTGGTGGTCCTGGTAATAATCCAACCGCTGGTGTAACTTATACTTCACCTGGTCC
Source organism: Neisseriales bacterium (assembly GCA_008017155.1). GTDB lineage: Bacteria > Pseudomonadota > Gammaproteobacteria > Burkholderiales > UBA11063 > Aquella. The sequence goes on along the minus strand of SSGX01000050.1, from coordinate 2,394 downwards.
ATACACACTTCAAACTGTTACTATGGCAATAGATGATCCTAAGACTGTTACTTATCAGGGTAAATAGCTCTACCTAAAAAATAAACCCATACCAACTAGTATGGGTTTTTTATTATAGAGATATTTAATAAATTTATGGGGTTGGCTTAGTTGATTATTTAGTATAATTGCTTATTACTTATTAATGGAACCAAGAAAATGAAGATCAATATAAAAAAAGATGAAGAAGGTCAAAAATACGTTGAATTAGATATTTATGGTTATGATTTGATTAATAATCCATTACTGAATAAAGGACGCTCATTTTCCCATGAAGAGCGGGTTAATTTTAAATTACGTGGGATAGTCCCACCATCGAATTTTCCACTTGAAGAAATTGTTGATAAAAATTTTCAGGTAATCCTTGATAAATCGACAGATCTTGAGCGACATATATATCTTCGTAGCCTACAAGACAGAAATGAAACGCTCTTTTATGCCTTATTAAATAAATATATCGAAAAGATTATGCCTTTAGTTTATACGCCTACAGTTGGTTTGGCATGTCAACATTTTGGACAGATTTATCGCCGTCCGCGTGGAGTATTTATTAGTCATCCAAATCGTGATGCAATTGATGAAATTCTTGATCATGATTACTTTGATGGTACTGAAGTTATAGTTGTTTCAGATGGTGAGCGGATACTAGGGCTTGGTGATCAGGGCGCTGGTGGTATGGGAATCCCGATTGGGAAGTTATCCTTATATACTGGCTGTGCTGGGATTGCACCAAATAAAACTTTGCCGATCATTCTTGATGTCGGTACTGATAATGAACAGTTACTTAATGATCCATTATATATTGGATGGCGCCATAAGCGAATTCGCGGAGCTGAGTATGATGAGTTTATCGATAAATTTGTTACAGCAGTAAAAAAACGTTTTCCAAAAGTATTGCTACAGTGGGAAGATTTTGCCCAGCCAAATGCATTAAAGCTGCTTAATCGTTACAAAAATGAATTATGTACTTTTAATGATGATATTCAAGGTACTGCCTCAATTGTTGTTGGTGCTCTTCTTGCCGCTACTATCGCTTCAGGAGTGCCACTAGCAAAACAGAAGATTATAGTGGTAGGTGCTGGATCTGCGGGTGTGGGGATTGCTAATCTTATTTTAGATGCAATGGTTGATGACGGTATGACAAGGGAAGAAGCATATAAAGCATTTTTTATGGTTGATCGCTATGGCTTAATAAGCGATAATATTGAAAGCCTTGATTTTCAGAAGCCTTTTAGCCGTAAGTCATCTGATATTGCTGAGTGGAGCGTAGCTAACTCACAAAACATTACCTTACTTGAAACGGTTATAAATTCAGGTGCTACCATGCTAATTGGTGTCAGTGCTCAAGGTGGTATATTTACTCGTGAGGTTATCAAAGCTTTAGCAAAAAATACTGAGCGTCCAATCGTATTTCCATTATCAAATCCTACCGAAAAATGTGAAGCAAATCCGCATGATGTGCTTGATTGGACTGATGCTAAGGCTATTGTTGGTACTGGTACGGCTTACTCACCGTATGAGACAATTAATGGACCAAAGCGGATTGATCAAGTAAATAATTCTTACATCTTTCCGGGGCTTGGTTTAGGTGTCTTAGCTATTGGTGCTACTCGTGTAACTGATCGGATGTTCTTGATTGCTGCTAAAGCATTAGCCGCAATTTCACCGGTGAATCATAATAAAGATGGCAATTTATTACCGCCATTAAGTGAAGTTAGAAACGTTTCACGAGATATCGCAATTGCTGTTGCTGAAGAAGCTATTCGCGAAGGCTTAACTAGTTATGGTCATGATTTAAATCGAGTTGAAATTGAAGAAATAATCGATGATTATATTTGGGAACCGGTTTATCTTCCTTATCGCCTACAATGCTCATTAAAGGATTAGTAATTTGTGTAAATTAAAGGTGGCTAAGACAGCCATCCTTAATTTATCGGTTAGATAGTTTTTACTTTCTCTCTCAATGTGATTTTCATTATTAATCTATAAAGTCTGCATAATTCTGATTAATCTTTAATATGCATTTGAAGTACATTAATTACACTTACCTAATCAATAATCACATCTATTATAAGATAGTAAATATGAATTAAAAAAATATTTGGGGCTAGACAATCAAAGCACATTTGAAGGTGTGCTAATATATTGTCATGATTCATAAAAATAAGTATATAAATAGTTCAAAAATTTCAGAAGCTAAATTTAGGGAAATAGTTAGGTATTTTGTTGCAGATTTATCAGCAACGCAAATAGCAACTTTATCTGGAATAAGTCGAAACTCTATTAACAGATACGTAATGGAAATTCGCCATAGAATTTATGATTTCTGTAATTCAGAATCACCATTTATTACTC